>NZ_BAAARF010000026.1:0-80449 GCF_039532055.1 Kocuria salsicia | reverse complement strand
CGACCACGCAAAACGCTGGACTGGAAGAACCCAGCCCAGCGTCTGCGTGATCTACTAATCACTGACTAAACAACCAGGTGTTGCGAGGACCCCTGGAACCTGCCATCTGGTGGCGCGGCGTCGTCGTGGTGTGTCGGTGCTACGCGCCGCGCGCGGAGTCGCGGTGCAAGCGGTACCAGGCCACGGCGTCGTCGAGGCCGGTGGGCAGGTCGATGGACGCGGTCCAGCCCAGCGAGCTGAGCAGGGAGACGTCCATGAGCTTGCGGGGCGTGCCGTCCGGCTTGGAGGAGTCCCAATGAGTGGCGCCGCGGTAGCCGGTGGCCTCGGCCACGAGCTCGGCGAGCTCCTTGATGGAGATGTCCTCACCCGTGCCCACATTGACCTGCTGCGGGCCGTCGTAGTGCTCCATGAGGAACAGGCACGCCGCCGCGAGGTCGTCCGCGTGGAGGAACTCGCGGCGCGGTGACCCGGAACCCCAGTTGGTGATCTCGGTGTCCCCGTGGCGCACGGCCTCGTCGTAGCGGCGGATCATGGCGGGCAGCACGTGGGAACCGGTCGGGGAGAAGTTGTCCCCGGGGCCGTAGAGGTTGGTGGGCATGGCGGAGATCCACGGCAGCCCGTACTGGCGGCGCACCGCCTGCACGTGCATGATCCCGGAGATCTTGGCGATCGCGTAGGCGTCGTTGGTGGGCTCCAGGTATCCGGTCAGCAGGGCCCCCTCGCGCAGCGGCTGCTCCGCGAGCTTGGGGTAGATGCAGGACGAGCCCAGGAACAGCACGCGCTCCACCTCCGCGGTGCGCGCGGCATCCAGGAGATTGAGCTGGATCCGCAGGTTGTCCGAGAGGAAGTCCACCGGGCGCGTGTTGTTGGCCCCGATCCCGCCCACCTTCGCGGCGGCCAGCATCATGTAGCGCGGCTTGTGCTCGGCGATGAACGCCTCCACGGCCTCGCGGTCCCGCAGGTCCAGCTCCTGGGAGCTGGCCCCGATCAGGTTCTCGAAGCCCTGCTTCTCCAGGTGGCGCCAGATGGCCGAGCCCACGAGTCCGCGGTGGCCCGCCACGTAGAACGGTGCCGTGCGGTCCAGCTCGTGCGGTGCGTAGACGACGTCGTCGCTCGTGCGGGCGTCCGCAGGGTCGCTCACGGTCTGGGGCCAGTCCGCCCCGGCGTCGACGGTCCCGATCTGATCTGCTGTGTCCACTGTTGTCCTCATGCTGCGTGTTCCGGGGTCCAGATGTTCTGGGCCACCGTATCGATCCAGGGGGTGCCCGCGCACTCGAGCGCGGCCCGGTCCGCGTCCACCATGATCCGCGCGAGCTCCGGGGCGTGCACGGTGGCCTTCCACCCGAGCTTCTGCTCGGCCTTGGAGGGGTCTCCGATCAGCGCGTCCACCTCGGTGGGGCGCAGGTACCGGTCGTCGAAGCGCACGTGCTTCTCCCAGTCCAGCCCCGCGTGCTCGAAGGACGTGACCAGGAAGTCCCGCACGGTGCAGGGCACGCCGGTGGCGAGCACGAAGTCCTCGGGCTCGTCCGCCTGGAGCATCCGCCACATGCCCTCCACGTACTCCGCGGCGTAGCCCCAGTCGCGCACGGCGTCCAGGTTGCCCATGTAGAGCAGGTCCTGCTTGCCCGCGGCGATTGCGGCCACAGCCCGGGTGATCTTGCGGGTCACGAACGTCTCGCCGCGGCGTGGGGACTCGTGGTTGAAGAGGATCCCGTTCACGGCGAACATGTCGTAGGCCTCGCGGTAGTTCTTGGTGATCCAGTACGAGTAGATCTTGGCCGCGCCGTAGGGGGAGCGCGGGTAGAACGGGGTGTTCTCGTCCTGCGGCGGGGGCGTGGCCCCGAACAGCTCGGACGTGGACGCCTGGTAGAAGCGGCACTTCACGCCGGCGCGGCGCACGGCCTCGAGCAGACGCACGGTGCCCAGCCCGGTGGTGTCACCGGTGTGCTCGGGCTCGTCGAAGGACACGCGCACGTGCGACTGGGCGCCCAGGTTGTAGACCTCGTCAGGATCGATCTCCCCCAGCAGGGTCACGAGCCGGGCCGCGTCCGAGAGGTCCCCGTAGTGCAGGAACAGCCGGGCGTCCGGGTTGTGGGGGTCCTGGTAGAGGTGGTCGATGCGGGACGTGTTGAACGTGGAGGCGCGGCGGATCAGCCCGTGCACCTCGTAGCCCTTGGACAGCAGCAGCTCCGCCAGGTAGGAGCCGTCCTGCCCGGTGATGCCGGTGATCAGTGCTTTCTTGCTCATGGTGTTCTCTCCCCTTGTGGATCGGATCGTCGAGGCCCCCGGCCCCGGTGGATCAGGACTTGACGGTGGCGGGCGACCGGTCCTCGGCTCTGAGGTCCGGGCGCAGCCTGGTGAGCGCCGAGAGGAAGGACCGCACCGCGGCCCCCCGGCTCAGCACCTCGCGCACGTAGCGGCGACCGCCGCGGTGGGTGGTGCCGCCCGTGGTGATCCACTCCTCGTGCAGGCGCACGGCGCCCGCCACGAGGGCCTCGGGATCACCGGGTTCCACGCGGATCCCGGCACCGGCCGCCGCGAGCTCAGCCGCGGACGGCCCAGCGGCCTCGACGGCGGCCAGCACGGGGCGGTCCGCGGTGAAGTAGCTGGTGAGCTTGCTGGGCACACACATCTCGGTGAGCCCGGGCCGCTCGTTGACCAGCAGGATGTCCGCCGCGCGCAGCAGCCCGGCGTAGGTGTCGTTGTCCACGCTGGGCAGCACCTCGAAGCGCGGCGTGGTGGCCGCGAGCTCCTCGAGCTGCGGGCGCTGGTGCCCGCCGCCAACGAGCACGAAGCGCAGCGGGGCGCTCCGTTCCTCGGCCACCCGCGCGGCGGCGGCCACGTTGGTGAGGTCCTGCTTGGCGCCCATGTTGCCGGTGTGCAGCACCACCACGTCCTGCGGCTCCCACCCGAAGCGGCGGCGCAGCGCGGCGGTGTCCACCGTGGGGGCCTCGGCGATGTGGGTCCAGTTGCGGACAGTGGTGATCTTCTCCCCGGCCACGCCCATGTGGCGGCGCAGGTAGTCGGAGAAACGGTCGTGGATCACGACGACGCCGCTGCAGGAGCGCAGGAACGTCCCCTCCACAGCGCGCATCACCCGGGTCGCGGGTCCGCCCGCCGCGCCGGTCTCCGCGAGGCCGGCGGTGTAGATGTCGTGCACCCACACGAGCACCGGGGTGCGGGTCAGTGCGGCCCTGACCCGCGCGATCGCCGAGGCGAACAGGGCGGGCGTGACGAGCACGACGACGTCCGGGTCCCCCCACGGGGCCCGCGCGGCGCGCAGGCCGAAGACGATCTCCATGCCGAGGCGGCGCAGCTGGCCGGCGTCGTGGGGCACGGGGTGCGGAATGCGCCGGACGGGCACTCCGTCGATCACCTCGAGCGGGCCGTCCTGGCGCGGGTAGCCCTCGTGGACCTGCCACTGCGGGTAGTGCGGCAGGCCGGTGACGACCTCCACGTCCCAGCCCTCCTCACGCAGGGCGCGTGCCATCCCGGCGGTGTACGGGGCGATGCCCGTGTGCTCCGGTGAATAGTTGAGACCGATAATCAGGATGCGTGCAGCCACGCTGTCTCCTCCCCCAATGAAGACGCAGACGGTGCCTGCATCTCCCCCAGTACGGGGGACCTCCCCAGGTCCCCCGTCACCCACGGTGCAAGCCCGTGGACAGTGAACGGCGCCAATGCTGTGTCTCCCCAGAACATCGGCGTTTGCCATCATAACTCTGCAGATCTGACCTTATCGCCAGAAAGATGACAAATCTGTGTGGGCCCATATAGGTACAACGCGGTAAAAGCGCACGTGGGACCGGGAAAAACAGTCGTGTAAATGTAAAACCACAAATTAGGGGACGGCGTCATCGAGCCGTCCTGGGACACGAGTGGCTATGATTTATGAGTGCAAAGCCGTACGCCACTCACGGGGGAACGTGGGGGAACGCGGCGTTCGGGGGCGGGGGTCGGCCGGTGGCGGAGGCGCCGCGCTCGCACGGGGAGACTCCTCCGGCAACGGGGGAAACAGGGAAACGGTGGCACGGCTGAGGTGTTTCCGGGGCAGGACTGGGGAGAATTCATGCGTATTGCCGGACAGGCAAGTTTTCTGACGGGGCACGGGCGCACCATTCACGCGTGGGTGCACGGTCCCGACAGCGACCGTGTCCGCGGAGCCGTGGTCATTGCACCGGCTCTCGCGCGGGAGGAAGTGGTGAGCCACCGCAGCATGCGGCTGGTGGCGGCACGCGCGGCGGAAGCGGGCTGGGTCGTCATCAGGGTCGCCTGGAGCGGCACCTCGGAGTCCGGCGAACGCCCCGTGGGAAGCGATCCCGTAGCTGTGTGGCAACGGGATCTCGAGGTCGCGTTCGGCACGGCCCGGGAGCTGGTGGGGCCGCACCTGCCCGTCCACGGCATCGGGTTGCGGATCGGTGCCGCGGTGCTCGCCACCTCCGAGCTCCCCTTCGGGAAGCGGGTGCTGTGGGAGCCGGTCTCCGGCGCCATCTACATGCGCCAGTACACCGGGCTGCGGCGGGCGAGCGGGTTGAGCCTGCCGCCGGAGGTCGAGGGCGGCGTGGAGATCGGCGGCGCGCACTTCACCGATGCCGAGGCCGCTGCCATCCGCGCCCTGCCGGACCCGCGCAATCTCACGACCCCCGGGCTCGTGCCGGTGCGCGAGAAGGACCGCACCGTGGCCAAGAAGCTCTACGGCGTGGCCGCGATCTACGCCAAGGCGACCCCGTCGGCCATCGCCGCGCTCGTCGCCCGCCTGGACGAGCCGGCTGCGGGCGCCGGTGACGACGACGCCGCGCCACGCGCGGTCTCGCCCGGCACCGCCGCGGACCCGGCCCACGAGACCACGGTGAGTGGGGCCGGGCAGGCCGCGAGCGGCGTCGTCGTGACGGGAGGGACGGCGGACGTCAGCGGCTGGCGGCCCACCACGCACGCCCGGTTCCACGTGGCCGAGTTCGACGTGGACGTGGAGGAGGAGCTCCTCGAGCTGGGGGAGGACCTGCTGCCGGCCACCTACACGCATCCTGTGGGCCGCCACGGCACGGGTGCCGGTGCGGCCGTGCTCGCGCCGCCCTCCGCAGACCCCAAGGACGGGCCCACAGGTCTGTGGGCCGTCCAGGCGCGCCGGCTGGCCGCACGTGGGGTGCCCGCGATGCGTGTGGAGCGCCACCACTGCGGGGACGGTGCCGGGCTGGACGAGGTCAAGGACATCAACCCGTACAAGTACCAGGGGGTCGCGGACATCGACCTCGGCGCGTCCTGGCTGCACGAGCGCACGGGCGAGGCCGTCACGGGCGCTGGGCTGTGCGTGGGCGGCTGGCTCGTGGCCATGGCACCGCCCACGAGCGCGATGACCACCCGCGTGGTGCTCAACAACGTGGCGTGGCGCGCCGGGGAGCGGTACTACGAGAAGCTCTACCGCAACTGGGACGTGGACGCCGTGCTGGAGCAGCTGCGCACCATGAGCGACGTGGAGCTGAACACCACGTGGCGCACGCGCGCCAAGGAACTCGTGCGGCGCCGGATGCCCTACCGCATGTGGCTGCTGCTGGGCCGCTGCAACATCCCGAACGTACCGGAGGTGGTCATGGAGCACGCCTCGCGCAACGCGGAGGTCTCCTTCTACTTCGGCGTGGAGGACGGCGTGTTCTTCGAGCAGGAGCGCGGCGAGGAGGGGCTCGCGCGGCTCACCCGCCGCGGCCGCCGGATCAAGGTGGCCCACGTCCCCGCGCTGGACCACTCCCTGCAGGCCCGCGCCTCCCGGCTGACAGCCATGCAGATCGTCGACGCGGCCCTCGGGCTGAGTCACTACCCCGCGGAAGAGGTGGCCACGTGCGCCGCATGAACCAGGACACCGCCCGGGCGGGCGGCACGCGATCGCTCGGACTGCGGGTGCTCACCGGGTGCACCCTGGGGGCGCTGCTGCTCACGGGCTGCGGCTCCGGGGGCACGGACCCCGCCGCGACCTCCGGCACGGGCTCCACGATCAGTTTCGACGCCGACGCCGCGAAGCAGGTGGGGTTCCAGGATCCGCAGGAGCTGCGCAAGGAGTCGAACGGGATCACCGTCACGGGCGCCCGCGCCCTGTCCCAGCGGGCCGTGGACCTCACGGTCAGCACGGACGCTGTCTCCCCGGAGGCACCGGGCGGGCGCAACTCGCTCGTGGTGATCACCCCGGAGGGCTACGACCCCGCCAAGACCTACCCAGTGGTCTACATGCTCCCGGGCAGCAGCTCCACGGATGCCCCCGCCCTGCAGTGGTACGAGGGCGGGCAGGCCGAGCAGCTCACCGCGGGCATGCCCGTGATCACCGTGATCATGAGCGGCGGCAAGGTGGGCTGGTACACGGACTGGGCGAAGCAGGACACCCTCAAGCAGAACTGGAGGACGTTCCACCTGGACCAGGTGGTCCCGTGGGTGGACTCGCACCTGGCCACGCAGAAGGACCGGGGGCACCGCGCGATCATGGGCAACTCGATGGGTGGCTACGGTGCGGTGCGCTACGCCGAGGAGCGGCCAGACCTCTTCGGCGAGGCCGTGAGCTTCTCGGGCCTGCTGGACGTCTCCTCCCCGGAGGCCAAACAGAACTTCGAGCAGGCCTCGAACGAGTCCACCGGAGAGCCGGATGCGATCTTCGGCAACGGCACCACCACCACGGACGCACAGTGGTTGGCCAACGACCCACTCACGCAGAGCGGGGACCTCGAGGACGTGACCGTGCAGCTCTTCGCGGGCAGCGGCAATGGCCAGAACGGGGACATCGAGCCCGCCCTGCGGGACTCCACGGCGTCCTTCGCCTCGGAGCTCGGGACCAAGGGCGTGGACTACCAGTACACGGAGTACGGCAAGGAGGGCACGTGCGACGGCGGGCACACCTTCGAGTGCTGGAAACCCGCCGCCGTGGTGGCTCTTGGGCGCTGGGCGGACCGGCTGGGTCTGAAGCGCACCACTTCCGCGCCAGCCGTGGACCCGGCGTTCGAGGCCGTGACCTCGGAGGGAACGTCGTGAGCGCCGCCGCCGTGGCACCCCGCGTGGGCTGCGACCTGCAGGGCGTGGCACCGGTGGCCGAGTCGATGGCCCGGCAGGGGGAGCGCTACCTGCGGGTCGTGCTCGCTCCGGAGGAGATCGCGGAGCTCACCCGTTCGGGAGCGGCTGAGCCCTCGGCGGAATCCGTCGCGGGCCGGTTCGCGGCCAAGGAGGCCGTGCTCAAGGTGCTGCGCCCGAGCCCACAGGACGCCGTGCCGTGGCCGCAGATCGTGCTGCGCACGGACGCCCACGGCGCACCGAGCGTGCAGCTGCGGGGCACCGCGGCGCGCCTCGCCGGTGAGGCGGGGCTGGGCGGCTGGAGCGTCAGCACCTCCCACGACGGCGGGTTCGCCCTGGCCGTGGCGCTCGCCACGGCGTCGTGACCCGGCACCCGCCGCACCCGTGAGACCACCCGGCGCACGACGTCGGGAACAGGACCACCGCGGGGCACCGCACATCGGCTGACCCGCGGTTCAGAGGAATCGACAGTACAACCCAGAAAGGTGTCCCATGGACTCCACCATCGAAGCGACCGTCCGATCCGTGCTCAGCGAGCAGGGCAAGCTCTCCGAGGACGCGCAGAGCATTGCCGTGGACGCGGACCTCTACCGCGCCGGCATGACGTCCCACGCTTCCGTGAACGTGATGCTGGGCCTGGAGGACGAGTTCGACATCGAGTTCCCGGAGGAGCGCCTGACCAAGGCGACCTTCACGTCCGTCGCGTCCATCACCGAGGCCGTGGAAGCGATCCACCATGACTGAGAACAGCGTCCTGACAGAGCAGCCGCGCACCCGTGCGGAGCACCCGGACCGGGCGGCGAGCACCGCCGCCCGCGCGGAGGCCGTGGCCAGGGTGGCCCGCGAGTACGCGGACACCGTGGACGGCGAGTCCCGCTTCCCCCGGGAGACGATCGACGAGGCCCGCGCCCAGGGCCTGCTGGCCGCCCCCATGGCGGAGGCGGACGGCGGGCTGGACTACAGCATCACGGAACTGTGCCGGCTGCTGGAGCGGGTGGGGCGCGAGTGCACCTCCTCCGCGATGATCCTGGCCATGCACTACTCGCAGGCACTGTGCCTCACCCGCCACGCGGACACCGAGTGGCTGCGGGAGTTCACCCGCAAGGTGGCGTCCGAGGGGCTGCTGCTGGCCTCCGCGACCACCGAGGTCAACATCGGCGGCGACACCCGCACCTCCACGTGCGCCGTGCGCCCCGCCGGTGACGGCCGGGTGGCGCTGCACAAGACCTGCCCCGTGATCTCCTACGGCGCGTACGCGGACGCGATCCTCGTGACCGCGCGCCGCAACGAGGACGCGGCGTCGAGCGACCAGGTGGTGCTCGTGGTCGAGGCGGCGGACCTGCAGCTGGAGCGCCAGCGCGGCTGGGACGCCCTGGGCATGCGCGGCACCTGCTCGGAGTCCTTCGAGCTGGACGCCACCACGAGCGAGGACGCCATGTTCCGGGTCCCGTTCGAGACCATCTCCGCGCAGACCATGCTCCCGGGCGCCCACTGCCTGTGGGCCTCCGCGTGGCTCGGGATGGCCACCCAGGCCGGGCTCACCGCCCGCTCCGTGGTGCAGAAGGCCGCCCGCAAGACCCCGGGCACGCCTCCGCCGTCCGCGCTGCGGCTGGCGGAGCTGGAGGTGCAGCTGCAGTCCATGACGGACGTGGTGCGCTCCTCCGTGGCCCGCTACGAGGCCGCCTACGAGGACCCCGAGACCTGCGAGTCCATGCAGTTCGCGATCGCCATGAACACGCTGAAGGTCAACGGGGCCGAGGCCGTGCGCCAGATCGTGGGCGACGCCCTGGTGATCGTGGGGATCTCCGGGTTCGCCAACCGCTCTCCCGTGAGCCTGGCACGGCTCTACCGGGACAGCATCGGCCCGTCCGTCATGGTCAACAACGACCGCATTCTGCTCCACACCGCCACCATGCAACTCGTCTCGAGGGGACAGCGATGACCACCACCGACATCGAGCAGGACCTCACCCGTCAGCAGGACACGTTCCGCGAGGGGCTCGAGGCCAACGACTGGCTGCTGCCCACGCTGGGCGACGGTGTGACCGGGCTGGGCCCGCAGGCCGAGGACGTGGTGCAGGGCATCGCGTCGGCCGCCCGCGAGATCGCCGCGCGGCTCTCGCCCGAGGCGGGCACGCGCCGGCTGCGCTTCCCACCCGTCAACGGCACCCGGCTGCTGGAGCGCACCGACTACGTGGCCTCGTTCCCGCAGCTGCTGGGCACGATCGCCGCGTTCGAGGGCGACAACAAGGCCCACCGCCAGCTGCTGGCCACCTACGAGGAGCAGGGCGACTGGTCCGCGCAGCTCACCCCGGCCGGCCACGCGCTGGTCCCGGCGGTCTGCCACCCGCTCTACGCCTACCTCGAGGGCTCGCAGGTGGACGGCACGGTCTTCGAGCTCGTGGGCGAGTGCTACCGCCACGAGCCCAGCCCGGACCCCATGCGCTTCGTGACCTTCCGGATGTTCGAGGCCGTGCGCATCGGCACCCCCGCGGAGGCCGCCGAGCACCGTGAGAAGTGGCTCGCCGCGGGCACCGAGCTGCTCACCAACCTGGGCCTGGAGGTCCAGGCGGACACCGCCAACGACCCGTTCTTCGGCCGCGCGGGCAAGCTGCTCAGCGCGGGCCAGCGCGAGGCGCAGCTGAAGTTCGAGATCCTCACGGAGGTCTACCCGGGCCACCCCACGGCCATCGCCTCCGCGAACCTGCACGAGGACCACTTCGGCGAGGCCTTCGACCTGCGCACCGCGGACGGCGCCGTGGCCCACTCCGCGTGCTTCGGCTTCGGCCTGGAGCGCGTGGCCCTGGCGCTCGCCGCCAAGCACGGCTTCGACGTCGCCGCGTGGCCCGCCTCCGTGCGCCAGGAGCTGGGTCTGTCATGACCGCCGTCGCCGAGAGCACCGGTGCCGCCGCGGCCGTCGAGGCCCCGTTCGGGACCGAGGTCCTCGCGGTGCGGGGGTGCGAGTCGCTCTCCGCGGCGACCGTGCCCCGGTCCGTGCTGCACGATCCCGCAGAGCCGTGGTCTCCCACGAACTGCTACATGGACGTGTGGATCGGGCTCACCGCCGCCCTCGGTCTGGACCCGGTGCCCATGCTGGGCGCCGCGTTCAGTGCGGACTTCCTGGGGGACCAGTGGGAGTTCCTGAAACCACGCCAGGAGGACCTCGAGGTGCTCTACGGCCTGGCGGTGGGGGAGTACGACACGTGGCGGCCCCTGGGCGAGCACCTGCAGCTGGCCATGTCCCGCGGGGACGCCCTGATCGTGGAGGTGGACGCGTTCCACCTCCCGGACACCGAGGGCGTCTCCTACGGGCTGGAGCACACCAAGACGTCGATCGTCCCGCTGCGGCTGGACCCGGCGGCGGGGGAGCTGCTCTACCTGCACAACGACGGCGTGCACGTGCTGCGCGGGGAGGACCTGGAGAACACCCTGGGTCCGGGCGCGCGCAGCGGCCGGGTGCCGTACCCCTACGTGGAGCTCGTGCGCGTGGCGGGGGTGCGGCGGCTGGAGGCCCAGCAGCTGTGGCAGCACACGGTGGAGCTGGTGCGGGACCACCTGCGCCGCGCGCCGGGATCCTCCGCCGGGTCGCAGGGCCCCGCGGAGCGGCTCGTCACCGCCATCCGGGAGCACCTGCCGGTGCTGGCCGAGCGCGGCATGGACTACTTCCACCTGTACTCGTTCGCGACCACCCGCCAGGCGGGGCTCACCGCAGGGCTGGCCGCGCACGCGTGCCGGTACCTCGCCGCGGGCGCCGCCCGGTGGCCCAGCGACCTGGACGCCGAGCTCCTGATCGAGGCGGCCGAGGCGTTCGACGCCGCGGCCGGGGCGGCCAAGACCCTGCAGTTCCAGCTCGCGCGCGCCGCGCGGGGTCGGACTGCGCGCGTGGACACGTCCGCGGACGCGTTCGTGGCGGGGCACACCGCCGGTATGGTCGCGGTGCGGGACGCGCTGGGCCTCGGGGAGTGACGGGCTTGAGCGGTGCCGACGTGCTGGAGCGCGCCACCTGGATCCTGTGCCGTTCCGATCCCACGCAGGGTCCGGGCGACACCCTGGCCCTCGGCATCCCCGCGCGCGTTCCCGGAACAGTCTCCGGGGCACTGCGCGACGCCCTGGGTGAGGAGGCAGTGGACGCCGTCCTCGCGGCGGACGGCCCCGAGACCGTCTGGGAGTACCGCACGCGGGTCACCACCGCGGGCGGAGCCCACCGGTTTGTCTCCACGGGCGTCGCCACCGTCTCCGAGCTGGTGGTGGCCGGGGAGCCGGTGCACGCGTGCGACAGCGCCTTCGCGCCGTGGGACCTCACCGTCGTTCTGCCGCCGGGGGAGTGCGAGATCGCGCTGCGCGTCCTGCCCCTGTCCAGCGTGGCCGTGCCGCGCAAGCCGCGCGCCCGCTGGCTCTCCCCGCTGGTCTCCGACCGCTCCCTGCGCTGGCGCCGCACGCCGCTCGTCGGGGCCATCGACTGGCCCGGCGCGCGCCCCGTCCTGGGGCCCTGGGGCGGGCTCGCCGCCACGCCGGTCACCTCGTCTCCTGACGGCGCCACACATTCCCCGTCCGGCTCTCGGAGAGATTCCTCGCCCCTTCTTGTGCCCTCTTCTCCCGCTGCCCTCCCGCCCGTTTCCCCGGACGACGACGACGCCGCCGCGGCCCCCGCCCGTTCCCGCCCTCTCCCACCGTCCGCGGTGCGCGCCCGGGTCACCCAGGACGTCCACGGGGTGGTGGCCGTGGACCTCGCCGAGATCGCCGTCGGAGCCGAGGGCTGCCGGGTGCTTGTCGAACCGCTCCGGCCCGCAGAGGACGATCCCCCCGCTCAGCGCGTGACCGCGTCGGAAGGCGGCGCCGTCGAGCGTGTCGTGAGCGCCGCGGAGCTCGCGGCCGCCGGAACCACAACCGTCGAGGTCCCCGTGGCCGACCCCCTCCTGTGGTGGCCCCACGGGATGGGTGCCCAGCAGCTGTACTGCGTGCGCGTGCGGGCCGGGGACGAGGAACTGCACGCCCGCGTGGGGTTCCGCACCGTGATTGCAGAGCCCAGGGACGCGACCCACCGCGGGCTGGCGCTGCGCGTCAACGGCGTGCCCGTGTTCGCGCGCGGGACCGTGTGGACGGGGGCGGACCCGTACGAGGTCGCCGCCGACCCCTGCCGCATCCGCCGGATGCTCCGCAGGCTGCGGGACGCTGGCGCCACCATGGTGCGCATCCCCGGCACGAGCTGCTACGAGACCGAGGACTTCCACCGCGCGTGCGACGAGCTGGGGCTCATGGTGTGGCAGGACGTTGATCTCGGGCCTCTGGATCCGCCCGACGACCCCGCCTGGCGGGCCGGACTGCGCCACGAGGTACGGGCGCTCGCCGCGCGCCTCGCCGGGCACCCCTCCACCGTGGTGATCTCCGGAGGCACGGAGGTCATCCAGGCCCCGGTGCTGGCCGGGCGACCCGCCGAGCAGTGGACTCCGGACGTGCTCCTGCGGGACATCCCGGCCACCGTCGCGGAGGCGGGATCGGACGCGGTGGTCGTCCCCTCGTCCCCGTGCTCCGACGCCCACCTCGACGTCGCGCAGGCCGTGGTCGAGCGGGTGCGGGCCGTTCTGGCGCTGCCCCGCGGGGTTTGCGACGAGGACGGGGGCCCGAGCGGGGACGCGCACGACTCGTTCGTCCCGCCCACCCCTGCCACCCCTGCCGCCCCGGCCGTGCCGCAGGGCTCTCCCGTGGATGCCGCGGACGGCGTGTGCCACTACTTCGGGGTGGGCGCCTACGGGCGTTCGCTCGAGGACACCGTGACGCGCGGTGTGCGCTTCGCCGCGGAGTCGCTCGCGTTCGCGGTGCCGCCTGAGCCTGCCGTGGTGCGGGCGCAGTTCGGCACGGACGCCCCGCTGGACGGCGAGGAAACCGAGGCCGCGTGGCGCGCGGGCCTCGCGCACGATCCCGGCGCCGACTGGACCTTCGCGGACACCACCAGCACGTACGTGCACCGGCTCTTCCTGGACCGGGACAGTGATCCGGACGCCAGCCTCGCCGTACCCGCGCGCCCGGTCCCCGAGGACTCGATCCGCGGCCACGCGCGGCGCCTGGAGCTCGAGCGGGCCACCCTGGCCCACGTCTTCCAGCGCACATTCGCTCAGTGGCGCTCCTCGGACTCGCCGTGCCGCGGAGCGCTCGTGCTCTCGGCGGCGTCCACCGCACCGGGCGCCGGATGGGGCGTCCTGGACGTCACCGGCCGCCCGACGGCCGCGTGGTACGGCATGCGCCGGGCCTGCGCGCCGGTGGCGGTCTCGTTCGTGCCCGCGGGCGGGGACGGGCTGCCCGTGCACGTGTGGAACGACCGGGCGCGGACGCTGGAGGCAACCCTGCGGCTGACCGTGGCGACCGTGCGCGGGGGCAGCCAGCCCGCCGTCGACGTTCCCGTGACGGTCCCGGCCCACGGGGAGACGGTGGTGCGCGCGGACCTCGCGGACGGCACGTTCCGGGACCTCGACAACGCCTACGGCTTCGGGGACCGGGAGTACGACGCCGTGTCCGCCGTTCTTCTTGACTCCCACGGTCGCGTGCTGGCACGGGACGCGCACCTCAGCGGTGGACCCCGCCGCAACGACGCCGCGGACCCCGGACTGAGCGCACGGTGGGTGCGCACGGGGTCTGACGGATGGGGTGTGGCTGTCACGGCCGAGGGGCTCGCCCGCTTCCTCGCACTGGACCTGCCCGTTCGGGCGGGAGGGGCGGGTGCCGCGAGAACGGCCCCAGGGACGGGTGCAGTGACGGACCAGCCAGCCGTGGACAGAGTCGACACGGGGACGACAGCGGTGACGGCGGACGCGTGGCAAGAGCGGGACCCGGTGGCCGAGGACGGCTACGTGCACGTGCTGCCCGGCGAGATCGTGGTGCTGCCCGTGGGCGGCGAGGTCACCGGGTCAGTTCGCGCGGCGACGCGCGCGCGAGCCCTCGGCACTGACCCGGTGGCCGTCAGCGAGAACTGAGCCGGTCCCGGCTCCTGTGGCGGTTGAACAACTCTGCCGCGGGAACCGGGACCGTGCCCGTGAGTGCCGTTTTCAGTGCGAGACGCCGGAGGTGGCCGCCAGCTGCTCCACCGTGAACTGCGCCATGGCGCGGCGGGCGGCGGTGGAGAACATGGAGTGGTCCAGAGAGTCCACCACCACCACGGCCGAGCGCGGGCCGATCCGCCCGGTCTCGGCACCGCAGAACTCGGCGTCCAGCGTGCCGAAGACCGCGTTCACCGTGAGACCCGGGACGCGCTCCAGGCGGCGCAGCTCAGGCTGCGGGACGTCGATGATCCCGAGGGTCGCCGCGAGGGAGTTCACTCGGGGGGACGCCGCGTGCGCCTTCGCGCGGGTGCCGCGGACCACCGTGCGCGCCACGTTGCCGACCTGGGTGGTCAGGGTCCGGCGCAGGGAGCCGAGGGCAGAGGCGTCCGGTGCGGCGGCGTCGGCGGAGGACGCGGCAGGGACGGCGTCCGCGGTGGGGTCCTCGCCCGGCACACGCGGGGCGAGCGGGCCCTCCGTGAGGCCCTGGCGCCAGTAGCGCCACGGCTGACGCTGCCACGCCACGTTGTTGATCACGTCCAGGGTGGTGCGGGCGCTGATCTGCGCGGGGAGCTCACGCGCGGCGGCCATCAGGCCCCACGCGCCCAGGCAGATCCCGGCGGCGGTCACGGGGCCGTCCGTGAGGGAGGCCACGTGCAGGATGAGCTCCCGACACTCGGCCACCGTGCGGCGGTCGTAGGGATTTGGGTTGCGGGAACGATCCGAGCGGACCAGCTCCCCGGTGTCCGTTCGCTCGGCGAGCAGGCACACGGCCCCGCGGGAGGACGCCAGCAG
Source organism: Kocuria salsicia (assembly GCF_039532055.1). Lineage (NCBI taxonomy): Bacteria > Bacillati > Actinomycetota > Actinomycetes > Micrococcales > Micrococcaceae > Kocuria > Kocuria salsicia. Next base: position 65,580 of record NZ_BAAARF010000026.1, on the reverse strand, counting down.
TGCGGTGTTCAGCCACAGTCCACCCGCCGCCTCCATGACGTCCGAGCCGGGGGAGACCAGGCCGAGCCCGGGCGCGTCCGCGGCGCGCTCCAGCGGCTCGGTGACGATCCCCGGACGCCGGTCCGCGCCGACCGTGGTCCGGCGCAGCCGCACGGTGGTGCCGTCCATCTCCACAGTGGCCTGCTGCGCGGGCTCCGGCGCAGTGGTGCCCTCGTTGTGGGCGGGTGCGTGCTCGGACAGGGCAGCGACGACGGCGCCCGTCACGCCGGGCGGCACGGTGGCCACCCGCGGGTGGACGTTGAGCGGGAGGGGGCCGGTCTCCTCCTCGCCCAGGATGCTGATGCCCCGCGCCGGGTCCGCCGCGGGAGCGGGGACGGTCTTGACGGCCGCGGCTCCCTCCGCCGTGAGGTGCAGGTCGAGTAGCTCGGTGCCCCCCGCAACGCGCGGGGGCAGGCTCTGCCCGGCCATGCGGCGCAGCGCGCTCTGGTGGCGCAGCCACTGCTTGCCGGACACCGGCGCCATCACCACGCGCTGCGCCCAGCCCTCGTCATCGTCCGCCGCCAGGTAGGCGCCGGCCACGCCGATGCCCACACCGTGGACCGGTTGGCCCTGGCCCGCCCAGTCGCGCACCGCGGTCAGGTCCTCGGACCAGTGCTGTGCGTCCGTCACGTCCTTGGAGGCGGGGCTCTGCCCGGTGCCGGACCAGTCGAAGCGCACCACGCACCAGCCGTCCGCGGCCAGGGCGCGCGCGGTGTGCAGGACCGTGCGGGTCAGCGTGACGCGCTCACGCCCGGGAGGGGCGGCTAGCACGATGCTCGCGCCACGCGCCGGCGCGGCGGGCTCGTGGACGTCGACCGCGAGCAGACGGTCCCCCGCGGGGATCCAGCCGTGGCTCACGGATGTCTCGACGACGGCTGCCCCGTCCGTCCCCGAGCCGTGCACGGGCCGCAGGGCGCGGCCGAGACCTGAAAGCGTCAACAATGGTTTCTCCCCCGTGATCGTGGTGCGTCGAGACCCCGCCGTCGGTGACCCCTCACCGATCTCCCCCGGGGCCGTGAAAACTCGCTCCCGACAGCACATTTCTGTCCTCATCCTAGCGGCCGGGGGCGAGCCGGGGCCGCCCTGTCCTCGCCCCCACTTTGGTGTGCACCCGCACAGGGTGCCCTCGGACCCCGCCTGCGGGTACCTCTCGGGGAGCCCTTCCACGGGTCCCGTTCTCGTGCCCGAGCCGGCGGGTGGCATCGCCGAGTGACCGCCCCTCGTGTGTGCGGCAGTCACCTGGGGTGTCTCCCATGAGTTTGCTGATTGACGCGCGATTGTGGGCGTGTGGCTGCTGCTGTTGCTTCTCCAACTCGTCGTCTGGCAGATGCGCAGTGGGCGCTGATCGGCCCGTTGCTGGCGTCGAACACGGGGCGGCGAGGGCATCCGTTCCGTGACGATCGCCGGGGCCGTCGATAGGAGGAGTCGGCATCCACCATCTGATCCACGACACGGCCGCGCTGCCCCACCCCGGGCGGAGAGCGGCGACCTCGAAGGGCCCGGAGGAGCACGACGTTCCTCCGGGCCCTTCCCGTCTCACCGCACGTCGATCCCGAAGACGCGCTTGACCGCGGTGACCACGTGGCGGCCGTAGCGCTGGGACGAGGGCGTGGAGGAGAACGGCAGGAACCGGCCGGGGGCGTCCGGGTGGGTGATCTTCCCGTGGGTGGGCCCGGAAGTGGTGACCTCGAAGCCCGCGCCGCGCAGCCGCTCGAGCAGCTCCCGACGGTTCGTGGGGTAGCGGGTGCCCCCGCCGCCCGGCTTCGCGCCGGTGCGTTCGAGGGAGTCGGCGGTATCCGCCCAGGTCTCGTCCGGGCGCCGGGCGATCGCCCAGCCGCTGCGGTAGATCCCCACCACGCGGTGCTCCGCGCGCATCACCTGCACGCACAGCTGCCCGCGCACGTAGTAGTCGGTGCGTCCCAGGTCCGCGGTCCACGTGTCCTCGGGCTGGGCCACCACAGCCCGCAGCGCCTGCTCGCTGACGTCCCAGACTCCCTGCGCGTGGACCCCCTCGGCGGGGACGTCCAGTGCGGACGGTTCCGTGGTGGCCGAGTCCACGGTGTAGAACGCGTTCTCGGGTGTGCCGGTCTCCGGGGCCATCCCCGCCCGCAGCCGTTCCACGAACCGGGCAAGCTGCGGGTCCACGGTGAGCTGCGGGGTCGTCGTCCCGTCCGCGTTTCCTGCGGTCTCCGTCCGGTCGGCGCCCGCAGAAGGCACGGACCGTGGGCCCGGCCCCGGTTTCGGGGTTCCACCCGGCGCCCTGCGGTCAGCCGGGGGCTGCCCACCGGAGGATGCGGGCGGCGTCGTGCGCGCACCCTTCGGCCGGGGCCCACCCGCGGGCGGGGATGGTCTGCGCGCGCCACCGGGGACCTGCCCACCGCTGGACGACGACGTCGGCTCCGCACCGCCCGCGCCTTGCTCACCGGCAGCGGCGGGGGACGGGCGCCACGACGTGTAGTCCACCGGGCGCACGCTGCGGGCGGGGTCCGTGCGGCCGCGCATCACGGCGGGGGTGGGGCGCGGGGTGCTCATGGTGATTGTCCTGTGCTGGGAGAGGGGGCTGGAGGTCCATGTCACCGTGCCACGATCCCGGGGCGAATGCCAGGCGCGGGCGGCGTCCCGGTCCCACCGGCACTGCGCCGTACACTCGGGCGGATGGAGTGCGGATACTACAACCGGGACCTGTGCCACTCGTGCACCGCGATCGAGGTGGCCTACGGGCGGCAGCTGGAGCGCAAGCAGGAGCTGGTCCGGGGGCTGGTGGACCCGCTCGGGAGCCCAGGCTGGCTGGCGCCGGTGGCGTCCGCGGAGGCGGGGTTCCGCAACAAGGCCAAGATGGTCGTCGCGGGGGAGGTGGGCGCGCCCACCCTCGGAATCCTGGACGGCACCCGCGGCACGGACCTTCGGGACTGCCCGCTGTACCCCGCACCGGTCACCCGCGCCCTGCACGCGCTCGGGGAGTTCATCTCGCGGGTGCGGCTGCTGCCCTACGACGTCGCCAAGCGGCGCGGCGAGCTCAAGCACGTGGTGGTCACCGGCAGCCCCGAGGGGCGGCTCATGGTGCGCTTCATGCTGCGCAGCACCCGCCAGCTGCCCAAGATCCGCGAGAACATGGACCTGCTGCACGAGCTCGTGCCCGCGGCGGACGTCGTCTCCGTGAACCTGCAGCCGGAGCACAAGGCCGTGATCGAGGGACCCGAGGAGATCCTGCTGACCGAGCGGTCCGAACTGGTCATGACGGTCAACGGGATCGGCCTGCGGGTGCGCCCGCGCTCCTTCTTCCAGACCAACACCGCGGTCACGGAGCGGCTCTACGCCCAGGTGGCCGAGTGGGTCAGCGCTGCGGATCCCGTGAGCGTGTGGGACCTCTACTGCGGGGTGGGCGGATTCGCCCTGCACGTGGCGGACCCCGCCCGCGAGGTGGTGGGCACCGAGATCTCCCCGGAGGCCGTGGCCTCCGCCCGGGACACAGCCCGCGCCATGGGACTGCCGGAGGCCGGCCCCGGCTCCGTTCGCTTCCTTGCCGACGACGCCGCCGCGACACCCGCGGACCTGCCCGGCACCCCGGAGCTCGCGATCGTGAACCCACCGCGCCGCGGTCTGGACGCCTCCCTGTGCGCGTGGTTGGAAGGGTCCGCCGTGGGCCACGCCGTCTACTCGTCCTGCAACGCGAAGACCCTGGCGAGGGACCTGCGGCGGATGCCGTCCCTGCGGCCCGTGGAGGCCAGGCTGCTGGACATGTTCCCCCACACCGGCCACTACGAGGCCGCAGTGCTGCTGCGGCGCGGGTGAAGCCCGGGCGTCACACTGGCTGCAGGGCGCTCAGCTGCGCGCGGTCACGAGCTCGCGCAGGTGCACCACGGCCTCGCGCACCATCTCCGCCACCGGCTGGTTGATGTCAAGCACGTAGCCGTCCTCGTCCCCGGCGAGCGGTTCCAGCGTGTCGATCTGCGACTGCAGCAGCGCGGCGGGCATGAAGTGGCCGCTGCGGCCCTCGATGCGCCGGGTCAGCACCTCCAGCGAACCGCTCAGGTGCAGGAACAGCGCGGCGGGAGCCTGGGAGCGGATCTGGTCCCGGTACATGCCCTTCAGCGCGGAGCACGCCACCACGAGACCGTCCCCGCGCTCACCGTGCTCATGCAGGGTGCGACCCACGATCTCGAGCCAGGGCGCGCGGTCGTCGTCGTCCAGCGGCGTGCCGGAGGCCATCTTCTCCACGTTTGCGATGGGGTGCAGGCTGTCCCCGTCGATGAACTCCACCTGGAGCTCGTGGGCCACGAGCGTGCCGATGGTGGTCTTGCCCGAACCGGAGACCCCCATGACCACCACGAGCGGGGCGGGTGCCGGAGCCGCGGCGCTCATGCGGCAGCCTCCGGGGAGAACTCGGGGCACGACGTCGTGACCGGGGTGCGGGCCCTGCGGAGCGACGCGTCGGCGACGGTCGCGGTGCGGGTGGTCTTCATGGGTTTCCTTCCTGCGGTGGACGAACGGTCCGGGGATCACCATGCCACTTTCGCCCGACGCGCGCTCGGATGCGGTGCCAGGGTCCGGCGGGCGCATACTTTCCCAGTGATCACTCTGCTGCTGCTCCTGCTGCTCGTGGCGTTCAGCTACGCCGTGGAGCACTCGTGGCCGTGCTTACGCCGGATCGGGGCCTGGTGGCTGCGGTGGGGTGAGCCCGTCAAGGACTGGATCCGGCGCGCCCCGCTGACCTACCTCTACCTGGTGCTGCTCACGTTCACCACGTGGCTTCTCGCCAACGCGGATCCCCGGGTGCGCACGATGTTCCTCGCCGAGCAGTCCACCAACCTGCACGAGCTGAGCACCGACCCCGTGACCGTCCTGGTGCGCAGCGCCATGTACGTCTCGCCCCTCGAGCTGCTCATCTGGTGGGTGGGTTTCAGCCTGGTAGTGGCACCCCTGGAGCACCGCTTCGGGTGGCAGCGCGTGCTCACCGGGTTCGTCATCGGGCACGTGGGGGCCACCGTGGCGGTGGCCTGGCTGCAGGTGACGCTCCTCCGGGCCGCCGAGCTCTCCGTCCCGTCACCCGTGCTGATCGACGTGGGCGCGAGCTACGGGTTCTGCGCGCTCGCCGCACTGGCCACGTACCGGGGAAGCCGGCGACGGCGTGTGCTCTGGGCCGCGGGGCTGGTGGCGCTGCTCACCGTGGGACTCGTTCTCGACCTGGACTGGTCCTCGATCGGGCACGCCGTGGCCACGTTGATCGGCTTCGCGGCGTTCCGCCTGGTGCGGCCCGCGGCGGCGGTGCACAACGAGGCGCGGGTGCGCGCGCGGCGGATCTACCAGGAGCAGATGGGGCGCTGAGCACCCGCACCAAGTTACTCACCGGTTTGGGACCTGTCTCTCTCGTCCTCTAGCATGAGCGCGTCGACGAGGGGATGGTGTCATGAGGTTGAAACCCTGGATGCGGGTCAGTTCCGCACTGCTGGCCGTGGCGTGGGGCGGCAACGAGTTCACCCCCCTGCTGGTCATGTACCGCACAGTGGAGGGCTACCAGCAGGTGGCCGTGGACATGCTGCTGGCGGCATACGTCCTGGGCATCGTGCCCGCGCTGCTGATCGGAGGTCCGCTCTCGGACCGCCACGGCAGGCGCACGCTGATGATTCCGGCGCCCGTGCTCGCCATGGTGGGCAGCGTGCTGCTGGCCGTGGGCGCCGAGAGCCTGGTGCTGCTGTTCGTGGGCCGGATCTTCTCGGGACTCGCCCTGGGCCTCGGCATGGCCGTGGGCACCTCGTGGATCAAAGAGCTCTCGGAGCGTCCGCACGAGGCGCACCCCGAAAAGGTCTCCGGTGCCCGGAGAGCCTCGCTGTCCCTCACGGCCGGCTTCGCCCTCGGCGCGGCCGCGGCCGCGGCCCTCGCGCAGTTCGCACCGCTGCAGACCGTGCTGCCGTACGTCATCAACCTTGTGATCTGCGTGCCATCGGTCATCCTGGTGGCCGGTGCGCCGGAGACGCGCCGCGCCACCGCCCCGCAGGGGTCCCTGCTCTCCGACCTCAGGATCCCGGCCACCCGCCAGCACCGCTTCTGGTTCGTGGTGGCGCCCTCCGCGCCGTGGGTCTTCGGCTGCGCGGCCTCCGCGTACGCGATCCTGCCCGCGCTCATGGCGGACGTGGTGGGTCCGGGCTACCGCATCGCGTTCTCGGGTCTCATGTGCCTCGTGGGGCTTGGATTCGGGTTCTTCATCCAGCCCCTGGGCAAGCGCCTGGACCGGGACGGCTCCATCCGTTCGCTCGCCGTGGGCATGGGCGCGGTGATCCTCGGGATGCTCGCGGCCGGGATCGCCGCCGCGACCCTCAACCTGGCCGTGGTGCTGGTGGCCTCGGCGGTGCTGGGCTGCGGGTACGGACTCGTGCTGGTCTCCGGGCTGCAGGAGGTCCAGCGGATCGCGCGCCCGGACGACCTCGCCGGGCTCACGGCCGTGTTCTACTCCCTGACCTATGTGGGGTTCTTCGTCCCCATGGTCCTCGCCCTGGTCTCCCGGTTCACGAGCTACCCGTGGCTCTTCGTCTCCGGTGCCGTGATCGCCACCCTGTGCCTGGGGATCATGGCCTACGGGCGGCGCCACGAGGTCCGGGACCTGGACGCCCTCGAGGCCGCCGCGGTCACGCGGTAGCCGGTACAGCGCCGGCGGTCAGCGAGGCGCTCAGTGCCATGCTCAGCCAGCCCGCCAGGAAGATGGCGGGTTCCGAGCACGGCCACGGTGTCCCCGACGTGCCAGCTCCAGCCCCGGGCGGGCTCCTCGGCAACGACGCCGCCCGGTCGCAAACATGCCGAGGGCCGGGGCATGTGCCCCGGCCCTCGGACGGTGGCCCCGGCACCCCTCGCCCGGCTCCCACGGCGGCGCGGGATGGGCGGTGGGATCCAGGAGCGGATCCCGTCGCCCTACTTCGTGGTGCTGAGACCGCTGTGGTGGGCCATCAGCTTCTTCTCCCGCGGCAGCACGAACAGCAGCAGCACGATGGTCAGTACCACGGAGATCGTGAGCAGACCGTAGGTCGTGCTCCAACCGAACTCGTGGACCACCCAGCCGATGCCCGTGGAGGCCAGGGTGGCGCCGAAGACGTAGCCGAAGAGGCCCGTGAAGCCGGCGGCGGTGCCTGCCACGTTGCGCGCGGACATGTCCAGGGCCTGCAGACCGATGATCATGACCGGACCGTAGATGAAGGCGCCGATGAAGAACAGGAACACCATGAGCAGCCAGTACGGGGTGCCCACCGGGGCGAGCCAGTAGGCCACCAGGAACACGCCCACGCCCACCATGAAGGTGATGCCCGTCCAGCTGCGGTTGCCGCGGAAGACCTTGTCCGAGACCCAGCCGCAGGCCAGCGTGCCGAAGATGCCGGCGAGCTCGAACAGGGAGAAGCCCGCGATGCCCTGCGCCAGGGACATGCCGTGGTGCTCGGCCAGGTAGGTGGGCGCCCAGCTCAGCACGCCGTAGCGCAGCGAGTAGATGAACACATTTGCCAGTGCCAGGAACACCATGGTGGGGTTGAGCAGCACGTGCTTGACGACGATGCCCCAGTAGGAGGAGCCCTCCAGCTCGCTCGCGTCCGCCTCCACCTTGGCGGGGTCGTCGCGGTACTCCTCGATGGGGGGAAGGCCCACGGCCTCGGGGCGGTCCCGGACCATGACGAACGCGAGCACGGCCACTACCAGGGCGCCGACCGCGGGGACCCAGAAGGCGGACTGCCAGGAGCCGCCGGTAATGGCGAGGCCCAGGGCCGCCAGCGCGCCCACGCCCATGCCGCCCACGTTGTGCGCAGTGTTCCAGATGGCCGTCTTCCACCCGCGCTCTTTCGTGGAGAACCAGTGCACGAGCACGCGCCCGCATGGGGGCCACCCCATGCCCTGCACCCAGCCGTTGAGGAACATCACCGTGGCGAACAGGGCCACCGAGGCGGAGACGGCGGGGACGAACGCCACCACCAGGTTGGCCACCGCGGACAGCGCCAGGCCAATCGGCAGGAAGTACCGGGCGTTGGAACGGTCCGAGATGGTTGCGGAGAAGAACTTGGAGAACCCATAGGCCAGCAGCACGGCGTTGCCGATGATGCCGATGCCCACCGTGTTGATGGTGCCCTGCTCCAGCAGCAGCGGTGCGATGAGCGAAATGTTGTTGCGGATCAGGTAGAAGCCCGCGTAGCCCAGGAAGATCCCGATGAACACCTGCAGTCGCAGCCGGGGATAGCGCCGCTGGACCTCGTCCTCGGGAAGGCGCGGGGCGGGCGACGGAGCGGCCATCCACCGCGTGAGCGGCGACATGGTCCTGGCAGTGGCGGTGTCCGCGACAGTGGTCTGCGGGCTGGGGGCGTCAGGGGGCATCCGGTCCAACTCTCGGGTGGTCGTGGGCCGTTCCGGGGCCCGGTGGGAAGAACGGCCATCGTACCCAGGTTTTTCACAGAAACGCCTTGCCTGTGGGCAGGATCGCGCGTGGGAGACGTGCGCGTCATGACGCGCATCCGCGGCGCGACGGGCGCTTCAGCCGAGGAGCAGGGTGGCCGCCCCACGGACCAGGACGACGACGCCGCCGGCGGCGGCGAGCGCCATCGCCAGTTTCTGAGCCGTCGCCTTCGAAAGGTGCTGGGCGAGCCAGGTCCCGGCGACGATGCCCGCGAGGACGGTGGCCACCAGCGCCGCGAGGGCGGCGAGGGCTGGGACAGGAAGCGTGAAGTGCACCCCGGCGGCGAGCTTGGACACGGTGGAGAGGATGCCCATGCTCATGAACACGGGCTGCATGGTGGCCGCAAAGCGCACCTGGTCCCAGCGCGTCACGCGCGAGTAGACGACCATGGCGGGCGCGGCGACACCCGCGGTGGAGTTGAAGAACCCGCCGATCAGACCGGCCGGGGCCACCGCGGCCCGGCGGGAGGCACGCGGGGTGGCGGGGGAGAAGCGGGTGATGGTCAGCGCCGCGAGCACCACGGCGCCCACCGCGACCTGCAGCCAGGCACTCGGCACCCAGCGCACCACGAGTGCGCCCGCCATGATGCCTGGCAGTGCGGAGGTCACCAGCACCGCCGCATGGCGCCACTCCACGAGCCGGCGCACCGAGAGCGTGATGAGGAACCCGGAGCATGTGGTCGCGGCGTTGGTGGCGAGCACGCCGGCGCCCGGACCCATGAGCAGGGACAGCACCGGGGCCACCACTAGCCCCACCCCGGTGCCGGAGACGCGCTGCAGCACCGTGCCCACGAGGACCGCGGCCAGCGCGGCGAGCAGGACGGTCATGGGGGCTCCTTCGTGAAGCGGGTTCCATGCCGCTGATGCAGCGAGCCACGGTTGTGCGAGATGGAGCGAATCCACTCATGATCTCAGGCAAGCTGCCCCGGCGCTCTGAGGGTGATGCCCACCTGGCCCCGCGGCTTCGGGATTAGATGTTCCACTCCCATGCCCCATCTAGCAAGGAAGGCCCGTAGATCAGGGTTCCCTTGGTGCTCGGAAGGTCCAGAACAATTTTCCCGTTGGCGCGTTCTGCTGGGCCCATCTCTCTGATCAGCTCCTTCGAGTCCAGGCAATTGAAGACCGGATTGGTCATGACAGAATTTGCCGTTTTCCCCTTGTCATCCACGAACTTCCAATCTGCGGGATTGAACATGAAGTCCTGGCCGTAGAGCGCCTCCTTGAAAGATTCGGCGGGTCCTGTCTCCGCCTCGACGTTCACGGTCACAAGATGCCCGTTCTCGGCAGGCATGGCCACGGGGCTGGTGCACTGGGTGTCCATGTCGACTGACTTCACGGTGAACTCAATGACGGGTTCGGATTCACCGTTCTGCCCTTCGACTGTGATGCCTGCGGACTCCCCAAACTTCTTCTGGAGGTTCCCGCGCTCGGACGTCGGCGAGGTCGCGTCGGCCTCGGCGGTGGAGGCGCCGGGCGAAACCTCAGCGGTGGTGGGTGAGGCATTGGAGCTGTTTGCTGCATTGCATCCAGCGAGGCAGAGCATCATCACGGGGGCAATGACGAGGTAGGACAGACGCTTCACGGGGGGCCTTTCGGGGTGACGAGGGGTGGCACAGACCGTGCACAGATCCAACAATAAATATGCATATGTAATTTCTTTGGGATCTACGCGTCGTGGCCTGCGACTGCCCTCATGTGGGTTCCCGGCCTACCCTGGCCCCATGGTGGAACAGAGCAAGTGGATGGCACAGGTGGAGCGCAACCCCGGGCACTCGCAGTGGTACGTGGAGCGGTTCCGGACGATGGCCGCTGAGGGGCAGGACATCGTGGGGGAGGCTCGGCTGGTGGACGCGATGCTGCCGCGCGGCGCCCGCGTCCTGGACGCCGGCTGCGGCCCGGGCAGGCTCGCCGGGTACCTGCATGGGGTGGGGCACCACGTCATCGGCGTGGACGTGGACCCCGCCCTGATCGCCGCAGCGAAGCGGGACCACCCCGGTCCGCGCTACGAGGTGGCCGACCTGGCAACCCTCCCGGACCTCGACCTCGGTGTGCCCTTCGACGCGATCGTGTGCGCGGGCAACGTGGTCACGTTCCTCGCCGAGAGCACCCGCCGGGACGTGGTGCGCGGTTTCCGCGCGCACCTGGCTCCGGAGGGTCGAGCGGTCGTGGGCTTCGGGACGGGCCGCGGCTACCCGGTGTCCGTGTTCTTCGACGACGCCGCCGCGGCCGGTCTCACCCCTGAGGTCACCCTGGGCAGCTGGGACCTGCGCCCGTGGCGCGAAGGCGGGGACTTCCTGGTGGCGGTGCTGGGAGTGTCCAGAACAGCATGAAAGAGAGCGTTCCCTCCCCGCGCTCTGCGGAGAGGGAACGCTTTCCGGCCGAGAGTCAGGACAGGAGGCGATCCACAGTGGCGCGGAGTGTGTCGCTGAGGCCGTAGATCTGCTCAGGAGCATCCACCGCGTGGCGGGTCTCGGCTTTGTTCTCGTCGAGGATGCCCACGTATTTCTGATTGCGGTTGAAGTGCAGCCGAGCGATCGTCTTGCGGTTGTTGTCGTCCAGGAGGATGGCGCAGTAGCTCTTGGCATCCCGGTACGAGACGCGAGAGATGTCCACCTGGTTGCACACGATCGCTCGCACAATGTTGAAGGCCGTGAGTTCTTCGGCGGTGGTGATGATCCCGTCTTCGCTCTCCTGCAGGTCCTTCTCCGCCTCGGGCTGACTGGTGAGTTCCACCGCTGCGTCGTCGTCCTGGGGGAAGACCGGCGCAACGGAGCTGGCCCCGAGCGCGGTCGTCAGGCGGTTGTTGACCTGCTCGTTGAGGAACTGCTGCGAGGCCTTGACGACCAACGGGGTGAACTGGTCGCGGGTCTTCTGGGTGAACGAGCCTTCGTAGACCCGGTTCGTGAAGAACCTGATCCAGTCGACGGAGGGGTCCCGGAACTCCGCGGCGATTGCCCGCTTGATCTCCCCCACGTACTTCAATTCGCCAGCCGCATTGATGATGGAGTCGAGGTCGAACTCGGTCTTGCTGAGTTTCTGCAGCTCCGGGATCACTGTGGTGTCGATGTCGAGCAGGTCCAGGACCAGGAAGGGCTTCGCGTCCATGCGGTTGGGAGCGTCGAGATCCGTGTAGAAGTGGTACTTCGCTCCGTTGGTGAGGATCGCGATGCGGGCGTTTGTCACCGCGAAGTACCGGTACAGCTGGGAGGCGTGCTCCAGGGAGAGGGGGGCACCTACGTGCTTGCACTCGATGAGCATCTGGATCTGCCCGTCCTGGACGATCGCATAGTCAATCTTCTCGCCCTTCTTCACCCCCACGTCAGCGGTGAACTCAGGAACCACCTCGGACGGATCGAAGACGTCGTAGCCGAGGATCGTGGAGATGAAGGGCATGACGAAGGCGTTCTTGGTCGCTTCCTCCGTTTCCAGGGACGCCTTTTGCTGCGCGACCTTGTTGGCCAGAGCCGACAGACGTTCGGTGAAATCCATGGGGACCTCCGTGGGGCTGTTGGGTGAGTTTGTTTCACCGGGACCGCGGGCTTGGAGCACCGGGGCGGGGTCTCTGCAAAATTAAACCCACCATACTGATCGCCAAAGCAAATTCGCGCGGACGCGCCCGTGGCGCGAGGGCGGGGACTTCCTGGTGGCGGTGCTGGAGGTGGCCAGGGGGTGAGCGGGGAGCCGGACGAACGGGCCAGTCCTCGGCCGCGCGCCCTGGGAACCACGACCGCGAGCCACTGATCGTCCTCTGCACCCTCTAGTCTTGTCCCGAACACATCCTTGGTGGACGACCTGGAAGAGGGAAGCGGATGGCCGCTGGACTGGCCGCACTGCTGGACGACATCGCGGCACTGGCGAAGCTGACGGCGGCGAGCCTGGACGACGTCGCCGGGGCCACCGGGCGGGCGAGCGCGAAGGCCGCGGGCGTCGTCGTCGACGACACCGCCGTGGCACCCCGGTTCGTGGAGGGCGTGAGCCCCAAACGCGAGCTGCCGATCATCAAGAAGATCACGATCGGCTCGCTGCGCAACAAGCTGCTCGTCATCCTGCCCGTGGCCCTGCTGCTGAGCCAGTTCGCGCCGTGGCTGCTCACGCCGCTGCTCATGCTCGGCGGGACATATCTCTGCTTTGAGGGTGCAGAGAAGGTCATCGAGCGCTTCTCCCCCAACAAGCACGCAGAGGAAGAGCCGGCGGCGGACCGCGGCCCGGACGCCGAGAAGAAGATCGTCTCCGGCGCCGTCCGCACGGACCTCATCCTCAGCTCGGAGATCATGGTCATCTCCCTGAACGAGGTCTCCCACGAGCCGCTGCTCTCCCGCACCCTGATCCTCGTTGCGGTGGCCATCTTCATCACGATCCTCGTCTACGGGGTGGTGGCGGTGATCGTGAAGATGGACGACATCGGGCTGGCGCTCGCGAAGAAGGACTCCGAGGGGGCTCAGAAGTTCGGCCGCGGACTGGTCAAGGCCATGCCTGCGGTGCTGCAGGTCATCTCCGTGGTGGGCGTCTTCGCCATGCTGTGGGTAGGCGGGCACATCATCCTCACGGGCATGAACGATCTCGGCTTCACGCCCGTCTACGACTGGGTGCACCACCTCGGAGAGTCCGTCCACCACGTGGCGGGCGTGGGTCCGGCGCTCGCGTGGATCGTGGAGACGTTCTTCGCGCTGGTGCTCGGGGTCATCTGGGGCTGCGTGATCGTGGGTATCGTCCATGTGCTGCCGTTCGGGAAGAAGCACGGGGAAGGCGCGGACGACGACGCCGCGGCCCAGGACGGTGACGCGGCCGCAGCTGAGCGCGCGGCGTCGCCGGCAGGCACGGTTGCCGACACCTCGGATCGCAGCACCCCGGACGACGGTGCCCCGGGCGGTGACGTTTCGGGCCGCGGCACCCCGGAGTCACGGGCCCCGGGGGCCGGGAGCGCCGAGGGCGGCTCGACCGCGGCGGACCGTACCGACTGAGCACCGTCCGCCTTTGACGCGTCGCCACGCCCGTCGACACGGAGGGCCCCCATGACCCACGCGACCGCCCAGGAGTGGCAGATCGACGCCGTGGACGTGCCGGCCTACCTGGCCGCGCTGGGGGTCGAGCCCGCGTCGCCGAGCCTGGACCTGCTTGAACATCTGCACCGCGCCCACGTGTCCACCTTTCCGTTCAGCAACGTGGAGGTGCTGCTGGGTGAGCACCCGGGCGTGGAGCCGGCCACCGTGTTCGACCAGGTCGTGGTGCGCCGCCGCGGCGGGTACTGCTTCGAGCACTCGCAGCTCTTCTCCGCAGCACTGCAGACGCTCGGCTTCACGGTGCGCCGCGCGCTGGGCCGGGTCCGTTCGCTGCAGAGTGCGCGCACCCACATGACGGTCCTCGTGGACCTCGACGGCGCCCGGTACCTGTGCGATCCCGGGTTCGGCTTCAACATCACCGGCCCCATTGCCCTCGACGACGGCGCTCGCCGCGTGGAGGGGGGCGTACCTTCTCCGTGGGCCGGGTCCCGGACGAGGGCTGGCCGCTGTGGTCCCTCAACCGTGACGGGGAGATGGAGCACGTGCTGGACGAGTCCACGGTGCACCCGGCAGACGTCCGGATGGGCCACCTGATGACCTCCACCGGCGAGGACTCCGTCTTCCGCCAGCACCTCATGGTCATGCGCCACACCCCGCAGGGGCACGTGACCGTCACCGAGGGCGGGGTGACCGTGCGGTGGCCAGGGCAGCGGAGGTCGCACGAGGAACTCGGGGTGGACCGGGTGGTCGGCCTCGTACGGGAGCTGGACGTGAGGGTCTCGGACGCGGAGGCGGAGGAGCTCGCCCGGATCGTGGCGGGCCTGCGAAGCCGACCGGGCGCGGTGACACTGCATCGTCGGCACCCCGGCCCGCGCCGTCGTGCCCATTCAGCTGCACACTCCGAGGAGTAGGCAAGCCCGCCGGGAGGCCGCTCTGAAGGGCAGTTCCACTCCTCAGATTCAGGGTGCTGCCCGGAGGGTCTCCGTGCGCGCGGTGCCCTCGACTGGAATGATCGGGCTCTGGCCAGGCATTCCTCCCCCGCATGCGCGGCCACTGCCGTGCCCGGAACCGAGCTGACCGGGCGCGGGACAACTGCACATCCCCCCTCAGAAAGCACCCCCCATGCATTTCTCACGTCATCTCGCCGTGCCCGCGGCGGCCCTCGTCCTGAGTGCCGCGACGGCTCTCGTCCCCGTTCTGATCGGCCCCGCACTGATGAGCCCTGCAACGGCGGGCACCGCCCCGAGCACCACCGCCCACCTGGGCACCCTCCAGAAGGGCGCCGCCCAGACCAGCACCGCCCAGGCGAGGGCCGTGCAGACGGGTGCCTCGGCGTCGTCGGCCAGCATGCTGCAGGCAACGGCCCCCAGAGCAGCGGCGCTGCCCACCACCGGCTACCACCGCTCCTTCACCGGCGCGGGGAAGACCTCCACGTATCACGTCTATGCGGACGGCCTCGACCGTTCCAAGGCCGTGGGAGTGCTGTACTACCTGGGTGGCGACTACACCAGCGTCAAGGAGACCTGGGTCCACAACCCCGGGGGCACGCACCTCACGGCCATGGCGGCGGAGGCCCGGAAGAAGAACATGGTCCTGGTGGTTCCGATCTCCCCGGACACGGACACGTCCGGCAACGGCGTGACCTGGTGGGAGGAGGCCGACGGCAACGGCGACTGGTTCCGCGCCCTCCAGGCCGGTCTCACGTCGAACTACGGTCTGGACGCCTCCCGCACCTGGTTGGCCGGCTACTCGGGCGGGGCGGAGTTCCTCACCTACGAGCTGCTCGCGGACCGACAGGGCTGGCTCCAGGGTGGCGGTGCCACGATCATCGGCGGGGGCGGGTCCGACGGCATGCAGACCGCGCCGAGCGCCGCCGTCCGTTCGCTGTCGCTGACCTGGTTCGTCGGGTCGAAGGACGTGGCGGGCAGCACCACCCCGGCCACGTGGTCCGCGTCCGCCACCGCGGCCCAGGGCAGGCAGCGCTACGCCCGGGACGGTTTCACCCGTACCCGCCTGACCACGCTGCCGGGGCTCAGCCACGACGACTACGACATCGTGGGCCTGATCTCGAAGGGTCTGGCGACGCTGCCGCCCGCCCCGGCGACGTCGTCCCCCTCCTCCCTGCTGCGCGGCGCCATCCGGGCGGACTACCTTGCCACCGGCGGGGCCGCGACGTACGGCCAGCCCACCTCGGCGGAGAAGCCCACGGGGGTGCACGGCGGCGTGTACCAGGGTTTCACGAAGAACTGCACCTACTACTGGAGCCCGCAGACGGGAGCGCATCCGGTGCGGTGGGGCACGGGCATCGGCAACGCCTACCGCGCCGCAGACCTGGAGCGCGGGTGGGGGTACCCGGTGATCGCCGAACGGGCCCTCGCCAACGGCGCGTACCAGGACTTCCACCGGGGCACCGCGCGTTTCCGGGCAATCTACTCCCCGCGCACGGGCACCCACGCGGTGAAACTCAGTGGCGGCATCGGGACCGCGTGGCAGAAGGCCGGTCACGAGCACGGCTGGGGCTTCCCCACCACGGAGGAGTACGCCGTGAACGGGGGCGTGGCGCAGAAGTTCTCGAACGGGTGGGTGGCCACCTGGCACCGAGCCACCGGGAAGGTGACGGTGGCGAAGGGCTGAGCGAGCTCCGTCGTCGCCCGCCGGGACCGCTCCGCGACCCGCGGCAGAATCTCAGGCGCGACATGCCCACCGGGACCGTCTCCCAACGGGCATGTCGCGCCTCAGATGTGCGAGGGGGGACGACGCCACCCTCAGTCCCGCTCCGGCTCCGCCGTCCTCGCCCGGCTCGCCGGCATGATGAAGCACCATGGACTCTGCTCGAGCGAGAGCGGCATGGGGACCGTGATGACCGTGGGGCGCTTCGCGGCGACCGCCTCGGCCATCGCGGAGCCCAGCTCCTCCGGGGTGGTGGCACGCAGTCCGAGTGCCCCGAAGGACTCGGCCATCGCCACGAAGTCCGGGTTGCGCAGCTCGGTGCCGGAGCCGTGGCCGTAGATGCGCACCTGGTCCGCCTGCACGTTGCCGAACGCGCCGTTGTCGAAGACCACGGTGATCACGTTGAGCCCGTACTGCACCGCGGTGGCGAGCTCCTGCACGCCATACATGAACCCGCCGTCACCGGTCACGGAGACCACCACGCTGTCCCGGTGCGCAGCCTGCACGCCCAGCGCGGTGGGGAAGCCGTAGCCCAGATTGCCCTGGTAGCCGCACGTGATGAAGTGCCGCGGGTCGTAGACGTCCAGCGCGAAGTAAGAGGCGAAGCCGATCTGCGAGACCTCCTCCACGAAGTACCCGTCCCGGGGAAGGACCTCCCGGATGGCCGCGAGGTAGTCGGCGTGGGGCTTCAGCTCGGCAATCTCACGCCGCGCCTTCTCCTTGATCCCCGCCAGCTCCTCGTGCCGCGAGGGCCGCTGCGGAGCGTCCTGCAGGGCCGCGAGCAGCTGGTCCACCACCAGGCGCGAGTCGCCGGTGAGCCCCACGGTCGGTTCGAGCCGTTCCTGCTGGGCCGGGTCGATGTCCACGTTCACGGTCACCAGGCCCTCGGGCGTGTCCGGCCACCGGAACCACACGAGCTCCTGCCGGGTGCCCACGGCCAGCAGCACGTCCGTGTCTGCCCAGCGCTCGAACCCCGCCGCGCTGGAGAACCCCAGCGGGTGGTCGTCCGGAACGATCCCGCGGCCCCCGCGCAGGGACACCATGGGCGCCTGCAGCGTCTCTGCCAGCGCCAGGACGCCCTCCCGCGCGTGCCTGGCACCGCTGCCCACCATGATCATGGGATTGCGCGCCCCGGCCAGCGCCTGGGCCGCGCGGGCCACGGCGTCGTCGTCCGCACCGTGCGCCCGCGTGGGCTCGAGCTCCACCGGCGGCATGGACGCCTTCCGGGTGAGCACGTCCCACGGGATGGCGACGACGGACGGTCCGGGCCGCCCGCCCGTCGCCTGGGCGAAGGCCTCGGCGACGGCGCCGGGAACCTCCGCGGGGTCCGTCACCGTGGTCGCCCACTTGGTGAACGAGGACACCGTGGCCTGCTGGTCCGGCATCTCGTGCAGGTGGCCCATCCCGCGGCCCATGTAGTCGGTGGGGATCTCGCTCGTCACGCACACGGTGGGCGTGCTCGTGGCCAGCGAGGTCAGCATCCCCGCGCTCGCGTTGAGGACGCCCGGCCCCGGAACCACGCTGAACACTCCGGGCCGTCCCGTGGACTGGGCGTACCCCAGCGCCATGTACGCGCAGGCCTGCTCGTGGCGGGCACCGATCACCTCGATGCCCGGTTCCCTGCGCAGGGACTCGAACAGCTCGTAGGTCTGGACCCCGGGGATGCCGAAGACGGTGTCCACACCGCGCGCGCGCAGCCCGGCCACCGCGGCCTGCCCGGCCGTGAGGACCGGGGGCTGCGCGGCGTCGGCGTACGTGGAAGCGGGTGCTGAAGGGGCGGAGGTGGTGCTCATGCGGGTTCTCCCCTACTCGTCGAGGTTCGCGTGGACCGCGGCGGGCTGGGTGGTGCGCCGAGTCACGAACACGCCGGTCACGGCGATCAGGGTCGTGGCGGCCACCGTGAGCAGCAGCTGCGTGCGGGCCGCGGGGTCGAACAGCGCAACTACCACGATCACCACCAGCAGCGCGACCGTCAGGTAGGACAGGAACGGGAACAGCGGCATGCGGTAGGTGCTCGCCCGCTCACCGGGGTTCTCCCGCTCGCGCCGGTGCCGCAGCGTGATCTGGGAGGCCGCCACGGAGATCCAGATGATGATGATCGTGGAGCCCACGATGGACAGCAGCGTGTCCAGGACCTTGCCGGGGAAGACCGCTTCCAGGATGCTCGCCACGAACCCGAACGAGACCGTGAGCAGCACGGCCCGGCGCGGCACGCTGTTGCGGGCGGTGCGCTTGATCGCGGCGGGGGCGTAGTCACGCTGGGCGAGTGAGTGCATCATGCGCGACGCAGCATAGATGTTGGCATTCAGCGCGCTGAGCAGGGCGAACACGGCGATCAGCGCCATGATGTTGCCCGCGGCGGGCAGGCCGGCCACGTTGAGGACCGCAGCGAACGGACCTTCGGGCGGATCCGCCTGGGAGGGCTTGAGCACCGCCACGATGATGAACACCGAGCCGATGTAGAACAGGCAGATCCGCCACGCCACGGTACGGATGGCGGTGGCCACGCTGCGCTGCGGATCGACCGTCTCGCCGGCCGCGATTGCCACGATCTCGGTGCCGCCGAACGCGAAGATCACGATCAGCAGACCGGCACCCACACCGGCCACACCGGTGGGCGCGAAGTCCGCGAAGTTGGAGAGGCCACCCTCGTGGCCCGGGACCACGCCGATCAGCATGAGCACACCGACCACCAGGAACGCGAGGATCACACCCACCTTGATGAACGCGAACCAGAACTCGAACTCGCCGTACTTGCTCACCGCGAACATGTTGATGGTGGTGAACAGGGTCATGAACACGAGGCTCAGCAGCCACGTGGGTGGAACGGTGACGTCCCCCATGGTGTTCTTGAGGATGCCCGTGAGGATCGTGGCGGCACCGTTGGCCTCGGCGGCGGTCACCACGGCGAGCTGCACCCAGTACAGCCAGCCCACGGTGTAGCCCGCCACGGGGCCGAACGCGTTCTGCGCGTGCGCGGAGAACGCACCGGTGGTGGGGTTCGCGGCGGAGAGCTCGCCGATCATCCACATCACGAGGATGACCAGCGCACCAGCCACGATGTAGGAGACCAGGATGGCGGGGCCGGCCACGGCCACACCTTTGCCGCTGCCGAGGAACAGGCCCGCGCCGATCGCGCCGCCCAGGCCCATCATGGTGAGCTGGCGGGGCTTGAGCCCGCGGACCGTCGAGGTGGACTCCAGAGGGATCTGGGCGGAGGTCTTCCGGGGTGCGCGCTGCGCGTTCATCGCGGATCAGCCCCCGTTCCGGGTGTTCGAGGTGCCCGGGGTACCCGCAGAGTCCGCGGTGCTCGACGTGCCGCGGACCAGGCCGAGGACCTCTTGCGCCGCCACGAGGAAGGCCTGGTTGCCGGCGGGTGAGCCGATGCTCACACGGATGCCCTCGTCCCCGAATGCGCGCACGATCACGCCGTGGCGGGAGAAGACCTCCTCTGCGTCCTGCGTCTTCGCGCCGGTGCGCAGCCACACGAAGTTCGCCTGCGACTCGGGGACGTCCCAGCCCTGCTCGGTGAGCCTGCTGTGGACGTGGTCGCGCTGCTCGACGAGCGCGGTGATGCGCTCCTCGATCTCGCTCTCCGCCGCGAGGCTCGCCAGGGCGGCCTGCTGGGCGAGGTTGGTCACGCCGAACGGAATGGCGACGGCGCGCAGTGCCGCGCTCACGTGAGCCGGGGCGATTGCGTAGCCGATCCGCAGCCCCGCGAGACCGTAGGCCTTGGAGAAGGTGTGCAGCACCACCACGTTCGGGTACTCGCGGAAGAAGTCGATGCCGCGGGCGGCGTCCGGGTCCACGTTGAAGTGCACGTAGGCCTCGTCCACCACCACGAGCACGTTGCTGGGAACCTGCGCCATGAACTCGTGCAGCTCGTCCGTGCCCACGGAGGTGCCCGTGGGGTTGTTGGGCGTGCACACGAGCACCACCTTGGTGCGCTCCGTGATGGCGGCGGCCATCGCGGGGAGGTCGTGCCGCTCGTTCTCGTCCAGGGGGACCTTCACGGCCGTGGCACCGGCGAGGCCCGCCAGGATGGGGTACGCCTCGAAGGAGCGCCACGCGAAGACGACCTCGTCGCCCTCCTCGCACACGGCGCGGATGATCTGGGAGGCCACCTCCACGGACCCGCTGCCGAAGCTGACGGACGACGGTTCCACGCCCCAGCGGTTCGCCACGGCCTGGGTGACCGCCTGGCAGGTCATGTCCGGGTAGAGGTTCATCTCCGGGGACACCTGGTTCACGGCGTCCAGCACGGACGGCAGCGGCGGGTACGGGTTCTCGTTGGACGAGAGCTTGTACTGGACGACGTCGGACGCGGCGGCGGACTTCCCCGGCTTGTAGGGGGGAAGTGAACGCAGCGCCGCCCGCAGGGTGACGGCGGACTGGGCCGAATCCTCGGGGTGCTGAGTTGTCACGGATGGCTCCTTCACGGCATTGTGGTCGGAGTCACAGTGGCACAGGACTCCTGGGCTGACAACCAGTCATCCGAAACTCGAGCACACTGCTCACTCTTCGCCGGTCTACCGGTGAGTCGCTGTACAGATTGTCATGCTTTTCAGGTCGGACCACGAGGAGCCCGAATGAAGATCGATGACCTGGACGTGCGTATCGTCGAGCTCTTCAGTCGCGAGGACGGAATCGGAGTGCTGGCCGCGTCCCGTGAACTGGGGGTCGCGCGGCCTACGGTGCAGTCCCGCCTGGACAAGCTCAGGGCGGCGGGGGTGATCGAGTCGAGCGGCCCGCTGCTGAACCCGGCGGAGTTCGGCTACCCGGTGATGGCGATCGTCTCGATCGAGATCGCCCAGGGCGTGGGGCACATCGCCGTGGGCACGGCGCTGAAGGAGATCCCGGAGATCGTGGAGATGTACACCGTCTCGGGGGACCACGACGTCATGGTGCGCGTGGTCGCGAAGTCCAACGACGACCTTCAGCGCGTGCTCGACGCCGTGGCCGTGACCGGCGCGGTGAACAGGACCCGCAGTGTCGTCGTGCTGCAGACCCACTTCCAGAACCGGCTGCTGCCGCTGTTCGCGCGGGTGGGCGGAGCGGGCGACGTCATGGGGGAGTGAACCGCGGCGGCGGGACCGGCTCCGGACATGAGAAGATCCCGCCCGACCTTCCGGTCGAACGGGATCTCTCTGCGGTGCGCGAGGGGGGAGTTGAACCCCCACGCCCTTTCGGGCACACGGACCTGAACCGTGCGCGTCTGCCTATTCCGCCACTCGCGCTCATTGCCCGCTCAGCCTTCGGCTGCGAGCAACGTCGAAAACAATACCCGACGCCCGCCACCTTGGCGAATCGGCACCCCGCGCGGGAGAGCACGAGGGCACGACGACGAGGCGCCGCCACCACCGCGCGTCAGTCCCCCCGTGCGGCGCGGCCGGCTGAACCGCCAACAGACCCTGGCGCCGTCGTCACACGCTCACCGTCAGCCCCGCCCAGGAGATCGCCGCGCAGCACAGCCCGGCCAGGGCGTAGAGCGTGACGGGCACGATGACCGCGATCTCGCGTGCGGAACCGGCGTTTCCCAGCACCGGCAGGCGCACGAACGCGCTGCGGCGGTAGAACGTGATCGGCAGGGGCAGGGGGATCCGCAGGGGCCACAGCAGGTGGATGCCCTGCGTGGTGAGCAGGTCCCCGAGCAGGTGCACGGCGCACCCGAGCCCCACCGCGACCACGAACCAGTGCGGGTCCTCGGGCGGGTGCGTGGCCACGAACGCGCCCAGCAGGATGCCCACCACCCAGTTGGCGTGGGCCAGCCGGTCCGGCACGAACGCCAGCACCTTCACGGCGCACGCGATCAGCAGCACGGACAGCACCGCTGCCAGTGGCCACACCTGCCCGGGCAGCGACGCGGCGGCGTCCGGGGCCGCACCCGCCTCGCCGCCGGTGCCGGGCCAGGAGAAGGAGTGCCAGCGCAGCGCGTCCCCCACGGGGATGGACGCGCGCTGGGAGAGCACCGCGAGCAAAATCACGAACACCAGGCCCACGAGCGAGTGGGTGGCCCGTCGGTGACCCCCGGACAGCGTGCTCGTGGCCTTCGCGATCCACCCGGACAGCGGTGGCAGCGAGCGGGCCACGGTGCCGCCGGGGTGGTCGAGGTCCGGCAGCAGGGCCGCACCGGCGCAGATCAGCGAGCCGGTGATCACCCCGGCGTTGCCCACGGGCATGAGGCCGAGGCCCACGGGGATGGAGACGTCTGCGAGCTGCACGGTGTAGGTGCCGGTGAGCGCCACCCACGCGGCGGCACCGCAGGCGGCGTGACTGGGACCCATCATGGGGCTGACCTGGGCATGGAGTGGTCCTCTCAAGACCTCGGGGAAGGAGAGGACCCCAGGCTAGGAAGGGGCTCAGACCCGCATAAGCGACCGCCGGCTCAGGAGGAGGACTTGGGCTTTCCGGGCAGCTGCTGGTCGCACCCGGGGGTGAGCCAGGCCTTCACGAACCCGGCGCTCTGGTGCACGTACTGCATGAGCAGGCTCGTGCCGGTCAGGTGGAAGTCCACGGAGGCCATCCGCAGCTCGCCGGTGTAGCAGCGGGAGAGGATCAACCGGGATCGGCTGACGTGCTGCGTGAACGTCACCGCGGTGACGGTGTCCCAGCCGCGCTCCTGCGCGAGGGAGCGCAGCTCGATGGCCTCGCCCTGGGTGGTGGAGGGGTCCGGCTTGAAGCAGATCACCTCCACACCGTCGTGCTCGTTGCAGAACGAGCGTGCCTCGTAGTAGGCCACGGTCTCGGGGGAGTCGTAGGCCTCCGCGTCCGGCACGGAGATCACCAGGGTCTTGGCGATGTGCTGGTTGTAGACGAGGTCCTGCGCATACTCCACCCGCGTGGGGTCCGGGGGACCGAGCACCAGCACGGCGTCCGAGGCGCCGGGGCGCTCCACGCGGGGGTCGTCCAGCACCGCGTGGCACACCGCGAGCCACAGCACGATCAGCAGCACCACGGCGATCACCACCACCAGGGGCCACCGTCGTCTCGTCGCGGGGCCCTCTCCGGGCGCCGTTTCTGCCAAGGTGTTCCTTCCGCGTGGGCTGTTCGGCGAATCTGCCGCCGATATCATCTCACCCAGTGGCAGCGCGGACACCGGTTCCGCGTGACGACCGGGCGAACGCCCAGCAAGGAGACAGCCCATGCGTTCGAATGAGCACCTCGACCGCGCCGTGACCTGCCAGGTTCCCCTGCGCTGGGGAGACATGGACCCCTACGGCCACGTCAACAACGTGGAGGTCATCCGGGTGCTGGAGGAGGCGCGGATCGCGGCGTTCGGCGTTCCCGTGGGCACGGGCGAGCAGGTGCTGCCGGCCCGGATCCCGCTGTTCTCGGTCCTCCCGGAGGGCACCCAGGCCCTGATCGCGGAGCACCGGGTCAAGTACCTGCGCCCGCTGGAGTACCGCAACGTGCCCGTGGACGTGCGCGTATGGGTGGTCTCGGCCAGGGCGGCCACACTTGTGCTGGGTTTCGAGATCCTCGACTCCGACGACGGCGCCCCGGTGGTCCGCGCCCAGACCCAGCTCGCGCTGTTTGTCCCGGCCACGCGCACCGTGCTGCGGATCACCCGCGAGCAGCGGGAACTCCTGGAGCCGTACACGGGGCCCTCGCCGTTCTGAGGCCGGCCTGAGGTCGGCGCGCCTGCGAGGCGGCTGGGCCTCGGGCGGCGCCAGTTCCGACCACGTGAGCGGGGGGTGAACGGGCCGGGGCTGGAGCCTCGGGGCAGGGCCATGGCGGGGCCCGCTGGAACGGTGCGGTGCGCTCAGGCGGCCGCGCGCGCCGTCGACGTCGTCAGCCGCAGCTCGGCGCGGGTGCGCAGGATGTGGCCGCTCTCCGGCAGCACGCGCCACGTCCACCACATCAGGGCGCGGGAGACCAGGTCCGCGTGGCACGTGGCAGCGGTGACCGCTGCGGGTTCCTGGGGATCCTGGACCGCCAGGGCCAGGGGAGCGGCCTCGAGCGTCTCCCACAGCCGCCGCAGCTCCTTGCGCAGCCCACGGGGCGAGTGCTCGGTGACGATGCAGCCGGTCTCCACGCGCGAGGCGAAGGGTGTGGGGTGGGCCTCGTAGCGCAGCACCGGCAGGCCGGCAGCGGCGTCCTCGAAGACGTCCACGGTCTCGATCCACGTTTCCCCGTGGTGGCCGACCACGCACTGGTGGTGCCCGGGTCCCACCCGCAGCTCCACCTCGGTGTTCTTGTCCACGCGCAGGCTACGGCTGGCGGGTGCCTCGCGCGCCGGGAGGTCCGTGCGGTAGCCAAACTCCTCTGGGCGGCACACGACGTGCCCGGGCGTGCGGGCGAGCCAGAGATGCTCCATGGTGGCACTGTCTTCCTGTTGGCACCGCGGCAAGGCCCTGTGGCAACCCACCGCACTTGCTTTACACATGAAAGTATCCCCGGGCAGGGGGACAAGCAAGCACCGCCGGGTCACTGTTGGGTGACGGTGGGACGCTCCCGTGGTCGGCGCCGCGGGGCCTCGGCGCGGGGACCTCGAGCCCTCTCGCCACGGTCCGCCGGGTGCGCACCGGAGACGGGCGCAGCGCCGTCGCCGACCGACGCAGGGCGCAGACGTGGGGAGCCCCTCAGGGCAGCGGGCGGCCGCGCGCGGCGGTCCACAGCGCGTACCAGTCCTCGTGGCTCATCAGCTCAGCGGCTCGGGGCGCCTGCGCGCACGCCGCGATCCGTTGCGGATTCAGCGTTCCGACCACGGGCCGGATGCCGTACGGGTGGCGCAGCAACCACCCCACCACCACGGCCTCGGGGGAGAGGTCCATGCGCGCGGCGAGGTCGGCGACGAGCGCGCTCGTGCGCTCCCCCGGTGACGTCGCCGTCGTGCAGCCAGCGCTGTCGACCACGTCACGCGCGGCGTCACGGTCCACCGTCGACGTCGCGGACCCGTCCCCGGACGACGGCGCGGGCGCACCGGAGTACGCCCCACCGGCCAGGGCACCCCACGCCTGGATCTCGATGCCGTCCGCAACGCACTGCGCGAGCAGCCCCTGGGGGAAGGAGACCGTTGCACCGTCCGGGTGGTTGGCGAGCACCTGGGACTCCACGAAGTCCCGGTGCTCGAGGCTCATCTGGATCTGCACCGCGCTCAGCGGTACGCACATCAGCTGCTGCAGAGCGGCGACGTGGTGGGACGTCATGTTGGAGAGCCCCACCGAGCCGATCAGCCCCTCCCGGTGCAGCTCGTCCAGCGCACGGGCGGTCTCACCCAGCGGGGTGAGGGGGTCCGGGCGGTGCAGGAACAGCCGCTCCACACGGT
This sequence comes from Kocuria salsicia, assembly GCF_039532055.1. Taxonomy (NCBI): domain Bacteria; kingdom Bacillati; phylum Actinomycetota; class Actinomycetes; order Micrococcales; family Micrococcaceae; genus Kocuria; species Kocuria salsicia. The sequence continues at coordinate 40,182 of NZ_BAAARF010000026.1, read as the reverse complement.
CCACCCCCAGCCGGCGCAGGGACCCCTCCAGGGAGGAGCGGATCGAGTCCCGGTCCAGCCGGTAGTGCGCCGGGGAGCCCGCCGGGCCGGTGTTCCCGGGGAGCTTGATCCCGCACTTGGTCTGGATCCGCACCGAGCGCCGCAGGGACTCGTCCTCCGCGAGGATCCGCCCGAACACGGTCTCGGAGTCCCCGCCCACGTAGATGTCCGCGTGGTCGAACAGGGTGATCCCGGCGCGGTGGGCGGCGTGGACGGCGTCGCGGGCGACGTCGTACTGGGCCGCGGGAATCTCCGTCTGACCCCACGAGCCGCCCAGGTTCATGCAGCCGTAGACCAGCGGGGAGCTCACGCGCGGCCCCACTGCTGCTCGGCGGCGCGCCGCAGCCGGGCGGCCTCCGCGAAGGCCGCCGCGGACTCGTCCAGCTTGCCGGTGCTCTCGTAGAGGGAGCCGAGCTCGGTGAAGCAGTCAGAGCGGTCCCTGAAGGTCTCCGGGTCCTCCTGGTAGAAGTCCACGGCCCGGTTGTAGGCGGTGACGGCCTGGGTGGGGCGGCGGGTCGCGCGGTAGACGCGGGCCAGGTTGACGTAGCAGTCCGCCTGGTCCCTCGGGTCGTGGGGCGCGTCCAGGTACTGGCCGAGGGTGTCCAGGAGATGGTCCTCCGCGGCGCGCAGGTCCCCGGTCTCCACGAGCAGTGAGCCCAGAATCAGGTGGGCGCGCGCCTTGTGCCTGCCGCTGTCCTCCAGCCCGGCGAAGTGCTCCAGTGCCTTGCCGTACTCCACGACCGCCCTGCTGGTCTGCTCCGTGACCACGTAGACGTGGCCCAGGTTGTAGTGGCACGCGGCGAGCTCCCGCTCGGTGCCCTCACCCTCGCGGAACAGCTCGATGGCCTGGCGGTACGCGGTCTCCGCGAGGGCGTGGTCACCGCGGTCCTCCGCGTCCAGGGCTCGTGTGAAGTATCCGTTGCCGTCGTCCGAGTAACTCATCCCAGCATCCTCCCGTGGCCCGTCAGGGTTTAAGAATGCTACATGCGCGGGGCCCGCAGGAACCCTGCTGATAGTCTCGGTCGTACACTCTCTCTGGCCCTCTGGAGGACACGATGGCAGCACAGAACACCACGCCGGGACAGACCCCGCATGGGCCGCACCACTCGGACGCCACGGAGCGCGACGCCGCCTCGGTGGTCCGCCACGAGGAGCGGCTCGTGATCCACCGCGAGCAGGAGCAGACGGGCCGCGCCCGGCTGCGCAAGTACGTGGTGAGCGAGCCCGTGCGCCAGGAGGTCACCGTGGCCGCCGAGGAGCCGGACGTGGTGCGCACCGCCGTCACGGCCGAGGAGCGCCAGGCGTTCCTGGACGGACGGGAGCTGGCGGTCGGGGAGGACGAGGTCATCCTCTACCGCACCGAGCCCGTGGTGCAGACCGTGCGGGTGCCCTACCAGCGGGTGCGGCTCGTCGCCCGGCGCGTGGAGCACACGGAGGTCGTGGAGGACACTCTGCGCAAGGAGCGCGTGGACATCGAGACGCAGGAGGACCCGCGCGTCTGAGGGCGGGTCGCCGGTTCGGGGGCGGTGCCGGTGCTTGAGGCGGCGTCGCTGCACGGCCTGACGATGCATTACGTCGGTACGGCACGACGACGCCGCCGGGCCTGTCTGCGCACGGGGGTAGGTTGGGCGGGTGACTGAAACGACCCTGACACTGATCCGCCACGGCCAGACCGACTGGAACCTGCAGGGGCGGCTGCAGGGCCGTTCCGACATCCCCCTCAACGAGACCGGCCGGGAGCAGGCGCGCGAGGTCGGCCGTGAACTCGCCGCCTCCGGACGGCACTGGGACGTGCTCGTCTCGTCCCCGCTGGCACGGGCACGGGAGACCGCGCAGCTGATCGGCGAGCAGCTCGGGCTGACGCTGTCCGGCACGTACGAGGACCTCGTGGAGCGTGCCTTCGGGGACGCCGAGGGCTACGACTGCACGGGCATGTCCGATGACGAGCGCCACGCCTTCATGGAGCACCACGGCGAGACCGCCGAGGACGTGATCCGGCGTGGCATCGCGGTGCTGCAGCAGATCATCCGGGACCACCCGGGCAAGAACGTGATGGTGGTGGCGCATGGGACGATCATCCGTCTCACGGTGGACCGGATCCGCGGCACCCAGCTGCACAGCCTGGCCAACGGTGAGGTCCTGGACGTCACCTCCGCCGAGGTGGCCGCGGCCAGCGCCGAGGAGTCCCGCGGCTGAACCATCGCACCGCGGTGATTCCCGGTGGAGCATGCCCACGGGAACCACGAAGAAGTCGACCACGGCGCGCTTGAAGCCCAGGCCGTAGAACGCCATGACGGGCAGCCAGATGGCGGCGATCTTGCCGATGGCGACCAGGAGAATGCAGCGGCCCACAGCGGACCAGGGCACGCGACCGCGCATTGCGGCCAGGGGCGTCAGGGCGAAACCGCCGGTGAGCAGCCCCATGACCATGAGGATCACGATGGTGATCCCGGCCGGGAACAGCACGAGAGCTGCGGAGGGTTCGGTGGCCTTGGCCGTGCCGGAGGCGACGGCCGCCGTCACCACCTCCGCGGGTGTCTCGTTGCTCATGGGTGCTCAGCTCTCTCGCGGCCACGGGCACGGCTGGTGCGCGGTGGAACCGGTGTGCCGGGGATCCGCAAGAGGGGAAGGCGCAGATCGGCGCCCGGAAGAGTGTAGGTCTCTGCAATGCAGGTGCCCGCCGGACCCGCTTCCTGGCCCGCGTGCTCCCGGGGCCCTAGGGTTAGGGGCGTATGCGGCAGTGTGGCCGTGAGCGAGACGGACGGACGGGGCCCGGCAGCGGTCCCGTGTGCGCCGTCCGTGGTGCCCGACCGGGCGTCACGTGCCACGCCGTGGAGTTACCACCAACTCGACGAGTCAAAAGGCGTGATGCAGCAGTGACCCCTCCTCCAGACACCACACAGGTCATCCCCACAGTGTGGACGCGACCGCAGTGGAGAGGCGCGCAGTCGTGGATCAACGAGTACTACCGCTCCGTGCCGGACGCGGACGTGGCGGGCGCGGACGTGCAGGTGCTCACCGAGCGAGCGGAGACCCACCGCGAGGTGGGGCGGGTCCGTGGTTCGGACCGCCTGTGCATCCAGGTCCGGGAGGACCACGGCCAGACGGTGCTGTACATGGTCACCACGGACATGCCGTTCCTGGTCTCCACGCTGACCACGGAGATCGCGGCGAACTGGGGCGGCGCGGAGCTCGTGCTGCACCCCTTGCTGCTGGCCTCGCGGGACGCCGCCTCGCACGAGCTCACCGCACTGGAGCGCGTGCCCAACATCTCCGCAGTCTCCTCCGGCGACACCACGGCCATCCCGTTGACCCGGGACCTGGTGGGGGAAGCCGCGGCGGGCGGGGACACCCAGATTGCCGTGGAGTCCTGGATCCGCATGGAGCTGCACCGCTCGCTGGACGAGTCCGCGCGTGGAGAGCTGCAGCGCCACATCGAGAAGCTCGTGGCGGACGTGACTCGGGTGTCCGAGGACCAGGTGGCCATGCTGCAAGAGGCCGGGGTGATTGCGGCGTCGCTGGACCCCCTCGAGGAGCTCACTTTCCCGGACGGCTCGCAGCTGCCGGACGTCCAGGCCGCCAAGGACTTCCTCGAGTGGCTGCGGGACGGCAATTTCGTCTTCATGGGCATCAAGCGCTACGACCTCGAGTCGGACGGCGACGACGCCGTGCTGCACTCCCGCCCGGACACCGGCCTCGGCCTGCTGCGCGAGCGCGGCCAGGAGGGCCACGCCCAGCGGCTCACGGGCCTGGGCAGCCTCCACGCGCGGGACCACCAGGTGGTCTTCGTGACCAAGGCGAACCGGCGTTCCTCGATCCACCGCCGGGAGTACCTGGACTACATCGGGGTGCGCACGTTCGGCCAGGACGGTGAAGTGAACGGCGAGTACCTGATCCTGGGGCTGTTCTCCCGCCACGCGTACTCGGTGCCCGCCCAGCTCACGCCGCTGGTGAAGGAGAAGGTGGAGCGGGTGGTCCGGGACTTCGGTTTCCTGCCGGACTCGCACTCCGCCCGTGACCTCATGGGCATCATCGAGGACTACCCGCGGGACGAGCTCTTCCACATGTCCGCGGAGGAGCTCTGTGAGACGGCCAGCGGGGTGCTCGGGCTCAACGAGCGCCGCCAGACCCGGCTGTTCCTGCGCCAGGACACTTTCGGGCGCTTCATGTCCGCGGTGGTCTACCTGCCCCGTGACCGGTACAACACGTCCGTACGCCAGCGCATCGAGGCCCAGCTCTTCGAGGCCTTCGACGCCGAGGCCATCGACTTCGAGGTGCGCCTGACGTCCTCCTCTCTGGCCCGCGTGTTCTTCCGGATCCGCCTGCCCTACACGGGCGAGGTGCGCGAGTTCGACCACGAGGAGCTCGAGTCTCGGCTGCGCGCGGCGGTGCGCTCCTGGCCGGAGTCCCTGGACCGGGCCATCGGCCTGGAGTTCGACGCCGAGCACGCGCTCTCCCTGAGCACCATGTGGGCGGAGGCGTTCCCCGGCTCCTACCGCGAGGACTACGAGATCGAGGAGGCCATCCAGGACCTGCGCCGCTGCGAGGAACTGTGGGGCCGTGACAGTGACCTGCCCGCGGAGGTCCGGGTGGCCGAGACCGGCGGCCAGGTGCGGCTGAACATCTATCTCACGCAGGCCCTGTCCCTGACGGAGCTGCTGCCACTGCTGCACAACCTGGGCCTGCGGGTGCTGGACCAGCGCCCCTACACGGTGACCCCGGCGGACGGGCGCGAGTTCCAGCTCTACGACTTCGGCGTGGAGCTGCCTGCGGGCGTGGACCCGGCGGGTCCCGAGGACGCGAAGACCGAGGATCTGATCGAGGACACGCTGTGCGCGGTGCTCTCCGGGCGCTCGGAGTCGGACAGCCTGGACCGTCTGGTGCTCACGGAGCGCATGGACTGGCGCTCCGTGGCGGTGCTGCGCGCATACGTGCGCTACCTGCTGCAGCTCGGCTACTCCAACTCCTTCGAGTACATCGCGGACACCCTCGTGGCCTACCCGGAGGCCACCGCGGAGATCTCCGAGCTGTTCTCGGCGAGCTTCGACCCGCAGCGCTTCGGGGACGACGACGCTGCTCGCGAGGCCGCCCGGGACGCGGCACTCGAGCGACTGGGCGCCGTGCTGGACGGCGTCCCGAGCCTGGACGCGGACCGCCTGTTCCGTGCGCTCGCGGACGTGGTCTCCGCGACCCTGCGCACGAACGTGTTCCAGCAGCGGCCCACCATGGCGTTCAAGCTGGACCCCGGGGCCATCCCGGCCGCACCCCAGCCCCGCCCGGCCTACGAGATCTGGGTCTGGTCCCCGCGCGTGGAGGGAACGCACCTGCGCTTCGGCCAGGTGGCCCGCGGCGGGCTGCGGTGGTCCGACCGCCGCGAGGACTTCCGCACGGAGGTGCTCGGGCTCGTGAAGGCGCAGATGGTCAAGAACGCCGTCATCGTGCCCACGGGGGCCAAGGGCGGCTTCTTCCCCAAGCAGCTGCCGGACCCCGCGACCGACCGCGAGGGCTGGCTGACCGAGGGTCGGGAGTCCTACAAGCTGTTCATCGCCTCCCTGTTGGACGTCACCGACAACATCGAGCGCGAGGCTGAGACCGGCGCCGCGCAGGACACGGCGTCGTCGTCCCGCGGGGACGCCACCCCGGGCTCCGGGGGTGGCGCGAGCGGGCCGGCCGAGACCTCCGGCGAGGCCGGGGACACCGTGGTGCACCCCGAGAACGTGGTGCGCCGCGACGGCGACGACTCCTACCTGGTGGTCGCCGCGGACAAGGGCACCGCGGCGTTCTCCGACACCGCCAACGCGATCTCCCTGGAGCGCGGCTTCTGGCTCGGTGACGCGTTCGCGTCCGGCGGGTCCGTGGGCTACGACCACAAGGCCATGGGCATCACCGCCCGCGGCGCGTGGGAGTCCGTCAAGCGCCACTTCTTCGAGCTGGGCGTGGACACCCAGTCCGAGGCGTTCACCGTGGTGGGCGTGGGCGACATGTCCGGGGACGTGTTCGGCAACGGCATGCTGCTCTCCGAGCACATCCACCTGATTGCCGCCTTCGACCACCGGGACGTGTTCCTGGACCCCACCCCGGACGCCGCGGCCTCCTACCAGGAGCGCGAACGGCTGTTCACCGCCGGGCGCACCTCGTGGCAGGACTTCGACCGGGACGTGATCTCCGAGGGCGGCGGCGTGTACTCGCGCCGGGACAAGTCCGTGCCCATCACCCCGCAGGTGCGCGAGGCGCTGGGCATCGAGGACGGCGTGGAGTCCCTGAGCCCGCAGGAGCTCGTGCGCCGCGTGCTGCTGGCCCCGGCTGACCTGCTCTACAACGGCGGCATCGGCACCTACGTGAAGGCCTCCTCGGAGACCAACCAGGAGGTCGGTGACAAGGCCAACGACGCCATCCGCGTCAACGGCGAGGACCTGCGCGTGAAGGTCGTGGGCGAGGGCGGCAACCTGGGGCTCACCCAGCTGGGCCGCATCGAGGCCGCGCTGAACGGGGTGCTGGTCAACACGGACGCGATCGACAACTCCGGCGGCGTGGAGTCCTCCGACCGCGAGGTGAACATCAAGATCCTCGTGGACGGCATGGTCCAGGCCGGGCTGCTCTCCCCGGAGGAGCGCGCCGAGTTCATCGAGTCCATGACGGATGAGGTGGCCGAGCTCGTGCTGCGCACCAACGTGGCGCAGAACGTGCTGCTGACCACCGAGCGCGCCCGCGGCGTCGAGTTCACCGAGACGTTCATCCGCCTCATGCACTGGCTCGAGGAGACCGCGGACCTCAACCGAGAGCTGGAGTTCCTGCCCTCGGACGAGCAGCTGCGGGAGCGCGCCACGCAGAACGAGCCCCTCACGGGCCCGGAGCTCTCCGTGCTGACGGCGTACTCGAAGATCCAGCTCACCAAGGCGCTCGTGGACAGCGACCTCGCCGAGGACCCGTGGTTCCACGGCACGCTCTCGCAGTACTTCCCGGCGCAGATCCGGGAGCGCTTCGGAGACGAGCTGGAGACCCACCCGCTGCGCAAGGAGATCATCTCCACGGTCGTGGCCAACCAGATCGTCAACTACGGCGGCATCGCCTTCGCGTACCGCGTGGTGGACGACTCCGGCGCGGACCTCGCGGACATGGCGCGCGCGTTCGTGGCGGCCATGGAGATCTTCGAGCTGCGGGACTACGCGCACCAGCACGCCCACCTGGGCGCGGACGTGCCCCTGGAACTGTGGAACCGGATGTCCCTGAGGATGCGCCGTCTGCTGGACCGCGTGGTCCGGTGGTTCCTGCACCGTCAGATCGCGGACTCGGACATCCAGGAGCTCGTGAACACCTACCGGCCCGTGGTGCGCATGCGCTTCGGGACCGAGCAGCTGATGAGCACCGAGTCGCAGGAGCGCACCCGCGCGGAGGCCGAGCTGGCCGAGCGGCAGGGCGTGCCCCGGGACCTCGCCGTGGAGTGGGCCGAGCTGCTCGACGCCTACGCCCTGCTCGACGTCGCCCGGCTCGCGGAGTCCCAGGGCCTCACCGGCCCCGAGGGCGAGGTGGGCGTGGGGCCCGACGGCGCGGCGTCGTCGTCCCGGGAGGCGCTCGCCGCCACGAACGAGGACGGCGTGAGCGTGCAGATGGTCGCGCGCGTGTACTTCACGCTCTACGACCGCTACGGGCTCGAGAACCTGCTCAACCGCATCAGCGCGCTGCCGCAGACCACGCGGTGGGAGAACATGGCGCGGATCGCGATGCGCGAGGACCTCTACGCGACCCTCGTCTCGATCGCCGCGCAGGTGCTCGAGACGCCGGGCGCGGACGCCTCCGAGAAGGTCCGTGCGTGGGAGCACGAGAACGCGGACCGGCTCGAGCGGCTGCGCGAGGTGCTCGACGAGATCGAGTCCATGTCCGACACCGACGACTTCGGCTCCGAGCTCGCGGCACTGTCCGTGGCGCTGCGGACCCTGCGCGGTGCGCTGACGGACTGATCGCGGCGGTGTGACCCGCGCGTGACGTCGTCGTGGCGTGACGTCGCGGGGCGCGTACCGGTGGAAGCCCGGGTGGTGGTTCATGGAGCCGCCGCCCGGGCTTCTTCACGCCCGTGCGGTAGCGTGACGGGTATCATACCGGGTGGCCGCTCGGGTTGCCCTCGGCGTTGGGAGAGAACATGAACCAGAGGATCCTCAAGGGACTTGCACCGCTCGCCGTGGCGGGTGCGCTCGTGCTCACCGGGTGCAGCCAGGGCGGGGACGCCGACGACGCCGCCTCGGGCTCGGCGTCCGCCTCGTCTTCCGCGGCCTCCGGGGCGGCGAGCGGACAGGCATCGGCGGGGGCATCGGGCGGCGCTTCCGACGGTGCCTCGGCGGGGGCGTCCGACGGGGCGTCGGACGGCGCCTCTGACGGGGCCTCGGGCGCGGCGGGCGACGGCGCAGCCGGTGGGGCATCCTCCGACGGCTCCGGCCAGGCCGACGGAGCCGCGGGCAGCGGTTCGCAGGACGGCTCGGGTGCCTCCGGTGACGGATCCGGTCAGGGAGGTGCCGCCGCGGGCGGTGCTGCTGGCGGTGCCGCGGGGTCCGACGGATCGAGCGGGGCTGCGGGCGGCTCTGGTGCGTCCGGCGGAACGAACGGTACGGGCGGTAGCGCGGCCGGTGGTTCCGACGCGGCTGGTGCGGGCGGCTCCGGTGCAGCCAACGGTGCGGGAGGATCCGGCTTCGCGCCCGTCGACAACGGCACCGGGACGATCGGTGCGGGGCAGTACACCGTGCAGCCCGGGGACACCCTCGGCTCCATCGCGCAGCGCTCTGGCGTGACCGTGGCGCAGCTGTACCAGGCGAACCGGGACCGGATCTCGCTGCACACCATCCGCGCGGGACAGGTCATCACCATCCCGCAGGTGTGACCGCCTGACAGGAATCAGCGGCCCCGCGGCGTCTGCACCGAGTGGTGCGGGGCCGCGGGGCCGTGTGCCGCGCCGTCGCTCAGTCCGCCACGCGGATGAGGCCCTTCGCACCCCGTTCCGCTTCCGCGAAGGAGTGGTTCACGAACGTGTAGGTGCCCGCCTCGGGGAAGCTCAGCTCCACGAACCCGCCCTGCGCCGAGGCGAGGTCCAGGGCCTGGGCGCCGCCCGTTCCACCGGGGTTGTTCGTGGCGGACGGGGTGAGCTGGTAGGCGCCCTCCTTGTAGACGGTGTCGAACTGGCCGCCCACCACGTGGAAGCTCAGCCCCTTGGACGGCCCGGCCGCGAGCACCCAGATCCGCACGCGTTCGTCCGGGCGGGCGGTCAACGGCGCGTGCATGTACTGGGTGGCGTGGCCGTTGAACATCGTGAACGTGGGCTGCCCGGTCTTGATCTTCTCCGGGTCGACGACGGCGCCCGCGCCCTCCGGCACGTCCGGCTGGTTCTCGTCCGGGGCGGAGAGGTAGGTCTCGTTCTGCACGAGCAGGTACTCGCGGTCCACGGCCGGCAGGTCCGGCGGGTCGATGACCACCGCACCGAACATGCCCGCGGCGACATGCGTGCTCATGGGCATGGACGAGCAGTGGTAGAGCCAGATCCCGGAGCGCTGGGCCTTGAAGCGGTAGACCAGCGACTCGCCCGGGGCGATCGTGCGCATGGGCTCGTCCGGGGAGACGTCCCCGGCGTGGAAGTCCACCGAGTGGCCCATGGATCCGTGGTTCTCCAGGGTGACCTCGAACGTGTCACCCACCTTTCCCCGCAGCGTGGGTCCCATGTACTGGCCGTTGTAGGTCCACGCGTCCATCGTGACGCCGGGCGCCACCTCGCGGGCCACCTCCTGGACGTCCAGCGTCACGCGGTGCACGGTCTCCTCGGAAGCCGGTTCCAGCACCGGGGAGCGGGTGGTGAAACCCTTCCCCGGGGCGGCATTCAGGTCTGCCGACTGCGCGGGATCCGCCTCCGAACCGGCAGCGGTGCCCGAGCCTGCCGCGCCGCCCGCAGCCGACGAGTGGTCGTGCGTTCCGTCGCCGGACACCGCCTGGCCGTTCTCGTCCACGGGGACCACGTTCACGGTCATGCCCATGGAGCGGTGCCCGATCACCGAGCACCACCCGTCCAGGGGATCGGTCACGACTCCCACGCCCACCGTGGCGGTGGCTCCGGGATCGAGCCGTCCGGAGGTCGCGCCGTTGGCGAAGACGAGGTCGTGCACCATCGAGGGGTCCTCGTTGACCAGGGTGATGACCAGCCGGTTGCCCCGGGGCACACGGATCTCGGAGGGGTCGAAACGCATGTCCTCGCGGGCATGCATCGTCACCTCGGTGGTCTCCCCGGTGCCCTCCGCGGCGGACCCGCCGCCGCCCGAGAGCGAGAACCCTGCGGACTGCGGAGCAATCGCGATCCCCGCCGCCACGGCGAGCACCACGGTGAGCACGCCGGCCAGCAGCTGCGTGAGGGGGGAGGCCCCGCCCGCCGACGACGACGCGGCGCTCTGTCGTCTCGCGGAGCCGTCACCCTCCCGCTGGGTCGGGGCGCCCCGGGACGAGCTCCCGCCGTGCCCCGCGTTCGCTGGCTCCGCCTCGCCCGAGGAGCCGGGCGTCGGTACTGACCCGGCCCGCCCGGGACGGGACGGTGAGGCAGCCGCGTGCGGTGCGGCGTCGTCCTCGGCCGAGGAGGCCCGAGCGGCGCGTTCGGCGACCATGCGGCGTCGTGCGGCCACCGAGACCTTGGCGGAGGAGATCATCAGGGGGATGAAGGCCGCGAGCACCACCGCGCCCACGATGGAGACCAGCGCGCGGACCCACGAGGGCAGGACGCCCGCGGGCAGTGCGAACAGGGCGATGCAGAGGTTGGCGACCGTGGCGCGGTAGACGCCCGCCCGGTTCATCGCCGCCAGCGAGGCGCGCACGGCGGCGGGTCCGCCGCCCATGGTGGACGGCAGGATGTAGCTCATGGCCCCGAACAGCGTCTGCACCAGGAACCCGGCCACGAACGGGACGGTCAGGGTCTGCGCGACCGAGGTCTCCAGGCCGCGGGTCGCCACGAGCCAGGCTGCGAGGGCGGAGGTGACGACGAGCCACGCGACGCCCGAGGCCAGGGACCAGCCCATGTATCCCTCGGGGCGGCGTCGTTGGGCGGTGCGCAGCATGAGGACACCGATCAGCGCGGCACCCACGGTGTAGAGGGCGAGCCCGGCGGCGGTCAGCGCGGGGTGGCCGGTCAGCGCGAAGAGGGCGCTGAGCAGGCTGCCCGCGGCCATCAGGGGCAGGGCGATCCGGGAGAGCCGCACGGCGTCGTCGCGCATGCGGGTGCGCAGGATGGTGGGCCACAGCGTGAGGAGCGTGGCGGAGACCGTGAGGCCCACGAAGCCCAGGACGTTGACGGCCTGGTGGGCCAGCAGCAGCCGCGCGTGCCACTCGGCGGGCAGGTCACGGGCCAGAATCGCGCCGAAGACGGCACCCACGGGGAGGAAGAAGGACGCCGTGGCGTACCACCGCACCGTGATTCCGAAGCGCGCGGGCAGGGCCTCGCGCAGCTGACGCAGCAGGGCGAGACCGTGCCACGTGAGCATCGCACCGATCACCGTGGCCGCCACGACCGTCAGCCACCACCAGCCGCCCAGCATGCCCGCGATCAGCAGCACCGTGCCCGCCGTGACCCCGTAGATGCGCACGATCTGCCGCGGTCGGTCCGTGTCCGGGAGCTTGTGGTGCAGCAGCGCCTCGGTGAAGTGCTGGGACCACACCATGATGGACGTGGTGATCAGCCCCAGCGTGACCACGTGCACCATGAGCCAGCGGGTCTCGGGGATCCACCGGTGCACCCCGATCACCACCACCAGCGCCACCAGCCACCACCGCACCGGCTTTCCCGCGGTGCGGTGCCAGGACCTCCCGCGACGGGGCTTCGCGGCGGCGGGGCGCTCAGTGGCTGCGGGGGAGGGCACGGTGCATCCGATCTTTAAGTGGCTTCTTCCATGCCATTTTAGGCCGGGGCGCGGCGCCGGGGCGGTGACGGCGGCGACGACGCCGTTGGGGGGAGGAGGACCAGCCCCGTCGTCGGCCACGGCTGGTGGGCGCCGACGGTGTTGTCGGTCAGAGTGGCCGGGACTCACCGGGGCGGGCCCGTACGATGACTGCGTGACCGCAGAGATCATCGCCACCGTGGTGGCCGTCCTCCTGATTGTCGTGGGCTGCGTGGGAATCGTGGTCCCGGTGCTGCCCGGCTCCATCACCGCCCTGGTGGGGCTGCTCATCTGGGCGTTCGTGGTGCGTGCCCCGGAGGGGTGGGTGGTGCTCGCACTGGGCGGCACCCTGCTCGTGGCGGGGATGTCCGCGAGCCTCGTGATGACCGGCAGCACCCTGAAACGCCGGGCCATCCCCAACCGCACGCTGCTCTTCGGGGTGGTCGGTGCGGTGGTCGGCATGTTCGTGATCCCCGTGGTGGGGCTGCTCATCGGCTTCGTGCTGGGTCTGCTGCTCTCGGAGACCGTGCGCAACAGGAACCTGACCACCGCGCTGGAGACCTCGTGGATCGCTGCGAAGGCCATGGGGCTGGGCATGCTGGTGGAGCTCTCCTGCGCGCTGCTGGCCTCGCTCACGTTCATCGTCGGGGCGATCATCTTCTTCGCCACGCACGCGTAGTCCGGCGCTCCCCGCCTGCCGCTGCGCCACCGTCCCGCGCATTTCTCGTGCAGCTTTTGACGTTTCGCGGGCCCCAGACGTCAAGAGCTGCACTTTTGATGGAGTGGGCGGCGGTGGGTGGCGCTCTTTCGACGGAGTGGGCAGTGACGTGCGCTTCCGTGATGGTGCGAGCCCCTCGGTAGGGTGGCCCGCATGACTGCAACCTCACCCGTCATCCGTTCCGTGGCCGTGTTCACCGGAGCGAAGGATGGCGCCTCGCCCGAGTACGCGCAGCTGGCCCGGACCCTCGGAGCCACGCTCGCCCACGCCGGAGTCACCGTGGTCTACGGCGGCGGCAAGGTGGGGCTCATGGGTGCCGTGGCGGACGGTGCTCTCGACGCGGGCGGCCGCGTGGTGGGCGTGATGCCCGAGCACCTGGTCTCCGGGGAGATCGCGCACCCGGGCCTGAGCGAGCTGGAGGTGGTGCGTACCATGCACGAGCGCAAGCAGCGCATGGCGGACCTGGCGGACGCGTTCATCGCCCTGCCCGGCGGCGGAGGGACCCTGGACGAGTTCTTCGAGGCGTGGACCTGGCAGCAGCTCGGCGTACATGCGAAGCCGGTGGGCCTGTGCGGGCGCCGGTTCTGGCAGCCGCTGCTGGACATGCTCGACCACATGGTCACCGAGGGCTTCGTGCGCCCCGAGGACCGGGAGATGCTGGTGGTCGCCGACGGCCCCGACGACGTCCTGCCCCGCTTGAGCGGGTGGCAGCCGCCCGCCCCGAAGTGGCGCTGAGCAACCACCCCGGGCACCCCCACCCCTGAGAACCACCCCTGCAAAAACTCAGCAAGTGCCGTTCGGGGCGCCTGAAATGGCACGTGCTGAGTTTTTGCAGCACGAGTGACGGCAGCAGCGCCGACAGCAGAGAGGGGCGACGACGCCGCTGCGCCGGGTTCCCTGCCTCGCTCGTGCTCCCGCGCCGGTCGCCGCCTGTGCGAAGCGCGCAACCCCGTCCTGACCGAGAACCGCCACAGGTGCAAAAACTCAGCAAGTGCCGTCCGGGGAGCCCGAAATGGCACTTGCTGAGTTTTTGCAGCGGCTGCGGCTGCGGCGGCAGGGCGAGGCGACGACGTCGCCGCGCCGGTCACACCCGCCAGGGCAGCGGGATGACCTCCATGTCCTGGCCGGCGTGCATGCCGCCCTCCGGGACTACCAGGAGGACATCCGCGTGGGCGAGTCCAGAGAGCATCGCCGGGCCCACCGCGGGCTCGGGGATGACCCGCCCGTCCTGCAGGTAGGCGGGGATCACGCGGGTGCTGCCGGTGGGTCCGAGCGCCGCACCGGCGGTGACGCGCCGGGTGGCGGGCAGGGCGTCCCCGGTGGCGCCGCAGATCAGGGCGTGGCCCACGGTGAGCAGACCCGTCATCGCGGACAGCGGTGAACCGGGCAGGGCGAGCACCACGGGCCCGTCGTCGGGCAGCTTGGCGAGGATCACGCCGTGCGCGGGCTCCTGGGCCACACCGTCGAGGACGAGGTGTGCGCCCAGCTCCTCGAGCGCCTGGCGGACGTGGTCGTCCTCGCCGTGGCCGGTGCCGCCCGTGGTGACCACGATCTCCGCGCGGGCGTCCAGGAGCGAGTTCGCTCCCATGGGGGACTCCGTCAGCGCGTTGACCGTGCCCTGCGCGCCGTCGGCCACGCGACGGACCTGGTCCACGTTCGCCCCCAGCTCGTGCAGCACGGCGGGCAGCTGCAGGCCGAGGGAGTCGCGCACCTCGCCCGGGCCGGGGATGCCGTCCTCCACCACTTTGGCGAAGCCGAGCAGCACGGTGACGCGCGGGCGGCGTCGTACCGGGAGCATGTCGTGCCCGGCGCTCGCGGCGAGTCCCAGGTGCACGGGGTTGAGCTTGCGCCCGGCGCGCAGCAGCAGGTCCCCCTGCTCGATCTCCTCGCCCACGGCGCGCACGTCCTGGTTCTTCACCAGGGGAGCGGCGGGGGTGGCGTCCTCGAGGGTGTCTCCCTCCTCCGCCTTGCGGCCGTGCTCGGTGCCGGCCGGCACCTCCACGGAGGGGTCCGCGGGGACCACGTGCCCCCGGTGGGCCTCCAGCAGCGCGGTGGTGCCGAAGGGGACGGCGTCGCCGGTGTTCACGTGGGTGGCCTCGCCCGCCGCGATCTCCACCACGGGCAGCATCCGCTTCTCCGGGGGCAGGGTCAGTAGCAGGCGCTCGTCGGTCTCTGCGGGCTGCGGGGTGCGGATGCGCCACGGGCCGTCCCCGGCCACGGCCCAGCCGTCCGCGGCGGCGGAGGCGTAGTGCGGCACGGGCATCTCGGCGGTCACGGACTCGGCGAGGATCTCGTCCTGGCACTGCGCGAGCGGCAGCAGGATCTCGGGCAGCGTCTGGGGGAGCCCGTAGGCGATGCGCCGGGCCTCGTCCCACTGCGCCCAGTTCACGGTGGGGGCGGCGGTGTCCTGGTGGGCCCCGTGCTGCTCGTGCTCCTCGCGGGCGGCGGGGTCGTGCGGGTGCGGAAGGCCGGGCATCATGTCTCCTCAGCGTGCTGATTCAGTGCAGATCGAGCCTGTGAACATCATCCCACGTGTCCACGTCCGCGGTGCTGTCCTCCGGCACCGGCGTCTCGGTCAGGTCCAGGTGCCGCCAGACGGAGCGCACTGGCGCGTCGGTCGTGGGCGCGGCGTCGAGCGCGCGGTCCAGGGCTTCCGTGCGCACCAGTACGGCCAGGTTCTCGCGGCGCCCCTCGGCGGAGACGGCGATCATTCCGTCCGAGGAGGACGTCGACGACGCCGCCCTGGCCGCCTCCGCGCGCAGCGCCGGCAGGGCGCGGTCCACGAAGGGCATGTCGCACGCCAGCACCGCGGTCCAGGCAGCGCGTGCGGCCACGGGGGAGAGACTTGCGGCTCCGGCCGCGATCGCCGCCGCCGGGCCGGAGAAGGGCGGGTCCTCACGGGTGCGCAGTACGTCCTCGGGCAGCGGCTGGTCCTCCGGCCCCACGACCACCACGGTGCCGAACGGGCGCACAGACTCGACGGTGTGCGCCAGCAGCGTGGAGCCCCGCAGCGGGAGTCTGGCCTTGGGCGTCCCGCCCAGCCGGGAGGAGCGGCCGCCGGCCACCACGAGGCTGTCGAAGCGCGTGAGGATCTCGACGCCGGGGGCACTGTCTGCTGCTCCGTCGTCCCCTGTGCCGGCGTCAGCGGCGTCGTGCCAGGCCCGTTCTGACGCGGGGTCTGGCAGGGAACCGGGAACGGAACCGGAGCCGGGGGTGACCACGGCTCAGAGGGTGGACTCGGCGTCGTCGAGCTCGAGGTCCTCGTCCGCGGGGCGCGGCTTCTTGGGCAGGCCCGCGATCCGCAGCCCGCACTCGACGGCCAGCAGGACGAACGCGATGTAGTACAGGATCATCGTGGGGTACAGCGAGGGGATCCGCTGGCTCATGCCCACCAGGGAGAGCACCAGCAGGACCGCGGCGAGGATCGTCACCAGCAGGTGGGCCGTGCCGAAGACGCCGGGGCGGCCCTTGCGCGCGAGGTAGGCGGCGCCCAGCGCGAAGAGGATGGGGAACAGCAGCTGCCCGGCGAGCGTGATGCCGTCCTGGACGTACGGGTAGACCCCCATGGCCTGGACGGCCGCGGTGACCACGAGCAGGAGGGGCGCGACGATCGACTTCATGAGACACCAGTCTAGGGGCGGCGGCGGGAGCGGTCCGACGGCGTCCGCGCGGGTTGAGCGGGCGCGCGGCCGGGCCCGAGATGCCGCCCGGACCAGGTCGAACACGGTTCGGGCGGACGATTAGGTCACCTAAGTGTGTGGTATTTCCGCAGGTCAGAGCGCGAATTAGGGAACATCGCCACGCCCAATTTAATCCGCATCAGCAATGCCAAAAGGGCTTAGCATTCGGGTATGGCTACCACCCAGACCCCGGCCGGGATCGACGGACCGGCATCCGACGCGCTGTTGAAAATGGGACGCTTCTTCTCCCGCTGGGACGAGACGCCGGACCGCCGCGCCGTCTTCCGCGAGGGCGGGCGTGCGGGCGATTCCTTCTACCGCAACCGGTGGAGTCACGACAAGGTGGTCCGCTCCACCCACGGCGTGAACTGCACGGGCTCGTGCTCGTGGAAGGTGTACGTCAAGGACGGCATCATCACGTGGGAGGCCCAGGAGACGGACTACCCCTCGGTGGGGCCGGACCGTCCGGAGTATGAGCCCCGGGGCTGCCCCCGCGGTGCGGCGTTCTCCTGGTACACCTACTCGCCCACCCGTGTGCGCTACCCGTACGTGCGAGGTGTGCTGCTGCAGATGTACCGCGAGGCCAAGCAGCTCCACCACGATCCGGTGCTCGCGTGGGAGTCGATCGTCAACGACCCCGTGAAGCGCCGTGAGTTCCAACAGGCCCGCGGCAAGGGCGGGCTGGTACGCGCCTCGTGGCAGGAGGCCGTGGAGATGACGGCGGCCGCGCACGTGCACACGATCGCCGCGTACGGCCCGGACCGCTGTACCGGCTTCTCGCCGATTCCCGCCATGTCGATGGTCTCCCACGCAGCCGGCGCGCGGTTCATCAACCTCATCGGCGGGGTCATGAACAGCTTCTACGACTGGTACGCGGACCTGCCCGTGGCCTCCCCGCAGGTCTTCGGGGACCAGACGGACGTCCCGGAGTCCGGGGACTGGTGGGACGCCACCTACCTCATGATGTGGGGCTCGAACATCCCGGTGACCCGCACCCCGGACGCCCACTGGCTCGCGGAGGTCCGCTACCGCGGCACCAAGGTGGTCTCGGTGAGCCCGGACTACGCGGACAACACCAAGTTCGCGGACGAGTGGCTGCCCGCGCAGGCCGGCACGGACGCCGCGCTCGCGATGGCCATGGGCCACGTGATCCTCAAGGAGAACTTCGTGGACCGCCGGGTGCGGTTCTTCGAGGAGTACGTCCTGCAGTACACGGACCTCCCGTTCCTGGTCTCGCTGGACCAGCGGGCGGACGGCACGGTGGTCCCGGACAAGTTCGTGACGGCCGAGGACCTCGCGGCCGCGGGGGACGACGACGCCGCGGGGCAGGCCGACCCCGCGTTCAAGACGGTGCTGCTGGACCGGCACACCCACCGCCCGGTGGTGCCCAACGGCTCGATGGGCTTCCGCTACAACGAGCAGGACGAGGGCCGCTGGAACCTGGACCTGGGGGACACCCTGCCGGCGCTGTCCGTGGCGGACTCCGCGGGCTACGAGGGCGGGGTCAGCACCGTGGAGCTGCCCGCGTTCACGGACCCCACGGGTGTGGGCTCCGTGATCCACCGCGGCGTTCCCACCACCACGGTGGCCGGGCGCACGGTCACCACGGTCTTCGACATCATGCTCGCGCAGTACGGCGTGGGCCGCGACGGCCTGCCCGGTGAGTGGTCCGCGGGCCTCGACGACGCCGCCACCCCCTACACCCCCGCGTGGCAGGAGGAGGTCACCTCCGTCCCTGCGGAGGCCGTGATCCGCACGGCACGGGAGTTCGCTGCCAACGCGGAGAAGTCCCACGGCCGGTCCATGATCATCCTGGGCGCGGGCATCTGCCAGTGGTACCACGGTGACACCACCTACCGGGCGATCCTCGCGATGCTCATGCTGTGCGGCTGCCAGGGCCGCAACGGCGGCGGCTGGGCGCACTACGTGGGCCAGGAGAAGGCCCGCCCCATCACGGGCTGGGCCGCGATGGCCTCTGCGAACGACTGGGTGCGCCCGCCGCGGTTCATGATCGGCACCGCGTTCTGGTACATGCACACGGACCAGTGGCGCTCGGACGGCTACTCCTCGGATTCGCTGCAGTCCCCGCTGGCCGAGGGACACCTGAAGAACATGCACACGGCGGACGTCGTGGCACAGTCCACCCGCCTGGGGTGGATGCCGTTCTACCCGCAGTTCCACGAGAACTCGCTGGACGTCGCGGACGCGGCGATCGCCGGTGTGGAACGCGGCGAGGCGGCGTCGGAACCCGAGTGGATCGCACAGAAGCTCAAGAGCGGGGAGCTGAACTTCGCCGTCGAGGACCCGGACGCCCCGGAGAACTGGCCGCGCACGCTCGTGCTGTGGCGCTCCAACCTCTTCGGCTCCTCCGCGAAGGGTGAGGAGTACTTCCTCAAGCACCTGCTGGGCACGCACCACAGCGTGCGCGGCGAGGACCACGCGCAGGCCAAGCCGCAGGACGTGCGCTGGCGGGAGGAGGCCCCCGAGGGGAAGCTGGACCTGCTGGTCTCCGCGGACTTCCGCATGACGTCCTCCACGCTGCTCAGCGACGTCGTCTTCCCCGCGGCCACGTGGTACGAGAAGTACGACCTCTCCTCCACGGACATGCACCCGTACGTGCACGCGTTCACCCCGGCGATCACCCCGCCGTGGGAGGCCAAGACGGACTGGAAGCTGTTCCAGCTGCTCTCGGACGAGGTCAGCCGGCTCTCGGTGGGCCACCTGGACACCCGCAAGGACGTGGTGGCCACCGCGCTGCAGCACGACACCCCCGGGGAGATCGCCCAGCCGGGCGGTCACGTCCCTGACTGGAAGGGCACGGACATCCCCGCGGTGCCGGGCAAGAACCTGCCGCCCATGAAGATCGTGGAGCGGGACTACACGGCGATCGGGGACAAGTTCGTGGCCCTCGGCCCGCTCGCGGACAAGCTCGGGCTGACCACCAAGAACGTGACGTTCGACGTCTCCGCCACGGTGGACCGGCTGGGCCGCCAGCACGGCGTCTTCGACTCCGGTGCGGCGGAGGGCAGGCCCGCCCTGGACTCGGACGCCCGCATGGCCGAGGCCATCCTGAGCCTGTCCGGCACCACCAACGGCGCGCTGGCCACGCAGGGCTTCGAGACTCTCGAGAAGCGGGTGGGCAAGCCGCTGGCGGACCTCGCCCGCGGCTCCGAGGAGAAGCTCATCACCTTCAAGGAGACCCAGCAGGCACCGGTGCCCGTGATCACCTCCCCGGAGTGGTCCGGCTCCGAGACCGGTGGGCGCCGGTACGCGCCGTTCACCGTGAACATCGAGCGCCTCAAGCCGTTCCACACCCTGACCGGGCGGATGCACTTCTTCCTGGACCACGACTGGCTCAAGGACATGGGAGAGATGCTCCCCGTCTACCGCCCGCCGCTGGACATGCACCGGCTCTTCGGCGAGCCGCAGCTCGGCGACAAGGGGGAGCTGTCCATCGCCGTGCGGTACCTGACCCCGCACAACAAGTGGTCCATCCACTCCGAGTACCAGGACAACCTGTTCATGCTCTCGCTCTCGCGCGGCGGCACCACGGTGTGGATGGCGCCGCAGGACGCCCAGGCCATCGAGGTCTCGGACAACGAGTGGGTGGAGTGCGTGAACACCAACGGTGTGTTCGTGGGACGCGCCGTGGTCTCCCACCGCATGCCGCCCGGCGTCGTCTACGTCCACCACGCGCAGGAGCGCACGATCGACGTCCCCAAGTCCGAGACCACGGGCAAGCGCGGCGGCATCCACAACTCCGTGACGCGCATCCTCGTGAAACCCACCCACATGATCGGTGGCTACGCCCACCTGTCCTGGGCCTTCAACTACATGGGGCCCACCGGAAACCAGCGGGACATCGTCTCCGTGGTCCGCAAACGTTCCCAGGAGGTTCAGTACTGATGCGTGTGATGTCGCAAGTTGCCATGGTGATGACCCTGGACAAGTGCATCGGCTGCCACACGTGCTCCGTCACGTGCAAGCAGGCGTGGACCAACCGGGCGGGCACCGAGTACGTGTGGTTCAACAACGTGGAGACCCGCCCCGGGCAGGGCTACCCGCGCCGCTACGAGGACCAGGACCGATGGAAGGGCGGCTGGGAGCTCAACAAGCGGGGCAATCTCAAGCTCAAGTCCGGCGGGCGGCTCAAGAAGCTGGCCCAGCTCTTCGCGTCCCCGGTGCAGCCGGAGCTGAAGGACTACTACGAGCCGTGGACGTACGACTACGAGAACCTGGTCAACGCTCCGGCGAGCGACGACTTCCCCGTGGCGCGCCCCAAGTCCCTGATCACGGGCAAGGACACCAAGATCGAGTGGTCCGCGAACTGGGACGACGACCTCGGCGGCGCCACCGAGATGGGTCACCTGGACCCCGTGGTGGAGAAGCTGCGCAAGGACGCGAACGACCGCATCAAGTTCGAGTTCGAGCAGACGTTCATGTTCTACCTGCCGCGGCTGTGCGAGCACTGCCTCAACCCCTCCTGCATGGCCTCGTGCCCCTCCGGTGCCATCTACAAGCGCACCGAGGACGGGATCGTGCTGGTGGACCAGGACCGCTGCCGCGGCTGGCGCCAGTGCATCACCGGCTGCCCGTACAAGAAGATCTACTACAACCACAAGTCCGGCAAGGCCGAGAAGTGCACGTTCTGCTACCCCCGCATCGAGGTGGGCATCCCCACCGTGTGCGCGGAGACGTGCGTGGGCCGCATGCGCTACATCGGCATCTTCCTGTACGACGCCGACAAGGTCACCCAGGCGGCCGCGACCCCGAACGAGCAGGACCTGTACGAGGCGCAGCTGGACCTCATGCTGGACCCGAACGACCCCGAGGTCATCGAGGCCGCCCGGCGTGACGGGATCCCCGAGGACTGGCTGGACGCCGCCCGCAAGTCGCCGGTGTACGCGCTCGCCAAGACCCTGCGGGTGGCGCTGCCGCTGCATCCGGAGTACCGCACCATGCCCATGGTCTGGTACGTGCCGCCGCTCTCGCCCATCGTGGACCTCCTCAAGGAACAGGGCCACGACGGCGAGGACCCGGAGAACCTCTTCGGGGCGATCGAGTCCCTGCGGATCCCGGTGGAGTACCTCGCGGAGCTGTTCACCGCGGGGGACACCGAGCTGATCACGGACGTGCTGCGCAAGCTCGCGGCCATGCGGGCGTACATGCGGGACATCACGCTCGGGGACGAGCCGGACGAGAGCATCGCGGAGGCGGTGGGCATGACCGGTGCGCAGATCAAGCAGATGTACCGGCTGATGGCGATCGCCAAGTACGACGAGCGCTACGTGATCCCCGCCGCGCACGTGGAGGACGCCCACAACCTGGAGGAGATCGGCTGCTCCCTGGACGTGGACGGCGGCCCCGGAATGGGTCAGACCGGTGTGTTCGGGGAGGCCTCCGGGCGCCCCGCCCCCGTGGCGGTGGAGAACTTCGCGGCGCTCAAGGCGCGTCAGCGCGGGGAGGACCCCACGGGCAACGACCAGCTGTCCGGGCGCGTGAACCTGCTGAACTGGGACGGCAACGGCACACCGTCCGGACTGTTCCCCGCCCGGATCGGCCAGGGTTCGGAGGCCGAGGAGGCCGCGGCGAGCCTCGCGGCGACGTCGTCGAACCCCGGCTCCCGCCCGGACCAGGGGACCGCCGGCGCGGACGGGGGCCGGTGATGGGCCTGCTCGCGAACCTGCTGGGCAAGCCCGGCAAGGGGACCGTGGAGGTCCCCGGCTACCGTGACCGCACGCCGCAGCGCTCCGCGGTGGTGCGCCAGTGCGCCGGGCTGCTGCTGAGCTACCCGAGCCCGGAGCTCGTGGCGCAGCTGCCGCTGCTGGAGAGCGCGCTCGAGGAGGTGGGCGTGGACCCGCAGCGGATCGCGCCGCTGACCGGGTGGCTGCGCGGGCCGGACCTGCGGGAGATCCAGGGCGAGTACGTCCAGGAGTTCGACCTCTCCCGCCGCCACAGCCTGCACCTGACCTACTGGACGGACGGGGACACCCGACGCCGCGGCGAGGCGCTGTCCGCGTTCAAGCAGGTCTACCGCTCCCACGGCTGCGAGTTCGGCGACGAGGAGCTGCCGGACCACCTCCCCGTGGTGCTCGAGTTCGCCGCGCGCGTCTCCGCGGAGGACGGCTTCGAGCTGCTGCAGCGCTACCGCCCGTCCCTGGAGCTGCTGCGCCTGGCGCTGGTCCGGGACGAGCTGCCCCAGGCCTGCGCGGTGGAGCTGATCTGCTCCACCCTGCCCGGGCCCTCGCCCGAGGACGAGTCCGCCGTGGCCCGGATGGCCGGCTACGGCCCGCCCACCGAGGAAGTGGGCCTGGACGCCTACGACCCCCGCCTGCTGCCCATGACCGGAGGAAACCCGTGAACGTGATCGACATCCTGCTCTGGGGAGTCCTGCCGTACGTGGTCATGCTGACCCTGGTGGGCGGGCTGATCTGGCGCTACAAGTACGACCAGTTCGGGTGGACCACCCGCTCCTCGCAGCTCTACGAGTCCCGTCTGCTGCGCATCGCGTCCCCGCTGTTCCACTTCGGCATCCTGGCCGTGCTGGCGGGACACATCATGGGCCTGGTGATCCCCAAGTCCTGGACCGAGGCCGTGGGCATGTCCGAGCACGCGTACCACTTCCTGGCGCTGTCCATCGGCTCGGTGGCCGGTGTGGGCACCCTGGTGGGCCTGGTGCTGCTGATCGTGCGCCGCCGTCTGACCGGTCCCGTGTTCATGGCCACCACCAACAACGACAAGTTCATGTACGTGATGCTCGTGGGCGCCCTGCTGGCAGGGCTCGCCACCACGGTGCTCTCCGTGTTCGACCCCTCCACCGTGGACTACCGCGAGACGGTCTCCCCGTGGTTCCGCTCGCTGTGGATCCTGCAGCCGGACGTGGGCGCCATGGCCGCCGCGTCCACGAGCTTCCACGTGCACGTGCTGTGGGGCATGGCGCTGTTCGCCGTGTGGCCCTTCACCCGCCTGGTGCACGCGTTCACCGCGCCCCTGCACTACCTCTTCCGCCCGTACATCGTCTACCGCTCCCGGGGGGACTCGCCCCGCGCGGGCTCGGTGAACTACCGGCGCGGCTGGGAGCCCATCGGCACCCAGGACCGCGCGAGCACACGACGCCGCACGCGCCCTCCGCGCGAGCACTCCGGTTCCACAGGCTCCGGTTCCACGCGCACCGGTTCCGGGCAGTCCCGTTCCGGGCGCGAGGGCACCGGTTCTGAACGCTCCGGCTCGGAGCGCACCCGGTAGCGACGCCGCGCACCCGCCGTGCGCCGTCGTCGTCCCTCCCCACCCGTCACCCCGCCGCAGCCGCGGCACCCGCACCCACCGAGGAGAACCATGTCCACCGCCCCCGTCGCCGCGGCGACACCGAACCTGAAGCAGGGCCAGCTCAGGAACCTCGTGCTGGCCACCCTGGCCTCCACCGTGGGGTTCTGGGCGTGGACCGTGATCGGGCCGCTGTCCAAGCGCTACGCCACGGAGATGCACCTGAGCCCGGGGCAGACGGCCATCCTGGTGGCCATGCCCATCTTCGTGGGCTCGATCGCCCGCGTGCCCGTGGGGGCGCTCACGGACAAGTTCGGCGGGCGGCTGATGTTCACGGTGATCCTGGGGGTCACCGCGCCGCTCGTGCTGCTCACCGGCGTGGTGGGGGGAATGCACAACTTCCCGCTGCTGGTGGTGGTCGCGTTCTTCCTGGGCATCGCGGGCACGGTCTTCGCGATCGGCATCCCGTTCTGCTCCGCGTGGTACGAGTCCCACCGCAAGGGCTTCGCCACGGGCGTGTTCGGTGCCGGCATGGTGGGCACCGCGGTCTCCGCGTTCTTCACCCCGCGGCTCGTGGCGGCCACCGGGTACTTCACGACGCACGTGATCATCGCCGCGATCGTGGCCGTCAGTGCGGTGCTGTGCTGGCTCATGCTGCGTGACTCCCCGGCGCGCGCGGGCGTCCCCGTGGAGCCGGTGGTGCCGAAGCTGAAGGCGGCGTTCAAGCTCAAGGTCACGTGGCAGCTGTGCTTCCTCTACGCCGTGGTCTTCGGCGCGTTCGTGGCGTTCTCCAACTACCTGCCCACGTACCTCGCCAACGTCTACTCGTACGACCCCACCGCCGCCGGCACCCGCACCGCGGGCTTCGCGGTCGCGGCCGTGATCGCCCGCCCCGTGGGCGGCACCCTCGCGGACAAGCTCGGGCCCAAGGTCATCACGCTGCTGTCCCTGGCCGGGACCATCGTGTGCGCGGTGCTCGTGGCGTTCCAGCCCAGCGGCGAGCACGTGTACGGTCCGCTGTTCCTGCTCATGGCACTGTTCCTGGGCCTCGGCACCGGCGGCGTGTTCGCGTGGGTGGGCCGGGCGACGCCGGCGGCGAACGTGGGCACCGTGGGCGGCGTGATCGCCGCGGCCGGTGGTCTGGGCGGCTACTTCCCGCCGCTGGTCATGGGCGCCACCTACGACCCGGAGAACAACTCCTACTTCGTAGGCCTCATGCTCCTGGCCGTGTTCTGCCTCGCGGCGCTGCTGCTCTCGCTCGTGGTGCGCCACGGCGGGCGGGACCGGGAGGACTGAGCCACCCGCACGACTGCAGACCGCGCCTCGCCCTGCTGGACACCGTGACCGGTGGATGGCAGGGCGACGTCGTTCCGGCCACGGGCGGCACGGGGCACCTGCCGCGGTGCAGTCCCTGGCGCAGTCAGCCCCGCACAGGGGCAGCTCGGGGCATCGGGCCCCGGGTACTCCGGGCGGCCACAGGGGCGGTCAGCCCTGGGCGCGGCGGTCCAGCGCGCGCTCCACGAGCGCCACGCACTCCTGCGGCGAGTAGTGCAGGCGGTCCGCGACCACCGTGAGGTAGTCGACGACGGCGCGCGCCGCGGCGTCGTTCCGCTCGTCACGGCCCTGCGCGATGAAGGTGCCCTTGCGCCCGCGCGTCTCGATGATCCCGCGCGTCTCCATCTCGCGGTAGGCCTTGGCCACGGTGCCCGCGGCGAGACCCAGCTCAGCGGCGAGCGCGCGCACCGGCGGGATCCTGTCGCCCACCGCGAGCTCGCCGGTGGAGACGTCCCGCAGCACGCACTCCACGAGCTGCTCGTACACCGGGGTGGTGGTGTGGGGGTCGAGCGTGAACATGGGTGCGCCTTTCCGTCGTGTGTCTTCATCGTAGGACCCGTCCCACCCCCGGCGGGGTGCGGTGGAGACGCCCATCACTGCACGTAGGCTGATGTTTGTGTCCGTGCATGCAGAACTCCCATTTCCGCCCGCCGCGGTCCCCGATCCGCAGGCCGTGCGTGCCTTCGTCGACCACGCCCTGGACCGGGCCCGCGAGCTCGGGTGTCGGCTGCCCGCCCCGGGGGAGGGGCGCACGGCCGAGCTGTGGCGCTCACTGAGCGGTCTCGGGCGCACCGATCTGGCGTGCGCGCGCATCATCGAGCCCCACCTGGACGCCGTTGCGATCCTGCGGCAGGCCGGCCGCGTGGACCTCGTCAGCGACCACGACACCTGGGCCGTGTGGGCTGCCGAGGGTCCGGGGGAGCCGCTGCTGGCCACGCCGAGCGGCCCGGCGGCGTCGCCGGAGCAGACAGCAGACACCGATCCCACCCGCTCCACCGACCCCGGGCTGCCCGGCCACCCCGCAACCTGCCCCGGCGCCCCGGCGGCGAGCGGCGTCGTCCCCGCCGAGACGTGGACGCTCACCGGCACCAAGCCGTGGTGCTCGCTCGCGGACTCCGTGACGCGCGCCGTCGTGACCGCCCACGTGGCGGACTCCCACGGCAACCCCACGGGCCACCGCCGCGCGTTCGTCGTGGCCACGGACCACCCCGGGTTCGCCCCGGAACCGGCCTCGGAGTGGACCTCGCACGGCCTCGCGGAGGTCACCACCGTGCCGGTGAGCTTCGAGCACGTCCCCGCCGAGCCGCTGGGCGCGGACGAGTGGTACCTGACGCGCCCCGGCTTCGCGTGGGGCGGCATGGGCGTGGCGGCCGTCTGGCTGGGCGGCGCGCAGGCCGTCGCGGACCTGCTCTGGGAGCAGCTGCGACACCCCCGCCGCCCGCCGGACGACGCCGCCCTCACCGCTCTCGGCCGCCTGGACCTCGAGCTAGGCGCCGCCCGCGCCGTCCTGGACCGTGCAGCCCTCGCGGTGGACGACGGCGACGCCGCCGGGGACCGTGGCGCGGCCTGGGCCCTGCGCGTGCGCCGCACGGTCGCCGACGCCGCCGAGACGGTGATCCGCGTGGTCTCCCGCGCCACGGGACCCGGCCCGCTCACCGGGGACCCGGCGCACATTCGGCGTGTGGAGTCCCTGCAGGTCTACATCCGCCAGGACCACGCGGAGAGGGACACCGCCGCCCTCGGCCGCACACTGCTCGAGCTGGGGGAGGAGGACACCCCGTGGTGAGCTTCGACCACCGGGACCCCGGCACTCCGGAGGCGCAGTGGGCCCGCTGCGGCGCCCTGTACCGCGCCCCGGAACTGGACCTGGCCGGGGTGGACCGGGTCGTCGTCTTCGCCGCCCACCCGGACGACGAGACCCTCGGAGCGGGCGGTACCGTCCACCGGCTGGTGCGGGCCGGGGCGGACGTCCGCGTGGTGGTGGCCACGCTCGGGGAGAACTCGCACCCGGACTCCACCACGTACGCCTCGCACGAGCTGGCCGAGGTCCGGCGCGAGGAGATGGTGGCCGCCCTGCGCACGCTCGTGGGCCCGGACGCCGCCCCCCACTTCCTGGACCTCTCGGACGGCTCGCTCACGGAGGAGCAGCTGCGCGCCCCGGTGGCGGAGCACGTCGCGTGGGCGGAGCAGGGCCGGAAGCCCCTGGTGCTCTCCACGTGGGAGCAGGACGGCCACACGGACCACGACACCCTGGGCCGCACCGTGGCGCTCGCCGCCGGAGCGCGAGGTGTGCGCTGCGTCCAGTTCCCGGTGTGGCTGTGGCACTGGGGCTCGCCCACGCGTCTGCCGCGCGGCCTCGTGCGGGTGCCGCTCGGCGACGTCGACCGTGCCGCCAAGCGCGCCGCCCTCGACCACCACGTGACCCAGGTGCGCCCCCTCTCGGACCGTCCCGGGGACGAAGTGCTGCTGGGCGAGCACGTGCTGGCGCACTTCGAGCGCCCGGCCGAGTTCTTCGTGGTGGCGACCCCGGACCAGAGCGCGGTCTTCGACCGCGTGCACACGGCCACCGCGGACCCCTGGGGAGTGGACACCTCCTGGTACGAGCGGCGCAAGCGAGATGTGCTGCTCGCGAGCCTGCCCTGGCAGCACTACGACCGCGTGCTCGACATCGGCTGCTCCACGGGCGCGCTCACGGCGGAGCTCGCCCAGCGGGCGGGTGCCGTGACCGCGGTGGACGCGAGCGACGTCGCCCTGCGCGCTGCCCGCGCCCGGCTCGCGGAGGAGGACCTCGAGAACGTCGAGCTCGTCCACGCCGTGCTGCCCGCGGACTGGCGTGAGGACTGGACCGGCCGGGATCTGGTGGTCGTGAGCGAGATGGGCTACTTCTGCTCTCCCGTGCAGTGGCACGAGCTGCTCGGGCGTTGCGTGGCCGCTCTGCGACCGGACGGGCACCTGGTGCTGTGCCACTGGCGCCACCCCATCGCGGACTGGCCGCTGGACGGTGCGGACGTGCACCGTGAGGCCCGCCGCCGCCCGGAGCTGAGGCGCGTGGTCAGCCATCGCGAGCGGGACTTCGAACTGGAGATCTTCGACCTCGTGCCTCGGGACGAGCCGTGATCCACCGGGTGGCCGTGGTCGTCCCGGCCTGCAACGAGGAGCAGCGCGTGGGGCGGTGCATCACGTCGGTGGCCGCGGCCATCGCGTCGGCCTGCGCCGTGACCGGCATGACGGGGACGCCGTCGCGATCCACACCCCTGCCCAGCTCTGCGACACCGGAGCCTGCGGGACCGGGCAACGCCGCCGCCGCGCCGCTCGCCGGCGCCCAGCCGTCGCCTCCCGCCGCACCCGTCGTGTCCACGCCGCTCCACGTGACGGTGGTGCTCGCCGCGGACGCGTGCACCGACCGCACGGTGGAACGCGCGAGGACCGCGTGGGCGGCGTCGGGACTGGCTGCAGAGGCAGCGCGGCTAAAGGTGGTGACGGGGACGTGGCGCAGCGCGGGCGGGGCCCGGGCGGCCGCGGCGTCGTGGGCCCTGGCGAACAGTCGGCCGGAGTGGATCGCGTCCACGGACGCGGACACCGCCGTGCCCGCGCACTGGCTGACGCACCAGCTGGGGCGTGCGGCGCACGGGGTGGACGTGGTCCTCGGCACCGTGGAACCGGACCCCTCGGAGTGCCCGGTGGCCGTGTACCGCCTGTGGCAGCGGGAGCACACGCTTGCGGAGGGCCACCCGCACATCCATGCCGCCAGCATGGGGGTTCGTGCGGCGTGCTACGAACGCGCCGGGGGCTTTCCGCCACTGGAGTGCAGCGAGGATGAGGCACTCGTGGCCGCGCTGCACCGGACGGGAGCGCGTATCGAGGCCACGGACCGGATCCGGGCCATCACCTCCGCGCGGTTCGAGGGTCGCGCCGAGCTCGGGTTCGCCCACCACCTGCTGGGCCTCGCACAGCTGGCCGGTCAGCCGGAGAAGGCGCCGCGGCCGGGGCCCGCGCAGCCACCGCGGCCCGAGCCAGCAGGCCGCCCGAACGGCGCGAGGTTCTTCGCCCACCGCAAAAACACTTGAACACCCAGCCCCGGTCCTGGCTACTCTGAAACGGAACAGAGACACGTCACCACCACAGGAGGTACCTCGTGAGCGAGAAGAGCATTACCGTCAGCCGTGTCATCGACGCCCCGGCGGAGGAGATCTTCGAGGTCTTGACACTGCCCGCCAAGCACCCCAGCCTGGACGCCTCCGGAACCGTCGTCTCCGGCACGGACCAGCGCATCCAGAACGTCGGCGACGTCTTCGTGATGAACATGCACGCCGAGATGATGGGTGGGGACTACAAGACGGAGAACCACGTCACCGGTCTTGACCCCAACAAGCTCATCGCGTGGAAGCCCTGCCCCGAGGGCACCACCGTGGAGGACAACGGCTGGGAGTGGATGTACGAGTTGCAGCCCGAGGGCTCGGACTCCACCACCGTGACCCTCACCTACTCGTGGGAGCACGCCAACCCCAAGGTGACGAAGAAGATCAGCTTCCCGCTCTTCGGCGAGAAGGTTCTGGAGGAGTCCCTCGAGCGGCTTGCCTCCACCGTCGCCGGCTCCTGACACTGCGCGGAGCGGTGTGCCCCGCGCCAGAATGACCGTTCGCCCGCGTCCTCCCCAGGGAGGACGCGGGCGTCGTCGTGTCCGGGGCGGTGCCGCCGCTTCCGCGTGACTCCCGCACGACGCCGCACGGAAACCTCGCGTGGGAGCGGCCCGGGCCCGGGCGCGCACCGGGCGTACCCTGGCCGAGGTCGTGCACGAATGGTACGGCCGGGCCCGGGAAGACGCAGCTGCCCGGGCAGGGCAGTCGCAGCAGGAGGTGCATCCGGGTATGGGATCGTCACGCAGGGCGTGGGAGGGCTACGACAGGGGGAGCTCGGGCTATCGGCGCATCCTTGTGGCGCTGCTGTGCGCGGGCGTGGCCACGTTCGCGCAGCTGTACTCGGTGCAGGGCGTGCTTCCCATCATGGCCGAGGACCTGCACGTGGACGCCGCCCAGTCCGCGCTCGCCGTCTCTGCGGCCACGCTGGGGCTCGCGGTGGGAGTGATCCCGTGGTCGCTCGTCTCGGACCGGTGGGGGCGGCTGCGGGCCATGGTGATCGCCGTCGTGGCGGCCACGTGCCTGGGCGTGCTCATGGGGTTCATGCCCACGTTCGAGGCGTTGGTGGCCCCGCGGTTTGTGGAGGGCATGGCCCTGGGCGGCATCCCGGCGGTGGCCATGGCCTATCTCGCGGAGGAAGTCAGCCCCCGCTACGGCGCAGTGGCCGCCGGGACCTACATCTCCGGGACCAGCCTGGGCGGACTGTTCGGGCGGATCGTCGCCGCACCCCTCGCGGACTTCTTCGGTTGGCGGGTGGGCACGTCCGTCGTTGCCCTGCTCGCCGCTGCGGCTGCGGTGGTGTTCATCGTGCTCGCGCCACGGCAGCGCGGGTTCACGCCCCAACCGGTGCGGCTCACGGGTGAGCAGGGACTGCTCTCCCACCTGTGGCTCAACCTCCGGGACCGGCGGCTGCTCACGCTCTACCTGCAGGGCTTCCTGCTCATGGGCGGGTTCGTGGCCGTCTACAACTACATCGGCTTCCACCTGGGCGAGGCGCCGTTCGGCGTGCCCCAGAGTGTGGTGTCCGTGCTGTTTTTGGCGTACCTCTCCGGCACGTGGTCCTCTGCACGGGCCGGCGGCCTCGCGGGGCGGTTCGGACGCCGCCCCGTGCTGCTCGGCTCCGCACTGGTCATGCTCACGGGTCTGCTGCTCACCGCCGTGCCGTGGCTGCCCGTGATTGTGGCGGGGCTGCTCGTGTTCACGGCCGGGTTCTTCGCGGCGCACTCCGTGGCCAACGGGTGGGTTCCCGCCCTCGCCACAGAGGGGCGCGCCCAGGCGTCCTCGCTGTACACCCTGCTCTACTACGGCGGTTCGTCAGTGCTCGGCTACGCGGTGGGCGTGCCCTTCACCGCCGCGGGATGGAACGGGGCGGTGCTGTGCATCGCGGGGTTGATCGTGGCGGCCGTGGTGCTCGCGCTGACTTTCCTGCCGCGAGCGGCAGCATCCTGCCGATAGGCCACCTCGGACGAGTTCGAGGTCGCCGCGGAGCCCAGAAGGCAATATCTTGCCGGTCTGCGGGTGAGCCTGGAATGACGGCAGACGTGCAGCGCCTGCATCTGCGCGCGCGGGGATCGCGCCGGGTGTGATCTGGCTCTACGCTGGAGGCGGCCCCGCACACCAACGCGCGCCGCCGTCCGCCGGTGCTCCCGCGGACACCGCCCCGCGAGGACGCGAGTTCGGATGGCGCAGTCAGGAGACCCTTCCATGAGCGACATCCTCACCGTCCGCCACCTGTTCGGCCCAGGCCCCACCAACCCGTACCCGGAGGCCACCGAGGCGCTGGCCCGTCCGCTGCTCGGTCACCTGGACCCCCAGTTCCTCGCCGTCATGGACAGCGCCTGCGACGGTCTCCGGACGGTGTGGGGCACCGAGAACCGCCGCACGCTCCCGCTCTCGGCCACCGGTTCCGCTGGTATGGAGGCGGCGTTCGTGAACTTCGTGAACCCGGGGGATCCCGTGGTGATCGCGGTCAACGGCCTGTTCGGGGAGCGCATGTGCGATGTCGCTGCCCGTTGCGGCGCCGAGGTCACCCGCGTGGACTTTCCCTTCGGTGAGCCCGTGGACGCCCAGAAGGTGGCCGCCGCGCACCCCTCACCCAAGATCATCGCCGCCGTGCACGCGGAGACCTCCACGGGTGTGCGCTCGGACATCGCCGCTCTCGGCGCGCTCAAGGGGGATGCGCTGCTGCTCGTGGATGCCGTGACCTCCATCGGCGGCATCGAGCTGAAGGCGGACGAGTGGGGGATCGACATCGGCTACGCCGGCACCCAGAAGTGCCTGGGCGTGGCTCCCGGTCTGGCTCCGTTCACCGTGTCGGACCGCGCCTGGGAGCGCCGTGTGGAGAAGCCCCGCTCGTGGTACCTGGACCTGGGTATGCTCGGCGGCTACGTGGGGGAGGCCTCCGGGGCCACCCGCACGTACCACCACACCGCGCCGGTGGCGATGGTCGCCTCCCTGGAGGCTGGTCTGCGCCGCGTCCTGGCGGAGGGACTCGACGCCGTCCGCGCCCGTCACGATGCCGCTGGCCGTGCGCTGCAGGACGGTCTGCAGGAGATGGGCCTGGAGCTGTTCGCCCGGGAGGGGTACCGTCTGCCGGAGCTGACTACCGTGAAGGTTCCCGAGGCAGTGGACTCCGCAGCCGTCCGCAGGGAGCTGCTGGAGACCTACAACATCGAGATCGGCCCCGGGGTGAAGGAGTACGCGAACACCGTGTGGCGCATCGGACTCATGGGTCCGAACGCGTGCCCCGAGTCGGTGACGCTCATTCTCGGCGCGCTGAGGAACGTGCTGGGCCGCTGACCGCCCACGGCTGCTGAGCGGCCGCGCCGGTCGCGCGCCCCTCGGCCGGCCACCCCGGTGGGCGACGCCGGGCGGCAGGAACCAGCAGGCTGACCCACGAGAACGGCGGGCCCCACCGGGGTGGTGGGGCCCGCCGACGTGGTGCGGTGTGAGCGTGGGGATCAGGCCGTGAGCTGGTCCTCGATGGCGCCCACGAACGCGTCCAGGTCACCGGGGTTGCGGGAGGTGATCAGGGTCCACTCCTTGGCGGGGCACACCTTGACCTCCTGGTCCACCCAGTTGCCGCCGGCGTTGACGATGTCCGTCTTCACAGACGGGTAGGACGTCAGGGTCTTTCCGTCCACCAGGCCGGTCTCCACGAGCAGCCACGGGCCGTGGCACAAGGCGGCCACTGGGCGGCCGGAGGACGCGAAGGCCTTGGCGGTCTTCTGTGCGTCCTGGTCCAAGCGCAGGGCGTCTGCGTTGAGGGTCCCGCCGGGCAGCAGCAGCAGGTCGTACTCGGACTCGTTGACGCTGGAGATGGTCTGGTCCACGGGGAAGGTCTCCCCCCGGTCCCAGTCGCCCACGAGGGACTTCACCTCGCCGGTCTCGGGGGCGGCCACCGTAACCTCCGCCCCGTCAGCCCGCAACTTCTCCAGGGGCACCTTCAATTCGTCCTGCTCCACGCCCTGGTTGGTCACCAGAACGAGAATCTTCTTGCCGGATAGTTCAGCCATTGTCGAGAATCCTTTCTCTTGGTTGGTGGCTCCACTGTGGCACCGCGGCACTTTCCCTGGCAAGGGTGTCCCCGCCGGTTCCGCTGTCAGCGACACGATCATGACGCCGCCGCGCGGCGTCTGCTGCGTGCACCCAGCGTCCCCTCACGCGAAGGGCTGCGACACCCGGTCCAGTGCGGCGATGTCGTCCGCGCCCAGGTGCAGTGCGGGCGCCGCCACCAGCGAGGACAGCTGCGCGGCGGAGGATGCGGAAGCAATGGGTGCGGTGACGCCCTTGGCGAGCAGCCATGCGAGGGCCACGGTGGCCGGCTCGGCGCGGTGCCTGTCCGCCACGGAGACCAGTTCCTCCACAACCGCGAAGCCCTCGGGGGAGACGTACTCCCGGGCCATCTGCTCGCGGGCCGCTCCTTCGAGGTCATCGGTGGTGCGGTACTTGCCCGTGAGGAAGCCGGAGGCCAGGGAGAAGTAGGGGAACACGGCAGCGTCGTACTCCTGGGCGATCGCGGCGTAGTCCCGCTCGAAATCGCGGCGGTGCACCAGGTTGTACTGCGGCTGGATGGCCGCGGGAACCGCCATGCCGCGCTCGCGGGCCACCGTGAAGAACTCGCGCATGCGCTGCGGCGAGTAGTTGGACAGCCCTACTGCGTGCACGCGCCCGGAGTCCACGAGCTCGTGAAAGGTTTCCACTTGCTGCTCGATGGGCGTGTCCGCGTCGTCATAGTGTGCGTAGTAGAGGTCCACGTAGCCGGTCTGCAACCGGTCGAGGGACGCCTCGAGAGAAGCCACCACGGTGTCGTGAGCCAGGCCGCGGAACTGCGGGTGCGCACCGGTCTTGGTCGCGAGCACCACGGAGTCACGGTTGCCGCGCGCCGCGAACCAGCGCCCCAGAACCGTCTCGGACTCCCCGCCCTCGTGGCCCTCGGCCCACACGGAGTACATGTCCGCGGTGTCCACGAAGTTTCCGCCCGCGGCCACGAAGGTGTCCAGGACGTCGAAGGACTGCTGCTCGTCGCTCGTCCACCCGAACGTGTTCCCGCCCAGGTTCAGCCGGAAGATCTCCTGCTCGATCCCGGCGATCCGTGCGGTGGTGGGTGCGTGCTGGCTCATGAGAACCTCCTGCGGTGGTGTGGTGGCCGGTCGGGGCCTTTTCCCTGGCGACTGTAGCAAGCCGACATGACGGGGCGGGCAGTGTCAGGCGACGCCCGGCGCGGGGGCCTGCGCGACCTGGATGAGCGTGCCCCAGGGGTCCTCGAAGCGCAGCACGGCGCCATCGTGGCGGGTGGCCACGCGGTGGTCCGTGAGGCGCTCCTCCAGTGCGGCGATTTCCTCGCCGGTGGGGAGGTCGATGTTGACCTGGCCCAGGCCCAGGGACGCGGCGCGCGGACCGGCGCCCGCGCTGTTCCACGTGTTCAGAGCGATGTGGTGGTGGTAGCCGCCCGCAGAGATGAACAGGGCGGACCCGGCGTCGCTCATCACCTCGAAGCCGAGCGTGTCCACGTAGAACTCGCGCCCGGTGGGAATGTCGCCCACCTGCAGGTGGACGTGACCCAGCGTGGAGGCCGGTGCCGTGGTCGGCTGTGGCGCCTCCAGGGACAGATTCGTGCGCAAGAACTCGTTCGGGTCCAGATAGTTGGAGGCCAGGCTGAGCAGGCCGTTCGCCTCGCGCTGCCAGGTCTCCCGGGGGCGGTCGGCATAGAGCTCCACGCCGTTGCCCTCGGGGTCCGTGAAGTAGAAGGCCTGACTGTAGAGGTGGTCCGCGGAACCCGTGAAGGTGCCCGGTGCGAAACGGGCCATCGAGGCGAGCGCGCGGGCCAGGGCGGCGTCGTCGTCGAAGAGCACGGCGGTGTGGAACAGGCCCGCCTGGTTCGGGCGCCAGGATGGCAGGTCCGTGACGCGGCGCAGGCGCAGGACCACGCGGCCGTCGTGGCCCAGTACGGCGGTGTCCCCGGAGTGCTGCAGGACGTCCAGGGTCACGCCGGTGGAGTAGTAGGCGATCATCCCGTCCAGGTCCTTCACGAGCAGCTCCACGGCACCCATGGTGGTGCCGTCGGAGAGCAGGTCGTCCGCCGGACGGCGGCGCAGGCTGCGGGGATCGGGGCGCTGGATGAGCAGGGACACGGGAACCACTTCCTTGTCGGGGGACGGCCCGGGAGGCCGCCGGAATACTCAACACATTACCTGGGAAATAGTTACTGCCGCAAGTACATCCGGGTAGAAATGTGGACGCACCGTCAACAAGCAGCCACCTTGTGATGGGCAATCACCACGTCGCCCCTCGGGCGGCCAACCGAACCTGACCACTCGTCCGAGCCCTGGTCCACGGGTCTGGATGTGTCGAGCAGAGAGGGGGCAGGCCCGTGGGGGAGTTTCTGTACCGGCGCCCCGAGCAGTTCCTCGCCGCCTGCTGGCGGCACCTGGGCCTCACGGCGGTGGCCACGGTGAGCCCTCGTGCTCGTCCTTTCCCTGGGCCTTGCACTGACCCGCGGCCCGCTGCCTCGATTCGGGTGTCCCGTGCTCGTGGCCGCGGGCATCGGAGAGGGGGCACCCGCCATCGGTCTGATGGTGCTGCTGGCGTGCGTCCCGGGCTTCGGGGTCCGCTCCTCGGTCGCGGGCCTCGTGGCCTGTGCGGTGCTCCCCGCTCTGCGGGTCTTCACGGCGGGGCGGGCACCCCCGCGCGGTGGGTGGTCAGCCGCCCTGCTCCTGGATGATCGCGATCTTCTGCCACACCTTCCGCGCCATGTCCGACGTGAGGGCCTCGATGCCCTCCACGGCGTCCAGCACGTCTGCGTCCGTGGTGTCCTCTGCGAACAGTGCGGCGGTCTTGCCCACGAGCGAGAGCATCTCCGTGCAGTAGTCCAGGTACTGGGTCATCTGTGCGCGCGTCAGTGCCGGTTCGTCCTCCCGCGCGTCCTCGGTGTAGACCCTGGCGGCGGGCAGGCGCTCCGGGACCTTCACGAGCTGGTGCATGTCGATCACGTGGGCGAGCGAGCGCAACCGGTGCACCACGCGCAGCACGCGGGCGCGCTCCAGGCGTTGCGGCACCGCGAGCAGGAAGAAGATGGCGATGCCCGCGAAGACGAGGTCGTTGACCACCGTCTCCAGCAGGGGTAGCCAGTCCACCGGGCCGAGGGCATCCGGGTCCGCCCAGATGCTCAGCGCCGCCAGGGTGATGGCGGTGCCGAAGACGAGCAGCACCGCCAGGACGCCCAGCCGGGACAGGGCGCGGGCGGTGCGGATCCGGTGCCGGCTGATGCCGCCACCCTCGGTGACCTCGTCCACCAGGGCGATCAGCTCACCGCAGACCTCCCACAGGCTGCGCTGGGGGAAGCGGGAGTAGATCCTGCGCTGCAGGGCGGCCGCGGACGCGCGCACGGCCTTGTCGTCTAGGTGCTGGTAGCGGCTCTCGGGCGGTGGCCCGTCGTCGTGGTCGTCGGGGCGGGCGGGAAGCGGGCGGAGCGAGCGCATCCCAGCAGGCTACGTGACCGGCCCGCCACCGGTGCTGGAGGAGGAGTTCGAGATGGTCGAGCAGACCCACTCGACCGACAAGCGCTGGCTCGCCGCGCTGGAGCGCTGCGGCCTGCCTGTGGAGAAGGTCCGGGTGGCACCACTGTCCGCGGGCGTGTTCGAGTACCCGGAGGAGAAGGGGCGGCGCATGCTGCGCGGCCTCCCGTTCCTGCAGAAGGAGGATCACAAGCCCGCGTGGACGTCACCAGCCACATGGTGGACCAGGTGCTGGACCCCGAGCTGGTGCCCGTCCCGGAGGAGCACGGCGAATACTCGGACCCGGAGCTGATCGGGCCCCGTGCACCACCCAGAAGCCCATCGAGATCATCCAGCCGGAGGGCCCGTCCTTCACGGTGACCGGCCGCAACCACATGGAGTGGGAGAAGTGGAGCCTGGACGTGGGCTTCGACATGCGCGAGGGGCTGGTGCTGCACAGCATCGCGTTCGAGGACAAGGGGCAGAAGCGCCGCATCCTGGACCGCGCGGCCATCGCGGAGATGATGGTGCCCTACGGTGATCCATCCCAGGTGCGCTCCTGGCAGAACTACTTCGACACCGGGGAGTACCTGGTGGGCCAGTGGGCCAACTCGCTGGAGCTCGGCTGCGACTGCCGGCGAGATCACCCACCTCTCGCCCGTGGTGGTCACGGGACGCGGTGAGCCGCGCGAGATCGCACCGAGGTTGGGTGGGCCGTTCCGCCAGCACGTGTTCTCGGCGCGCCTGGACGTCGCGCTCGACGGCGGCCCCTGCCGCCTGGAAGAGGAGGAAGACGCCGTGCGCGTGTCCCTGTCCTCGGACGTGAGCCCGCGCGGCAACGCGTTCACGCGCAAGTGCACCGTGCTGGCCACCGAGAGGGAGGCCGTGCGGGACGCCGACGCGGCCGTGGGCCGCACCTGGGTCGTCTCCAGCGTCGAGCACACCAATCGCCTGGGCCACCCGGTCGCGCACAGGCTGCGCCCCGAGAGCTTCTTCGACCGCTCGCCGGTCCTGGGCGTCCCCGCTCCCGCCAAGGGCAACTGCTGCGCGGGGGAGCAGGAGCAGTCCTGCGGCTGCGAGTCGTAGGACCACCCGCGCCGGTCTGTGCCGGCAGTGCGTGATCGAGGCGCCCACCCTTGGCGGGGGGTGTGCGTCTCCCGACGGCGCCGTGCCCGGCCTGTGTGAGGCGCGGAGTGGTGTCATGCCGGGCGGTTCGTTGAAGAACGGCTGGCCGATCACATTGCCTCCGGGGCGCTCTCCACACCCCGGTGGCCACCCTTCGCATCGCCACCATCGAAACGGGCCGCGGGACACCCCGACAGTTCCGCTCGGAAAAACTGCCCTTGACGCCACTCGTCTGCCGGGAGTGCTTGGAAACTTGCCAAAATCTCGGCTAGACCTCTCACATGAGCAACTGTCCAACTCGCCATGCCCTGGGCCGGATCGATGTGGTTACCCTTGAAGATCTTCCGGCGCTGAGTCGGGATGTCCCCTTAAACCTTTCAAACATCCGGGCTGGATGACCCGAATTTGAGCACGGTTTCGACTCCCTCAAGGGGCGGCGCATGCTGGGACTCCTCTACGGCGGACGGCATGTCTACCGAATGTGCTCAGTCCGTGTGGAGCGTGACGTCGACAACCCTCTAGACCTGGACGAGACAACCATTCCGGGTGGTGCCTACCTGAGGCTCCGTCTGCGGGGCGACGTGCCAGAGGTCTACGGACAGATCGGCGAAGCATTCGACGTCCTCTTTGGGCAGGCGGAGCACGACCCCACCCGGCCCTCGACTGAGAGTTACCGACGTGAGGGCGAGATCGACTGTCTCGTGCCCATCGTTCGGCAGCTCGAATGACAGGTCCTGAATCGCCTGGACAGGCCCCGCCGCGAGAGTGTGTTTCGCTCACGCAACGTGCCCACCACGACTGGAGCCATGAGAACCCCGCTGTCCGCGGCTCGCTGAGGGTGGTCAGACCCTTGTGCATCGTGCTGCGAAGTCGGGGCGGGCGATGACCTCCCCGTGGGGCATGCAGAACCAGGCGTCGGGGGAGTGGCCCCAGTCGTGCCAGGCGAAGGCGATCTGCTCGACCTCGTCGGGGGAGAGGCCCTCTTCCCGCGCTCGGTCGGCGAAACCCGAGGTGCGGACGCGCTCGGCCTGGGAATCGCCCCACCAGCGCGTCGACTCGGG
This sequence comes from Kocuria salsicia, assembly GCF_039532055.1. Taxonomy (NCBI): domain Bacteria; kingdom Bacillati; phylum Actinomycetota; class Actinomycetes; order Micrococcales; family Micrococcaceae; genus Kocuria; species Kocuria salsicia. Next base: position 1,438 of record NZ_BAAARF010000026.1, on the reverse strand, counting down.
GGTCGCGTAGGTCCATGTGGAGGACTGGGCGGTCTCGACGTCGAGCCCGGCCTCGTGCGCCCAGGCCCGCAGCCGCCGCCCGGCATCCGGTTCGCCGCCCAGAGCCCGGGCGCTCGCGCAGTACGTCTCCCGCCAACGGTCGAGACCCGCGCTCTCGGGGTGCCAGACCATGGCGCCGTAGTCGGCGTCGCGGCACGCGATGATTCCGTCCTCGGCGCAGTGCATAGCCATCGCGCGCAGCGCCGCCACGGGGTCGGGAACGTGCTGGAGCACCTGGTGGGCGTGGACCACGTCGAAGGAACCGGTCTCGACGTCCACGGTGAAAAGGTCGGAGGCGAGGAACGTGGTGGTCGTGTCCGCCCGCCTCCGCGCGTTCTCACGTGCCGCGGCGACGGCGTCCTCGGAGAAGTCGACGCCGACCACCTGCCCGGTGGGGCCCACGAGCTCCGCCAGGTCCAGGGTGATTGAACCGGGGCCGCACCCCAGGTCCAGAATTCGCATTCCGGGGCGCAGGCGGTCGAGGAAGTAGGCGCAGCTGGTCGCGGCCGTCCGCGTTCCGTGGGAGGCGAGGACCGCTGGCTGGTGGCCGTGGCTGTAGCGGAGAGGCGGGGCGGAATCGGGCGGGGTGGTCATGAGGGAACGGTAGGGCGTATGCGTGAGTGGCAAAAAGGCGAGGTCGCATGGTGAGACGAGCTGACGCAACCACTGGCGCCTCAGAGACCCGGGCGTGTCACCTGGCGCGTGGGACGAGCCTCACGAGATGTACTGACCGGCGACGTTGATGGGTCGAGACGCCGTCGTCGCTGTAACAGGTGTGGCGTGAATCGACCGTGCAACGCGCCACCCCGACCCCTTCCCGGCGCAGTTGGGCGTGGAGCTTCTTCGCGCCGTAGACCCCAAAATTTTTCGCGTGCACGCGCCGGATATCGACCAGCAGTTCCTCGTCGCGCAGTGCCCGCTTCGAGGGCGGGCGGGACGTGAACGCGTGGGTAGGTGCTCGGCGCGATCTGGGTGCCCGCTGCGGTGAGCGTGCGGCAGACCGGTTCGGCGCCGAACTCGTGCTTGTGCTGGTCGATGAACGTCACGATCATCTCTGTGGGCGGTCGAGCTCCGCTGCGAAAAAACCGCGGCCGATCGCAGGATCGCGTTCGCCCGGCGAAGCTCACGCACTTCCTTCTCCAACTCAGCCAGCCGATCGGCGTCGCCGGATCCCGTCGCGCGCCCATGGCCATCCTCGTGGCACTGTCCCGAAGTTCATCGGGGATACTTCCTCGGTGCTGCCATGAAGCTCGGTGCCCGGGAAGCAAACTTGGGCCTTGACCCCGAATCGTGGACACGGTGTCGTTTCGGTTATGCCGCTTCCGTGAGCGTAGCGGAGGCGGCGGTTTCGTAGGCGTTCGGGGCGATGTTCCCGATCGCGGAGTGGCGTCGGCGGGTG
>NZ_BAAARF010000025.1:0-63906 GCF_039532055.1 Kocuria salsicia | reverse complement strand
TGTTGCCCAGGAACTCAACGGGCGACCACGCAAAACGCTGGACTGGAAGAACCCAGCCCAGCGTCTGCGTGATCTACTAATCACTGACTAAACAACCAGGTGTTGCGAGGACCCCTGGAACCTGCCAGGTGGGCGAGCGGCGTCGTCGTGTGAGGCGTCCCGGAGAACCGGGAACCGGTCACTTGCCGTCGAAGATGTCCCGCATGAGCTGCGCGGTCTCCGAGGGGGTCTTGCCGACCCTCACACCGGCGGCCTCGAGAGCCTCCTTCTTGGCCTGGGCCGTTCCGGAGGAGCCGGAGACGATGGCTCCGGCGTGACCCATGGTCTTGCCCTCGGGAGCGGTGAAGCCGGCCACGTAGCCCACGACGGGCTTGGAGACGTTGGCCTTGATGAAGTCCGCGGCGCGCTCCTCGGCGTCGCCGCCGATCTCGCCGATCATCACGATGGCCTCGGTCTCCGGGTCCGCCTCGAACGCCTCGAGGGCGTCGATGTGGGTGGTGCCAATGACCGGGTCGCCGCCGATGCCGATGGCGGTGCTGAAGCCGAGGTCACGCAACTCGTACATCATCTGGTAGGTCAGCGTGCCGGACTTGGAGACCAGGCCCAGCTTGCCCTTGCCCGTGATGTTCGCGGGTGTGATGCCCAGCAGCGACTCCTCCGGGGAGATGATGCCGGGGCAGTTCGGGCCGATGATGCGGGTCTTGGGCTTGCCGTCCGCGCCGGTGTTGGCCTGCGAGTGGGCCCAGAACTCCGCGGAGTCCTGCACCGGGATGCCCTCGGTGATCACGACGACGAGCGGGATCTCGGCGTCGATGGCCTCGATCACGGCGTCCTTGCAGAAGGCCGGCGGCACGAAGACGATCGACGCGTTCGCACCGGTCTCCTTCATGGCCTCGCTCACGGTGCCGAAGACCGGCAGCTCGACGGCGGTGCCGTCCTGGTCCTTGTGGCTCACCGTGGTCCCGGCCTTGCGGGCGTTCACGCCACCGAGCACCTGGGTGCCGGCCGCGAGCATGCGGGCGGTGTGCTTGGTGCCCTCGCCGCCCGTGATGCCCTGAACGATGACCTTGGAGTCCTTGTTCAAAAAGATCGACATGTCTTCTTCCTGGTAGCTGTGCGCGTGGGCGATTACTTGGCGGAGTGGGCGAGCTCGGCGGCCTTGTCGGCGCCCTCGTCCATGGTGTCCGCGTTGGTGACCAGCGGGTGGTTGGCTTCGCGCAGGATCGCGCGGCCCTCGACCACGTTGTTGCCGTCCAGTCGCACCACGATGGGCTTGGTGGCGGAGTCCCCGAGGATCTCCAGAGCCTTGACGATGCCACGGGCGACCTCATCGCACGCGGTGATCCCGCCGAAGACGTTCACGAACACGGACTTGACCTGGGGATCACCGAGGATGACGTCCAGGCCGGCGGACATGACGGCCGCGGAGGCCCCGCCTCCGATGTCCAGGAAGTTGGCGGGCTTCACATTGCCGTGCTTCTCACCCGCGTACGCCACGACGTCCAGGGTGGACATCACCAGACCGGCGCCGTTGCCGATGATCCCGACCTCACCGTCCAGCTTGACGTAGTTGAGGTCGTTCTCCTTGGCCTTCTCCTCCAGGGGATCGGCCGTGGTCTTGTCCGCGAGCTCGGCGTGCTCGGGGTGGCGGAACTCGGCGTTGTCGTCCAGGGAGACTTTGCCGTCCAGGGCGAGGATCTCGCCATCGCCGGTCTTGACCAGCGGGTTGACCTCCACCAGGGTGGCATCCTCCTTGGTATAGACCTCACCGAGCTTCACGAGCACCGGGATGACCTTCTCGGCGGTCTCGGCGTCGAACTTGGCCTGCTCCACGATCTCGCGCGCCTTGGCCTCGGTGATGCCGTCAGCGGGGCTGACGTCCACGCGGGCCAGGGCGTCCGGGCGCTCCACGGCGAGCTGCTCGATCTCCATGCCGCCCTCGACCGAGCACATGGCCAGGTAGGAGCGGTTGGCGCGGTCCAGCAGGACGGAGAAGTAGTACTCCTCGGCGATGTCCGCGCCCTGCGCGATCATCACGCGGTGGACGGTGTGGCCCTTGATGTCCATGCCCAGGATCTGCTGGGCGTACTCGTAGGCCTCATCCGCGGTCTTCGCGACCTTGACGCCGCCGGCCTTGCCGCGGCCGCCGACCTTGACCTGGGCCTTGACGACGGTCACGCCGCCGATCTTCTCGGCAGCTGCCTTGGCTTCTTCTGGGGTAGTGGCGACGATGCCGGCCAGCACGGGAACGCCGTGCTTCTCGAACAGGTCGCGTGCCTGGTACTCAAACAGGTCCACGGATAAGTGTCCTTCTGCGTCGAGGTGTGTCGTCCCGCGCCGGGAACCCCCGGCTGGAGCGACCTGATGTGGGGGGATGCGGCGCAACGCTGCGCTCACAGGGCCCTCGCAGCGATTTTAGTCCATGGGACCGTCACGGAGCACACAAGTCTCGGCGCCCCGCCCCACCCGAGCAGATTCCCGCGCGCGGGGGCCCGGCTGGTTGACTGGAGCCATGCGACGCATCGGACTGCCGGAGACCTGGGACGCCCGCGAGGCGGACCGCGGATTCATGGCCTCGCTCGGCACACTCGCGTTCGTCTCGCTGGGCCTCGAGCTCGTGGTGGCCGGCACGGTGCTGACGGCCACGGGCTCGCTGCCGGTGGACACCGCACTGGGCTGGCAGTGCCTCGAGTGGTTCGGCATCGGCGTCATCTGGCTGCTCGTGGCGCGGGCCCTGGTGGCGTGGTCACGACGCCGCGGCGTCGATCCCCTGCCCGGCACGGGCCCCGACGGCGGGACGGAGGCGACGCTGGACCACCGGCGGTGGCGCGGCATCCTGGTGTGCTTCGTGGCAGCCGTCGTGCTGGCGCTCGTGCTGCCCGGGATGCTCGACGGCTCCTGGGCCGTGGCGCCCGTGGAGCGCTATAGCGAGCTCTTCGCGGGCTACGGCGGTCTCGCGTGGCTCGCGATGCTCGCGTGGGTGGTCCGACTCGTGGGCCGCTGCGCGGTGGTCGCGAGCCTGCTGGCGTACTCCCACCGGGCCGTGAGCGAGCTCGTGAACCGGCGCCCCGTGGGTTGGGTGCCGTGGGGAGGTCTCGTGACGGGAGTCCTGATGGCCGCGGTGGCGCTGCTGGACCGGGGTCAGGCGGCGGCGCTGACCACGCTGCTCGTGTACCTGCTGCTGGGTGTGGTCCACGTGCGTTCGGGCGAGTCGCTGCGCATCACCGCGCTGTTCGCGGTTCCCGTGCTCGCCCTGCTCTGACGCCCGCGGCACACCACCGTCCCGGCTCCGCCGTATTCCTGTGACCCGACGAGGGCTGCGGTCCGCCCGGCCTCACTCCGCCTTGGTCATGGGGGCGTAGCGCAGCAGCAGCCGCTTCTCCTCGGCGCCGAAGCGCACCTTGGCCACGGTCTTGTCCCCGGATCCCTCCAGTGCCACCACCGAACCGCGGCCGAACGCCTTGTGCTCCACGGTGTCGCCCACGCTCAGGGACGGAATCTCCTTCTGGGGCTGCACGCGGCCCGACGCCGCTGGGGACAGCCTGCGGAACGTCGCGCCCGACCCCGCGCCGGCACCCCACGACGAGCCCCGCAGCGGGTCCCTCGCCTGGGAGGCCGAGTGGATGGGTGAGCCCCACCCGCCACCGGCGGCAGCGCCCTCGCGTTTCCAGTCAACGAGGTGGGCGGGGATCTCGTCCAGGAACGGGCTCGCGGGATTGAACTGCGACTGCCCCCACATGGAGCGCGACTCTGCCCGTGTGATGTAGAGCCGCTGCCGGGCGCGGGTGATGCCCACGTACGCGAGCCTGCGCTCCTCCTCCATGCTGGAGGGGTCCATGAAGCTGCGCTGGTGCGGGAAGATCCCGTGCTCCATGCCGGTCAGGAACACCACGGGGAACTCCAGGCCCTTGGCGGTGTGCAGGGTCATCAGGGTCACCACGCCCTGCGAGCGCGCCTCCTCGACCTCGCGCGCGATCTGCTGGGCACTCGCACCGCCTTCCTCGGTCGCGGGCTGCTGCGGGATCTGGTCTGCGTCCGCCACGAGGGCGACGTGCTCCAGGAACTCCCCAAGCCCGGCGTCCGGATGGTCTTTCTCGAACTCGCGCACCACGGCCACGAGCTCCGCGAGGTTTTCCACGCGGGACTCGTCCTGGGGGTCGTTGGAGGATCGCAGCGCCTCGAGGTAGCCAGACTGTTCCAGTACGGCTTCGAGGACTGCCGTGGTGGAGGCACCCTCGGAGAGCTCCCGCAGGTCGTCCATGAGCTGGGCGAACTTCGCCACGGCGTTCGCCGAGCGGGTGGCGAGACCCGGGGCCTCGTCGAGCCGGTGCATGGCCTCGGAGAACGAGATGTCCTCGCGCTCGGCGAGCGCGGCGATGGCGCCCTGGGCGCGGTCCCCGATCCCCCGCTTGGGCTCGTTGATGATCCGGCGCACGGTGATGTCGTCCGCGGGATTGGTGATCGCGCGCAGGTAGGACATGGCGTCCTTGATCTCCTTGCGCTCGTAGAACCGGGTGCCACCCACCACTTTGTAGGGCAGGCCCACGCGCATCAGGATCTCCTCGAGGGAGCGGGACTGGGCGTTGGTGCGGTAGAACACGGCGACGTCGCCGGGGCGGATCCCGTGCTCGTCCTGGAGCCTGTCGATCTCCTCCGCGATGAACCGCGCCTCCTCGTGCTCGTTCTCCGCGGCATAGCCGACGATCGGGGCGCCGTCCCCCTCGGCGGTCCACAACTTCTTGTCCCGACGGTCGGCGTTCTGGGAGATCACGGCGTTGGCGGCGGAGAGGATGTTCTGAGTTGAGCGGTAGTTCTGTTCCAGCATGATGGTGCGCGCCGACGGGAAGTCCCGCTCGAAGTCCGTGATGTTGCGGATGTCCGCGCCGCGGAAGGCGTAGATGGACTGGTCCGAGTCGCCCACCACGGTGAGCTCGGCCGGGGGGATCCCGGAGTCGTCCGTGTGCGTGGGCGAGTTCCCGCCCACGAGCTCCCGCACGAGTGCGTACTGCGCGTGGTTGGTGTCCTGGTACTCGTCCACGAGCACGTGCCGGAAGCGGCGGCGGTAGTACTCCAGGACCTGTGGGAACGCGCGGAACATGTGCACGGTCTCGCCGATGAGGTCGTCGAAGTCCATGGCGTTGGCCGCGCGCAACCGCTGCGTGTACCCGCGGTAGACCTGGGCCACGGCGGACTCGAACGGATCCGTGGAACTGGCGCGGGCCAGGAAGGTCTCGTCGTCCACGAGCTCGTTCTTCAGCGCCGAGATCTTGTGCTGGATGGCCTTGGGCGCGAACTTCTTGGGGTCCAGCTCGTGCTGCTTGGCCACCTGGGTGATGAGCCGCAGGGAGTCCGCGGCGTCGTAGATGGAGAAGTTCGTGTTCAGCCCCAGCGTCTTCGCCTCGCGCCGCAGGATCCGCACGCACAGCGAGTGGAACGTGGAGATCCACATGGACCGCGCGGACTCTCCCACGAGCTCCACGATCCGCTCGCGCATCTCCGCGGCGGCCTTGTTCGTGAACGTGATGGCGAGGATCTCGCCGCGCCGTGCCCGCCCCGTGGCGAGCAGGTGGGCGATGCGGTGCGTCAGCACCCTGGTCTTGCCGGAGCCCGCACCGGCCACGATGAGCAACGGGGCACCGGAGTGCTCCACGGCGGCACGCTGGGGCTCGTTGAGGCCCTCCACCAGGCGGGCGGGGGACACCGCGTCCGCAGCGGGAGCGTTGTCCCGGCTGCCCGGGCCCGTCCGGACCGACGACGCCGAGAGCAGAGGATTGTCAGAGAGGTAGTCCATGATGGCCTCAGCCTAACCGGGCTCTCCGACGCGCCGTGCGTCCCCGCCCGGCGACCGCGCTCGCAGTTCTCCTGCCGGCTCAGACGTAGCGGGGTTCGACCAGGTGTCGGCCGTTGGCGTCCTCGACCCACAGCTGGGAGTCCGCCACGGTGACCCGCACCGGGGCCCGCAGCACGACGTCGTCGTCCAGGACGTCCTCCTCCGTGCGCGGCCCGCCGTAGATGGTGGTGACCTCCCCCTCGGAAGGGTCCAGGTGGCGAAGGGCGTCGTTGCCGGTGTCCGCGACCACCACGGAGCCGTCGTAGAGGATCTGCAGGTCCTCGGGGTGCGCGAGCTTGGCGTCCTCGGCCGGGCCGTCCACGTATCCGGCCCCGTGCCGGCCCACGACCGTGACCACGTGTGGATCGCCGTCCGGGCGGTCCGTGTCGACCGTGATGTAGCGCAGCGCGGAGGAGTCGCGGTCCACGAGCCAGATCTTCCCGTCCGGCGCCTCGGTGATGGAGACCGTGGCGGAGAACTTGGCCTGGGCGATCTTCCCGTCCCTGCGCCCGGGCTCCCCTACGCCCGCGTACTCCTGGAGGAAGTCTGTGTAGGGGTCCCAGCGGAAGAGCTGGTTGGTCTCGGGGGCCGCGGCGAGCACCACGGAGAGCTTGTGCGACCAGACGATGTCCGCCAGCCGGGCGCCGTTCAGGACGCCGCAGTCGATACGCCGCCGCACGGTCGTGTGGTCCGACTCGTAGAGGGTCAGGCCGCCGTCCTCATCCGCGCTCATGAGCAGGCCGTCTGGCAGGCCGATGGAGAGTTCCATGACCGTCACCACCTTTCGCGGTGCCCGCGGGGCATCTGACCTCCACCCCGTGCAGGAGTGGCACCCGTAGTCCATTCACAGTACAACCCGGGGGATAATGGGGCCATGGGTATGACCAGAGCGCAGAAGGTCAAGAAGTACGGGGAGAGCGAGGGCTCCACGCCCACCGCGCCGAGGCGCTCACGGGACCCGGCCGTGCGTCCCGTGAGCGTGCACGAGATGCGCCCCGGCGAGCTCGCCCCGGAGCCCGGCAAGAGCTCCTCCGCGGGCATCCTCGTGGGGGTCGCGTTCTCCGTGGGCGTGGCGCTGTGGCTGTACTACCACCTGCTCGTGCTGCAAGGAGTCTCCGGCGCCCTGGCCGGAGGGGTCACGGCCCCGGAGCTGCTGGCCGGCGGCTTCTCCGCCGAGCACCTGGCGGACTTCGCCCGCGGGCTCGGCACGGACGGGCGCACCGAGTACGAGGGCGTCCATGCAACAACAGGTCTGCTCACGCCCCTGCTCACCGGACTGGGCTGGCTGCTCTTCACGGGGCTGAACACCCCGCAGCGGGCCCGCAAGTGGGTCTACTGGGTGGTCGTGCTCGCCTACGCCGTGGTCTTCCTGCTGGGCAACTGCGCGCTCGACTCCGCCGTGGCCCACCCGCAGGACACCGCGTACGCCGCGTACGCCTCGGGGCTCGTGCTCACCCGGTGGCTCCTCTTCGCCGCCCTGCTGCTCATCGCCCTGCTCGTCTGCGTCTCGGTGGTGCGCCGCAAGCTCGATGACTTCTCCCAGGGCAGGCTCCCCGGGCAGCGACCCCGGAGCTGAACTCCCCGCCGCAACCACCGGACACGAGGCCCCCGGACACGACGGTGCCCCACCCGAGAACGGGTGGGGCACTTCTCGTGCCCCCGATTGGATTCGAACCAACGACACCGGCTTTAGGAGAGCCGTGCTCTATCCCCTGAGCTACGAGGGCAACGCTGTCCCACTTTATCGGCGCGGCGGGCCACCCGCGAGTCGGGCGCACAATGGGGACATGACCGTCTACATCGACCCGCCCCGGTGGCCCGCCCACGGCACCGTCTTCTCCCACCTGGTCTCGGACGCGTCCCTCGAGGAGCTGCACGGCTTCGCCCAGGAGCTCGGGGTCTCCGTGCGCGCCTTCGACGAGGACCACTACGACGTCCCAGCACACCGGCACGCAGACGCGGTGGCCCTGGGCGCAGTGGCCGTGGACGGCAAGCAGCTCGCGCGGCTGCTGATCCGAAGCGGCCTGCGGATCCCCGCACGACGTCGCCCGGCCAAGATCACCGCCGCGCTCACCGCCCGCTGGGCTCGCCACTTCCCGGGGCACGCGGAACTCGGCGCGGCCCTGCTCGAGCGCTGGAACGAACCCCACAGGACCTACCACGACACCTCCCACCTGCTGCGCGTGCTGGAGGCCCTCGACCGGCTCACCGTCGGCCGTCCAGAGCCCGAGCTGCTGCTCGCGGCATGGTTCCACGACGCCGTCCACGAGGGCCGGGCAGGTGAGGACGAGCGGGCGTCCGCCGAGCTCGCACGCTGTGAGCTGACCGCCGCGGGCTGGACCCCGGACGCCGCGGAACGGGTTGCCGAGCTCGTGCTGGTGACGCTCGAGCACCGCCCCGGCCCCGAGGACCGTCACGCGTGCCTGCTGGTGGACGCGGACCTCAGCATCCTGGGGGCCTCGCCGCAGGAGTACGCCCGCTACTCGGAGGCCGTGCGGCGCGAGTACGCCCGGGTTCCGGAGGCGGAGTTCCGCGCGGCCCGCGCGGAGGTGATGCGGCAGCTGCTCTCGGCGCCGGCGCTGTTCCACGACCCCGTTGCGGTGGATCTGTGGGAGCACCGGGCGCGGGAGAACGTCTCGCGGGAGATCACCGAGCTCACCGCGCGGTGACGAGAGAACACACCCTGCGGGGACGCAGGACGCAGGACGCAGCCGCAACCCGGCGCCGCGCGAACTAGCAGCGGGGCAGCGACGTCTGCGACGCGGCGTCGTCGGCGTCAGGGGACTCCGCGTTGGGGGCCGCCGCGCCCGGCGCTGATGTCTCCTCACGGCGGGCGGCCGCGCGGCGTCTACGGAAGAGCAGGGACGCCACCACCAGACCGATGATGATGCCCACACCGCCGAAGACGGACAGCCACATGGCGACGTGGCCCGCGAAGGCCGCCACCAGGAAACCCACAATGATGCCTGGGACAGCGCCAGCCACCATGCCGATCGCGTAGTAGGTGAACTCCTGGTCCTGGGGGGTGCGAGCCGCGTGGGAGAAATCGGTGGACATGGCCCCATTCTACGGCGCCCGCCCCAACACCGGCCGGGTACGAACGCCACCCGGGTACGGGAAAGACGCAAGGACCCTGCACAGTGCAGGGTCCTTGCGTCTCGTGTCGCTCGCGCCAGGAGCGGGTACACAACCGGTCCCGACTCGATACGAGGTGTGGCACGCGGCTGGTCACCGCCATGCCGGGAGGATCCGAATCAGCCGACGCGGATGTACTCGGGGCCGGAGCCCACGTTCGCGGTGGTCTGGACGGTCTGGTTGCCGTTCCAGCCGCCGTGCACGGCCTGGCCGTTGCCGGCGTAGATCGCCACGTGGGCCACGCCTGCGCCGCCGTCAGCGTAGTAGGCGATGTCGCCAGCCTGCGCCTGGTCGGCGGAGACAGCGGTTCCCAGCGACTTGTACTCGGCCGGCCAGCCGTGGAAGTTGATACCCACGGCCTTCAGGGAGTTGCTCACCAGGGCGGTGCAGTCCTGGTTGACGCCGATCTGGTCCTGAGCTGCGCCCAGGATGGCCTTGCCCTTGGCGGAGCTGGACTGGCCGGAGGTGGACTGCGTGGAGACCTTGGTGGTCGAGGCGGGCGTCTCGGCAACCGGGGTCTGGGTCTTCTCGACGTCGGCGGTGGCGTGGCCGGTCCAACCGGTGTTCTGGCTCTGGGTGCCCGTGGTGTCGGGAATGGTCGTGTTCGACACGGCGGTGTAGTTCTGTGCCGCGGCCTCGGCCTGGATGGTCTGCTGCGATGCCGGGGCGGCGTGGCGGCCCTGGGACACGGGGGCCTGCTCGGCCACCGGGGTCACGTTCTCGGAGGCGGTGGTCACCACGGGAGCCTGGGTGGCGGGTGCCTGGGCCGCGGGAGCCTGCAGCGGGGTCACATCGGCCACGGGAGCGGCCTCGACCACGGACGTCTGCACGGCGGGAGCGGCGGCCTCGGCCTTGTCGGTCTTCTTGGTCTCCGACTTGGCGGCCTTCTCGGCCTTGTCGGCCTTCGCTGCGGGCTCGGCGGAGACCGTGTTCTCGGAAGCCGGGGCCTCGGACACGGCGGCGGCGGGAGCCTGCTCGTCGGCGTTCTGCGTGGCCTGGACGGACACGGTGGTGGCGAGCGCCAGACCGGAGAAGGCGGCAACTGCGGCCACGGTGCGGGCCTTACCGGCGAAGAGGCCCTTGGCCGTGGTAGCGGTTTCGTTCGACATGCGTGAGTTTTCCTAACACGTTCGTATCCACCCAGGGCACGAGAAGTGCGGTGAGCCTTCGGCATCCGGTGTGGACACCGCGGTTCACCGTGCGGGCGGTGATGTGGTTACTTGCGATTTCAGGTGTTCCGGCCCGGTGCGCGCCGCTTCCGTGCCCGAGGGGCTCCGGGCGGCGCGCAGGACCAAGTGTCTAGCTCAGCGCGGGAGCACGGTCATCCGTGTGGACGCCCGCCTCCCGAGGGATTCAGCGGACGCTGTAGTAGCCGTCCACCTGCATGGCGTTCACAGCGTGAACCTGGGTGCCCTGCGAAGGATTGAGAGCGGAGATCATCTGGCCGTTGCCGATGTAGATCCCCACGTGCGAGCCGCCGTTCTGCGACACGAGGTCGCCGGGCTGCGGGTTGGAGGTGGGCGTGCTGGCGGCGAACTGAGCCCACGTGGTGCGCGGGAGGTTGATGCCGTTCTGGGCGTAGACCCACTGCACGAAACCGGAGCAGTCCCAGGCCTTGAAGCCGGTGCCTCCCCAGACGTAGGCGCCACCGATGCCCTCGTACGCGGTGCCGACGACGCCGGAGGCGGAGTGGTTCGACTGCGTGCTGACGCCCGAGCTGGAGGCCAGCATGCCGCTGGACTGCGTGGTGTAGGACGTCACGGAGTAGGACGTGGTTCCGAGGTCGACGACCTCACCCGCGGCCTGGGCCGGGGATGCGAAACCGGCGACGACGGCGCCGGCGGCCACGGCCGCAACGGTGGAGTTGCGGACCACGTGCGAGGACGTCTCGGCACGGTGGCGGGCAGTGCTGTGCTTCACGAAAGACATGAGTGTTCCTCCCTGCGCCTACGAGGTGAGCTGTCGGGTTCGGATGGGAGACATCCGGCCGCACGAGGTGGTGCTCCGTGCCGGCTTAACCCCGAGGATTCGTTGGGCTGCAACGAACCCGGAAAGTGGTTCCCCCGCTTCTGCCATGCGGATTTCTGTGTACGGGTCCCGGGGGCGCATGGCAGAACTCGGCGAGCGCTCGGGAGTGCCGGATCCGACCAGTGATCGGCACGGTCATGACTGTACAGGACAGATAACGAAAATGTCACGTTTTGATTACAACGGGTCACGAATTGAGCATCGCTTCTCACCAGTGGGGCTGATTGATCACCACGTAGATATGAGTGGAACCCACCGGGATGGTTCTCCAGCACCGCTCCACGCCCCTGAATATGCTCTCTGACCAGGGGGAACACTGTGATCCCCGGGAGCAGCCCCGGCTTCCGAGCGCCCCGAGCCCGTGAGTGTCCCCACATGCGGAAGGTCACACCGGGGAACCAGAAGGTCACGGCAGCGCAACGAACCCCGGGGGTGCCCCCCCGGGGTTCAAGTACCGTTCCACGGCGCTCCTCCTGCGGTCCTGCCGGCCGCGGCCACCCGGGTCAGCCGGCAGGATCAGGAGTCGAGCTCCCCCACGCGGATGGCTCGCGCGGTCGCGGCGTCGAGGTCCAGGGACACGCCCGAGTCCACCCGGGTCACGAGCACCCGGTGCTCGTCCCGGGGGTTCAGCTGCGCAGTCACATGCGAACCGGTCAGGATCTCTGCGGAGCTGAGCATCTCGATGAGCTCAGGGTCCGCCTGCACGACCTCCGGCAGCAGGGTCACCACGTAATGCATGGAGCCCTCCTCGGTGGCGACGTCCAGCAGGGTACGCCCCTGGAAGATCTCGGTGGCGGTGATGGGGGCCCCCTGCGAGCCACGCGCCGGGATGGGTGTGCCGTACGGAGAGGTCTCGGGATCGCCCAGCAGGTCCACCAGCCGCTGCTCCACGCGCTCGCTCATCACGTGCTCCCAGCGACAGGCCTCCTCGTGCACGTGCGCCATGTCGAGGCCCACAACGTCCGAGAGCAGCCGTTCGGCGAGACGGTGCTTGCGCATCACGGACACGGCCATGGTGCGCCCCGTTTCCGTGAGCCGCAGCGAACGGTCCGGGGCCACGGACAGCAGGCCGTCGCGCTCCATGCGGGAGACCGTCTGGGAGACGGTGGGCCCGGAGTGGTGCAGGCGCTCCACGATGCGTGCCCGCATGGGCGTGATGCCCTCCTCCTCCAGGTCCAGCACCGTACGCAGGTACATCTCGGTGGTGTCGATCAGATCGCCGCTCATGGTTCGTCCTCAGATCTCTGCGCAGGGAGCGCGCACGTCAACCGTGTGGTGGTGGAGAATGCCGTTCGGCCTGTTCTCGAAGATTCTCCTCGATTGTATCCAGTTGCCCACGGGCCCACGGAGTCCGCGGGTGGCACCCGCCCGGTGCGGGCACAATGGGAGGTGACACCCCGTCGTCGCCCCCGAGGAGTACCCGTGACCAGCACACCCGTGATCCCCCCGTCCCTGCTGCCCGAGGACGGGCGCTTCGGGGCGGGTCCGTCCAGGGTGCGCGCCGCGCAGGTGGCCGCGCTGAAGCGCGCGGGAGCCTCGCTGCTGGGCACCTCGCACCGCCAGGCGCCCGTGAAGGACCTGGTGGCCCGCGTGCAGCGGCGCCTGGGTGAGTTCTTCTCGCTGCCGGAGGGCTACGAGATCGTGCTCGGGCTGGGCGGGTCCAGCACGTTCTGGGACGCTGCCGCCTTCAGCCTGGTCGCCTCCCGCGCCGAGCACCTGTCCTTCGGAGAGTTCGGCTCCAAGTTCGCGAGCGTCACGGACAGGGCCCCGTTCCTGGAGCCCTCGGTGGTCGTGGAGGCCCCGGCAGGCTCGCGCCCGGAGGGGCCGGAGGCCGTGTCCGGCGTGGACGTCTACGCGTGGCCGCAGAACGAGACCTCCACCGGCGTGGCCATGCCGGTGCGCCGGGTGCACGCGGACGACGGCGCGCTGACCGTCGTGGACGCCACCTCCGCCGCCGGGGGCATGGCGGTGGACCTCACCGAGACGGACGTCTACTACTTCTCCCCCCAGAAGAACTTCGGCAGCGACGGCGGCATCTGGTTCGCGGCGTTCTCACCCGCCGCACTCGAGCGGGTGGAGAGCGTCGCAACCTCCGGGCGGTGGATGCCGGACGTGCTGTCGCTGCGCACCGCCGTGGAGAACTCGCGCAAGCACCAGACGTACAACACCCCGGCGCTCGCCGGGCTGGTGATGCTCGACGAGCAGCTCGGGTGGCTGCTCGAGCAGGGCGGCCTGCCCTGGGCGGCAGCCCGCACCGCGGAGACCTCCGGGCTCGTCTACGACTGGGCCGAGCTCAGCGACGTCGCCCACCCGTTCGTCGCTGAGCCCGGACACCGCTCCCCTGTGGTCTGCACCGTGGACTTCGACGACGCCGTGGACGCGGCCAGGATCGCCTCCGTCCTGCGCGCCAACGGCGTGGTGGACGTGGAGCCCTACCGCAAGCTCGGGCGCAACCAGCTGCGGATCGCCACCTTCGCCTCGGTGCCCCCGCGGGACGTTCGCGCCCTGCTGGAGTGCATCGACTGGACCGTGGCCAACGGGCTGAGCTGAGGCCTCGCGGACGGGAAGGCGGCCCCGAGGCGTCGTCGCCCCCTGCGCTACGGGCGCAGTTCCGCCCGCTCGCCACGCACCCGCCAGGCGAACAGCAGGCCCACGGCCACGCCGACGGCGCCCGCGGCCACCGCGGAACCCATGCCCCAGCGGGGGCCCAGAGTGTCGGTCAGCCACCCCACGGCGGGGGCGCCGATCGGCGTGCCGCCCATGAAGATGGCCATGTAGAGGCTCATCACCCGACCCCGCATGCTGGGGGACGTGGTGGTCTGCACATACGCGTTCGCGGTGGTCATGATCGTCAGGGACGACACCCCGCACGGCACGAGCCACGCCGCGAACAGCCACAGGGACGGCGAGGTGGCGGCACCCAGGCACGAGACCGTGAAGGCGGCGCACCCGATGAAGATGTAGCGCAGCCGGGCGCTCGCCCGCCGTGCGGACAGCAGGGCGCCCGTGACCGTGCCCACCGCGAGCATCGAGTTGAGCACGCCGAACTCCTGGGAACCCTGTCCGAAGACCGCGCCCGCCATAGCAGCGAGGTAGACGGCAAAGTTCATGCCGAACGTGCCGATCACGAAGATCGTGCTCATCACGGCCACGAGGTCCGGGCGGTGCAGGACGTAACTGATCCCCTCCCGGATCTGCCCGCGTGCCCGCTGCGCCCGTGGGGAGTGCCGCAGGCGGGCGTCGTCGATCAGCGAGATCGCCCAGATCATGGCGCCGAACGTGAGGGTGTTGATCATGAAGACCCACCCCGTGCCCACGGCGGCGACCAGCACACCGGCCACGGCGGGCCCGATCAGCCGCGCGGAGTTGAACGAGGTGGAGTTCAGCGCCACGGCGTTGGACAGGTGGGTTTCCGGAACCATCTCGGAGACGAACGTCTGACGAACGGGGGCGTCGAACGTGGCGACGATCCCCAGAGCGAGCGCGAACACGTACACCGTGGGCAGCTCTGCAAGACCGAGCAGCAGCAGGACACCCAGGCCCGCGGCGAGCAGTGCCATGGCGCCCTGGGTGACCACCAGGATCCTGCGCCGGTCGTAGCGGTCGGCCAGCACCCCGGCGTAGGGCGCCAGGACGAGCTGCGGGACGAACTGAAGGGCCATGACCACACCCATGGCGGTCGCGTCGTGGTCCGTCAGCTCGTCGAAGACCAGCCAGGACTGCGCCGTGCGCTGCATCCACGTGCCGATGTTGGAGACGAACGCCCCGAGGAACCACAACCGGTAGTTGCGAACGCTCAGGGAGCGGAACATCCCCGTGGTCCGGGGCTCGGGATCAGCGGCACCGGGCCCCTTCCGGGGCCCGCCTCCTAGGATGACGCGCCACCCTCGGAGGGCTCGCCATCCCGGCGGGAGTCCCGCCGCCCAGTGTCGGTCGACTGAGTGCCCGCCGGCTCAGTACTTTCCGTTTCGGCGCCCGTCTGCTCGTCGGCGGAGTCGAAACCCTCGGCGTCCTCCTGAGCGTTCTCCTCCTCGTCGTTCATCGCCTGCATCCGCTCCTCCCACGGCACCCAGTCCGGCGCCAGGAGGGAGTCCGGGCCGGCAACCAGTCCGGACTCGCACACGGTCACGTGCCTGGTGCGCGGCGCGCGGGCCACGGTGGCGTACCAGGTCCAGCCCGGGTAGCCGCGCAGCCGACAGTCGAAGAGGTGCGTGAGCAGCCGGTCCTCGTGCACGACCACGCCCAGGTGCTCCCCCACGGCTGCCCCGCCCTCGGGCGAGTCCACGACCGCCTCGCGGGCCAGCGCAACGGCCTCCGTGAGCACGGCGTCCTGCTTGGGTGCGCGTGTGCGGGCCGCTCGCGATCCGGTGCGGGCGCGGGGTGTGGCAGCTGCCGGTGCGGCGTCGTCGGCCGCACCGGACTCCTTCACCGGCGCGGGGCCCGCGCTGTCCTGCGCGGGCCCCGCGGGGACCAGCGCCTCCTCGTGCACCGCCTCCGGCTCCGAGCCCAGGGCTTGCGTCACGGACTGCTCCCTCTCCTCGACCGGCAGCGCCTCCTGGCCCTGCCCGGGGGCGGCATCTTCTCCGCCGTGCGTGGCGGTCCCGGCAGCCTCAGACATCGAGCTCGTCCGCCACGGTGCGCAGGATGGCCGCGATCTTCCTGCCGTGCGCGTGGTCCGGGTAGTGGCCGCGGCGCAGCCCGTTGGACATGCCGTCCAGCAGCCGGATGAGGTCCTCCGTGACCCCCGCCATCTCCTCGGCCGGCTTGCGCGTGTTGCGCGCCACCGACGGCGGTGTGCTCAGGACGGTCGCCGACAGCGCCTGGGCACCGCGCTTGCCGTCTGCGATCCCGAAGTCCATGCGGGTCCCGGGCTTCACCGTGGTGACTCCCCGGGGCAGCGCGGACGAGTGCAGGAACACTTCCTGGCCGTCGTCGGTGGCCAGGAAGCCGAAACCCTTGTCTGCGTCGAACCACTTGACCTTGCCCGTGGGCACGGGGATCACCTCAGTCTCTCGTCGCTGCCTCTGTGCCGGTGCGTCCTCGGGTCCCGGGACGCCGCGGCCTACGAAATCCACAGTTTATCCTCCCCCGCGCACGGCCCCCTGCCGATTCAACCCACCGCGTAACGGGCCCCGTGCCGTGGGAGAGGTACCTTGGGGAGCATGCCTGACACCACCTCTGCCGCCGCTCCCCGCTCCACGGCCCCGGGTGCCGCCGCCCCCGGTCCCGCGGCCCCGGGCTCCCCGCGCGGCATCTCCACCCTGCTGCTCGTCGCCCTGGTCATTGCGGGCCTGTGCGCGCTGTCCATCGTCGCGGTGCTCGTAGCCTCCACCGGCGGGCACGTCCTCTGGGCGGGATTCACGCTCTTCCCGGCGGTCTTCCTCCCGGTCGCGTTCCTGCTGATGTGCGTGGAGCTGCTGCGCAACGCACGAAGCCGCTCGCGGGCCTGAGCGCTCCCCGACTGGACTTCCAGAGCTTCTTCGGTGCAGAAACAGATTCCGCACAGGAAACTTGGAGATACTGACGACCGTGAATGCGAAAAATCCCGAAGCAAAGCTGCTCGTCGTCGACGACGAGCCCAACATCCTCGAGTTGTTGGCCACCTCCCTGCGATTCGCGGGCTTCGAGGTCGTCACCGCAGCCAACGGCCGTGACGCCCTGCTCAAGGCCGAGGCGGAGGAGCCGGACCTCGCCGTCCTGGACGTCATGCTCCCGGACATCGACGGGTTCTCCGTGACCCGCAAGCTACGGGCCGCCGGGCGGCACTTTCCCATCCTGTTCCTCACGGCCAAGGACGATACCGATGACAAGGTGGCCGGCCTGACCGTGGGCGGCGACGACTACGTGACGAAGCCCTTCAGCCTCGACGAGGTCGTGGCGCGCATCCGCGCGGTACTGCGCCGGACCCAGCCACTCGAGGAGGAGGACTCCCGCCTGAAGGTGGACGATCTCGTCCTCGACGACGACGCCCACGAGGTCTTCCGCGGGAACCACGAGATCGACCTGTCCCCCACCGAGTTCAAGCTTCTGCGCTACCTCATGCTCAACCCCAACCGGGTGCTGTCCAAGGCACAGATCCTGGACCACGTGTGGGAGTACGACTTCAACGGGGATGCCTCCATCGTGGAGTCCTACATCTCCTACCTGCGGCGCAAGATCGACAACGACCCCGAGCAGCCCTCCCTGATCCACACCAAGCGCGGCGTGGGCTACCTGTTGCGCTCCTCGGACAAGCGCCACTGATCCGTTGAACTTCCTGGCCCGCCGGTTCCGCACCGCCTCCCTGCGCTCCCAGCTGATGGCGCTGACGGGGCTGCTGCTGGCCGTCAGCGTGCTGGTGACCACGCTGGTGGCGGTCTCGGTGCTGCGGGACAACCTCGTGGCAAGCATCGACGACGAGCTGGCGAGCTCCATCCCCACGGTCGCCCCCGTGCTGACGAGCGCGCTGCAAGGGGACGTGACCACGCCCGTGCCCAACTCCGGCTTCCTGCTGGACGAGGACGCCAACGTCATTGCAACCGCCCGCAGCAGCTCGAGCACCTCCCAGCAGCAGGCCACCCCGGACCTCAGCGGACTGACACTGGACTACGTGCGCTCCCACGACGGGCAGGCACAGACTGTCGGCTCCGTGGGTGCCCCCGAGCGCAAGTGGCGGGTGGTGGCCACGAAACTGACCATGTTCGACATGTCCGTGGCCGTGGCCCAGCCCCTGGACCGCACAACGGCGATCATCTCCGGGGTGGGGTTGCTGACGTTCAGCTTCGGACTCGCCACGCTGCTTGCGGCCATGACGGTGGGCTGGGTCATGGTGACCCGCGCGTTCCAGCCGCTGCGCCAGGTGGAAGCCACCGCCGCGCGGATCGCGGACGGCGACCTCTCCCAGCGCATGGAGGGCTACAACCCGCAGACGGAGATCGGTCAGCTCTCCGCCTCGCTCAACGCCATGCTGGGCCACATCGAGGACGCCTTCGACGCCCGCACCCGTTCTGAGACCAAGCTGCGCCGCTTCGTGGCGGACGCTTCCCACGAGCTGCGCACCCCGCTCGTCTCGATCCGTGGCTACTCCGAGCTCTACCGCCACGGCGCCTTGCAGACCCCGGAGGACGTGGGCAAGGCGATGGAGCGCATCGAGTCCGAGTCCAAGCGCATGACGCAGCTCGTGGAGGACCTGCTCACCCTGGCTCGGCTCGACGAGCGCCGCGTGGCCGCCAACCGCGCCGTGGATCTCCTGCACCTCGCCTATGACGCCGCCTCGGACGCCCACGCCACCGCTCCCGACCGCTCGGTGGTGGTCCGGGGGCTGCACGACTCCACGCCGGAGGAGGCGTGGGTGCACGGCGACGAGTCCAAGCTGCGGCAGGTGGTGGCGAACCTGCTCACCAACGCACTGCGCTACACCCCGGCCGGCTCGCCCCTCGAGCTGGCCGTGGGGCTGGAGTCCGCGGTGGACGGCGAGTTCACGGCGGTGCTGCAGGTCCGCGACCACGGCCCCGGCATCCACGGGCAGGACGCCGAGCGCGTCTTCGAGCGCTTCTACCGCGCCGACTCCTCCCGCACGCGCGAGACGGGTGGCACGGGGCTAGGACTGTCCATCGTCGCGGCGGTGGTCGACCAGCACGAAGGCTCCGTGAAACTCACCGAGACCGAGGGAGGCGGCGCCACCTTCACCGTGCGGATCCCCCACTCGAAACCTGTGGACAGCGCACCCGACGACGTCTGAGTCCCCAGCCCCGCCCCGGACCGGGTCGCCCACCCGGCCCCGGACCTACCGTGGCGTGACCGGCACCGCGCCGGGATCACCACCGTTTCCGGGGAGGAATACCATGGCCCACTTCGTCGTCGACAGCGACACCATCGCCGCCAAGTCTCAGCAGGCACACGGCCACATCGAGCGGCTCAGCGCCGAGGTCAACGGCATGACCGGAACGCTCGCGGACCTCGAAGCCTCCTGGACCGGCACCGCGTCCGCGAGCTTCCAGGAGGCGTTCCGCTCGTGGCGCTCTGCCCAGGCGCAGATGGAGCAGGCGGTTGCCCAGATCAACCAGGCGCTCGCCGCCGCAGGCACCCAGTACGCGGAGACGGAGGCCGCCAACGCGCGCATGTTCGCGGGGTGAACCGCGCTCAGTGCTCTGCGGTGACCTGGTGGTAGCGCAGCAGCCACGGCCCCATCTCGTTGTGCTGGTCCTCCCGGACCCACACCGAGCTGCGGCGAGTCACCGCGGAGGGCTCCTCCGAGCGGTAGCTCAGGTGGTAGGAGCCCGAGCCCAGACTCGTCACCCGGGTCTCGTCCACCGCCCCCGAACCCCGCAGGACCTCCAGGACGTCCTCCCCCGTGAGGCAGCGGCCGTGGGTGTCCACACACAGTGCCTCCCGGTGCAGGAAGTCCACAGCGCCGTGCTGCTGCGCGGTGGAACGGAGCACCGCCATCTCCCGTGACACCGCATCCACCACCAGGTGCGGGGGAAAGCCTCCGTGGCTGCCTGCGCCGGTGGATGCGTCGCCCGGAGCCGAGGACGGGTCCGCCGGATGAGTCGGGCCCGAGAGGTCCTCGCCCAGCGCGAGCTCGGAGAACAGGTCCGGCTGCTCGTCCGGGCCGCTCACGGTCGTGGCGGTCACGGTGGCGTCGTCGACGGTGACGGCGGCTGCGTCGTCGCGGAAGCCCGGGCCCACGGGCATCCGGGCTGGATCCATGCGCTTCTGGTAGGCCATGGCCATGGCGCGGGCGCGCTCGTCCGCGGCCTCGTTCAGCTCGTGGCCGGCATGACCCTTCACCCATTCGAAGCTGACGTCCCGCCCGGCCAGTTCCCTGTCCAGGGCCTTCATGATGTCCACGTTCAGCACGGGCTTCCCGTCCCGCTTCTTCCAGCCCTTCTTCTTCCACCCGGGCATCCACTTGGTGACGGAGTTGATCACATACTGGCTGTCGCACAGCACGCGCAGGGGCTCGTCCCGGCGGTGCCGGGTCGCCTCCAGGAGGTTCAGCACCGCCGTCAGCTCACCCTGGTTGTTGGTGCCGTGCGCCCATCCCCCCGCCTGCCACGAGGTGGGGTCGATGTACCAGGCCCAGCCCGCGGGGCCTGGGTTGCCGAGCGCGGAGCCGTCCGCGGAAGCGATGATCGTCATGGACACATCCTTCCAAAGCACCCCGACACGCAGAAGGACCCCGGGCGCGCGCACTGCGTACCCGGGGTCCTTCCGGTTCTCCTCCCGACCAGTGAACCGGCCGGGGAGGATCCCTCATTGAGGGCAGATCACATCATGCCGCCCATGCCACCCATGGGATCGGCGCCCGCACCCGCACTGGCGGCCTCGGGCTCGGGCTTGTCCGCCACCACGGCCTCCGTGGTGAGGAACAGCCCGGCGATGGACGCCGCGTTCTGCAGAGCAGAGCGGGTCACCTTGACGGGGTCGTTGATGCCCGCGGCCATGAGGTCCTCGTACTCGCCGGTGGCGGCATTGAGGCCCCATCCGGTCTCGAGCCCGCGCACCTTGTCGACCACCACGCCCGGCTCCAGACCGGCGTTCAGCGCGATCTGCTTGAGCGGCGCGTCGATGGCGACCTTCACGATGTTCGCGCCCGTGGCCTCGTCACCCGAGAGGTCGAGGGCCTCGAACACCTTGGCGCCGGCCTGGATGAGGGCCACACCGCCACCGGCGACGATGCCCTCCTCCACGGCTGCCTTGGCGTTGCGCACGGCATCCTCAATACGGTGCTTGCGCTCCTTGAGCTCCACCTCGGTGGCCGCACCGGCCTTGAGCACTGCCACGCCACCGGCCAGCTTGGCCAGGCGCTCCTGCAGCTTCTCGCGGTCGTAGTCGGAGTCGGAGTTGTTGATCTCCGCGCGGATCTGAGCCACACGGCCCTCGATCTCCTCCTGCGTGCCGGCACCGTCCACGATGGTGGTCTCGTCCTTGGTCACAACGACCTTGCGGGCCTGGCCCAGCAGGTCGATCGTGGCGGACTCGAGCGAGAGACCGACCTCTTCGGTGATGACCTGGCCGCCGGTGAGGATCGCGATGTCCGCGAGCTGCGCCTTGCGGCGGTCGCCGAAGCCGGGGGCCTTGACTGCCACGGACTTCACGGCACCGCGCATCTTGTTCAGCACCAGCATGGCCAGCGCCTCGCCGTCCACGTCCTCGGCGATGATCAGCAGCGGCTTGCCTGTCTGCATGACCTTCTCGAGCACGGGGACGAGGTCCTTCACGGCCGAGATCTTGGAGTTCACGATGAGGATGTAGGGATCCTCGAGGACGGCCTCCTGGCGGTCCGCGTCCGTGACGAAGTAGCCGGAGAGGTAGCCCTTGTCGAAGCGCATGCCCTCGGTCAGCTCGAGGTCCAGCCCGAAGGTGTTGGACTCCTCGACGGTGATGACGCCTTCCTTGCCGACCTTCTCCATCGCCTCGGCGATGAGCTTGCCGATCTCGGGATCGGCGGCGGAGATGGACGCGGTGGCGGCGATCTCCTCCTCGGTCTCGATCTCCTTGGCAGAGGACAGCAGCTGCTCGGTCACGGCGGCGACGGCCTTCTCGATGCCGCGCTTCAGGGACAGCGGGTCCGCTCCCGCGGCCACGTTGCGCAGGCCTTCCTTCACGAGGGCCTGGGCGAGCACGGTGGCCGTGGTGGTGCCGTCACCGGCGACGTCGTCGGTCTTCTTGGCGACCTCCTTGACGAGCTCGGCGCCGATCTTCTCGTACGGCTCCTCGAGCTCGATCTCCTTGGCGATGGAGACACCGTCGTTGGTGATGGTGGGCGCGCCCCAGGACTTCTCCAGGACCACGTTGCGCCCGCGGGGGCCGAGCGTGACCTTCACGGCGTCCGCAAGGGTGTTCAGGCCCTTCTCCAGACCGCGGCGTGCTTCTTCGTCGAATGCGATCATCTTTGCCATGTGTTTCGTCCCTCCTGGACGGTTGACAAACAAGACGTGTTATCACGGTGCCCGCGACGGACGGGAACGCAGCACGATCCTCACCGCGCCGCGTCCACCTCACCGTGATGTGGTTTCACCCGGATGCCGAGAACCGCCACCGGACCCGGTTAGCAGTCCACTCGACTGAGTGCTAAAACAATAGTGGCACCGGCGCGCGAGGAACCGCAACCGAGAGGCCACCACGGGGCGCCGGTTTCATCATTGGCTGAACGCGGTGCCTCAGAGCGCGGCCACCTGACCCAGTAGGGCCACGGGCGACGTCGTCGTCCCCGCCTGCGCCAGCCGGTTCCCCGGCACGGAGGCGACCGCGGACGCCGCGCCCGCCGGCGCGGAGGCCGACATGTCCTGCTCCGTGCGCGGAGCATTGACGAAGCACACGGCACCGAGGGCGAGCGCAAGCAGCCCGGTCACGAGGATCGCACGGAACTCTCGTCGGGAGCCGGTGCGGGCGGCGGGGTTGTGGCCCCGGTGCGCGCCCTGGCGGGCGCCGTCCTCGGGGACGTCGTCGAACTCGTCGCGGGGGTACTCGCTCATGGTCTGGCTCTCCTGGACAGTGTGCAGCGCGCTCCACGGGGCGGCTCGCGGACTGGCGCCGAGTATGGCACGGCCCGCAGGGAAACCGCTCAGCGCGAGCGGGCGCGGCGCAGCCTCGAGATCAGCATGGGCGAGTGCCGGGCGGCGGCCTCGGAGGAAATCAGTGCGTTGAGCCGCTGGTAGTAGTGCACAGGGCTCAGCCCCAGCCGCGAGCGGATCGCCGACTCCTTGGCTCCCCGGTACTTCCAGTGCTGGGACTCCAGCTCCAGGATCGCGCGGTCCAGTTCGTCGAGCTCCTCCCCCGTGGTAGACATGGTCCCCACCCTAACGCGCACGCCAGCACTCCGTGCGCGCCGCACCCGACACAGGGAGGCCCCGTGAACGCCCAGCGTCCGCTGCACGAGATCATGCACGAGGAGTGGGCGCAAGCCCTGCAACCGGTCGAGGGTCAGATCCGCGCGATGGGCGAGTTCCTGCGGGCCGAGCACGCCCAGGGCCGCCACACGCTGCCGGCCGGGGAGAACATCTTCCGCGCGTTCCGCGAGCCGCTGTCCGACATCAAGGTGCTGATCGTGGGGCAGGACCCCTACCCCACTCCGGGCCACGCGATGGGGCTCTCCTTCTCCGTGGCCCCGGACGTGCGTCCCGTGCCGCGCTCACTGAAGAACATCTACGCGGAGCTGCAGTCGGACCTCGGTATCGCCCCGCCGGACCACGGGGACCTCTCCCCGTGGTCCGGGCAGGGGGTCATGCTCCTCAACAGGGTGCTCACCGTCCAGGCCGGTGCCCCGGCCTCGCACCGGGGCAAGGGCTGGGAGGCGGTCACGGAGTGCGCGATCCGATCCCTGGGCGCACGCGAGCAGCCCCTCGTGGGAATCCTGTGGGGCCGCGACGCGCGCGGCACCGCGGCCTGGCTGGGCGGCGCGCCCACGGTGGAGTCCGCCCACCCCTCGCCGCTCTCCGCGTCCCGCGGCTTCTTCGGCTCCCGCCCTTTCTCCCGCACCAACGCCCTGCTGCAGGAGCAGGGCGCGGACCCCGTCTCGTGGGAGCTACCAGGTTAGGATCACCTAAGCTGAAGGCATGACAACCGCTCCAGCACGTCCCCGCAAGCCCCAGCTCGAGCTCACCGTCGCCGAGCGCCTGCAGCTCTCCCCGGCCATGGTCCGGCTGGTCTGCCACGTCGACAACGCGCAGGACTTCCAGGACATCGAGGCCCCGGAGAAGTACGTCAAGCTGATCTTCTTTTCGGAGACCACGCTCGCGGCCACCGCCCCGGGCGCCCTGCCGGACTACTGGGAGGTCCGGGACACCTCCGCCCCCGAGGACCAGCCGGTCTCCCGCCATATGACCCTGCGCCGCACGGATCCCGCCGCCGGTGAGGTGTGGATCGACGTCGCCCTGCACGGCTCCGAGGGCTACGCCGGGCCGTGGGCGGACGCCGCCGCGCCCGGCGACCGCCTGGTGGCGCTCGGCCCCGGAGGCAAGTGGATGCCGGACCCGGACGCCACGTGGAGCCTCTTCGCGGGCGACGACGCCGCCGTGCCCGCCGTGCTCGCGAATCTCGAGGCCCTGCCCGTCTCCGCACGGGGCGAGGTGGTCCTGGAGGTCCAGGACGCCGCCCACGAGCTCGACCTCTCGGTCGTGGCCGTCCCGGAGGGGATCACGGTGCGGTGGGTGCACCGCGCGGATGAGGCACCCGGTGAGCGTGCGCTCGTGCAGGGCATCGCGGACGCCGCGTGGCCCGAGGACGTCAGCGGTGTGCAGGCCTTCGTGCACGGCGAGCGCGAGGCCATGAAGGCTGCGCGTGCGGTGCTCTTCGACCAGCGCGGCCTGGACCGCTCCAGGGTGTCTCTGTCGGGGTACTGGGCCGGCGGGCGCACCGAGGACGTCTTCCAGGCGGAGAAGAAGCTGCCCGTGGGGAAGATCCTCTAGCAGCCCGGGCGCTGAGACATCAGAGGGCTGCGGCTACCCGTCAGCTCCTCAGCGGCGGCGGTTGCGCCGCTGGGAGAGGTGCTGCATCTGCTCGATGAACGGGCGCATGAGGTACTTGGCGAGCACCACGCCGGCGGCCAGCAGCACGATCGAGGCCATGGCGTTGAGCAGCTCGGTGATCCCCTGCCCCGCGGTCTCGTTCTCCACCGTGATGGCGTACATGCCGCGGAAGAGTGTGAGCCCGGGCAGCAGGAACGTCATGGCGGGGATGGCCAGCACGGCCTGGGGGATGCGCGCGCGGGCCGCCAGCAGAGCCGCCACGCAGCCGCTGACCACCGCGGCCGCGCCTGTGGCCAGCCGCGCCCCGGGATCCACGAGACCGATCCCGTGGTAGACGAGCAGCCCGGCGAAGGCCGCGAGCAGTGCCGGTGGGATGTGCCGGGGCTTGGCCTGCATCAGCACCGCGACGAGCGCCGTGGAGACCAGCATGAAGACCACGTTGCGCAGTGCCCCCGCGGGAGTGAAGCTCGACTGTGAGATGTCGATGCCCGGCACGTCCGCCAGTCGGACGGTCAGCGAGACGCCGATCGCGATCCCCGCCACGATGGCGAGGAATGCCATCGCGGTGGAGAGCAGCCGGCCCGCTGCGGTCACGGGGAAGCCGTTGATCGCGTCCTGCATGGTGGAGACCATGCGGGTGGTGGGCAGCAACATGATGAGCCCACCGGCGATGACTTTCGGTGGGTACAGCTCCACCCCCAGTGCGGAGATCACCATGGCGATCAGGGTGATCACCAGCGCGTTGGCGCCCAGGGAGAAGAACTCGGGGATCCGCCACGCGCCCAGCTTGGCCGTGACGAGCTGCACCACGGTGGCCGAGCCCATGGCCACCACCGCGCCCACGATCGTGCCGCCCAGCGCGAGGGTCAGGGTGCCCGCGGCGATGATCGTCGCGGCCAGTACCATCCACCGGGGGTACGGCTTGGGGCGGGCGTTGATCTCCTTGAGCTCCCGCTCGGCCTCCCGCAGGGGCATCTCACCCTCGATGATGCGGGTCACGAGCTGGTGGGAGTCGGCGAGACCGGCGTAGTTGTCCGTCCACGAGCGCACCACGCGCATCACGGTGTGGCTCGAGGTGGTGGAGTCCCCCCACGGGTCGTGCTCGTCCCGGTCCTGGGGGGACTCCTGGGACGGCGCGGCCCGGCGGTGCTCCGCCGTGGTGCCCGGGACCCCGTCGAAGGAGGTGGTCGGGTGGGCGCTCGAGCCGCCCTCGCCGCGGGCGTCCTTCGAGGTCGACGCTGCGCGGCCCAGCTTGCCCGTAGTGGTGCTCTCCGCCACGTAGTTGATCGTCACGGACTGGTTGGTGATGTCCACGTCCAGGTTCTCCACCCCGTACGTGGCGCACACCGCGATGATCGCGTTCTCCACGTCCAGGGCGTCCGCACCGTAGTGGAACATGGTCTCGGCCAGGCGCAGGGCGAAGTTCAGGGTGCGCCGGGCCTGGCGCTCCGTGCTGTCGCCGAACTTGCGCAGGTGCTGGAACGGAGTGGCGGTGAGCCGGTCCACGACCCGCATGGGGGCGGTGGGGGCGGTGTCCCCCTGCACGAGCGAGCGCAGCAGGGAACGGGGCGCCCGGCTCGGCTTGACCCTCGTGGCCGGGTAGGTGGCGCGAGGAATGGCGGTGGTGGCCGGTGCGATCTCGTGCGCGACCGTCTCGGGCCGCTCGACCGGGGACGTCGAGGCCGCCGCGCTGCGCCGCGAGACGCTGCCGATCGGCTCGGCCAGCGCTGCGGGGACCCCGCTGCGGTGGCCGCTGTCCGCCCGGTGCTCCGCGATCTGGCGCGGGGTGAGCACCGGCAGGGCGGTGGCCTTCGGCGACGCCGTGGCCGGAGTGTGCGTACCCGGGGCGTGCTTGTCAGGGAGGCGGGGCGTCGTCGTCGCGCCGGGAGCCGTGTGCGCGGCCACGCTGCACCGCTGCGCCTGCGCCGCCTGCTCCTCGGTGGGACGGGCGGTAGGCGCGATCCGGCGCCGCGGTGCCGTGCCCCGCACCGCGGCGTGCAGAGCGGTGTCCCCGCCAGGGCCGAAAGGCTCGCCGTTGACTCCCCCGGAGTCCCCAGACTCGCCCGAGGACGGGTATCCCTGGTGCGCCAGACGCGTCAGCTGATCGGTCACGCTCACGTCGGATGAACCTCCCCTGCCGCCGCAGGTCCTACTCGTCTGTCATGTGGTGGCGCGCCCGCGGGTGAGCCGCGAGCGCGCCGTGGTGGCGGGGTGTCCGCTCAGGTGGGTGGCCGGCTCAGTAGAACGGCTGACCGGTGCGGCGCACCCAGAGCTGGCGCTGGACCTTCTCCGCCACGCTGGTCCACACAGCGTATTTCGCCCGGCTGAGCGGCTGGTCCCAAACTCCTACGTAGTCCACGACAGTCTTCGTGAAGCTCGTCTTGAACAGCCCGAGCCCGTAGTAGTGGTGCTCCTTGTTCTTGAGCTGGTCCGAGGGCGGAGTGCCGCAGAAGTCGTACTGCACGATCCCGTGGTCCCGCTTCAGGTCCGTGATGGCGCTCCACTGCACCAGGTGGGAGTCGCCGTACTGCTTCCGGCGGGGCTTGGAGCCGCCGTCCTTGTACGTGCCCTTGTTCCCGTAGGCGATCACGTACGCGCCCACGGAGGGCCTGCCGTCCTCGTACGTGAAGTAGAGCCGGCCCTGGCCGCGGCGCTCGAAGCCGGTCCAGAACGCCCTGTAGTAGTCGTAGGATCGCAGGTTCACCTTGGCGTTGCCCTGGCCCACGGAGTCCATGAGGGCGTACATGGCCCGCATGTTCTCCTCGGTCAGCGGCACCTGCTCCACCTCGCAGCCCTCACGGGTGGCGCGGCGCACGGCGTTGCGCCCGCGCGAGTGCAGGGACTTCAGCAGGGCCTTCTCGTCCATGTCCGTGTCGAGCACGGCGGTGGAGTCGTTGGGCTGGATCTCGAAGGACTTCACGAGTCCGCTGCGCGCCAAGACCCCGGCGGCGTAGTCCGAGGCGAGGATCTCGGGCTCGTACTTGATGGCGAACACGCCGTGGGCGGCACCGGCCACGAAGCGCTCGTTGGCCGCGACGATGCCGGGGATGTCGTCCACGCTCGCCACGTCCGGGCCCTTGATCATGTACCAGAGCTTGCCGAGCACAGGAACGGACTTCTCCAGCACCAGGTTGTAGCTGGGCTGCGAGCCGTCCGTGGGTTCGTACACCACGTGCACCGGCTTCCAGCCGTGGTCCTTCTTGACCTCGGCGAACGCCTCGGACTGGAGCAGGTTGCCGCCCGAGGGGTTGGCGGTGACGTGGGAGTCCCACTCGGCTACTTCCTGGCCGGTCGCAAAACGTGCCGTGAATTCTCGCAAGGGTCTCTCACTCCTGTACCGCGGACGTGCTCTGACGTTGTCGGGCGGGCACCGCTGGGGCGCCGCCGCCTCACATGGTATCCCCCGGACTCAGGCGAGCCCCGGGTCCCGGGTGCGGGAGTCCTCCGCCGGGTCCACGTGCTCCGCGTCCGGCGACGGGTCCCGCGTGGTGTGCTGCGCACCAGCCTCGGTGCCGGGCTGGCCCTCCGGGCGTCTGCTCGTGCCGGTCGTGGTGTCCTCGTCGCCCTGTCCCGCGCCCGACGCCGGTGTCGCCGCCCGTGTGCCTGTGCTCGCGGCGTCGTCGTGGTGGCTTTCGGCACCGACCGCCGCGCCACCCACCGTGACCCGCTCGGGAGCATGGTCCACCGCGGGGATCACGCCACCGGGAACCAGGGGGCTGCGGTCGTTGAACACGTACTTGCCGGGGTGACCCGCGGTGAAGCGGTCCGGGTCCGCGTAGCGCCAGTCCTCGCCCCAGCCACCCTCCACGCCGTCGAAGAGCTCGCCCGGCTGCAGCCAGCGGTAGAGCGACTCGTAGGAGATGCTCTGGGTTGCGGTGACCTTGCGGCGCAGCATCTCGCGGGTGAGCTCCTCCGGGTGCTCGCAGCCCATGGTGGAGATGATCTGCCCCGCCTCCTGCACCGTGAGGCGGTGGTAGCGCTCCACGCGGTCACCCTTGTCCTCGACGTCCAGCGCCTTGTAGAGCTGCGGGTTCTGCGTGGTGACGCCCACCGGGCACTTGTTGGTGTGGCACGCCTGCGCTTGGATGCAGCCCACGGCCATCATCATGGCGCGGGCACTCATGCAGAAGTCCGCGCCCTGGATGATGTGGCGCACGATGTCGTGCCCTGAGGTGATCTTCCCCGCGCAGCCGAGCTTGATGCGCTCGCGCAGCCCCGAGCCCACGAGCGCGTTGTGCATCAGGATGAGCCCCTCAACGAGCGGGGTGCCCACGTGGTCCTGGTACTCCAGCGGCGCCGCACCGGTCCCGCCCTCGGAGCCGTCCACGATGATGAAGTCCGGGGTCACGCCCTCCTCGATCATGGCCTTGCACATGGCCAGCACCTCCACGCGCGAGCCCACGCACAGCTTGAAGCCGATCGGCTTGCCGTCCGAGAGCTCCCGCAGCCGGGCGATGAAACGGATGAGCTCCCGCGGGGTGGTGAACGCCGAGTGGCTCGCCGGGGAGATGCACGTCTGTCCCACGGGCACCCCGCGCGCCTCGGCGATCTCCTCGGTCACCTTGGCCCCGGGCAGCACACCGCCCAGCCCCGGCTTGGCGCCCTGGGAGAGCTTGATGTTGATGGCCTTGACCTGCGGCAGGGTGGCCTTGCGGCGGAAGATCTCCGGGTCGAAGTTGCCGTCTGCGTCCCGCGTGCCGAAGTACCCTGAGCCGAACTCCCAGAAGATGTCGGCGTCGTGCGCCAGGTGGTACCCGGTCAGCCCGCCCTCGCCCGTCTCCTGCGCGAACCCGCCCTTCGCGGCGCCCTTGTTCATGGCGAGCACCGCGTTCTTGGACAGGGAGCCGAAGCTCATGGAGGAGATGTTGAGCAGGGAGGCGTCGTAGGGCTGGCGGCAGTCCGGCCCGCCCAGGCGCACGCGGTGCTCGTCCTCCGGCGCGGGCTTGGGGGCGATGGACTGCACGAAGTACTCGTAGCCCGGGGCGTTGACGTCAAGCTCCGTGCCGAACGCCTTGTCCCCCTTGAAGCCCTTGGCGCGGGAGTAGACGAGGGAGCGCTGGTCACGGTCGAACGGCTTGCCGTCGTAGTTGCGCTCGATGAAGTACTGCTGGATCTCGGGGCGGATCTTCTCCAGGAAGAACCGCATGTGCCCCAGCACGGGGAAGTTGCGCAGGATCGAGTGCCGGCGCTGCGTGGCGTCGCGGATCCCCACGAGCAGCAGCGCGAGGAACACGACGGCGGGGATCCACCACCCCCAGGGACCGAGGACGGCCGCGAGGACCGTGACGAGGGTGGCGGCGGCCAGACCGGCCAGAATCAGAGAACGAACCATGCCGGTCAGGCTACCCCCGGACGGCGGACGCCGGGCCCTCCGTGAAGAAGACCCGGCGTCCGCACCGCGGGACGGCTCACTCGGCGTCGAGGTCCGTCTCGATGATTCCGGCGAGGTGCTCGAGGGCCGCCTCGGCGCCGTCGCCCTCGGCGGCGAGCACCACCTTGTCCCCGTGGGACGCGCCCAGGGACATCAGGGACAGCACGGACGCGGCGTCCATGCCTTCTTCGGCGTCCTCGCCCTCGGCGCGGATGGTGATCTCGAGGTTCTCGTACTCGCCTGCGGCCTCGGCGAAGATCGCGGCGGGGCGCGCGTGCAGGCCCACTCGGGAGGCCACGGTGGCGGTGCGTTCGGTCATTGTCGTACTCCTTGTTCTTCGTTCTTCGGTGGTCGGGGTGGCGCGGCGGCGCTGCCCGGCTGTGGGCGAGGGCCGCCGCGCGGGTTCACAGTCCCAGGTCCGCGAGCACGGGCAGCTCGGCCCGCACCGCCTCCTTCGCCTCCTGGGCACTCGTCGCGTGCAGCGCAAGCTCCGCGAGCCGCCGGGCCTCAGCGGCGTCCACGCGGGCGAGGACGGCGGAGACCGCGGCAAGGGACCGCGGGCTCATGGACAGCGTGTCCACCCCCAGTCCCACGAGGACCACGGCGAGCGCCGGGTCTGCGGCAGCCTCGCCGCACACGCCCACGTTCTTGTGCTCCCCGCCGCGCTCGGAGGCCTGTGCAGCCCCTCGCGCGGTGGCCTGGATCATTCGCAGCACGGCAGGCTGCCACGGGGAGTTCAGATCGGCCAGGGAGCCGAGCATGCGGTCCGCGGCCATCGTGTACTGCGTGAGGTCGTTGGTCCCCAGCGACACGAAGTCCACGCGCTCCAGGATCTGTTCCGCGGTGATCGCGGCGGCGGGAGTCTCCACCATGACGCCGCTGACCTTCAGACCCGCCGCGACCACGAGGTCGTGGAAGCGGGCTGCCTCCCCCACGGTCGCAATCATGGGAGCCATGACCCACACGTCCGCGGTGCTGCGCTGCTTGGCGACGGCGATCGCCTCGAGCTGGCGCTCCAGCACGCCCGGGGTGGTCCAGTCCGTGCGGTAGCCGCGCACGCCCAGCGCGGGGTTGGGCTCGGTGGCGTCCGTGAGGAACGGCAGGGGCTTGTCCGCGCCTGCGTCGAGCGTGCGCACGACCACCTTGCGCCCCGGGAACGCCTCGAAGACCTCGGTGTACGCATCCGCCTGCTCCTCCACGGTGGGCTCGCTGTCCCGGCCCAGGAAGCAGAACTCGGTGCGCAGCAGGCCCACGCCCTCCGCACCGGCCTCCGCGGCGGCCCGGGCGTCGTCGCCCGTGCCCACGTTGGCGAGCAGCGGGACCACCGTGCCGTCCGAGAGCGCGCCGCGCCCGGCGAAGGACGCCAGCTGCTCGGACGCGCGCTGCCACGCCCGCACGGCCTCCTGCTCGGTCTCCCCGGGGGCCACGACAACGGTCCCTGCGGCACCGTCCACGAAGACGGGCGCTTCCCCGGCGACGTCGAGCACACCCTCGACCGCCACCACGGCCGGCAGTCCCAGGTTGCGGGCCAGGATGGCGGTGTGCGACTGCGGGCCGCCGGACGCGGTGACGAGCGCGACGACGACGTCCGGGTCCAGCACCGCGGTGTCCGCGGGTGCGAGGTCCTCGGCGGTGAGCACGAACGGCTCACGGCGTTGCGGCACCCCCGGGGCATCCTCACCGCGCAGCTCGGCGACGATGCGCGCCCGCACGTCCTCGATGTCCGCGGCACGCTCAGCCATGTAGCCGCCCATGGCGCGCATCTGGTCCGCGTACGCGGTCGCGGCCTGCCACAGCGCGCGCTCCGGGCTCAGCCGCTGCTCCGTGACGAGCTTGCTCGCGTTCTTCACGAGCGCCTTGTCCCCTGCCATCAGCGCAGTGGCCTTGAGCACCTCCGCGGCGGACTCGGAACGGGCCCGCGCGGCGCGCTCCTTCAGCCCCGCCTTCACGGCGAGCGCTGCGGCCTTGAGACGGTCAGTCGCGGTCTCCGCGTCCCCCTCCAGCGCCTCGTCCTCCGGCGGCTCGCTCACGGCGGGCGCCATGTGCACCAGGGGCGCGATGACGCGTCCCGGGCTGACGCCCACGCCGTGCAGCGTGTCCCGCCGCGGCTGCTCGTTCATCATGTCCTGCTCGCTCATGGTTCTCACACCTCCACTGTCTGCTTGGTCTGCGGGACGCCCGGGACCTCACCCACGCTCTTCTCCACGTGACCGAAACGCTTGAGGACGGTCACCACCACGCCGGTGATCACGGTGCCCACCAGGATGGACGCCACGAACGCGAGGCGGCCGTCGATCACGGGCAGGATCCAGATGCCGCCGTGCGGGGCTGCCGAGGTGACTCCGAACGCCATGGTCATGGCACCGGTGACCACACCGCCGAGCATGGATGCCGGGATCACGCGCAGCGGGTCCGCCGCGGCGAACGGGATCGCACCCTCGGAGATGAAGGACGCGCCGAGCAGCCACGACGTCTTGCCGTTCTCGCGCTCGGCCGCCGTGAAGTACCTGCGGCCCAGCACGGTCGAGGCCAGGGCCAGGCCCAGCGGAGGAACCATGCCCGAGGCGATCACGGTGGCCATGATCTCCTGCGGGGCGGTGTTGGTCGCGGTCGCGGCACCGAGACCGGCCACCGCGAAGGAGTACGCCACCTTGTTGATGGGACCGCCCAGGTCAGAGCACATCATCAGGCCCAGGACGGCACCCAGCGTCACGGCGGAGGCGCCGCTCATGCCGGCGAGCACGGAGGTCAGCCAGGTCATGAACATGGCGATGGGCCCGCCGATCACCAGGAACAGCAGTCCGCCCGCGAACAGCGAGGCCAGCAGCGGGATGATCACCACGGGCATCAGCGAGCCGAGCCAGCGCGGCAGCTTGGGCAGTGTCAGCCAGTACGCGCACAGGCCGGCGAGCAGACCGCCCACGATGCCGCCGATGAAGCCTGCGCCCATGAAGTTCGCCACGAGACCGGCGGCGAAGCCCGGAGCGATGCCCGGACGGTCCGCGAGCCCGTAGGCGATGTAACCCGCGAGCGCGGGGACCAGCAGACTGATCGCCAGGTTGCCGATCTTGAACAGCACGGCGCCGAGGTACATGCCCAGCGACACGTCGCCGAGATTGCCCAGCGTCGCGGTCCCCAGGATGTCGTCCGCCTGCTGGGCCACCAGCACGGGGTCCGCGATCATGAACGCGATGGCCATGAGCAGACCGCCCGCGGCCACGAACGGGATCATGTAGCTCACGCCCGTCATCACGGCCTTGCGGATGCGGGAGCCCCAGCCCTCGCTGCCCGTCACGGCCGCGGCGGCGTCGGTCCCGTCACCGGTGACCTTCGGTGCGCGGGGGTCGTCCGCGGCCGCGAGGGCCTCCTCGATCATCTCCCGCGGCTCGTCGATCCCCCGCTTCACGGCGGAGGCGATGTACGGCAGCCCCGCGAAACGGGTGCGCTCGCGGACGTCCACGTCCGTGGCGAAGATGACGGCCTCGGCGGAGGCGATCACCGCGGGGTTCAGGCGCGTGGCGCCCGAGGAGCCCTGGGTCTCGACCTGCAGGTCCACCCCCATCTCCTCGGCGGTGTTGCTCAGCGCATCCGCGGCCATGTAGGTGTGCGCGATGCCGGTGGGGCACGCGGTCACGGCCACGATGTGGCGCGGTCCGGCCGGCGCCGTCCCGGTTTCCGCGGCGGCCGCCCCGGTGCCGGCCGCGGCGGTTCCAGCTGCCGAGGTTCCTGCTCCGCTGGTCCCGGCGGCGTTGCTGCCGACCGCACTGGTGCCGGCCGCTCCGGTGGCGGGAGTCCCCGCAGCTGCGGCGGCGGTCGAGCCGGCGGCGGCTGGTGCCCCCGTGCCCTGTGCGGCCGCGGCCCCCTCACCGGAGGTGCCCGCGGCGGTGGCCGGGGCGGCGTCGTCGGCCGGGGGTGCCAGGCCGAGGGCCCGGTCCACGATGTCCACGACCTCCTGCGGCGACTGCGCTGCCCGCAGCGACGCCACGAAGGGCTTCTTCATGAGCGAGCGGGCCAGCTTGGAGAGCAGCTTCAGGTGCTCCTGGTCCGCACCGGCCGGGGCCGCGATGAAGAAGACGATGTCCGCGGGGCCGTCCTTCGCGCCGAAGTCCACGGCGGGGGCGAGCCGCGCCATGACGAGGGTCGCCTGGGTGACCGCCTCCGAACGGCAGTGCGGGATGCCGATGCCGCCCGGGATGCCCGTGGCGTTCTTGGCCTCCCGCGCGAGCGCGTCCGCGGCGAGGGAGTCGGTGTCCTTCGCCCGCCCCTCGGCGTGCACGGTGGCGGCCAGTGCGCGGATCACGCTGTCCGTGGATCCGCCCAGGTCCCGGTCCAGCAGGACCAGTCCGGTGTTGATGAGATCTGACATGTCAGGCTCCTTGGGTGCGTCCCGTGGGGCGCGCTGGGGTGGTCAGGACCGGGGCTCGGCGCGGCGTGCGCCGCTGGTCCCGTCCGAAAGGTCGAGGACGGCGTCGGGCCCCGCGGGGGTCTGGTGCGTGGGCGACGGCGACGCCGCGGCGTCGTCGGCTGCTCCCGGGTGCGCGGTGCCACGCCCCACGGGGGGCAGGCCGAGGTCCGTGACCCGCACGGCGTCGGGCCTGGTCTGCGCCACGGTGGGCATCTGGGTCCCGGGCAGCGACGCCGCCGCGGAGCCGTGGGCCACGGCCTGCCGCAGACACTCGCTGGGGGCGTCACCGCGCTGGGCGGCCACGAGGTACCCCGTCAGCGCGCTGTCCCCCGCGCCCACCGTGGAGCGCACAGTCACGGGCTCGTGCACGGCGTGCCACGCACCCTCGGGCGTCACCAGCACGGCGCCGTTGCCGCCCAGGGTGCACAGGACGGCGCCCACTCCGCGGGCCACGAGTTCCTGCGCGGCCTCGGCGGCCGCCCGGGGATCGCTCTCGAAGAGCGCGCCGTCGGTGCGGCCGAGCGACTCGGCGAGCTCGAAGCCGTTGGGCTTGATGACGTCCGGCAGCACAGGCAGCCCCGGCGTGAGGGCCTCGTAGAGGGGCTGACCGGAGGTGTCCAGGGCCAGCAACGGAGCCGCGGCTCCCAGCGCACCCTTCACCCGGGCGGCGAGAACCGCGTAGATGTCCGGCGCCGGGCCCGGGGGCACCGACCCCGCGCACACGAGCCAGGAGGCGCCCGCACCCCGGGCCACGATGCGCTCGACGATCCGCTCCACGGTGTCCTGGTCGACCGGGGGCCCGGGCTCGTTGATCTTGGTGGTGGTCCCGTCCGGCTCGGTGATCGTGATGTTGGAGCGCAGGGGCGCGCCGAGGGGGACGTTCTCGTAGCGCACACCGGCGGCGTCGAGCCCCGTGAACAGGGGGTCCGCAGCGTCCCCCGGTGCGAGTGCGACCGTCTGCTCGCCACTCGCAGTGAGCGCGCGGGAGATGTTCACGCCCTTGCCACCGGGGTCCTGGCGGGTGCCGCTGGCGCGCTGCACCTCCCCGCGCCGCAGCGGCTGCGAGAGGTCCACCGTGCGGTCCACGGAGGGGTTGAGGGTCACGGTGATGATCATGCGAGGACCACTTCCACATCGGCGTCTTCGAGGGCTTGGGCCAGGTCCCCCACCGGGGCCCGGTCCGTGATGAACGTGTCGATCTCTTCGAGTGAGCAGAACCGGGTGAGCGTCTCCTGGTCCTGCTTGCTGGCGTCGCACAGCACCACCACGCGGCGGGCGGCCTGGACGATCGCGGACTTGACCACCGCCTCGATGGGGTCCGGGGTCGAGAGTCCGAACTGGGCGTGGGCGCCGTTGCAGCCCACGAAGGCGAGGTCCGGGCGCAGCTGGTCGTAGTGCTGGGCGGCCCGGGATCCGGTGGCGGCCCACGTGAGCTTGCGGATCCGACCACCCACGAGTTCGAGTCCCACCCCCGGGGCGTCCGCGAGCTTGGCGGCGATGTGCAGGGCGTGGGTGATGACCAGCTGCTCCTGGCCGCCGGGCAGGTGGTTGTCGCGGGCGAGCAGCAGCTCCGCGAGCGCCTCCACGGTGGTTCCCGCGTCCAGCACCACGGCCCCGGCCTCGGCCCGTTCGAGAACCTCCAGCGCCCTGTGGGCAATGCTGCGCTTCTCCGCGGCGGCCTGTCGCTGCCGGGAGTCCATCCCCTGTTCCCCGCTCGTGGACTGGTCCACCGACACCGCGCCGCCGTGCACGCGGCGCAGCCGACCCTGGGACTCGAGCACCGCGAGGTCGCGGCGCACGGTCTCCATGGTGACCTCGAACCGTCTGGCCAGCTCGGCACCGTTGACACGGCGCTCCCGGGCCACGGTGCGAGCGATCTCCTCGTGGCGTTCTGCAGCGAACATCTTCACCTCACGGACGGGGAGTGACGGCGGTGACACCCCCTGTGAATGTGAGCTTATGTCTGTTTATGTGGTTTTACTACCCCTCACCCCACATTTCCGCATTGTTGCAAGGGAGATGGTGGCCAAGGTTTCTGGAAGCAGGGGTCACGGCGCGGGCACGGGCCCGGGAGCGCGGTGGTGCCGGCCCCAGCGGGGCGGTCCGAGCGCGTCGGCGACCCCGCGTATATTGGCCGCACCAGTCACCGCGCCCCTCGGCGCCCAGCGTCAGGACCGTCCGCCATGCAGCTGCTGCGTCTTCTGCGCACCTCCACCCGCCCCTACCTCCCGTGGATCGTGGGCGTCCTGGTCTTCCAGCTGCTCTCCACCATGGCCACCCTCTTCCTGCCGAGCCTCAACGCCCGAATCATCGACGACGGCGTCACCCGCGGTGACACGGACTTCATCTGGCGCACCGGTGCCCTCATGCTGGCCGTGGCCCTGGGCCAGATCGTCAGCGCCGTGATCGCGGTGTGGTGCGGTGCGCGCACCGCCATGGAAGTGGGCCGGAACCTGCGCCGCGACGTCTACCGCCGGGTGGGGCAGTTCAGCGCCCGCGAGGTCGGCCAGTTCGGGGCGCCCTCGCTGATCACCCGCAACACCAACGACGTCCAGCAGATCCAGATGCTCACCCTGATGTCGCTGAACTTCATGATCATGGCGCCCATCATGTGCATCGGCGGCATCGTCATGGCCCTGCGCGAGGACGCCGGGCTGTCATGGCTCGTGTGGGTCTCCATCCCCGTGATGGGTGTGATGCTCGGGTTGCTGATGGCCAAGCTCATGCCGTGGTTCCGCACCATGCAGGAACGCCTGGACGGCATCAACGGGGTGCTGCGGGAGCAGATCACCGGCATCCGGGTGGTCCGCGCGTTCGTGAAGGAGCCGTTCGAGACCGAGCGCTTCCGCCGCGCGAACCAGGACCTCACGGAGATCTCGCTGCGCATCGGGGCGCTGTTCGTGCTGATGTTCCCCGTGGTCAACATGATCATGCACCTCGCCACCGCCGCCGTGCTGTGGTTCGGCGGGCACCGGGTAGACCAGGGCGAGATCCAGGTGGGCGCGCTCACCGCCTTCCTGCAGTACATGCTGCAGATCCTGATGTCCGTCATGATGGCCACCTTCATGTTCATGATGGTTCCCCGCGCCATCGTGTGCGCGGAACGCATCTGCGAGGTGCTCGACACCGAGCCGAGCATCCATCCGCCCCTGCACCCGGCCGTCGCACCGCCCACCCAGGGCAGGGTGCGCTTCGAGGGCGTCTGCTTCCGCTACCCGGGAGCCGAGGCTCCGGTGCTCGAGGACATCGACTTCGCGGCGGAGCCCGGCACCACCGTGGCCGTGGTGGGTGCCACGGGCTCGGGCAAGACCACCCTCGTGAGTCTGATCCCCCGGCTGCTCGACCCCGTGGCCGGGCGCGTGCTGCTGGACGGCGTCCCCCTGCCGGACTACGCCCCGCAGGACCTCGCCGGGAGGATCGGGCTGGTGCCCCAGAAGCCTTTCCTGTTCTCGGGAACCGTCGCGCAGAACCTGCGCTTCGGTCGGGAGGACGCGTCGGACGATGAGCTGTGGGAGGCGCTGAGGGTTGCCCAGGCGGAGGACTTCGTCCGGGCGATGCCCCACGGGCTGGACTCCTCCGTCTCCCAGGGCGGCACCAACGTCTCCGGCGGCCAGCGGCAGCGGCTGAGCATCGCCCGCGCGCTCGTGGCCCGCCCCCGCGTGTACGTCTTCGACGACTCCTTCTCCGCCCTCGACGTCACCACGGACGCCGCCCTGCGCACGGCCCTGCGGCCCGTGACCCGGGACGCCACCGTGGTCACCGTGGCCCAGCGGGTCTCCACCATCGCGGACGCAGACCTCATCCTGGTGCTCGAGCACGGCCGTGTCACGGCCCGCGGCAGCCACGCGGAACTCGTCGAGCACAGCCCTACCTACCGGGAGATCGTCACGTCCCAGCTCTCGGCCGAACAGACCACCGGAGGCGAGAAGTGAGCCACGACCCCCAGCCGGCCGCCAAGCCGCAGAACTTCTGGTCCTCGGCCCG
Organism: Kocuria salsicia; assembly: GCF_039532055.1. Lineage (NCBI taxonomy): Bacteria > Bacillati > Actinomycetota > Actinomycetes > Micrococcales > Micrococcaceae > Kocuria > Kocuria salsicia. Next base: position 25,699 of record NZ_BAAARF010000025.1, on the reverse strand, counting down.
CCGCCTGCTCGGGCTGCTCTCGCCGCACCGCGCCGCCCTGAGCGTGGTGGTGGCTGCGGTGCTCGGCTCCGTGCTCCTCGGAGTCTTCGCCCCGCGGGTGCTCGGCCGCGCCATGGACGTGATCTTCGCCGGCGTCGTCGCCCGTTCCCTGCCCGCGGGCGCGGACCAGCAGCAGGTGGCGGCCGGGCTGCGCGCCCAGGGGCAGGACACCTACGCGGACATGGTCTCCGCCATGGAGCTGATCCCCGGCCAGGGCGTGGACTTCGGACGGCTGGGCGCCCTGATCCTGCTGGTGCTCGCCATGTACACCGTGGCCTCCGCGCTGATGTGGCTGCAGGGCTACGTGCTCAACCGCGTGGTGATGCACGTGGTCTACGACCTGCGCGCGGAGATCGAGCGCAAGCTCAACGCCCTGCCCCTGAGCTACTTCGACACGCGCCAGCGCGGGGACGTCATGTCCCGCGTGACCAACGACATCGACAACATCCAGACCGCCCTGCAGCAGACCTTCGCGCAGCTCGTCCAGAACGTGCTGACGGTGCTGGGGATCGTGATCATGATGTTCGCCGTCTCCTGGCAGCTCGCGCTCGTGGCCCTGCTCGCGCTGCCGCTGTCCGCGGTGGCCGCCGGGGTGATCGGCTCCCGCTCCCAGAAGCTCTTCGCCGGGCAGTGGAAGGCAACGGGCGTGCTCAACGGGCACATCGAGGAGTCCTTCTCGGGCCACGAGCTCGTGCACGCCTACGGCCGGCAGCGCCAGATGCAGGCGCAGTTCGACGAGCGCAACGAGGACCTCTACCGGGCGGCGTTCGGTGCCCAGTTCCTCTCCGGCACGATCATGCCCGTCATGCAGTTCATCTCCTACCTGTCCTACGTGGGCATCGCCGTGCTGGGCGGGCTGCGCGTGGCCTCCGGCCAGCTGACGCTCGGGGACGCCACCGCCTTCATCCAGTACTCGCGCGAGTTCACCCAGCCCCTCTCCCAGATCGCCGGCATGGCCACCCAGCTGCAGTCCGGGATCGCGTCCGCCGAGCGCACCTTCGAGCTGCTGGACGCGCCGGAGCAGGAGCCGGAGACCCCCACCGCCAGGCTGCCGGAGCGGCTGCGCGGAGAGGTGCGCTTCGAGCACGTGGACTTCTCCTACGACAAGGACGCCGCCACCGCGGGCGAACCGCCCATGATCGAGGACCTCTCCCTGCACGTGGAGCCCGGGCGCACCGTGGCCATCGTGGGCCCCACCGGGGCGGGCAAGACCACGCTCGTGAACCTGGTGCTGCGCTTCTACGAGATCGACGGCGGGCGGATCCTGCTGGACGGGATCGACATCCGGGACCTCGCGCGGGACGACCTCCGCCGTCAGGTGGGCATGGTCCTGCAGGACGCCTGGCTGTTCACCGGGACCATCATGGAGAACATCCGCTTCGGCCGACAGGACGCCACGGACGAGCAGGTCGTGGCCGCCGCGAAGGCCACCTACGTGGACCGCTTCGTGCGGGCGCTTCCGGACGGCTACGACACCGTGCTCACCGAGGACGAGACCTCGGTCTCCGCCGGTGAGAAGCAGCTCATCACGATCGCACGGGCGTTCCTGTCCCGGCCCTCGCTGCTCATCCTGGACGAGGCGACCTCCGCGGTGGACACCCGCACGGAGCTGCTCGTGCAGAAGGCCATGGCCGCGCTGCGCGAGAACCGCACCTCGTTCGTCATCGCCCACCGTCTCTCGACCATCCGGGACGCGGACACCATCGTGGTCATGGAGTCCGGGCGGATCGTGGAGCAGGGATCGCACGCGGAGCTGGTCGCGGCCGACGGCGCCTACGCGCAGCTCTACCGGGCCCAGTTCGCGCAGGCGACCCAGGATTCCGAGGAGCCGCCGACGACAACGGACCCCGACTCCGCCGAGACACCCGCCCCGTCGGCGCCGGCCGCCTCGGCCACCGGCCCCGCGATGTCGTCGTCCTCGGACGACGCCGGCCGAGTCACCTCCCCGGGCCCCGGGACCGAGCCCCCGGCCTGAGCCCGACACACCGACCCGCCCGTTGCGGCGCTGGGCCAGTGACAACCCCCGCCGAGCGCGTCTACCGTGGACGTGATCGTTCACCCACAGCAGATCGGATGCTCCCGTGACCAACTTTGCCAACGTCGAACGCCGTCACCTCGCGGCGCTGCTGCGACGCGTGGGCCCCGACGCCCCCACCCTGTGCGAGGGCTGGCACACGCGGGACCTCGCGGTGCACCTGGCCATTCGCGACGCGCGCCCGGACGCCGTCCCGGGGATGTTCTCGCCCAGGCTGCCGGTGCTCGGCAAGCACGCGGAGACCGTGGACGCCGAGTACCGCCAGATGCCGTGGGAGGACCTCGTGAACCTCGTGGAGCGGCCCCCGCTGCACTCGCCGGGGCGCTGGTCCCCGATCGACAAGCGGATGAACACCGGCGAGTTCTTCATCCACCACGAGGACGTCCGCCGCGCCCAGCCCCAGTGGCACGCCCGGCAGCTGCTCAACGACGAGCAGAAGGCCCTGTGGAGCATGCTGAAGCTGGCCGGCCCCGCGCTGCTGCGCAAGGAGCCCGAGTCGGTGGTGCTGATCGCCGCCGGGTTCGGTGCCGTGCGAGGGGGCAAGAAGTCCGCGCGCCGGGTGCAGATCGTGCGCGGCGAACCCGCCGAGCTGCTGCTGTGGGCCTTCGGGCGCCGGGAGCAGGCGGACGTGGAGATCACCCAGGAGTAGCGCCCCTTCCCGCACCCCGTGCCGGACAAGGCCCAGAGGGACACCGGTGACAGACGACCGGCCCCGCTCCTCAGGAGCAGGGCCGGTCGTTCGTCACGCGGGGAGCTCAGTCGCTCTCGACCTCGCGGGACCCCAGCTCGGCGTCGAGACGCAGCAGGCCGGGCCCGTCGTTGTGCACCAGGCGGGCCTGGTCCACGATCTCCTCCACGCTGGCCTCCTCCTCGAGCTGCTCGCTGATGAACCAGTGCAGCAGGGGCATGGCGTCGATGTCGCCCTCCTCCTGCGCCAACCGGTACAGGTTGCGGATGGACTCGGAGACCTCGCGCTCGTGGGCGAGGGCCGCCTGGAAGCAGCCCAGCGGAGAGGTGTCCTCGAGGGTCGGCCCGTTCATGCTGCCGATCTTCGGGTCACCGCCGCGGTCCACCACGTGGTCGATGAACTTCTCCGCGTGGGTGACCTCCTCGGCCGCCTGCGCACGGAACCACTGCGAGAACCCGGGCAGGCTCGCCACGTCCATCTCGATGGACAGCTGTCGGTAGACCACGCTCGCCTGGAGCTCCATGGTGATCTGCTCGGTGATCGCTTCTGCCATTCTTCCCTTGATTTCCATGTGGCCCATGGAAGCACCTTTCGCCCGGCCTGGATAGTGAGTGAGGCCTGGCTCAGTCACACCAGCCACCCGTGCACCCGGCAGAGTGCCCTGCGGATCCGGGGGTGCGCGGGCGCCCGCGACTTGTCCAGTATCATGGAGCGGTCCCGTGCGGGCGCGGCAGGCGGTGCTGGTGCACCCCGGCCGGCCGTGGCGGGAGCGCAGCGCCCCCTTAGCTCAGATGGCCAGAGCATCTGTCTTGTAAACAGAGGGTCGCCGGTTCGAATCCGGCAGGGGGCTCCCGTGGAACGCGAAGAACCCCGGTCGTCCTGGACGGCCGGGGTTCTTCACATTGGTTCCGGGCATGGGCGCCACGGCTACTTCTTGGCCTTGACCGCCTTGTCCAGCACGTCCGAGAAGGTGCCCTGCTCGAAACGATTGCCGTCCACGTAGATCGTGGGCGTCCCGGCCACGCCATTGTTCACGGCCTCGCGGGCAACAACGTTCACGAGCGGGCGGTAGGTGTTCTCGTCGAGGTCGTCCGCGGAGATGTTCGCGCCGTGCTTGTTGGCGATCTCCGCGATCTCGGCGTTGCTCAGCCCGCCGCTGCCCTGGTGGGTGAAGATCTCCTGGGCGTAGTCCATGTACTGGTCGGTGCTCACCTGCTCCGCCACGAGGTAGGCGGCGTTGGCGGAGCGTGAGGAGTACTGGTCCGGTGTGGCCTTGTCGAGGAAGTTGAGGTTGCGGTACTCCACCTCCACCTTCCCGGAGTCCACGGCCTTCTTGATGGTGTCCGCGTTCTCCTTCTCGAAATCTGCGCAGTGCACGCACTCGAAGTCCTGGAAGATCACGAGCTGCACGGGCTTTCCGTTGCTGGCCGCCTTGTCCTTGTCCACGATCCCCAGGGGGGTCTTGGTGGTGTCCGGGCTCTCCTCCGCCGCGGGCAGCTGGGAGAGGTCCCGCTCCTGGACGTCCGAGGTGTTCTTGGCGATCCCGTCCTTGGTGAGCGTGATGCCGCCGTACTGGTTGGAGCTCGCGGGAACGGGCCCCGCGTCCGGGATCGTGGCCTTGTTGTTCTGCCACACGACCAGCCCGATGATCAGCGCGATGACAACCACGAGCGCCACGATGCCGATGATCAGACCGGTGGGCCTGCCGCTGGAGCGACGGGACTGCTGGTCCGCGATCCGACGGGCCCGCTCCCGGGCGTCGTCCGACGCCGACGAGCCGGAGGTCTTCTTCTGTGCAGCCATGGGGGTCCGGGTTTCCTTCCGAGGGGGTGGACACGTGTGGATACTGCCCCTCAGAGTACCCGGCCCGCCTCGGCGCCGGTGGCGGCAGGTGACGCACGACGACGCCGCGCGCACGGCCACGCGGCGGCGTCGTCCCCCTGGGCGGCGGTAGTACGCCCACTTAGAATGGGGTGACCAGCAGTCCCCGGGGAAGGAACCCAGCGTGTCCGCAGAGCAGTCTCTTCAAGAAGTGAACGTCCCGCGTGACGGTTACGACTTCGTGGTGGTCTCCAACCGGCTCCCCGTGGACCGGGACGTCGCGGAGGACGGCAGCAGCACGTGGCGCCGCTCCCCCGGCGGCCTGGTGAGCGCCCTTGCCCCGGTGATGGCGCAGCGCGACGGCGCGTGGGTCGGCTGGTCCGGGGCGCCGGACGAGGACTTGGAGCCGTTCGACCACGACGTCTTCCACCTCGTCCCGGTAGCGCTGTCCGAGTTGGAGGTGCGCAGGTACTACGAGGGCTTCTCCAACGCGACCCTGTGGCCCCTCTACCACGACGTGATTGCGTCCCCGGAGTTCCACCGCACGTGGTGGTACGCCTACCGCAGGGTCAACGAGCGCTTCGCCCGCCAGGCCGCGGAGACCGCCGCGCCGGGCGCCACGGTGTGGGTGCAGGACTACCAGCTGCAGCTCGTGCCCCGCATGCTGCGGAGGCTGCGTCCGGACGTGACCATCGGCTTCTTCAACCACATCCCTTTCCCGCCCACTGAGATCTTCTCGCAGCTGCCGTGGCGCAGGGCGGTGCTGGACGGACTCACGGGCGCGGACCTGATCGGCTTCCAGCGCCCCGGGGACGCCCAGAACTTCCAGCGCTGCGTGCGCAAGTACCTGGGCGTGCAGTTCATCAAGGGGACCGCGCAGTTCAGCGAGAGCACCGCGGACGGCGAGGAGACCTCCTGGACGGTCAACGCGGGGTCGTACCCGATCTCGATCGACGTGGAGTCCATCAAGGAGCTCACCGCGGATCCCTCGGTGCGGGCGCGGGCGAAGGAGATCCGCGAGGAGCTCGGCAACCCGGAGACCGTCTACCTGGGCGTGGACCGCCTGGACTACACCAAGGGCATCCGCCACCGCATCAAGGCGTACGGGGAGCTGCTGCACGACGGCGAGCTCTCCGTCGAGGACTCGGTGCTCATCCAGGTGGCCAGCCCCTCCCGCGAGCGGGTGGACTCGTACCGCCAGCTGCGGGAGCTCGTGGAGGGCATGGTGGGGCGCATCAACGGCCAGCACGACACCATCTCCCACACGGCCATCCGCTACCTGCACCACGGCTACCCGTTCGAGGAGATGGTGGCCCTCTATCTCGCGGCGGACGTCATGCTCGTCACGGCGCTGCGGGACGGGATGAACCTCGTGGCCAAGGAGTACGTGGCCGCGCGGCAGGACAACTCGGGCGTTCTGGTGCTCTCGGAGTTCACGGGGGCCGCCGAGCAGCTCAGGCAGGCGGTGCTCGTGAACCCGCACGACATCGACGGTCTGAAGGAGGCCATGCTCCACGCCCGTGACATGCCCCGCACGGAGGCTCGCAAGCGCATGGTGGCGATGCGCCGGCAGGTGCTCACGCACGACGTCGTGGACTGGTCCCAGCGCTTCCTGGACGACCTCGCACAGCACGCCGCCGCCCACGCACCTGGCGGGGACGACGACGCCACGGCCGCGGGTGCCCGGGCGGGCGGCAGTCATGAGTGACGACCTCCAGGACGCCCTGGACCGCGCGGCCGCGGCGCCGCGGCTGCTCGTGGCGCTGGACTTCGACGGAACGCTGGCCCCGTTCACCGAGGACCCCGCCGACTCCCGGCCGTTGCCGGCCGCGCGCGAGGCCCTTGATGCTCTCGCACAGCTGCCGCACACCACCGTGGCCGTGATCTCCGGGCGCCCCCTGGAGTTCCTGCGCACGGTGGTGGACCCGGACTCGCGGATGGTGCTCTCCGGCTCCCACGGCGCGGAGGTGGACCTCTCCGCAGCCCCGGGCGCGGGCTCAGGGACGAGGATCGAGCTGAGCGCGCAGCAGTCCGACCTGCTCGAGCGCGCCGTGGCGGCCACCTTAGCGCTCGTGGCCCGTTACCCCGGTGCCCGCGCCGAGCCGAAGCCCGCGGGCGTGGCCTTCCACGCACGCCCCATCGCGGATCCCGGGGAGGCGCAGCAAGCCCTCGAGGAGATGACCGCGGTCTACGAGGCCATGCCCGGGCTGCGGCTGACACCGGGGCAGCTGGTGGTCGAGTGCTCCGTGCTCGGCGCCACCAAGGGGGACGGCCTCGCCACCATCGCCGCCGCGGTCCACCCGGACGTCACCGTCTTCGCGGGGGACGACGTCACGGACGAGGACGCCCTGGCCGTCCTCGGGCCCGGGGACGTGGGGATCAAGGTGGGCGAGAAGGACTCCATGGCACGCTGGCGGGTCGCGGATCCCCCGGCGCTGGCGGCGTGCCTGAGCCTGCTCGCGCACCGCAGGACCCGCGCCATGACTAGCATGAAGTGACATGACGGTCCCCTCATCCTCCGACTCCCCGGCAGCGGGAGCACCCCGGCCCCTGCGGGGTGTATCCATCAGCACGGCCTTCCCGGACCCGGCGCTGCTCGAGCTGCCCTGGGAGCTGCCGCTGGAGCAGTGGCCCCCCGAGGTCCTCGCGGCCTACCCCAGGGGCCTCTCCCGCCACGTGGTGCGCTTCGCGCACGTGGGGCGCAAGGTCGTGGCGGTCAAAGAGACCACAGCCCACTACGCCCAGCGGGAGTACGGTCTGCTGCGCAAGCTGCAGACCATGTCCATCCCGTCCGTGGTCCCGGACTCCGTGGTCACCGACCGCTACACACCGGACGGCGAGCCCCTGCCCGCGGCGCTCGTGACCGACCACCTGAGCTTCTCACTGCCCTATCGCACCATCTTCGAGCAGGTCCCAGCCCCGGAGACCATCGAGCGGCTCGTGGACGCCCTGGCCTCCCTCATCGTCCAGCTGCACCTCTCCGGCTTCTACTGGGGGGACGTCTCGCTGTCCAACACCCTGTTCCGCCGGGACGCCGAGGCCTTTGCCGCGTACCTCGTGGACGCGGAGACCGGTGAGCTGCACCCCTCCCTCACCCGGGGGCAGCGGGGGTACGACATCGACCTCGCCCGCACCAACGTGGCCGGGGAGGTCATGGACCTGTTGGCCGGTGAGGACATGCAGCAGCGGCTGCGGGACGCGGGCGTGGATCCCGCGTCCGTGGACCCGTTCGAGATCTCCCAGCGCCTCGTGGACACCTACGAGGGGCTGTGGGAGGAGCTCACGGCCACGGAGACCTTCCCCGTGGGCGATCGCTGGCGCGTCCAGGCGAGGGTCGAGCGGCTCAACGAGCTCGGCTTCGACGTCGAGGAGGCCTCCCTGGACTCGGACGAGACCGGGCAGGTCCGCCTGCGCCCGCGCGTGGTCGAGCCCGGGCACCACTCCCGCAAGCTGCTGCACCTCACGGGGCTCAACACGCAGGAGAACCAGGCGCGGCGCATCCTCACGGACATCCACCAGTTCGGCCAGGCCCTGTACCCGGGTCTGCCGGAGGACCTCACCGCGCAGCTGTGGATGCGCGAGGTGTTCGTGCCGATCATGGAGGCGATCCCCGCCGAGCTGCGCCGCAAGCGGGAACCCGCCCAGATCATCCACGAGGTGCTCGAGCACCGCTGGTTCATGTCCGAGAGCGCCGGCGAGGACATCCCCACCCCGGTCGCCGTGCAGGACTACGTGAAGCACTACCTCGCCACGCGACCGGACGAGATCAACGTGTTCTAGTTGCCCGGAGTGCTCTGCGGACGTGCGGCCATCAGATCGAACAGCGCCCGGTGCATCCGCTCGGTCCACCTCTCGTCGAGCGAGCCGTAGCGCGCCACGTGCGCATATGCCGCTCCCAGGACGAAGTCCACCACCATGTCGATGTCCACCGAGGCGCGGATCAGCCCCCGCTGAACGTCCCGTTCGAGCAGCGCGCGCAGCGCGTCCATGCGCGGTCGCACCACGGAGGCGCGCAGCACCCTGGAGGTCTCGGAGTGCGGCTCCTGCAACAGGGCGATGACCACGCCCATGCCCAAGTCCCGCAGCAGCATGTCGACGGCCGCCTGCAGCGCCCGCTCCCACGTGGCATCCTGCGCCACGGGTGGCTCGGCAGCCGCCGTGTGCTGCAGCGCGGCCTCGAGCATCTGGGCACTGTTGTCGTAGCGGCGGTAGATCGAGGTCTTCGCCACGCCCGTGCTGGCGGACACGGCTTCGATCGTCACCTTCTGCGGACCGCCCTCGCGCAGCAGACGCAGCGCGCCCGCCACGATCTTGTGGTCCGTGCGGGCCGTACGTGGATCCACGGATGACGACGCCACCCGCTCACCCGGGTGCGCGGCGCCGTCGTCCTGCCGCACCGCCTCACCGCCCTTCGCCACGCCGTCGCGCGTCGCCGCGCGGTCGTCCGCGCGTCCATCACCCGCGCGCCCGTCGCCCGGGTGACCGCCCTCCGGCGGCGCTTCCGTCACCACGGCTCAGGCCCTCCGCCAGTCTTCGACCGGCCAGTGCGCCTTGCGCGCGCGGCGGTATAGAGACAGGTCCGGGTTCACGGCGAACGGGTGGCCCAGCAGTGACAGCCAGCTCGCATCCGCCACGGAGTCCCCGTACCCGTAGGAACGGCTCAGGTCGAGCCCGTGGTCCTGCGCGTAGCGCTTGAGCCACTGGGCCCGGGCCTCGTCTACGAGCGGCGGGGTGGCCAAATAGCCCGTGAGCACACCATCCACCTGGTCCATGCGCCCGGCGACCACCTCGTCGAACAGCTCCGCGATGGGACTCACCAGCAGGTCCAGGGAACCGGTGACCAGTACCGTGCGGTGGCCCGCGGCCCGGTGCTCACGGATCCGCTCCAGGGCGCCGGGGCGCACGCTCTGTGCCACAGCCTGGCCGAGAGGACCGGCTACCAGTTCCTCGACACGCGCCACCGAGACGCCCTCGTAGCGGCGCAGGAACGCGCGTATGAACTCCCCGCGGTCCCGCCGTTCGGCCTTGACGTATGTGGGAGCGTTGCCCACGAGCTCGCCGAGCTCCGCGGGCCACTGCAACGGGCTCAGCTCGAGTCGGCGCAGCAGCGCGTACTGCGTGATGATGTTGCCCCCGGCCACAGTGCCCTCGAGGTCGAACACAGCCACGACGTCCGCGCCCTGCGTCAGGCCGCGGCTGCGCCCGGTTCGCTTGCGGGACGCCGCCCTGGCCCGGGTGTAGGCGCGGGTCATCTCGGTCAGCGCGGGCAGGTGGACCTCCTGCCAGTACTCGGGCCACGAGATCGCGCGGACGTCGAAGTGCTGGTCCTCCGGTGTCACGTCCGGCAGGGAGGCGTCCAGGCGCCGCAGGTGGGTGTCGTCGAAGATCATCTCGGTGCGTGTGTAGTTCTGGTAGAGGTCCACGTAGGTGCGCAGGGAGCCCAGACCGGTCTGCATCCGGTGCAGGGAGTTGGTCCACTCCCGCGTGGTGGCCGTGGCCGGGAGCACCGAGCTCAGGCGAACACCCACCGCGGCGAGCTTCTCCTTGACCGCCAGTCCGCGCTCCATGGAGTTGTTCGCCGGGAACCTCCACTCGGGCACCACGACCGGGTTGCCGTGGCCGTCCTGCAGCGGGTGCTCCAGGAAGTAGGAACGCACGCTGCGGTACATCTGGTGGAACGGCAGCGGGTTCGAGGCCCCGGAACACACTTGGTAGTAGGCGGCACTCGGACCGGGCGACGACGCCGCCGGCGTCAGAGGCACCCGCGCGGCCTCCGCCTCACGGTGCCCGCCCCGCGCCAGGGCCACGATGGCGTTGACCACGAAGTCCACGGGGATCACGTCCAGCACCGAGTCCGGCAGACCCGGGAACTCGGGCAGCGCGCCCTTCGCATAGGCCATGATGAGCGGGTCCGCGACCTTGTAGCCGTCGATCCACCCCGGGAAGGGGTGGCGCAGCGCGGACTCGATGATCGAGGGGCGCACGATGGACAGCCGGTGCCCGTGCCCCGCCCACTTCTGCTCGGCCACGCGCTCGCCCAGCGCCTTGGTGAAGGTGTAGATGTCGGTCCAGCCGAGTGACTGGGCGCGGGTGCGGCCGTGGTCCACCAGCCGCGAGCGCACCCACTCCTGCCGGGCCGCCTCCGCGGCACGTGCCACGGTCTTTGGGCCCTCCTTGCCGTGGGTGCGCGTGGCCTCGCGGATGAAGGACTCGAGTCGTTCGGGGCTGCGGGACTCCACCTGGGCCGTGTCCGCGGCGCGCACGGCGGCGTCGAACTCCACCTGCCAGTCGACGTCGTGGTCCACGGAGGCCTCGGGGCGCAGGCCCTTGGCGATCCCGCCCACGTAGCACGTGGACACGTGGATCACGTGGGGGTCCTGCCCGGCCGCGCGCAGCGCGTCGTAGAGGCCCACAGCGCCGCCCACGTTGGTGCGGAACGCCTCGTCGATGGGCGGGTCGAAGGAGACCGTGGACGCGGAGTGGACCACCACGTCGAAGGGCTCCCCGATCTCTGAGAGCCCCGTGAGGTCCCCCTCGAGAACGCTCGTGCGCTCGGCGAAGACCTCTTCCGCGCGCTCCTCCCCCACGGCCTCGCGCCAGGTCCTGAAGGAGGGCTTGTGCAGCAGCTGGCGCAGCCGCGAGCTGCCGGACTGCGAGCCCTTGGGGCGCACGACCGCCGTGACGTGGACGTCTTCGCAGCTCGAGAGCAGCCGCTCCAGGACAGCCTGGCCCAGGAAGCCCGTGGCTCCCGTGAGGAGCACGCGGGTGGGGGTCTCGGTCAAGGGGTTCCTCCGTGGTCGGTCCGTGGTGGGCTGGCCCTTGGACGGGCCACTGCGCTACGCCCACCGTAGTGTATCTTAGGGGCATGCTTACCGCTCTCGTGACCGGTGGAACGTCAGGCATCGGTGCCGCGTTCGCACGCTCGCTCGCCCGCAGGGGCTTCAACCTCGTCCTGGTGGCCCGGGACGCGCAACGACTCGAGGACACGAGTCGGGATCTCACCGCCGAGTACGGCGTCCATGTGGAGACGATCACGGCGGACCTGGCCGTGCGCGAGGACCTCTGGCGCGTGGCCCGTCGCCTCGAGGACCCTCAGAAGCCGGTGGACATGCTCGTCAACAACGCCGGTTTCTCGGTGAAGGCGCCCTACACTGCCGAGGACTTCCACCAGCACGAGGCGGGGTTCGAGGTCATGTGCGCGGCCGTGGCGCGGCTCTCCGGTGCCGCGGCACGGGCGATGGTCAAGCGCCGTTCGGGCTGGATCGTCAACGTGTCCTCGACCTCCGGATACGTGACCATGGGCGAGTACTCCGCGATCAAGGCCTACGCGACCAGCATGACCGAGTCGCTCGCCGTCGAGCTGCACGGCACGGGCGTGCACGTCACGGCGCTGCTGCCGGGCTGGGTGCGCACCGAGTTCCACAGCCGCGCGGGCATCACCGGCTCCTCCATCCCGGACTTCATGTGGCTGGACGCGGACAGGCTCGTCGAGGAGGCACTGGCGGACGTCGCGCGGGGCAAGGTGATCTCGGTGCCCACGCTGCGGTACAAGGTCATGGTCGCCGCGCTGCACCACCTCCCGCGCCCCGCCGTCCGCTGGGTCTCCCGCAAGATCTCCGGCGTGCGCCAGCGCGAGCTCAAGGCCTGAGCCGTGGCACACCAGGACGCCCCCGTGCCCTCCGAGGACGACGCCGCCGATGCATCCCGCGGATCCACGTCCCGCCCTGCGAAGCCCTCCCGTCCCAGGAAGCCTCCCCGTGAGGGGAGAGAGCCCCGTTCCGCGAAGGAGCCCGAGGCGCGGCCCCGGGTGCTCGAGTCCCTCGAGGGCAGCGCGGGTCAGCAGGACCCTGTGCCCCCTGCTCCCCCGGCGGAGTCCGCTGACCTGACCGCCGCGCACTACACAAACCCCACGCGACGCATTGCCCGGCGGATCGTGCAGAGCATCTTTTTCCGCGGGCTGGTCAACCGCACCATCCGGCGGACCACCGTGGTGGACCCGGCGGCCTACGGCGTGAAGGGTACGTGCGTCGTCGTCGCGAACCACTCGAGCCACCTGGACGCGCCGCTGGTGATGAGCGGCGTGCCGCGCTACATCTCGCGCGACCTCGCCACCGGCGTGGCCGCGGACTACTTCTTCACCGCATGGCACAAGAAGTTCTTCACCCAGCTGGTGTTCAACGCGTTCCCCGTGGACCGCCGCGGTGAGGGCGCGAACAAGGGGCTGTCCAAGAAGCTGCTCGCGGCCGGCGTGCCACTGCTGATCTTCCCCGAGGGCACCCGCTCGAAGACGGGGAAGATGGCCCCGTTCCGGGTGGGGGCGGCGTCGTTGGCGCTGGCCGTGCAGGTCCCGGTGGTTCCTGTCGCACTGATCGGCGCGCACGAGGCCATGCCGCGCGGCGCCAACTGGCCCCGTCCCGGCCGCCCACCCGTCGTGGTTGCGGTGGGCGCGCCCCTGCGGGCCCGAGGCAACGAGACCGCGCGCAGCTTCAACGAGCGCATCGAGGCCGCCGTGCGTGCCCTGTACGCCGCGAACCGGCACATGATCCACGACTAGTCGTCTCCCAGGAAGAGGTTTTCGCCCAGTGGCACACGTGAAGCATCAGAAGTGGTGGGGCTGGGGCGAGGAGGGCGTGTTCTTCAACTACGAGAACAAGCCCGCGTTCGCCCCGTTCGTGGAGGAGGCGATCGGCGTCAGCCTGCGGCCCCGGCAACGTGACACCGTGGAGTTCGCCACCGCGCAGGTGCCCGAGTCCCGCGCCCCCGAGGACGTCCTGGCGCACCTGCGGGAGATCAGCGGCGCGGAGAACGTGAGCGTGGAGGACGAGCTGCGCGTGGTGCACTGGGCCGGCAAGTCCGTGCTCGAGCTGCTGCAGACCCTGCGCAACGACTTCACCCGCGTCCCGGACGTCGTGGTCTACCCCGGCTCAGAGGACGAGGTCACCAGGATCCTCGAGACCGCTGTGGCCGAGGACCTCGTGGTCATCCCCTTCGGCGGCGGCTCGAGCATCTCCCGTAGCCTGCAGGCCGGGCAGGACGAGTCCCGCTGCATCGTTTCCGTGGACATGGGGCGGCTGGACCGTGTGCTGGAGATTGACGAGACCTCGGGGCTGGCCACCATCCAGGCGGGTGTGCTCGGTCCAGACATGGAGGAGCAGCTCAACGCCCGCGGCTGGACGCTCGGGCACTTCCCTGACTCCTTCGCCCACTCCACCCTGGGTGGCTGGGCCGCCACCCGCTCCTCCGGGATGCAGTCGGACAAGTACGGGGACATCGCGGACATCGTGCGCGGTCTGCGCCTGGTCCGGCCCACCGCAACCGTGGTGCTGCGTCCGCTGCCGTCAACGTCAACGGGCCCGAGCCTGCGGGAGATGGTCATCGGCTCGGAGGGACGGCTGGGGATCATCACCGAGCTCACCGTGCAGGTGCACCGGCTGCCGCAGGAGCACGAGGTCATCGCCTACATGTTCCCCACGTGGCAGCAGGCGCTGACCGCGGTGCGCCAGTACACGGAGGCGGAGATCCCGCTGACGTTCGCCCGCGTGTCGGACGCGCACGAGACGGCGTTCTCGCTGGCCACCCAGAAGGCCTCCACCTCCGTCAAGGGCAGGCTCGCTGCCAGGGGGCAGGAGGCCCTGTGGGCGGTGATGCGACGGCGCGGCTGGGACACGGACGCCATGTGCCTCTCCTACGTGTGCTTCGAGGGCACGGTCAAGGACGTGGCCGAGCGCAAGAAGGCCGTGGCGAAGATTGCGAAGGCCCAGGGCGCCGTCGTCCTCGGCTCCGGACCGGGCGCGCTCTACGACCAGAAGAAGTTCGACACGCCCCACCTGCGGGACTTCCTGCTCGAGCAGAACACCGTGGGGGACGTCTCCGAGACCGCCGCGCCGTGGTCGCAGCTGACCACGGTCCACAAGGCCGCGTACGACGCCGCCCAGCGCGCCTATGCGAGGCTCGACAAGACCGGCTGGATCATGTCGCACATGTCCCACTCGTACCACTCGGGGGCGTGCCTGTACTTCACATTCGCGTACGTCTTCGACGAGGAGAACCCGTACGAGGAGTACCACATGATCAAGTCCGCCATCCAGCAGTCGTTCATCGACTCCGGGGGCACTCTGTCCCACCACCACGGCGTGGGAGTGGAGCACCAGCCGTGGATGGAGCAGGACATCTCCCCCGAGGGGGTGCGCCTGATGCACGGCCTGTTCGAGGTCGCAGACCCCGGGGGCAACTTCAACCCTGGCAAGATCGTCCCCTGACCCCACGCTGACAGGGCAAGGGCTCCGCACCGTCGAGCGACGACGGCGCGGGGCCCTTCTCGTACGCTGCGGCGGCTGACTGACGCCGACGCCTCGCGGGACGGCGCGTCGCCGCCGCACGCGTCTCGTCGCACCCGTCAGGCCATGCTCTGAGAAGGAACTCGATCCGCGAGAGAACCGGATAACCGGCGCGCCCACCGGCCCGCGGCGTCGTCGCCCGGGGCTCCCCTCCCGGGGTCGCGGGTGACGTCGTGATTGTCAGTGCTCACGCCGCCCGGCATGCGTGCGGGCGGCACGGGCGTACCAGTCCAGCACCTCGGCGTCTTCGGCGGTCGCCCGGTTGAGGGTGCTCGGGTCCGCGCCCTGGAAGAGCTTCTTGACCGGGATCTCCAGCAGCTTGCCGGTGCGTGTGCGTGGAACCGCGGGAGCCTCGATGATCTCGTCGGGGACGTAGCGCGGGGAGACCTGGGTGCGGATCGCGTCGACGATGCGCCGCTCGAGCTCTCGCGTGAGGCGCGTGCCGGGCTGGGGCACCACGAAAAGCGGCATGTAGTAGTCGCCGCCGGCCAGTTCCGCCCCGATCACCATGGACGCGGCCACACCATCCACGCGGTCCACCACGTGGGTCAGGTCCGCCGAGCCCATCCGGATGCCGCCGCGGTTGATGGTGGAGTCCGAGCGGCCGTGCACCACGAACGGGCCCTCGTGCAGCTGGGTGACCCAGTCCCCCTGGCGCCACACCCCCGGGAACATGTCGAAGTACGCCGCCTGGTAGCGCTCACCCTGCGGGTCGTTCCAGAAGAACACCGGCATGCTCGGCATGGGCCGGGTGATCACGAGCTCCCCCACCTCGTCCCACACGCGTTCACCACGGGAGTTCCACGACTGGGCGTCCACGCCCAGGTACGGGCTCATGATCTCGCCCCGGTACACGGGCTGGTACGGGTTGGTCCCGATGAAGGCACTGGTCACGTCCGTGCCGCCGGAGTCCGAGCCCAGCCGCACAGTGCCCGAGACGGCCTCGTAGACCCAGTCCCAGGTGGCGTCAGGCAGCGGTGACCCCGTGACCAGGATGGACTTCAGCGAGGAGAAGTCCATGCTCACGTTGGGCACCACACCGGCGCGCTGCACCATGCTCAGCACGCCGGCGCCGGCCCCGAAGAACGTCGCACGGTTGCGCGCAACGAGCTCGAACGACTTCTGCGGTCCCCCGAACGTCGGGGAGCCGTCGTACGTGATGATCTGCGCTCCGGTCAGCAGAATGCCGGCGAGCATGTTCCAGACCATCCAGGTGGTGGCCACGGCGTAGTAGGCCACGTCCCTCGGGCCGAGTCCAGAGTGCAGGCCAAGTGCCTTGTAGAACTCCAGGGTCACACCGCCGTGGGAGTGCACGATTCCCTTGGGCTTCCCGGTGGTGCCAGACGAGTAGAGGATCCACAGCGGATGCTCGACGGGCAGCTGCTCGTAGCGCGGTTCGGCCTGTTCTGAGGCAATCTCCGAAAAGCGCAGAGCGTCCCCGGGAAGTTCTCCGACGCTCTCCCGCGGCATCTGATCAACCACGATGAGTTGCTCCACGCTCGGCAACACGTCCCGCAGGTCCTGGTAGGAAACCGTCATGTCCCGCACCGTGCCACCGAACTCGTAGCCGTCCCCCACGAACAGCACCTTCGGCTCGATCTGGGCAAACCGATCGGCCACGCCGGAGGGCCCGAAGTCGGTGTTCACCACGGACCACACCGCCCCCACTGATGCCGTGGCAAGCATCGCGGCCACGGTCTCTGGGATGTTGGGGAGCACCCCCGCCACCCGGTCGCCAGGTTCCACCCCCAGTTGCCGCAGTTTCCGCGCAAGAGCAGCAACCTGTGACTCCAGCTCGCGCCACGTCCACCGGTCGGGATCCCGGCTCTCGTGCTCGCCTACGATGGCGATGGCGTCCGGCCGGGTCCGCGCCGCCCGCAGCGAGTTCTCCGTGTAGTTCAGCCGCGCCCCCGGAAACCACCGCGCCCCGGGCATCTGATTGCTGGCCAGTACCCGTTCGGGCGCCACGGAGGCCACGACGTCGAAGTACGACCACACCGCACCCCAGAAGTCCTCGAGGTGCTCCACCGACCACATGTGCAACGCGGCGTAGTCGGGGAGGAGGACGCCGCGGGTCTGCTCCACCCACCGGGCGAAGCGGTCCATCGGGGAGTCTCCCACAAACTCGCCTGGCGGAGTCCCGAGAAGAACGCGTTGGTGTCCTTCGGGACTGTCCGATAAACGGTGTGTGGGGCCCGGCGGTTCTCATCAGTGAGTGGTTCTCTCGAACCGTCCGGCGAAGGTGATCGCGAACGCGTTCAGCGCCAGCTTCCACCTCATCACCCAGCGTGCTCTACCGCCACCGCTCGGATCAAGAGATCTGGTGACGAGGTAGAGGCACTTCAGCGCAGCAGCCTCATTCGGGAAGTGCCCGCGCGCCCGCACCGCCCGCCGGTAACGGGCGTTGATCGACTCGATCGCGTTCGTCGTGCAGATCACCCGGCGGATCTCCACGTCGTACTCCAGGAACGGCACGAATTCCGCCCAGGAGCTCTCCCACAGCTGCACGATCGCCGGATACCGCTGGCCCCACTCGGCTTTGAACTCGGTGAACCGGTCCTTCGCCGCGGCCTCGGACGGGGCCGTGTAGACCGGCTTGAGCGCCTTGACGATCCCGTCGCGGTGTTGGCGGCCGGCGTAGCGGAAGCTGTTGCGGATCAGGTGCACGATGCACTGCTGAACCACCGTCTGCGTCCAGGTGGTGTTGATCGCCTCCGGCAGGCCCTTGAGGCCGTCACAGACGGCGATGAGCACGTCCTCGACGCCCCGATTCTTCAGCTCGGAGAAGACCTGCAGCCAGAACCGGGCGCCCTCGGCGCCGTCACCGGTCTAGATCCCGAGGATGTCGCGTTCCCCGTGCACGGTGACGCCCATGACGACGTAGAACGGGGTGTTGCGCACCTGCCCGTCGCGGACTTTGACCACGATCGCGTCGACGAAGAGCACCGGGTAGAGCGGGTCCAGGGGGCGCGAAGACCACTCGGCCAGCTCGCCGGCGACCTTCTCGGTGATCCGGTTGATGGTGTCCTTGGAGACCCTGGCCCCGTAGACCTCCTCGAAGTGCGCCGCGATCTCCCCGGTGGTCAGCCCGCGGGCCGACAGGGAGAGGACGATCTGATCGATCCCGTCCAGGCGCCGCTTGCGCTTGGGCACGATCACCGGCTCGAAGGACCCGTCCCGGTCCCGAGGCACCCCGATCTCGACGGGGCCGATCTCGGTCAGCACGGTCTTCACTCGGGTCCCGTTGCGCATGTTGGCCGCGATCGGGGTCTGCCCGTGGTCGTGGCCCAGGTGTTCGGTCAGTTCGGCTTCCAGGGCGGTTTCCAGGACGTTCTTCATCAGCTGGTTCAGCAGCCCGCCCGGGCCGACCAGGCTCACGCCTTGCTCCTTCGCCTGGGCCAGCAGCCGCTCGGCGAGGTCCTTCTGATCGATGATCTCTCCCGTCACGGGATCGATCATCTCCTCTGTCCTGTCTGTCGTGAAGTCGGTCACGGCCGTCTCCTTTCGGATCAGGCCGGACCCTCACACACCGTTTTTCTTACAGTCCCCCCTCAGGCAGCGCGCTGCGAAGTGCCCCCGAGTGGCACGGCATTAGGATTCGGGTGTGGACTCGATGACGCAGGTGCTTGAGGAATCGGTCACGCAGATGCAGTCGCTGCTAGGTGACATCGCAGGCATCTCATGGGCGGTCCCCGCTGGCGACGTGGAGTGGTCCTGCCGTGACACGGCGGTGCACGTTGCAGACGACCTGTTCTCCTACGCGTCGCAGGTGATCGCCCAACCCCAGGACAGCTATCTGCCCATTGATATCGTGATTGATCCAAACGCGACCAACTGCCAAATCCTTGAAACAATCGCCATGTGCGGCCGCGTACTAGGGCAGGCCGTTGAGAACGCCCACCCCCAGGCCAGGGGTTGGCACCCTTTCGGAGTGTCGGACGGCCCTGGGTTCGCGGCAATGGGCGCGGTGGAGGTCCTTGCCCACACCTATGACATCGCGCGTGGTCTGGGCCTGGAGTGGAGGCCCCCAGCAACCCTGTGCGGATCGCTACTGAACCGTCTTTTCCCTCACTCGCCCGATGGGGATCCCACCGCCGTATTTCTTTACTGCTGCGGCCGGGCGTCCCTTGGTGAACATCCCCGCTTAGAGGAGTGGGCATGGGACCCCAGTGTTTCTGCATCGTCCTGACCCCTCGTACGCATGAAGTAGCGCGGTGCCCTCCCGCGCTACCGACCACAAAGTCAAAACGGTGGAAAGTGTCTCGTTTGGCGGACTGCTATTTCTGCCGGTGTTGTAGTGGTTCCGGCGTTCTCGGATCGATCCGTTCGATCCGTGCACCTTCTATTGCTGTGCGAGTGCTTCGTTGAGCAGGACAGCGGCTTGTCCATAGGCTGCTGGTTCAGGGCCCGCGAAGTTGAGGCGCAGATAGCGGCCGGCGGGTTCAGCGGGGAACCACTCATCACCACCAGCAACGACGAGTCCCTTGGATTCGGTGTCCTTGACCAGTCGATCGAGGTCGACCTCATCTGGTAGACGCACCCAGAGGTTTAGCCCTCCTGGGGGCACTGCTGCGATCGTGGCGTCCGGGACGTGGGTTGTGATCGCGTTGACGAGAAGGTCACGCCGGGTGCGCAACTTTTTGCGCAGTGTGCGTCGGTGGTTTTGCCACCCCGGCCCGTTGACCACCTCTAGGGCCGCAGCTTGCAGTAGAGCACTGACATACATTGACTGCGCTTGCAGGTCCGCCAGGAGGCGTCTGCGCAGTGGGCCCCGTGCGATGACCGCGGCGACGCGGATTGCCGGTGAAACACTTTTGGTGAGTGAACGCAGATAGATCACGTGCCCGCTGTCATCGCGAGTAGCTATCGGGGTGGCGTCAGTGGTGATCCCGAAGTCGTGCGCCCAGTCGTCTTCGATGAGGAAGGCGCGGTGATCACGCACCATCTCCAGGACGCGGGCGCTGGTCGAGGGACTCCACTGCGCGCCTGTCGGGTTCGCGTAGTTCGGTTGCGCGTAGAAAACATTCGCCCCGGTGTCGTTGAAAGCCCGATCCAGGGCGACCAGATCGGGTCCGTCGGTTCCGGTGGGGACGGGAACCAGTCTCACCCCGACCTGTCGTGCCGCGATGATGGCACCCCAGTAGGTGGGTGACTCAATCAGCAATGTCCCGCCGGGCCCGGCGATGCTGCGGAACAGGGAGCCGAGCCCGAGCTGGCTGCCGGGGAGCACGATCACATCGTGGGTTGTCGGGGCGGTCAGGTGCGGAGGTGTTTGCAAGGCGAGTTCGGAGGCGAACCAGGAACGCAGGTTTGTCATCCCCGCCGATTCCGACCGGCGCAGAGCTTCATCGCTTCGTGCCGCACGCGTAAGAGCGGAACGCACCAGACGCTCTGGGAGAAGGTCACGGTCGGGGTATCCCGAGTGCAGGGAGATTGCGTCGGTGCGGGCGGGACGTAAGTCGACTGAGGTTTCTGTGATTGCCGCGCTGGAGGCTCCCATGACGCCGGTTTGCCAGGAGTAGTCGCGTGGGCCGATTGCTCGATCCGCGCTGACGAACACACCCACGCCTGAGCGGGTTTCAATGAGACCGCGCGCCACAAGTGATCTCAGTGCCGATTGCACCGTCACGGGGCTGGCTGCGTGTTGAGCGGCGAGCTCGCGTGTCGACGGCAACTGTGCACCAGGAGGTGCCGAGGCAATCCAGGTTTCTAGATCGGCCGCAATACGTTCACTGCTACTCTGGTACATGACACCACATAGTAGCGCTACTCTTCCTGTTCGCCCTCCGCTATCGCAGTCCCGGCTCGGGCTCGCTTGGGGATTTCTCGGCGTCCTGGCGTTTTCTTTCACTGTTCCGCTGACGCGTATCGCCGTGGAGAGCGGTCACATGTCGGCGCTTTTCGTCGGTAGCGCGCGGGCTGTTGTCGCGGCCGTGATCGCCGCGTTTGCGCTGCTCGTCACACAGTCACAGCGCCCACGGGGGCGCCAGTGGGTCAGCGTCGGGATCGTCGCACTGGGTGCTGTGCTCGGATTTCCGCTGCTGACGTCATTCGCGCTGACACAAACGCATGCGAGCCACGGTGCGGTGGTGATCGCGCTTCTTCCCGCGACAACTGCCGTGGTGTCCGTGCTGCGCACCCGAGAGCGACCCTCTGTGATGTTCTGGTGCTCGGCTGCTGCCGGGGCTGTGGCTGCCGTGATTTTCGCGGCCGTGCATGCGGGGGGTCTCGGGCACCTGCGACCCGCTGACGGGTTGCTGTTCGCCGCCGTGATCGTCTGTGCCGTGGCATATGCAGAGGGCGGGGTTCTGTCACGCAGCTTGGGGTCCTGGCAGACAATCTCTTGGGCTCTGGTGGTAGCGGCTCCGATCATGGCAGCGCTTTCGGCGCACGCGATTGTGACGCACCCGCCGACGGGCACCGCCGGTGAGTGGGTCAGCTTTGGCTACTTGTGCGTGGTGAGCATGTTCTTGGGGTTCGTCGCCTGGTATCGCGGTCTTGCGATTGGGCCGATCGCACAGGTCAGCCAGATTCAACTGGCGCAACCAATCTTGAGCATTGCATGGGCTGCTGTGCTTCTTCATGAGCGAATCACTGTTCCCACGATCATGGGAGGTGCCGCGGTCATCGTGTGTGCTCTTGCCGCGGTCCGTTCCCGCTCAAAACAACCGGTACAACGGCACCATTGACCTCTTCGCCCAGGCACCCGGACTCGCCTGAGAGGTCTAGAAGCGGTGGTCGGTGCCTCTGATGTGACGGGTTTTCCTGTGGTCTGTGTAGATTCGTGGGCATGACTGACTTGCCACGGAAACGCCGGGTGAGCGTGGTGCTGTTTGAGGGGTTCGAGCTGCTGGACGTGTTCGGCCCCGTGGAACTGCTCAGCCACGTGCCCCATGTCACGATGGACTACGTGGGGCCACACCCAGGCCCGGTCAGAAGTTCCCAAGGCGCCCAGATCGTGGCGGACCTCAGCTATCCCCAGCTCGTCGCAACCCCAGACATCGTCCTCGTACCCGGCGGAGCTGGTACACGACGACTCGTCACCGACAAACCCTTCCTGTCCTGGCTGGCGGAGACGGGCGAGCACTCCCAGCTCCTGGTCTCGGTTTGTACCGGATCTGCCGTCCTCGCAGCGGCGGGGCTGCTGGAGGGGTATCGAGCTACCAGCAACAAACTGGCCTTTACCTGGGCTTCCAGTTTTGGGCGCAATGTGGGGTGGGAACCTCACGCCCGCTGGGTCGAGGACCGGGACCGGTGGACCTCTTCTGGGGTTGCGGCAGGGATGGACATGACGGCAGCGCTCATTGCCAGCATCTTCGGGTCTGGCGTTCGAGAGGCAGCTGTCACTCGTGCTGAGTACCAGCCGCAAACCGACAGCACCGTGGATCCCTTCGCCCAGGTGCACGGACTCACATGAGGGGTGCAAAAGCGGTCGTTTGAGCTACCCATCTGCGGCGTGTCCCTCCTCACGTCTAGTGTCGGGGGCATGTATTGGGAACCAGTCCTCGAAGCAGTCGGTCAAGCGGTCAACGGTCGGAGCGAAGCCGCCAAGGCGGCTCTTGAAAAGTGCTGGGATGAGGCGGTCGAAGAAGACCATGCCCAACGGTGCGTGTTGGCGCACTACCTGGCCGACCAGCAGGAGAATCTTCAGAGCGAGACTCATTGGGACGAGCAAGCCCTGACAGAGTTCACACACCTCCAAGACGGTGACCTCGCAGCCATCGGAGTTCCCTCGACAGCGGGGTTCGCTCCGAGCTTGCACCTTAACCTCGGTGATGATTACCTGCGCGCTGGGCGCGTCCAAGACGCCGAAGATCAGGTTGTACGGGCGCAGCAATCTGTCGCACGACTGCCCGAGCAGGGGTATGGCGCGATGAGTCGGGACGGTGTTCGTCGCCTCCAAGGACGTGTTGAGGCGGCGAACGCGGCGCTGTAGCTCAAACGGTCGCTTCTGCGCGTGAACCTTAGCGTGGCTTTTGGGCGGAATCCCGGGGTTCCAGCGGCGTCCACCCCAACGGGCGTATGCCCTGGAAAGATGCTCGTTCCCGGTCATCTCGATCTGACCAGCCTTGACCACCATCACTGTTCCCATCCGTAGAGACAGCCCCACGAACAACTCGGAACCCAACATCTTCCAGCCGCGCGTCCGGAGCGTCGCCCCGCCGGACGCCCACCCGCACAGACCACTCGGGGTCGGCCCAGCCCCCGCCTTTGAATAAGCGGTAGTCACCGTAGCGCGCAGGATCTAACCGATCCCAGCACCACTCCCACACGTTTCCTAGAGTGTCGTAGACCCCGTAGACGTTGGCAACCTTCAACCCCATGCGCTGAGGGCCGCGGATCTCATCCAAAGCTGTCCAGGCAATCTCCCTGAGGTTTCCGTAACGTGCCCCAGCAACGTCACCTCGGCTGGCATGGACCCATTCAGCCTCTGTCGGCAAGCGATACCCGTCTGCGCCCGGGATCCATCGCATGCTGCCCCCATCGACACGGTATGCCTGCTCGAACCCGTCGTGTCTCGAAGCGTCGTTGCACCACTGCACGGCATCCAGCCATCGAACCCCCACCGCAGGAAGATCGCCCCCATCAAGCCCCTCGACGCCCACACGGCCTGCCGCGAACTGCGCTGCGCTTACCGGGGTATCCCCGATATCGAACGGCAGCAGCGTCACCATACGCTCTGTACCCCGTCGCGCGTCCTTCAAGGTCGTGTCCCCGCCGGGGATCGGGACCAGCGTCTGCATGACACTTCCTAGACAGATAGCGAAGCCGGGAACACCCCCGTTGGACTCATTGGCGCTGGGGTTACAGGAAGCCACCGATAATCTCATTCGGTATCGCCCGCCCCTCCGATGCGGCCAGGCTATGCGACAACGGTGGATTGCGCTACCGCCGCAGACTGGTGGGGCAGAACCCTCGTGGGAGCTGCAGCGGTGCGTCGCCGCAGAAACCCCCATGTAAACCAACGGTTGACAAATATGTCAACCGTTGGTTTACATAGGGGTGTGGACGGCATCATCCAAGCTAAGCAAGCAGTTGACCTTGCCCGCGCCCGTCTCCACGATGCCGTCACTGCGGCACGTCGCGAAGGGCGTTCGTGGGCGGAGATCGGGCAGCTGCTCGGCATGACCCGGCAAGCCGCCTTCAAGAGGTTCGGAACTACTCACGATCCACGAACAGGGGAGATCATGAAAACCCGCAGCATCGACAAAGCCAGCCAACTCACCGAGGAGATTTTTCGCCTCATCGCCAGCGGGGATGACACGGCGGTACAGGCCCATCTCCACCCGCAGGTGCGCGAACAGCTCACTCCGCAGCGCATCGGAGAGGCCTGGCGCAACGCGCTGACCGAATGCGGATCCTTGGAGGGTTTCACCAACACCCACGTTGAGCTCCACGACGGCACGGTCCTCAGCCAGGACGGAGACATCATCGGCACCGTCATCGGTGCCACGCGTCTGATGTGCGAAGCAGGCGAGCTGGTCGGACGCGTCGCACTCGACGAGACGGATCAAGTGGTTGGCCTGCTCATCGTTCCGCAGAATCACGGCAAGCTGCCTTTCTAGCCCTGCTCCGCGGAGCACGTGCGTAGCAACGATGGCGGCTTCTGCTCACACTGAGTGAAAGCCGTCGCGTAGTTGATGCACAAACGGTGGGTTGAGCCACCGGCTCGCCTCGGTGGTGTAGAACCCTTCGTTTGAGCTACACCGCTCAACGTGCCTATGTTGCTCAGGTAGCTGCGTCCTCGCCGGGGCCACCCCACAAGAGAGGTTTCGTCATATGCGTCCAACTGCACTGATCACGGGGGTAGGCCGCCGATCCGGCCTAGGCGCAGCCATAGCGACTCGCCTTGCCAGCGACGGGTGGGACCTAGCTCTCGCCCACCTTCCAGGCTATGAAGAACGTGTTGGTCTCCCCTCGAGCCCCGATGACGTTGAAGACATTGCTGCGGAGTGCAGGACGCGCGGAGCAACAATCACCCTGCTGCCTGCCGATCTGGCCGACCCTGCTGTGCCCCAGCAACTCGTCGAACGCGCCAACGAGCACGGCACTCTCACGGCCCTGGTGTTGTCTCACTCTGAAGGTGTGGATAGCTCGATCTTGGACACCACTGTGGAGAGCTGGGATCTCCACTACGCGGTCAACGCTCGTGCGGCATGGCTTCTGATCAAAGCGTTCGCTGAGACACTTTCTGCCCAGGTCAAGGACGGCAATTCTGCGCGTATCGTCGCGCTGACGAGCGATCACTCCGCATTCAACCTGCCCTACGGAACCAGCAAGGGCGCGTTGGATCGTCTCGTGACGGCAGCATCGATCGAACTTGCATCGCTCGGTGTGCGCGCGAACGCAATCAATCCGGGACCGATCGATACAGGCTGGATGGATTCACAGACTCGCGACCACCTCACAGCCATGACCCCGGCTGGACGCCTCGGCAACCCCGAAGACACGGCTAACCTCGTCGCATTTCTCCTGTCTGAGCAGGGTGGCTGGGTTACCGGGCAAGTGCTATACAGCAATGGTGGCTTCGGAGTGGGCTAGTGAGCAGTGCGAAAACGGTGGGTTGAGCCACCGGCTCGCCTCGGTGGTGCAGAACCCTTTGTTTGAGCTACACGCCGAGCGTGCTGGCTGGCGGGCGAACAATCTTGGGTGGGGCTTGACCCTTGATCTTGGACACGCGGAATCCAGCACGATGCTGGGAGAAGCGAGAATCCAAGGATGGCCAGGAAGAACTACACCGACGAGTTCCGTCGCCGGGCGGTGGACTTGTACGAGTCC
>NZ_BAAARF010000024.1:0-52288 GCF_039532055.1 Kocuria salsicia | reverse complement strand
CAGCAGTGATGCTGCCCTCCAGATGCTCCAGTGCCTGGAAGAACGCGTCCTTCACCTCATGAGACGCCATGGTCCTCGCAACTCCCCAAAAATTCAGGGCGTTGCGAGGACCACTAGAAACTGCCGAAAAGGGGTCACGCGCCGTCGTCGTGTGCCCGGGTCTCCGGTCGCCGCAGCCGGCAGGTGCGGTCCGAGGCCGCGACCATCTCCTCGTCGTGTGTCGCGACGACGACCGAGGCACCGTGCTCCATCAGCTCACGGAGCATCCCGACGACCGCACGACGGTTCTCGTCGCCCAGGCACACGGTCGGCTCATCCGCGAAGACATACACCGCCTGCTTGTGCAGGGCATGGGCATGGGCATGGGCGATCCTGACTCGCTGCTCCTCCCCGCCGCTGAATCGGGCGGCCTGCTCCTCGTGGCGCCCCTCGAGACCGACCCTGTCCAGGACCTCGCGGGCCACGCGTCTGCGAGGGGCGTGTGAAGACCCCCGACGGCCGCAGCAGAACGTTCTCCAGAGCCGTCCACGGAGTCGAACCGGTCAATGGGCATCACCGTCACGAGCCGTAGGCGAGGACCGCCTCGTAGAGCGTGCGGCGGCCGAGGACCTGACTTCACATCTGCCCTGCGCAGTGCCGCAGGAAGAGCTGGCGGTGCACGGTCGCCACGTGCACGCGGACCGAGACCGCGGCCGAGATGACGGAGGCGCCGGAGCCCGGGGACCAGA
This sequence comes from Kocuria salsicia, assembly GCF_039532055.1. Taxonomy (NCBI): domain Bacteria; kingdom Bacillati; phylum Actinomycetota; class Actinomycetes; order Micrococcales; family Micrococcaceae; genus Kocuria; species Kocuria salsicia. Next base: position 51,560 of record NZ_BAAARF010000024.1, on the reverse strand, counting down.
CCGCGACCAGCAGGAGGTGCGCGGGGTCCACTGTCGGCTCTCGGACGCTCACACCGTGCTCGGAGGTGAACCGCGCCAGGGCGTCACGCCCGTCCGGTGCAGTACGGAAGGCGAAGGTCCAGATCGCGCTCAGGTCGGCATCACCAAGCTGCGAGGACGGCCGCGCGGTGCCGTGCCTTCTGGTGTCGTACCAGCAGATCTCGTCGGAGGTCTGCGAGCCGCCGCCGAAACGGTAGAGGTCCGTGCCGTGGAAGAAGTCCATGCTTTAGGAGGCGTCGTTGCCCAGCGGAACGACCTCGTACCGTTGGCGGACGTACGCGTCCGTGAGGCACATGAGGAGCAGGAGCACGAGGACACTGGCCACGCGGACGGAGACCCTGATCATGGCTGCTCTCCCTCCGCCGCACGGACGCCCGGGAGTGTGCGCTACATCCTATGGCCGCGAGGTCAGCGCTCCGTGGTCCCCGGGGCCCCGCGGGGAACAGCGACGCACCCCCGGTGCCGCGGCGCCGTCGGCCGCCACGCGTCCACACCGATCACCACGCCCAGCACCGCGAGCGCCAGCAGGAACGCGCCGGTGACGTCCGTGAGCCAGTGGTACCCGAGGTAGAGGCGGCTGAACGCGACGACGGCGATCACCGTGACCGCGCCGAGCAGTGCCCACCACCGGCCCCGCCGCGGCTCGGGCCGGGTCGTCGCCGCGACCTGCCGGACGCCGTGGTCACCGGGAGACGTCGGTACGGCGCCCGCGGGAGACCGCAGGGCGGCGTCGTCCGCGGCAAACCGGGGCGTGACGGCGCGGGGGCGGAAGTACAGCAGGTAGACCAGCACCAGCACGAACGTGGTGGTGGCCAGGGTGTGCCCCGAGGGGAACGAGAACGAGTGGTCCGCACCCAGGAGCATGTCCGCGATCGGGGGCCTGCGGCGCTCGACGATCCACTTGACACCCACGATGCCCGTGACCGCCAGGAGCATGGACCCAGCCAGGAGCACGGGCCGCCACCAGTGCGTGCTGCGCCACAGCCACACGAGCACGGTGGCCAGGCTGATGAGGATCATCCCGGTGGGCGCGGTGACGGTGGTGATCACGACCAGGACGGACGTGACCAGCGGGTCCCGGTGCTCCTGAGCCACCGCATCAGAGGGGTGTCCAGGCGGGAGAGGTCCTCGTGCTCCAGCCACCAGTCCCACACGCGGGTGAAGAGCAGCACGCTCCCGACCACGAGCAGGCCCGCGAGGACCAGCCGACGACGGCGGGCGGCCGGGTCCACGATGGCGGGTTCGGCCAGGCGGCGGCGCAGAAGTCCTTGGGATGCATCGGGGTGCGGGGCGGATGGCATGCGAAAATCCTAGGAGCACCAGCCGCACGTCAGCTGGTGGTTTCCTCGAAGGACGGGCCGTCTCGACGGTGTGGGGAGCCGCAGGCCCAACGCCTCAGAGCACCACGATCCAGCAGGTTGCCAGACCCACCGTGGTCAGCGCCACTCCGAGCCAGAACGAGCGCCACGGCGCCGCCTTGCCGACGAAGCTGTAGGCAACGATCACCACGGCGAACTCGCGCAGCACCAGGATGGTGGCCGCGAGATGGAGGTCGAAGGACGCCACCCAGGCGATGAGCGCGCCGAAGACGATGCCGATCACCGGACCCACGAACGTCTTCCACGCCGCGCCCGTGCGCACGAGCAGCACGGAGGCCGCCCAGGAGAGCACACCGGGGAACGAGACCATGGCGATGAACGGCACCATGGACATCGCGGAGTTCCACTTCTCGCCCAGAATGGGCCCCAGCACGACCGCGGCCACCTGTGCCACGACCACTCCAACCACCGCGAGCATGAGTGCCCCGGAGAGGAAGCGGTTGCTGGTGTCGCTGATCTCCTCGGGGGTCTCCTTGTCCGCCACGGCCACGCGCACCATGTTCGCCGTCGACGCCGCCAGGGCGTCTCCCGGGGCTCGGCCCACCGCGCTGCCCGCGGTGTAGGTGCCGAGCACAGCGGTGCCTGCGAAGAACGTCATGAACAGCCGCTCGGCCTGTCCCTGGAACCACGCCATCAGTGCGTACCCGGACATCGCTCCCATGTCCGAGAGGATCGACTTCTTCCCCGGTGCGGAGTGCGGGATGGGAATGGTGTTCTTCCGCGCCCGCCTCCAGCACAGCAGCGCGAACACGCCCTCCGTGACGGCCAGCTGCAGTGCGGGCCCGAGCAGGGACTGGGTGAGCAGCAGCGTTGCGCCACCCACCACGAGGCCCACGATCGCGGCACGGAACTGGAGCCGCGCGAGCAGACCCCACTGGCTGGTGGCCTGCAGCGTACCCACGTAGAGCAGCCCCAGTGCGCCGAAGCCGGGCGCGAACGCCACGGGCAGCACCTGGAAGAACTCGCCCCAGTTCTCCAGGGTCCCGTTCCACAGCAGGAACAGCATGAGCGCGACCAGCAGCTCGAACGCGACCACCGGCATGAACATCCGGTAGCGGTTCATGATCTTCATGCCGCCAGGCTCGGTGAGCACGCGCATCACGGCGAAGCGTGCACCGGAGTCGATCGTGACCTGGATGGCGGTGTAGAGCAGCGTGACCACGTTGTAGATGCCCACGTAGTGCGGGTTGGTCAGCGCCGCGAGTGTGAGGATGACCAGCGCTGAGGACAGCCTAGGGATGATCCGCTCGATGAGCGCCTTGACCTGATTCAGCACGAGGACTCCGCCGCCTCCACGTGATGCATCACCTGGTGCCTCGCGTAGGGGCGGGTGACGGGCCGCACCTGCGTCAGGACCTCCGCCGCGCGCTCCGAAGGCACGCTGGGATGGGACGGGGTCCCGCCGTCATCGAGCAGCCAGCCGCGACCCGTGGCACGGGCCCACTCCTGATAGACGCGGCGCACCTCCGGGTCCGCCTCGACACGCCGGTGGTAGTCCTCCGCACCCGAGATCTGTCCGGCGCTGAGCCGGTAGGCGATCACGGGAGCCGCGATCTTCGAGAGGCGTGCCCCGTTGAGCAGGGCGTCGTGCCACAGCACATAGTCCTCCGCCGGGGAGTCCACGGCGTAGGCGTTGGCCTCCAGCAGGGTCTCACGCCGTGCGAGCATGCTCGGGTGGAACATCGGATTGGTGAACGGCAGCAGGACCCCGATCTCCTCGGAGGTCAGCGACCCGAAGTACGAGGGCCGCGGGACGGCGCCGCCACCGAACCGGATCCCGCTGCCGCACACGATGTCCGCGTGGCGCATCGCGGCGAGCTCCAGTCGGAACCGCCACGGGGCGCAGAGGTCGTCCGCGTCCATCTTGGCCACAAACGCGCTGTCGGTGCTCAGCAGCAGCTCCCGCGTGCACGCGACCGAACCCCGGTTGCGTTCGTGGGCCCGCACCACCAGGCGCGGGTCCGTGACGGCGCGCGCAGCCCGCTCCGTGGCGTCGTCGGGCCCGTCGAGGCCCACCACGAGCTGGGCGTCGCGCGGCATGGCGCGCAGCGTGGACCTGATGCTGCGCCCGATCGTGCCGGACGCCCGGTAGGCGGGCATGATGACCGTGATCAATGGCATGTCTTTTCCCCCAAGAAAGTGTGTCAGAGCGCGTCCGGCGCCCCTCCCCCGAATTGTCCTCGGCGGCTCAGAGCCGCGCGGGTGCCCTCGCGCCGCCCAGCGCCGTCGCACCGCTCGTGCCGTTCGGACCGCACTGGCCGCCCGGGGACCCGGGTGCCGACGACGCCGCGGGCCCCGGTTCCAGCGGCTGCCCCAGGTCGCATGGCCGTGCGAAGAGCCGTTCGGCAACCCACAGTGCCCACAGGGGCAGGATCGACAACGTCACGAAGACCTCGAACGACTCGAGCTGCCCCACGATGCCCTGGAACACGAGAGTGGAGCCGACCGTGGCCAGCAGCACCCGGTTGGTCTCGCTGCGGCTGCGGCTGTAGGCGTCCGAGACGACCGCGGAGAAGATCCCCAACAGGAAGTACCCCGCGACCACCCCCACAAGACCGAAGTTCAGCAGCATCTCCGCGCTGAAGCCGGGAACCACGTAGATCTGGTCCTCCCCTCCGAGCAGGTCGTAACCCGAGACCTGGACCATGGAGCGGAAAGGGTTGTCCACGGAGACGCCGCCCAGGTGCAGCAGGGCGAGGGGCACGTTGATCAGCGCGCTCCAGATGGTCTCCCCGTGCAGCGCGGTGTGGTTCGACGCCCATGCGGACATCGAGAACCGCCCCCACTGCCAGTCGATGAAGGACCAGGGGTCCGTGGTGGCACCGACCCGCTGGGAGGTGGTCGCCACGACGAACACGACCATCGCCACGGCGCCCGCCACGATCAGGGGCCACCGCAGGATGCTGATCCGCGGCAGCATGATCGCCAGCAGCGGGAACGCGACGTAGGCGATCTCGGCGCGGCCACCGTTCCACGTGGCGCTGACGGCCAGCGCGGCCAGCCCTCCCACGAGCAGCAGCGTGTTCCACACGGCCTGCCCGGTGGCACGCCGGCGAGCTGCGAACGCCAGCACCAGGAGAGTCACGGCCCACGGGAGCCATCCGGCCAGGAACGCGTAGCGGGCGTTGCCACCGTCCACCGAGATAATCCGGCCGCCGGTCTGGTCCGTGGTGGCACCCATGACCCGGATCAGTCCCACTCCTCCCGCAGCGGCCAGCACGAGGGCGAGACCACCCACGCTCACCCGGTGGGCGGCGGCGAACGAGTACAGGTTCTCCGGTGCCAGCGGGCGGCGCGGGACCTCCCGGGAGTCGTCACGGGCCGGGAACAGCCGGGGGCGCGGCACGACCAGACCGGCCCACAGTGCGCAGCTGGCGAGGAACGTGGCCCACGCGGCGGTGGTCAGCCCGGAGGTGGAGCCCACAGGATCGCCCGAGAGCACCTCGTAGAAGCCGCGGTCCTTGGACCAGCCCAGCACGTGGGCGAAGCCGGAGACCACATTGGCCAGCAGGAAGTTGAGCACCATGAACAGGCGCAGGTTGAGTCCGTCCACCCGGCCACGGGTGCGGATGTGGATCAGGGCCAGGAGACCCACCACGGCGGAGGCGGTGAGCAGCAGGATGGCGCCGGCAACGGGATTCACCGCGGTCACCGCGCTCAGACCAGTCCGGCGTGTCCGCGGCCCGAGCGCACCTTGTTGGCCACGAGGGACACGGGCACCTCGCGGAACCCCGCCACCGCGCTGTGCAGCTGGTCCGTGGAGACCCGCCCGGGAACCGTGACGAGCAGGACCTCGTCCGCGAGCTCGCCGAGCACGGCGGCGTCCGCAGACTCGCTGAGCGGCGAGCAGTCCAGGATAACGACGTCGAACTCGCCGTGCAGCTCTCGCAGCAGCGCCACCATGGGCTCGGAGCACACGAGGTCGCTGGGCCGCGACGCGGGCGAGCCCGCCGGCAGGAACGTGAGCCCCGGCTCGAGGCGCACTGCGCTCTGCTCGGCCGCCGCGCGCCGCTCCAGGAGGTCGGAGACCCCCGGGTGCGCCTGCTGCGCGAGCAGCTCCGTCATTCCGCGGTCGGAGAGATGTGCGTCCACGAGGACCACCCGGCTGCCGAGGCCCGCGAAGCTGCGGGCGAGCTCCAGGGCCACCGTGCTCGCGCCGTCGCCGGAACGGGTTCCCGTGACCACGAACGTCGCGCCGCCCTCCACCTGGGGCAGCACCTCCGCGTGGCGCTGCTGCAGCCGCGAGCGCAGCGCGGTCACGTGCGGGGTCGGGGCCGCGGAGCCGGGCTGCTCGATGGCCGCGGGGTCGAAGCTCAGCGCGTCGCTGAGGTGTTTCAGGCGCGGGACGCTCGCGGTGAGAGCCGCCCCCGGGACGCTGCGCAGCTCGGTGAGGGTGCGGGGGCGCCGGACCAGACTCTCCAGCACGAACGCCAGGACCGCTCCGAGCAGTGCACCGAGCACCAGGCCCGCGGCGGGGTACACCGCGGCGGGAATCCCGCTCGGCTTCTCCGGCAGCTGGGCCCGGCTCAGGAGCTCGGCCTTCACGGCGCCCTCACGGTTGGCCACCTCGGGGGACAGGGACTGCACGCCCTTGGTCAGCTGGTCGGCGACGCCGTTGGCCACCTGCTGGGCCTCCTCCGGCGTCTCCGCCGTGGCGGTCACCTGGATCACGGACGTGGCCGTGGGGTTGGTGACGTCCAGCATGTCCTGCAGGTCCGAGACCGAGCGGTTCAGGCCCTTGTCACGGATGACAGGGTCCAGGACGTACGGGGTGGTCGCCACCGTGGCGTAGGACTTCAGCTCCCGCGAGAGGTACGTGGCCGCCTGGTTCAGCTCGGTCGCGGAGTCACTCGTGGGAATGGTGACGTAGAGCTGCGAGCTGGCCTCGTACTTGGCCGGCAGCGCCACGGCGAGCACCCCTCCCGCCACGAGGCCCACCACCGCCAGTGCGGCAATGGTCTTCCACCACTTCTTCAGAACCTCGGCGTAGTCGCGCAGCGTCATGTGTCCTCCATACCCCATGGTGACGGTGTCGCGGTGGACCCGAGCCTGCGCGCTGCCCAGCGCACACGGCGATCGGGACCGGCCCATCCGTCTCTCCCCAAATGAATCTGAGGGAAGTCTATCGCGCGGATTCATCTCCATGAACACTCAGACAGTTTCCGCGGAATTCCTTTGTACCCACATCGGAGGATGAATTTTACCTCCGGCAGGGTGGGCTCGTGCGTTTCGCCCGGAAAATGAGGGGTGTCGAAAGTGCACTGCGCGGAATCCCATGAGTGCGACAACTACTTCGACACCGAGAGGAGGGGCCTCCCACCTGCGCCGTCGCCCAGGAGGCCGTGCCGGACCCCCGCCCCTGGGACGGACTGCGCGGCCCCCGGTGCGACGAGGAACATGTGCGGACAAGGTCTTTGCCAAAGTGAACTTCGCGGGAAATTGGGGCTACGATGAAGAGAGAAGGGGGCAGGAGCGGACCACGAGGACCGCACCGCCCCCGGCATCACACGTCGCGGCGCGGCCGGTGCACGGTGTCCGGGGCACCTCCGGCCCGTGACCACGGAGGCCGCCACCGCACAGCGGAGCTCGCGGGACGAACGCTTTGTCCCCCGAGCTGGGGAATGTGATGAATATTTGTCCCCCATTCGGGGAACGACAGGGAATGGGGATTTCCGTCGGGCTGACGGGAACGCGAAAGAACTATCGGGGGAATCACATGAGCGCACGAACGAAGAACGCCGTCGTGGCATTCCTGGCCGTCGTCCTGGGCACCGCGGTGCTGGGGGCAGTGGTTGCGGGCGCCGCGGCCGCGCTGCGGCCGGAGACCTACACGTCCACCGCCACCGTCATGGTGGCCCCGGACAAGGACCTGCCGAACGCGCAGACGGACTCCGTCTCGCAGTACGTGCTGAGCAACATGCCCACCTACAACAACCTGGCGACGACCACCACCGTCCTGCAGGAGGCGGCGGACCACGGCCGCTCCACGGACGAGATCTCGCAGCACCTCGCGGTCGAGGTCCCCACCGGCTCCACGCTGATCAAGCTCGCCTACACGGACACCGACCGCGAGCGCAGCGCGGCTGTCGCGGACGACCTCGCCGCCGGGCTGCAGAAGGCCATCCGCGAGTACTCTCCCCGCGCCGACGGCACCTCGCAGGTGGACGTGACCATCGTCCAGGACGGTGCCTCAGCGACGTCGAGCAGCACGCCGCAGGTCAGCCGCTGGGCGACCGTGGGCGGTGTGGTGGGCGCGATCGTCGGTCTCGCCGCAGCCCAGGCCCTGAGCACGCGGCGAGCCAAACGCGCCCGTGACGCGGGCTCCTCGGCCGCCGCGCGGACCGAACCCGCGTCCTCGTGAAGTGGCGCGACGCCCTCACGATGGACCGGGTCCCGGTCCTCACGCTGGTCGTCTTCCTGTTGATCAGCTGGGCCTCCACCGAGTACTACCTGGGTCACGCCGTCGTGGCCTCGCCCAGCCCCTTCACACCCGTGTGGGGCGCGTACGACCACGCGGACGCCATGCGGCTGGTCCTGTGGGCGCTGCTGGGACTTGCGCTGGCACTGATCGTGCCATTGCCCGGCCGGGTCGCCTCGTGGCCGTCCCTGCTGGGCACCGTGGGTCGCCAGGTGCAGTCCCTCTCCGGCCTGTGGCTGGTCGTGACGTTCGGGACCATGGCCGCGCTGGTGCTCGCCAAGGGGCCGTACCTGCTGCACGCTCCCCAGTACCTGATGTTCACGGCACCCTCCGCGTTCGTCTCCGCCGCGAGCGTGGCCCAGCCGATGGCGGTGCTCGCGGCAGGGTTCCTCTCCGTGCGGCACCCGAACCTGGGCCGGATCACCCTGGGCCTGTGGCTCGTGCTGCTCTTCGCGTGCGCCACCCGCGTGTTCGCCGGCGTGCTGGTGCTCTACATGGTGGGGAAGTTCCTCGCGGGCGGCCGGGTGGCCTGGCCCACGTGGCTGCTGACCACCGTCGTCACCGTGGTGCTGCTGCCCATCCCGCTGCACTGCCGGGCGCTCACGGACCACGGACTGATCCCCTACGCGCGTGCCATGGTGCACCTCGTGGAGAACCCGTCCTTCTTCACGGACTCCCTGCTGACCACCACGAGCAGCTTCGGCTTCAGCGTGCCCCTGCTCGTGTTCACGAGCCGTGAGCAGTCGATCACGGCGTCGGACATGCTCATCTCGGTGAACCCGGGGCCGGGATCGCTGGTGGGCTGGGACGAGATCATGCCCACCATGCGCGTCCACGACTTCATCCCGTACTCCGCGCTCGGCGAGTGGGCGAGCTTCGGCGGCTTTGCCCTGATGCTGTTCCTGCTGGTGTGGGGCGTCGTCGTGCGGGCGTGCCTGCGCAGCGTGGGGAGCAACCCGCACCCCACCATGGCCCTCTTCCTGGCGGCCGTCCTGGGCATGTCCATGCTCACGGTGGTGATGGTCACCCAGTACAACACCCGGGCCGTGAGCCGGATCGTGTCCATGATGATCGTGCTGACGCTGTTCGAGCGCGTGGTGCGGCCGTGGACGGAGTCCTTCCTCCGCAGCCGCTCCCTGCGCCCCGTGCCGTGGGCGGGGCCCGCCGCGCCCCGTGGAGTTCGCGATGTCCACGCCGCGTGACGGAATGCCGCGGCGTGAGAGCGCGCCTCTCGGCTCGACGCCACGCCGTGGTGGTCTGACCGGGGCAGACCCGCGCGGCCCGGAGGTGACCCGACGGCGCGGCGCCACCCGCCGCACCTTCCTCGCCCTGGCGGGCACCGCACTGGTGGGCACCACCGTGGCCTGCTCTGCCTCCGGGCGGCCGGGCGCCACACGGGGCCCCTCCTCCGCCGCCGCCCAGCAGCAGGTCTGGGCCCACATGGTCCCGCAGGGCCTGCCGCTGGCCGAGAGCGGGGACATCCACTACGGCAGCGAGCGCCCCCTGGCCCTCGCGCCGGCGGGCACGGACTACGCGAGTCTCGTCTCCGGCCAGCTGGAGCAGGGCCGGGCGGCCGGCCTCACGGGCATGCAGATCCTCCTGCTGGAGGGCGAGAACAAGGGCTCGGACTTCCTCGGGGACTGGATGGACGCCGCGGATCCCACGTGGCAGGACGGGGCAGAGGGCTTCGCCGTGGCACCGTGCCTGCTCGTGTCCTCGCGGGACGGCGCCGTCCAGATGATCCGGCAGTACGCCGAGGCGTCCGACGGCAGGTCCTCCGCCGCGCGGGTGGAGGACGCCCTGGTGGTGTGGATCTACAACGCGCGCTCGCTGTCCCCCGAGGACTGGGCGTCGTGCCGCGGGGCCGTGGAGGAGAGCGGCACCCGGCTGCACCTCGTGGCGGAGCTGGCCACCGCGGCGAGCCAGCACGGGGACTCCCTGGACACCTCCCTGCTCGACCCCTACGCGGACACGTTCGAGGCGGTCTGGCTGTTCGAGGACCGGGAGTCGCAGGTCCTCGGGGACTTCGCGGCGTGGGCGGCGGCGCACGGCACGGTCTTCGCGGGCGGCACTCTGCCCGGCTACGACCGCGAGACGAGCCACGGCGGCTACGTGGACGCGCGGGGCACCCAGCTGTGGCGCACCCAGCTGGAGCGTGCCCGGGACTCCGGCGCCGCCTGGCTGACCGCCGTGACCTGGAACGACGCCGTGGAGCACACGAGCGTGCAGCCCACCACGGACTGGGGCACCACCCGCGCGGACCTGCTGGCCCACCACGCTGCTGCGTTCCGCGGGCACGAGCCGCAGGAGAAGAACCTCACGGCGTACGTGACGAGTCCCCAGTACCTCGTGGCGGGCCAGGAGCTGCTCGTGGAAGGGCTCGCGATCAACCACGAGTCGCAGGATGCCCGTGTCACCGTGCGGGTCACCGACGCGGACGGCACCACCCTGGCCACCTCGCAAGAGGTCACGGTTGCCGCGGGTGAGGTGGGCGCGGCCGTGCTGGAGCGCACGGTCCGGGTCTCGGGCGGGGCCCACGTCTTCGCCGTGGTGGAGCTGCGGGACGCCTCCGGCGAGCTGCTCAGCAGCACCCGCGGCGCGCCCGTCGTCGTCTTCGCCGCAGAGGACCCCGCGATCCCGGACCCGCCACGGCGGCGCTACTACTCGCTCTCGTCCGCGTCCTCCGTCGACTTCTCGCGGTGGGCGAGGATCGAGGGCGAAGACGACGACGCCGCGTCGCCAGCCAACCTGCGGGTCCTCGCCGAACGCACGGTGCGCTCCGTGGAGTTCCTGCACAACACGTGGCCGGCGGGGCTCGCACTCGACGCCCGGGAGCTGTCCTACCGCGCGCCGCCGGACTCCCTCGTCGGGGGCCAGGAGGTCACCACCGTGACCCAGGGCTTCACGGTGGCCCGCCTGGTCACGGAGGCCGGCGAGATCGCGTACTCCGCGCCGGTCCACCACGGCACGGTTGCCGGATCTGGCGACGGCGACGACGGCGACGGCGACGGCGACGGCGACGGCGACGACGCAGGGTGACGCGGCGGCGTCGTCGTCGTCCCACCAGGGACCGCGTCACCACGGACCGCGCCACCGCACGCACCGCCTCGCCCACCGCCGTGCGCACCACCGCGAGCAGCACGAGCACACAGCCATCCACGAAGGGGAGAAGCATGGGAACCACCACACGCCGTCTGGCCACATTCACCGGCCGAGGCTACGACAAGGGCAGGGGAACGCTGCAGTGCGCCGCATGGGCGCTCGTGGCGGAGCCGCTGCAGCGCTCGGTGCTGTGCCCGCCGAGCGTGCGCACCCGCATCCTGCGCGCGTTCGGGGCGCAGATCGGCGACGGCACGCTGATCCGCCACGACGTGCGCATCCACTGGCCCTGGAAGCTGAGCGTGGGTGAGAACACGTGGATCGGAGTGGGTGCCTGGCTGCTGAACCTGGAGCCCATCACGATCGGCTCGGACGTGTGCATCTCGCAGGGCGCCATGCTCTGCACCGGAAGCCACCGCGCTGACGACCCCGCCTTCGAGTTCGACAACGCCCCCATCACCGTGGCCGACGGCGCCTGGATCGCCCTGCGCGCCACGGTGCTGCGCGGCGTGAACGTGGGCGAGGGAGCCGTGGTCGGTGCCACTGCACTCGTCACGCGTGACGTCCCCGCGGGTGAGCGCGTCCTCGCCCCGGTCTCGGCGAGGGCGTGAGCGGCATGCGCATCCTGCAGATCGTCGCGCTCGTCTCCGGGACAAACGCCTACGGCGGCCCCACGACCGTCGCCTTCAACCAGTGCCGCGCGCTCGCCGAGGCAGGCCACGACGTCGTCCTCGCCGCCACCGGATCCGGCCTCGGCACGCCGCTGCCCACCGAGCGCGACGGCGTGCACACCCGTCTCTTCCGCCCGTCCTACGTGCTGCCGGGGGCCGGTTTCGCGGGCCTGACCTCACCCGCGATGCTCACCTGGGTGCGCCGGGTGGCCGCGAGCGCGGACGTGGTGCACGTGCACACCGCCCGGGACCTGCTGACCCTGCCGTCCGCGTGGCTCGCGGAGCTCTCCGGGACCCGCGTGGTGCTGCAGACCCACGGGATGATCGACCCCTCGGACCACCCCCTCGCGGGCCCGCTGGACGCCGCCCTCACCCGGCGCGTGCTGCGCGACGCCCACCGCGTCTTCTACCTCACGCCGCAGGAGGAGCAGGACGTCGCAGAGGTGGCACGTGGGCCCGTGAACCTCATGGAGCTGCACAACGGCATGCCCGTGAACCCCACGCCGCGGGCTCCCGGGGACGACGACGTGTGCCGGGTGCTGTTCCTCGCCCGCCTCCAGGAGCGCAAGCGCCCGCTCGCGTTCGTGGCCGCCGCGCGTGCGCTGGCGGAGCGTTTCCCGCGGGCCGTGTTCACCCTCGTGGGCCCCGATGAGGGCCAGGGAGACGCCGTGCGCCACGCGATCGAGGACTCCGGTCTGGGCGAGCGCCTCACGTGGGCCGGCGCAGTGGACTCCGCCGGTGCCGCCCGCTGGATGAATGACTCGGACCTCTACGTGCTGCCCTCCGTCAACGAGCCGTACCCCATGTCCGTGCTCGAGGCCATGTCCACCGGCCTGCCGGTGGTCGTCACAGACACGTGCGGTCTGGCGGAAACCGTCCGCCGAACGGGGTCTGGGACTGTCGTTGACGACTCCCAGCAGCATCTGGAGGCGGCCCTCGCCGAGCTGCTGGCGGATCCGCAGCTGCGGCGACGCCGGGGAGAGGCCGCACGGGAGACGATCGCGCGGGAGTACGGCATGGACGCCGTGCTCGAGCGGCTGCTCGAGGCCTACCAGGACTGAGCGCCGCGCAGGATCACGTACCGCGGGCCCCAAGATGATTCTCGGTTCCCACGGTGCGTTTCGGTGCACGGTCCACGCGGGGCCCCGCAGCGCGACGCGCGGGCCCCTACAAGCCGTAGGTACCGTCCCCCGAGCAGGGGACACGGGAGTGGCCGAACGGCCAGTCCGAGCTGTCCATCGGCCATCGGAAGTCTGGCCGATGGACAGTATCCGCGGGGTGTGTACTCTCCGTACGGTGGTTGCTGCCGGGTTCGAGAACGGACGGAGCACACAGATTCCGCACGGACCGGCCCGGCACTGCACAGTCACGATCACTACTCAGTCACGATCACTACTCAGTCACGATCGCTGCTCGCTCACGCGCACTGCAGGAGCAACGAGACAAGGACGTACACCGTGGATATCGCCACTTCCGCCACCCAGCCCCTGGGCAGCGTGGCCGGCATCGAGCTGGACTTCCTCACGGCCTTCGGGATCGCGGGCTGACGGGTTCACCCTGTGAGCCTGCTCGTCATGCATGGGCGGGGGGACGCTCCACCGCCCGGCTCCAAGTACCCCACCCGCGGTGGGGGCCTTGGGCCGTTCGAAACCGCCCCGGGGACAACACCCCCTCCCCCCCTGTCCCGGGGCGGTTCCGAACGGTGTGCCCGGATACCTGGCATGGCCGACGCGGGAGGAAACGCCGCAGACCCACCCCTTAGGATGGACGGGTGAAGGCCTTACTCCTTGAGAACATTCATTCCGACGCCGTGGACGCGCTGCGAAGCCGCGGCTTCGAGGTCGAGACCCGCAAGGGCGCCCTGGATCCCCAGGAGCTGCTCACCGCACTGGACGGCGTGGACCTGCTGGGCATCCGTTCCAAGACGCAGGTGACGCGCGAGGTCCTGGAGGCCCACCCGCAGCTGCAGGCGGTGGGGGCGTTCTGCATCGGGACCAACCAGATCGACCTCACCGCGGCCACGGACACCGCCACCGCGGTCTTCAACGCGCCGTTCTCCAACACCCGCTCCGTGGTGGAGCTCGCGCTGGGCGAGATCATCGCCCTGGCCCGCCACCTCACGGACAAGAACGCGGCCATGCACCAGGGCGTGTGGGACAAGTCCGCCAAGGGCTCCCACGAGGTCCGCGGCCGCACCCTGGGCATCGTGGGCTACGGCAACATCGGCAAGCAGCTCTCCGTGGTGGCCGAGGCCTTCGGCATGGACGTCTACTACTACGACGTCGTGGATCGGCTGGCCATGGGCAATGCCACCAAGTGCGACTCGCTCGAACAGTTGCTGGGCACGGTGGAGACCGTGACCCTGCACGTGGACGGGCGCGAGAGCAACACCAACATGTTCGGCCGCGAGCAGTTCCGCCAGATGCGCCCCCGCTCAATCTTCTTGAACCTCTCCCGCGGCCATGTGGTGGACATCGAGGCCCTGCAGGAGGCCCTGGTCTCCGGGCACCTGGCCGGTGCCGGCCTGGACGTCTACCCCTCCGAGCCCAAGGCCGCGGGCGAGCCCTTCGAATCCCCGCTGCAGGGGCTGCCCAACGTGATCCTCACCCCGCACGTGGGCGGTTCCACGGCGGAGGCGCAGGAGAACATCGGCGGTTTCGTCTCCGGCAAGCTCATCGACTACTGCCGCTACGGCACCACGAGCCTGTCCGTGAACTTCCCGGAGGTGCAGCTGGACCCGTTCATCCACGGCACCCGCCTGCTGCACATCCACAGCAACGTCCCCGGCGTGCTGGCCCGCGTGAACTCCACCCTGGGCGAGCACGGGATCAACGTGGACCGCCAGCAGCTCGTGACCAAGGGCCAGATGGGCTACATGGTCACGGACTGCGCCAACGGCGTCACGGACGAGGTCGTGGCCGCCATCAAGGCCCTGCCCGAGACCATCCGGGTGGCCACGGTCTCCTGACCCGCCCAGCATGCAGGAACCCCCGACCCTCACCGCTCTGCGGGGGAGGACCGGGGGTTCTTCTGCGTGCGGGGGCGGCGGATCAGCCCTTCTGGCCGGAGCCCGCCTTCTTGCCTGCGGACTTGCCCGACGTCGCACCCTTGCCGGACTTGCCGGCCACGGCCTTCTTCACGGCCTTGGCTGCGGCCTTCTCCGTGCGCGCGGAGCTGTTCTCCAGCACGCCGGAGTCGTTCTCGATGTGTGAGCGCATGAACCACTGGAACAGCTCGAGGCCGCGCACCTGGGCGATCAGCATGTCCTCGGTGATGGGGTCCACGTCCCCCACCTCTGCCAGGGCGGCACGGTGGTCCTGGATCACGCCGTCGTAGACGAGGTCGAGGGCCGCGAGGTGCTCCACCCCGGAGGCACGCATGACGTCGTAGTCGTCCCACGTGCGCCCGGACACGATGGTGCCGGGCAGGCCATTGGGCGAAACGCCCATGGTGGCCATGCGCTCGGCCACCTCGTCCACGTAGCCACGGACCTCGTCGATCTGGGGGTCGAGCATCTCGTGCACCGAGATGAAGTTGGGACCCACCACGTTCCAGTGGGCGTGCTTGAGGGTGAGCTGCAGGTCGTTGAGCGCGTTCAGGCGCTGCTGCAGGACATCGGCCACCGCGTGACCCTGCTCGGTGGTGAGACCGGGGACCGTGTAGGTGGCGTTCTTGCTGGACTTCTTGGCCATGACAACCTCCTCGTCGGGGCGGGGTGCGGCCGGACCGGCGCGCCCCTCGGCCCTTATTCTGATGTCTTCATAATAACACCGTGTCGCACCGCCCACCAGGGCCAGCACCCGGCGGGACCTTCTCCCGTGCTCTGGCGGTCCCCAGACCCGTGGTGCAACGTCGGACCTCCCGGCCCGATCGGATTGGTGATCCAGCTCACGAGCTCTAGGGTGGAGGAAATAACTGAGACTTGGAGTATCGGATGACGTCCTACCCCCACCTGCTGGCCCCCCTGCGCGTGGGCTCGCTGACCCTGCCGCACCGCATGATCATGGGCTCCATGCACACGGGCCTCGAGGAAACGCCGGGCGGTGAGCACGAGCTCGCGCGGTTCTACGTGGAGCGCGTGCGGGGCGGGGCCGGACTCATCGTCACCGGCGGCATCTCCCCCAACGAGGAGGGAGCGGCCCGCCATGACGGCGCCCACCTGAGTCGTGAGGACCAGCTGCCGCCGCACCGCACGGTCACGGACGCCGTGCACTCGGAGGGCGGGCTGATCGCCCTGCAGCTGATGCACAGCGGCAGGTACGCCATGCACGCGAACGCCGTGGCGCCGTCGCCCCTGCGTGCGCCGATCAACAAGGTGACCCCGCGGGAGCTGAGCACCGAGGAGGTCGAGCGCACCGTCGAGGACTTCGCCCGTGCCGCCGCGCTCGCTCAGCAGGCCGGCTACGACGGCGTGGAGATCATGGGCTCGGAGGGGTACCTGATCAACGAGTTCCTGGTGGTTCACACCAACCAGCGCACGGACCGCTACGGGGGCTCGGACGCCGCCCGTCGGCGCTTCGCGGTGGAGGTCGTGCGCCGCGTGCGGGAGGCCACGGGCCCGGACTTCCTGGTGATGTACCGGCTCTCCGCCCTGGACCTGGTGCCGGACGCGCAGGAGTTCGAGCAGGTCCTCGCGCTCGGCCGCGAGGTGGAGGAGGCCGGGGTCTCGATCATCAACACGGGCATCGGCTGGCACGAGGCGCGGATCCCCACCATCGCCACGAACGTCCCGCCCGCCGCGTTCACGTGGGTGAGCCGCGCCCTGCGCGAGAACCTCTCCGTGCCCGTCGCGGCCGTCAACCGCATGAACACCCCGGAGATCGGCGAGGACGTGATCGCCCGGGGAGACGCGGACCTCGTGTGCATGGCCCGCCCGTTCCTCGCGGACCCCGCGTTCGTGGCCAAGGCCCGCGAGGAACGGCCGGCAGAGATCAACACGTGCATCGCGTGCAACCAGGCCTGTCTGGACCACACCTTCTCCGGCAAGCGGATGTCCTGCCTGGTGAACCCGCGGGCCATGCGGGAGGACGAGCTCGCGCTCGGACCCACCCGCACGGCGGAGCGGATCGCCGTGGTGGGTGCGGGCCCGGCGGGGATGGCGTTCGCCGAGGCCGCCGCAGCCCGCGGGCACCACGTCACCCTGTTCGAGGAGCAGCCGGAGATCGGCGGCCAGTTCCAGCTCGCCCGCCGGATCCCCGGCAAGGCGGACTACGGCCACACCATCCGCTACTTCCGCACCCGCCTGGCCGAGCTGGGAGTCACTGTCCGTACCGGGCACACCGCCACCTCGCAGGACCTCGCGGACGCGGACCGCGTGGTGCTGGCCACGGGCGTCACGCCGCGCATCCCCGGGATCGCCGGGGAGGACGGCCCCACGGTGCTCGGGTACAAGGACGTCCTGGAGGGCGCACCCGTGGGTGAGCGCGTGGCAGTGGTTGGCGGCGGCGGGATCGGCTTCGACGTCGCCCACTTCCTCACGCACGACCCGGACGCGGACTTCTACCGCGAGTGGGGCGTGGACCGTACGCTCGAGGCCCGCGGCGGGCTGCTGCGCCCGGAGCCGACCGCGCCGCTGCGCCACGTCACGGTGCTGCAGCGCGGCGAGGGCAAGCCGGGGGCACGCCTGGGCACCACCACGGGGTGGATCCACCGTGCGGAGCTGCGCATGGCGGGCGTGGACTTCATGACCGGCGTGCAGTACCAGCGCATCGACGGGGACGGCGTGCACGTGCTGGTCCCGGGCACCGGCACGCTGGAGGACAACGCGGCGGGCGGCGGCGCCGGATCGGCCCCGCGCCAGCAGACCCGCGCCGGGGCCGCCGCTGCCGCGGGGCACTCGCAAGCAGTGCGCCAGGAAGCCGGGCACCCGGGCGCGGCCACCGCGGTGGCGCTCGCCCCGGGGAAGGTCGAGCTGCTCGTTCCGGCGGACACCGTGGTGCTGTGCGCGGGGCAGGAGTCCCGCGCCGAGCTCGCGGAGCAGCTGACGGGTGGGCGCCCGGTCCACGTGATCGGCGGTGCCCACGTGGCCTCCGAGCTGGACGCCAAGCGCGCGATCAAGGAGGCCGTGGAGCTCGCCGCCAGCCTGCCCTGAGCGGGGAGGGGACGACGCCGCCGTGCCCGGCGTGGCGGCCCCCGATCGCGCCGCACGCGGGCCGCCGCCGCCGCGCACGGGAGACCTGTCACCGCTCGCACAGCCACTGCGGCTACTATTCTGGGGACTGCTGACGACCGTGTGCCACACCGCCCCCCTGCGGTTGCACTGAACGCACCGCCACTGGCTGGCCGAGAAAGGAGGCGGGATGGGTTTCTGGACCGGACTGGAGAACGGGATCGAGAAAGCGGTCCGCACCGCCTTCACCGCCGGCTCCCGCAAGCGGGTCGAGGCCGTGGAGATCGCGAGCGCGCTGCGCCGCGAGCTGGACCAGGAGTCCTTCACGGTGAGCGGCGGGCGCACCATGGCCCCCAACGTGTTCACGGTCGAGTTCTCGGACGACGACTTCCCGCGCGCCCAGGAGTGGGGCGTGCAGCTCGCGGAGGAGCTGTGCGACGTCGTCATCCGCCACGCCCGCTCACAGGCCTACACGCTGCAGGGCGCGGTGCGCGTGAGCTTCACCCGCAACTCGGAGCTCGAGGCGGGGAACTTCGACGTCGTCCCCTCGTTCGAGCGCACGAGCACACCCCCGGCCCCCGCCAACGCCGGGACCTCCGCGCGCGCACCCCAGCCCCCGGCTCCCGCACCGGCCCGCACCACGCGGGATGGCCGCACCACGACCTCCGCCCCCGGGTACGCCCCTGCCGGGCCCGCCGACCACGAGGCCCCTGCGCCCGTCCTGCGGAAGGTGCCGGTGATCGAGGTGGGATCCGAACGGTTCTCCCTCAACGCGGACAGCGTGAGCGTGGGCCGCTCCTCGCAGGCGGACATCACCGTGGAGGACACCGGGGTCTCCCGCAAACACCTCGAGATCCGCCGCCAGGGGAGCAACTTCCTGGCCGTGGACCTCGGATCCACCAATGGCTCCTATGTGGACGGCCAGAAGATCCAGGGACGGGCCCAGCTCGTGGACGGCTCCGTGATCGCCATGGGACGCACCAGGCTGGTCTTCCGGCTGCTCGTGCCGAAGGAGGGGCGCTGACGTGTCCGAACTGACCGTGACCCTGCTGCGCTACGGTTTCCTCGCGCTGCTGTGGGTCTTCATCGCGGCCGTGGTGTACTCGCAGGCCCGTGACCTGACCGTCAGCGGCCGAGCGCGCACCGCCGCCCGGGCCGGCAGCGCCCGCGCCGCCGAGCCCCCGCGGCAGGAGCGCAGGGCCCCCGAGTCCGCGCCGGAGCCCCGCACCTCCGCGCCCACCACCGGCGGCACGCGCCACCGGCCCCAGCAGCTCGTCGTCGTCGAGGGCCCGCTGGCCGGCAGCAGCTACCAGCTCGGCTCCGCCCCGGTAATGCTGGGCCGCTCGCCCGAGGCCACCGTGCCCCTGGAGGACGACTACGCCTCGGGCCGCCACGCCCGGCTGTTCCCGCAGGGCTCCCGCTGGTTCCTCGAGGACCTCGGTTCCACCAACGGAACCTTCCTGCGTGACCAGAAGATCTCCCGCGCCGCCGCCGTGGACCCCGGCGTGCAGTTCCGCGTGGGGCGAACCGTGATGGAACTGAGGCCGTAGCCCATGCCCATCGCCTTCCGCTATGCGGCGCGCTCCGATGTGGGCCGCGTCCGCTCGAAGAACGACGACTCCGCCTACGCGGGGCGCTACCTCGCCGTCGTCGCCGACGGCATGGGCGGTCACGTGGGCGGTGACGTGGCCTCCGCGTCCGCGGTCATCGACCTCACGCACCTGGACCACGCCGGCCACGACGGCGACGGCGCCACGGTCCTCGCGGACGAGATCCAGAACGCCAACCAGAACCTCGCCAAACTCGTGCAGTCCAACCCCCGGCTCGGGGGAATGGGCACCACGGTCACCGCCCTGCTGATCGACGGGGACGAGATCTCGGTGGCGCACATCGGGGACTCGCGTGCGTACCGGCTCTCCGAGACCGAGGGCTTCGAGCAGGTCACCACGGACCACACGTTCGTGCAGCGACTCATCGACGAGGGGCGGCTGCGGCCGGAGGAGGCCGAGACCCACCCCCACAAGAACGTGCTCATGCGGGTGCTCGGGGACGTGGACGCCTCCCCCGAACTCGAGGTGCGCACCGTGCGCCCCGCCGTGGGCGAGCGCTGGCTGCTGTGCTCGGACGGGCTCAACGCCGTCGTGAACGCGCAGACCATCGAGAACGTGATGCGCTCCACCGGGGACCTCAACCAGATCGTGAACTCCCTGGTGGAGCTCACCCTGGACCGCGGCGCCCCGGACAACGTGACCGTGGTGGTCGTGCAGGTGGGCGAGATCCCGGACGGCCGGGAGGCCCACCCCATGACCGGCGAGGCCATGGGCGCCGTGCCGGACGAGTCCCGCACCTCGGACGAGCAGCTGCGCAGTGAGAGCGAGGCCGTCGAGGAGTGGGACGGCCCCATGGACTCCCCCGTGGCAGGGGGCGGCCGCGACTACCGCGAACCCGGACGCAGCACCGGCCCGGGCGCCAGCGGGGACGAGCGGTCCTCGGCGTCCGTGCTGCGCGGGGACCTCGCCGAGCGCCCCCACCTGCTGGTGGGCGCCGCGGCCAACGCGACCCAGACCGGTCGGATCCCCATGGTCTCCGACTCTGCGATCCAGCGCCGCGCAACCATGCTCTCCACCTCCACCCTGGACGTCACCGCGGACCCCGCCGAGGTGCGCAGCCTGCTGCGCCGCAGGGGCGAGGACCCCGGGCGAGGCTCCACGCGCCGTCGTGCCCTGGTGGTCGCAGGTGTGCTCGTGCTCGCCGTCGCCCTGCTGCTGGGCGGCTGGGCCGCCCGCGCCTGGACCTCCTCGCAGTACTACGTGGGTGAGGAGCAGGGGAAGGTAGCCGTGTTCCAGGGCGTCTCGCAGTCCCTCGGGCCCATCTCGCTGAGCGAGTTGGACTCCACCACGGAGATCTCCGTGGACTCGCTCTCCCAGTACGCCCGGGAGCGCGTACGCGCCACGATCCCCGCCGGCAGCCGCGAGGAGGCCGAGAAGATTGTGGCGGACCTGAAGACCTCCACCGGGCCCGGGCCCCATCCCACGGGCCGAGTAACCGTCACGACCCCCACCCCGACGACCTCCGGCAGCCCCTCCCCCAGCCCCGCCGCGTCCTCCGCCACACCGGGGGGTGACGCCTCGTGAGCTCCCCCGCTACCACCACGACGGCCTCCCCCGCCGACTCCGCGCCCGTCGTGCGCCCCAGGCCCCGCCGGATCATCGAGCTGTTCCTGCTGCTGCTCGCGCTGTGCATCGGCGTGGGCGCCAACATCCTGGTGGACCCGGACCAGCTGCGGGAGGACCCCCGTCACATCGTCCTCAGCGGCGCCGTGCTCGCCGGCGGCGCACTGCTAGTGCACGTGGTGCTGTGGATCCGCGCGCGCTACGCAGACCCCTACCTGCTTCCCATTGCCGTGGCCCTCAACGGACTGGGCCTGGCGATGATCCACCGCATCGACCTCTCCACCGGTCAGAGCGCGGCGAACACCCAGGTGGTATGGACCGCGGTGGCCATGGTGACGTGCTGCGTGGTGCTCTGGTTCCTCAAGGACCACCGCCGGCTGCGCAACGTCACCTACATCATGCTGCTGCTCTCGGCGCTGCTCCTGCTGCTGCCGATGGTCCCGGGGCTCGGCGTGGAGATCAACGGGGCCCGACTGTGGATCTCCGTGGCCGGACGCACGTTCCAGCCCGGTGAGATCGCCAAGATCACCCTGGCGATCTTCTTCGCCGGATACCTCTCCACCAACCGGGACCTGATCCTGCTGGCCGGGCGGAAGATCGGCCCCGTGCGGCTGCCCCGCTTCCGGGACGTCGCGCCCATGCTCGCGGCCTGGGTGATCGCCATCGGCGTCCTCGTGCTCCAGAAGGACATGGGCACGGCCATCATGTTCTTCGGCCTGTTCCTGGCCATGATCTACCTGGCCACCGGCCGCCTGGGCTGGATCGTGCTGGGAGTGGCGCTCATGGCCGTGGGCGGGTTCGCCGCCAGCAAGGTGTTCTCCCACGTGAGCCTGCGCCTGGATGCCTGGCTCGACGCCTTCGACCCCGAGGTCTACAACCGTTCCCCCGGTGGCTCGGCACAGATCGTGCAGGGCCTGTTCGGTCTCGCCTCCGGCGGGCTCTTCGGCAAGGGGCTAGGCCAGGGCCGCCCGGACCTCGTCTCGTACTCCAACTCGGACATGATCATCACGGCGTTCGGCGAGGAGCTCGGGCTGATCGGCCTGGGCGCGATCCTCGTGCTGTTCCTGCTCTTCGCCACGCGCGGGCTGCGGGCCGCCCTGGGCACCCGGGACGCGTTCGGCAAGCTGCTCGCCGCGGGGCTCTCCGCCCTGATGGTGCTCCAGCTGCTCGTGGTGATCGGCGGTGTCACGCGGCTGCTGCCGCTGACCGGTCTCACCACGCCGTTCATGTCCGCCGGCGGCTCCTCGCTGCTGTCCAACTGGATCATCGTGGCCGTCCTGCTCGCGATCTCCCACAGCGCGCGTCGGCCCGTGGTCACGGGCCCCGCCACGGACGAAGACCTCGCCTCCGTCGAACGACGACGCCGCGCACGCGAGCAGCAGCGCGACGTCGCCGACCCCTCCGCCCGCGACACCGGCGGCGCGCCGTCCGAGGCCCGCACCGAACCCACGCGCTCGGCCGCGCTCAGCTCCTCCGCGGGAGCGCACGCGGGCGCGGACGACACCGCCGAGGCCGGCTCAGCGACCGAGGTGATGTCCCGGCTCGCGGACCGCTCCGGATCCCCGGCGCAGAGCAGGCGCGGGGACGCGAAACGCGAGGCCACCGGCAGCCCCCACGCGGGGACCGGCACGAAGAAGAAGAATGCCCCGGTGCAGGACGACGACCAGCAGGAAGGAGGGACCCCGTGAACAAGGCGATCCGCAGGATGTGGCTCATGGTGGCGGCGATCGTCGTGGTGCTGCTGCTCGCGCTGACCTACGTGCAGTTCTTCGCGGCCGGTTCCCTCAAGGCCAACCCCTGGAACAACCGGACCCTGTACGAGCAGTTCGGCCAGGACCGCGGCTCGATCCTGGTGGGCGGCAAGGAGATTGC
This sequence comes from Kocuria salsicia, assembly GCF_039532055.1. Lineage (NCBI taxonomy): Bacteria > Bacillati > Actinomycetota > Actinomycetes > Micrococcales > Micrococcaceae > Kocuria > Kocuria salsicia. The sequence continues at coordinate 28,800 of NZ_BAAARF010000024.1, read as the reverse complement.
CACCTCCCAGCCGTCCGACGACGACTTCGAGCACCAGCGCGTGTACACCGACTCCCCCATGTACTCGAACCTCACCGGCTACTTCTCCCTGGTCTACGGGGCCACGGGCCTGGAATCGGCCCTGGGCGACGAGCTCTCCGGCGCCTCCGACGACCAGTTCTACGACCGCGTGATGTCCATGTTCTCCGGCGACCAGCCCAAGGGCGCGTCCGTGGAGCTGACCATTGACCCGGACCTGCAGAAGGTCGCCTACGACGCGCTGGAGGGTCACAACGGCTCCATCGTGGCCGTGGATCCCAAGACCGGCGAGATCAAGGCCATGGTCTCCCGCAAGAGCTACGACGCGAACTCCATGTCCTCCCACAACACCGAGGAGGTGGTGGCCGCGTCCGACCAGCTCAACGCGGACCCGGACAAGCCCCTCGTGAACCGCGCGATCGGCGGAGACCTCTACGCCCCCGGCTCCACGTTCAAGCTCATCGACACCGTGGCGGCCCTGGAGTCCGGGAAGTACACCACGGACTCCACCCTGGAGAACCCGAGCGAGCTGCCGCTTCCGGACACCACCGTGACCCTGCCGAACTACCGGCAGGGCGGGTGCTCGGCGCGCACGCAGGTGAACCTGCAGTTCGCCCTGGAGCAGTCCTGCAACACGCCCTTCGCCTCCATCGCGATGGACCTGGGACAGGACAAGATCCGGCAGACCGCCGAGAACTTCGGCTACGGCCAGGACCTGGACATCCCCCTGCAGGTGACCCCGTCGGTCTTCCCGGACCAGATGAACCAGTCGCAGCTGGCGCTGTCCTCGATCGGGCAGTACGACGTCCGGACCACCCCGCTGCAGGTCGCCATGACCTCCGCGGCCATCGCGAACGGTGGAGTGATGATGAAGCCCAGCCTGGTCAAGACCGTCCGCTCCTCGGACCTCTCCGTGATCGACGAGTTCAAGTCGGAGCAGCTGCGCCGCTCCACGGACACCGAGACGGCCAAGACGGTCACGGACCTGATGACCTCGGTGGTGGACAACGGCATCGCCTCCGGCGCCAAGGTCGACGGCGTCAAGGTGGCCGGCAAGACCGGCACCGCGGAGATCGGCAAGGACGGATTGAACGATTCGTGGTTCACTGGATTCGCACCCGCGGATGACCCCCAGTTGGCGGTGTCCGTGGTGGTCGAGGACGTGGACGTCACCACGGGCTCGGCCCTGACCAGCCCCAGCGCACGGCAACTCTTCGAGGCGGTGTTGAACAAGTGAGACCATCGTCGAACACCATTCTGGGCGGTCGCTACGCGCTCACGGAACGTATTGCCATCGGCGGCATGGGCGAGGTGTGGAAGGCCAAGGACCAGGTCCTGGGCCGCATCGTCGCGGTGAAGATCCTCAAGGACGAGTACAACGGGGATCCCACGTTCCTCCAGCGCTTCCGCGCGGAGGCCCGGCACACCGCGCTGCTCAACCACCCCGGTGTGGCCAACGTCTTCGACTACGGCGAGGACGAGGGCTCGGCCTTCCTGGTCATGGAGCTCGTGCCGGGTGAACCGCTGTCGAACATCATCGACCGGCAGAAGACGGTGGACCCGGACACGGTGCTCAACTACATCGGGCAGACGGCGCGCGCCCTGGCCGCCGCGCATGCCCAGGGCCTCGTGCACCGGGACGTGAAGCCCGGCAACCTGATCATCACCCCGGACAACCGGGTCAAGGTCACGGACTTCGGCATCGCCCGCCTCGCGGACCAGGTGCCGCTCACCGCCACGGGACAGGTCATGGGCACTGCCCAGTACCTCGCGCCGGAGCAGGCCACGGGCCAGACCGCCACCGGCTCCTCGGACATCTACTCCCTGGGGATCATCGGCTACGAGCTGCTCGCGGGCCGGCGTCCCTTCACCGGGGAGTCGCAGATCGCGATCGCCCTGGCGCAGGTCAACGACAACCCGCCGCCGCTGCCGGACTCGGTGCCGGAACCCGTGCGCGCGCTCATCATGTCGATGCTCGCGAAGGACCCGGAGGACCGGCCGGGCAACGCGGGCAAGCTCGCCAACGCCGTCGACGCTCTGCGCCGGGGGGACGTGAAGTCCGCCGTGGCCATGGTCCCGGGCATGGCGCCGCTGCTGTCGGAGAAGTACACGCAGGAAGACCAGCCCACGGAGGCGATCACCCCCGTCACGGGTCCCCGCACGCGGGCCATGGACGGCACGGCCGCCTCCCCCGCGGCGATCGGGACAGGCTCGGCCGCCGCGGCGGACCGCCCGGATCCCAGGTACAGTGCGCACCCCTCCACGGCTCAGTTCGACGCCGTGGACCACTCCGCGCGCGGGTCCCGCAAGGCCGAGAAGTCGGGGGGGCGCTCCGTCTGGGCCTGGCTCCTGCCGTTGCTGATCCTGCTCGTGGTGCTCGCCGTGGCGGGTGTCTGGTTCCTCACCGGCCGGGACTCCTCGGACTCCCCGGAGCCGGGAACCGTGACGTCCTCCACCGTGAGCCCCACGGACGCGAACGCCGTCACGCTGCCCGCCAACATCGTGGGCCGGGACGCCCAGAGCGTCTCGGACGAGATCGTCGCGCTCGGCGTGAACGTGGACAAGCGCCTGCAGCAGGGCACCGGCAAGGCCGAGAACACCGTGGTCTCCTCGGATCCCGAGGGCGGCTCCCGGGTGGAGATCGGCTCCACGGTGGTGCTCTACGTGGCCTGGACCCCGTCCTCGAGCGCCACGCAGAACTCCGGTGCCGACACCGGAAGCTCCCGCGAGGCCACCTCGCCCGCGCGTGAGGAGACCGCCGCGCCCGCGGCTCCCACCCAGCCCGCGAACGGCGGCGCCACCCAGGGCGGGGTTGACGACGGCGGTGCGACGAACGGCGCGGCAGACCCCACCCAGGGCGCTTCGGACGCCCAGGCGCAGGAGCCCGGCACGAGCACCGGCAATGACTCCTCCGGCCAGGGCACGTCCGGGCAGGGCTCGAACGGCGATGCCGTGGCGGCGCCCGCCACTCCGGGCAGTCCGGGCACCGGTACAGACGGGTAGCGGGCATGGCGGCGTCTTCGATTCCTGATCTGATCAACAACCGCTACCAGGTGGGCGAGATCATTGGCCGTGGCGGCATGGCCACCGTGCACCTGGGCCAGGACGTCCGGCTCGGGCGCCGCGTGGCGATCAAGATCCTGCGACCGGAGCTCGCCGCGGACGAGACGTTCCACGAGCGCTTCCAGCGCGAGGCCCACGCGGTGGCGTCCCTGAACCACCACTCGATCGTCGCCATCTATGACACCGGCGGGATCACTCCCCAGGGCCCTGACGGGGTGCTGCGGCCCTACATCGTGATGGAGTACGTCCCCGGCCAGACCCTGCGGGAGCTCATCCACGGTGACGGGGTCACCCCCGAGCATGCCGTCGAGTACATGCTCGGCATCATGGACGCGCTGTCCTTCAGCCACCGTGCCGGGATCGTGCACCGGGACATCAAGCCGGCCAACGTCAAGGTCACACCGGACGGCGGCGTCAAGGTCATGGACTTCGGGATCGCGCGCGCCGTGGAGGACACGCAGGCCGCGCTCACGCAGTCGCAGGCAGTGCTCGGCACCGCGCAGTACCTCTCCCCAGAGCAGGCCCGCGGCGCTGCCGTGGATCCCCGCTCGGACCTCTACTCCGCCGCCTGCGTGATGTTCGAGATGCTCACCGGGCGCGCCCCGTTCGTGGGCGAGTCCTCCGTGGCGATCGCCGCGCAGCACGTGCGGGACGCTCCGCCGGCGCCGTCGGCGCTGAATCCCCAGCTGCCACCCGCCGTGGACCGCTTCATGGAGCGTGCGCTCGCGAAGAACCCCGAGGACCGCTTCGCGGACGCCGGGGAGATGCGACGCGCCCTGCGCGACCTCGGCGCGACCCTGCCCGGGGACCTCGGCGCGACCCAGCCCATCGACACCGCACTGGCCGGGGACTCCAGCACCAAGACCCTTCCCGCGGTGGGTGCCGGTGCACCCGCCGCGGCGGTGACCGCGGCGGGGCGAAGCGAGGACGCCGAGCCCTCGGGCCCCACACCCGCCCAGCACGGGGACCTCGATCCGGACGACGCCACGGACCCCGTGCCCGTGGCCGCCCCCGCCACCGCTGCGGCACCCCGCAAGCGACGGGCCTGGCTGCTGCCCGTCCTCCTCCTGCTGCTGCTCGCCCTGCTGGGCGTCGGCACAGTCATGGGAGTGCAGTGGTGGCAGTCCCAGCAGGCCGAGCAGGTGACTCGCGTGAGCGTCCCCCAGGTGGTGGGGATGGACAGCACCACCGCTGAGAACACCCTGCGCGACGCCGGGCTGAACCCCGCGTTCACCACCAAGCACGACAGCAGCGTGCCGGACAAGCACGTCATCAGCATGGACCCCACGGCCGGGACAGAGGTGGACGAGGGCTCGACCGTGGCCGTGGTGGTCTCGGACGGGCCCGAGAACGTGGATGTCCCCGGAGACCTCGTGGGTCAGTCGCTGGACTACGCCCGTCAGGCGCTGCAGAAGGCCGGACTGGGCGTGGGCGAGGTGACCACCGTCAACAGCGCCACCGTGGCGGAGAACGTGGTGATCTCCAGCGATCCCACTCCGGGCACCTCCGTGGCACACGGCAGCGCTGTGAAGCTGCAGGTCTCCTCCGGGAAGGTCACCGTCCCGGACGTCGTGGGCATGACCCGCGCGGAGGCGGAGCAGGCGCTGCGCGCGCTGGACGTCCGGCTGGGCTCGGACGTGAAGATCGAGGAGACGCAGGACGCCGAGACCGGCACGGTGCTCGCGCAGTCCGCGCCCGCCGGCTCGTCCGTGAGCCAGGGCTCCACGATCACGCTCACTGTGGCGCGCAGAACCACTCCCTCCCCCACCCCCACGCAGGAGGAGACCGCGGAGCCCACGCCCACTGAGGAGGAGACGACGGCGCCCACGGCCCAACCCACCCAGAGCCACGCCACACCACGGCCCACGGCGTCACGCGGGGGCCGTGGCAACGGCTGAGCGGATGAGCGAACGCCCCGGACACTCGATGGTGTCCGGGGCGTTCGTCGTTGGTGGTGCGTTCACGGTTCGAGGGGCTCGCAGGTCGGCGCGTCTGGGATCTCCGAACGGCGGCGGTCCGCCGCCTCCGCAAGGTTCGCGCCCGGCGTCGTCGTGGTGTGCCGCGAGGGGCGAAGGAGTCCGCTCAGGCGGTCATGAGCGGGGAGAGCCCCGCCGCCGCGGCCGCCGCACCGTGCTGGCCCACGCTTTCGAGCCAGTTGCCGAGCATGAGGTAACCACCCTCGGTGAGGACGGACTCGGGGTGGAACTGGACCCCGTGCAGCGGTGCGCTGCGGTGCTTGAGTCCCATGACCGCGCGGCCGTCGTCGGTGGTGGCGGTGACCTCCAGGCAGTCCGGGACGGTGTCCGCGTCCACGGCCAGGGAGTGGTACCGGGTGGCGGTGAACGGGGAGGGCACGCCGGGGAACACGCTGTCCTCGTTGTGGACCAGGCGGGAGGTCTTGCCGTGCATCAGCTGCTGGGCGTGACCCACGCGGGCGCCGTAGACCTCGCCGAGGGCCTGGTGGCCCAGGCACACCCCGAGCAAGGGCTTCTGGTTCACCTCGGCCCAGCGGATCAGGTCCGAGCACACGCCGGCGTCCGCCGGGGCACCGGGGCCCGGAGAGAGCAGCACGCCCTGGTGCTCACCGGCCAAGGCGGTGGCGGCGGAGACGTCGAGGTCGTCGTTGCGGACCACGGTGGTCTGGGCGCCCAGCTGCTGGAGATAGCCCACCAGGGTGTAGACAAAGCTGTCGTAGTTGTCCACCACGAGAATCTTCACGGACACTCAAGAACTCCTGCGCGTTCACCAATTGACAGAACGTGCGCAAGTCTACGCCCGAGGCGGCCGATAGACTGAACGCCGATCCCACCGGGCCCCGCACCGCGCCGGGCGGATGAGGTGCCTCGGGCCGCAGCGGCCCACCCGCGCTCCGCCCCGGCCGGCCCCTCACCGGGAGCCCACCCATCAGGAGGAATGAACAGCATTGGCCCAGTCCCAGAAGCGCTTCCGCCGCTCCCGCAAGGATGACGACGACGCCCAGCAGTTCGTCCTGACCGATCGGGACCGGGAGCTCGCGGCCCTCGCCGCCGAGATCCTCCCCCGTAACAGCGCGGCGGCCTCCTTCGAACGGCACGCGGCGCGCAATGCCGGCTCCACGTCCGTCTCCGCCAAGGACGCGGTCACGGACCACGAGCTGGTCGACGACGACGCCCCCGCTGCCCGCGCGCACGGCACTTCGGAGAAGGCGGCGGGCAAGAGCACGGGCACCGCCACGGCAGGCACCGATGCGGACGCAGCCACCGGAGCCGAGGGCGATGCCGCGTCCGCCGGGGGCGCAAAGTCCGCGGGCCGCAAGAAGCGCGCCGGGAACAACCCCCGCAAGGGCGCGAGCAGGGTCGGTGCGACGGCGCGGACGGACGCCGCGGCGTCCGCTGCCGCTGAGGGCTCGAGGAGCGAGAGGGCCACGGGCGCGGCCGCCAAGAGTACGGAGACTGCCGAGGAGACGCCGGCCGAGCTCAAGGCCCGCCGCAAGCGCGAACTGGCCGCGAAGCGCCGCGAGGAGAAGGCGGCCAAGGCCGAGGAGCGCGAGCGCCGCGCTGTCGACTACCAGCCCACGCCCACGTGGTACAAGGTCATCATGGTGGGGCTGATGATCGTGGCCCTGCTGTGGATCATCTCCTACTACCTCTTCCAGGGCCTGATCCCCATTCCCGGGATCGGCGTCTGGAACCTCGTGATCGGGCTCGGGTTCATGCTCACCGGCCTGATCATGACCACCCGCTGGCGATGACCCCGGCCCCGGTCAGCCATCCCGCCCGCCAGGCCCGTCAGGAGTGCCCGTGAACATCCCGTCCGACCCGCCGCAGGAGGGCGACTCGCGCCACGTCGCCGATCAGACAGCGAGTGACCTCAACACCGAGGCGGATCGCCACCCGACCCGTCATCACGTCAACCCCGCGCGCATGGAGGTGCGGGTGCGCCGCATTGCGCTGATCGGGCTCATCCTGGTGCCGGTCGTCTACTTCGTGGTGCAGTCCCTGCGCTGACGGCAGCCCCGAGAGCGGGCAGCGTGCGCACAGAACGCGCCCCTCAGGACTGTGTCCTGAGGGGCGCGTTCAGTGCTGTCCGGAGTCAGTGGCTCACTGCGTCCAGCTCTGGCTCAGTTGCAGCCGAGCTCAGTTGGAGCTGGACTCGGGAGCGGTGAACTCCACGTCCAGGGTGATGTTCACCTTGTCCGAGACCATGACCCCGCCGGTCTCGAGGGCGGCGTTCCAGGTCACGTTGAACTCCTTGCGGGAGATCGAGGTGGAGGCGCTGAAACCGGCGCGGGTAGCGCCGAACGGGTCCACGGCCACGCCGTTGAACTCGACGGCCAGGTCCACGTCCTTGGTCACGTCGCGCAGGGTCAGCTGGCCCTTGACGGTGCCCTCGTCGCCGTTGAGCTCCACGCCGGTGATCTTGTAGGTCATCTGCGGGTAGTTCTCGACGTCGAAGAACTCGGCGCTGCGCACGTGGTTGTCACGGCCCTCGTTCTTGGTGTCCACGGAGTTGGTCTGGATGGTGACGAGACCGGTGTTGTTGGCGGAGTCATCGGTGACGTTCAGCTCGCCGGAAACGTCGCTGAAGACGCCGCGGACCTTGGAGATGCCCGCGTGGCGGACGGAGAAGCCCACCTCCGTGTGAGCCGGGTCCAGGGTCCAGGTGCCGGGGGTCATGCCTTCGAGGGTGCTCATGTCGTACTCCTTCGGGTTGGCGGGCGCCGTTCGACGTCCAACTGCTTGCTTCGGAAACTAATCTACGACGAGATACATGCCGCGTCAACCTATGCAATAAAAAGTAACTTGAGCGACCGGGAACGACTCAGGCACGCAGTCCCAGGACCGACTCCTCGCTCAGGCCGTGGAACTGGCGCTGGTGGTACACGAGCGGACGGCCGGAGCCCTCCATGCCCAGGACCTCCACCACGGCCGCGTTGAACACGAGGGACGGGCCCGCCTTGATCCGTGCCAAGGGAATGGCCCGCAGCACTCGGCGCACGTCCGTCAGGCGCGGTTCGCCAGTGGGCAGGGTGGTCCAGGGCATGTCGTCCCCGAAGCGGGGTGCGCCGGAGACGGCGAAGGAGCGGGCGAGGTCGACGTCGTCGGCGTCCAGGAAGTGCACCACGAACGACGTCGCGGCGGCCACCACCGCGGCCGACCCGCGGCTGGCCTGCAGAGAGAAGCCCAGGATGGGCGGGTCCGCGGAGATGGAGGACACCGACGATGCAGTGAGCCCCACCGGACCCTCGGGGCCGGTCGCCGTGATGATCGCGATGCCCGCGGGGTGCTGGCCGAACGCGGACTTGAACCCTTCCGTCAGGGCCGGATCGCTGCGCAGGGCCTCGGTGGGCGCCACGAGGTCCACGGCCTGCGCGGACACGCGCTCGGCCTCGGCGCCGGACGAGGGAACGGTCTCGGGCGCCGGCCCCGAGTCCGGGCTCTGGGGCGTGGTGGACGTGGTGTGGCTGACGCGTTCCGGCATGATGGGTTCCTCTCACACGGCTGTGCTCCGGGATCGGCGGTTTCTTTCCGCTAATTTCCGGCCACTGTAGATCCTTCCAGGCGAATCCTGTCCAACCTATTCTTTGCCAGTCCACATTCTGGGCCACACCGCGTCGAAGAACGTCATGTTGGGGGACAGAACCGCAGGCTCGCAGCGCAGTCGGCGACGGTTTTCGGTCCTCGGTCCTCCGCTGTCAGACCAGACCCCGGTACTCCCGCGCGAAGTGGATCAGCGGGCGGTCGGCCCGCCCGGCGTCGTCACCCCTGCCCATGGCCGTGACCCTGCCGACCACCACCAGGTGCGTGGCGGCGGTGTGGGTGGAAACGGTGTCGAGCTCGAACCAGCTCAGGCAGCCGTCGATCACCGGCGTACCGCTGCGCTCGGTGCGGTGGAAGGGGACGGTGTCCAGCAAGCCGTCCACCGGGTTGCCGGGGCTTGCGAGCCAGTTGGCCACGGAGCGCTGGTCCACGTTGAGCAGGGACAGGGTCCACGTGCCGGTGCTCGCCACGGCCTCGCACATGCGGCCCATGTCGTAGAGACACACGAGCATGGTGGGCGGGTCGTAGGAGACGTCCGCGAACGCTGTGACGGTGATGGCGTGGTCCTTGCCCCGGTAGCGGGCGCACACCACCCCCACCCCCACGGCGTGGTCCGCGGCAAGCGTGCGGTAGCGCTCCACCTGCGTCTCGGTGGGGCTGGGATCCAACGGCTCGCTCTTCATGGCTCCAGTCTGTCACCGCCGATGACGACGCCGCCCGGCCGGGTTTGTCCCGGGGGAAACGTTAGCGACCGACGGCCTCAGGCACCCTCACCTGCCGCCGCAACCTCCGGTCATGCGCAGCGTGATGTTCAGCCGCCCGCCGTTCTTCAGCCCGAGCTGACGCCCGCCCGTTCCGGGGAGCACCTTGGGGACACCGTGGAACGCGTAGCGGGAGGGCCCTCCGAAGACGAACAGGTCCCCCGAGCGCAGCTCCACGTCCTGGTAGGGCGCGGCGCGGGTCTCGGTGTTGCCGAAGCGGAACACGCACGTGTCACCGAGCGAGAGGGAGACGATGGGCGCCGCCGAGAACTCGTCCTTGTCCTGGTGCATGCCCATGTGGGCGGCGTCGTCGTAGAAGTTAACGAGCGCGGAGTCCGGAGCGAAGTCCCGGACCAGGCGCGCGGCGTCCGGGAGGCCGACGTCGTGCCCCGGGTCCCCCAGGTACGCGTCCGCGACCGCCCGCGCGCCGAGGGCGACCAACCATTCCGGCAGCTCCGGGGCCCGGCAGCCACCGTCCGCGCCGTAGCCGTAGGTCGCGCGGCCGCTGCCGAGCATGACCGACTGCACGGACATCCGCCCGCCGCCGGCGAGCACCTTGTGCTCCATGGGAGCGGCGCGCACCCACTCACGGGCGACATCCACCAACCGCTGCTGCCGCGCGGGGTCCAGCCACCCCGGAACGTGGACCGCGCCGGGCACCAGGACAGCCCGCTCGCGGGGGACGGTGAAGAGTTCGTCCACCTCGTACTCGGCCATGACCGCACCATAGGCCACCCGTCCGACACCGGGAACGCCACCAGGAATACCCCCGCCGCCGAGGCCGTTATTTCCACAGCAAGTTTTCTTCTGGAAAGGTTTTGAAATGGCACTGCCCCTGTCGGTCATCGACTTCGCCACCGTGCGCGAGGACCAGTCCCTGGGCCAGAGCTTCGCGGACTCCGTGACGCTCGCCCAGCATGCGGAGCGTCTGGGCTACTCGCGCGTCTGGTACGCCGAGCACCACAACATGTCCACGATCGCGTCCTCAGCCCCCGCGGTGCTGATCGCGCACGTGGCCGCCCACACCGAGAGCATCCGGCTGGGCTCCGGCGGCGTCATGCTGCCCAACCACTCCCCGCTGACCGTGGCCGAGCAGTTCGGCACGCTCGCCGAGCTGCACCCCGGGCGCATCGACCTGGGCCTCGGACGCGCGCCGGGCACCGACCCGCGCACGCTCCGGGCGCTGCGCCGCTCCCCGGAGGCTGCCGAGAACTTCCCGCAGGACGTCAAGGAGCTGCAGGGCTACCTGAGCGGCAACTCGATCGTCCCGGGCGTGAACGCGGTTCCGGGCGCTGGCACCAACGTGCCCCTGACCATCCTCGGCTCCTCCCTCTTCGGGGCCCAGCTGGCCGCCGCCTATGGACTGCCCTATGCCTTCGCCTCCCACTTCGCACCGGACGCCCTTGTGGACGCGGTGGCCGCCTACCGCTCCCAGTTCCAGCCCTCGGAGCAGCTGTCCGAGCCGTACGTGATCGCGGCGGTGAACGTGATCGTCTCCGAGGACGCGCAGGACGCCGCTCGGCAGCTCGAGGCTTCCCAGCGTTCCCGCGTGCGCGCCATGGTGGGCCGCGGCCGCGAGTTCACCGAGGAGGAAATGGACATGGTCATGGCCTCCCCCGCCGCGTCCCAGGTGCTGCACATGATCAGCTACACCGGCGCTGGCACCCCGGACACGGTGGTCGACTACCTGCACCGTTTCGCCGAGCACGCGGATGCGGACGAGCTCATGATCTCCCCCACGGCCACCCGCCAGCCGGACGTCCTGACCTCCATGGAGCTGCTCGCCAAGAACTGGAACTGAGTCCGCCCCAGAGCGACACGCCGGTCGACGACGCCGTTCGACACTCCGGGCGCGGCGGCTCGCGGCACCGCACGGGCCTCCTCCCCCGGTCAGACGAGGGAGTCCAGGAACCGCAGCAGGGCGGCGTCGTAGTCTGCAGGGTTCTCCATGTTCGGCGTGTGCCCGCTGCGGGGAACCACCGCGAGCTCGCCGTGCGGCAGCAGCTCGGCCATCCTCCGGGCTGCGCCGCCGTCGAACGCATCCCCGTCCCCCACGACCACGAGCGCGGGCTTGTGCCACGACCGCAGCGTCTCGGTGAAGTCGTTGCGCTCGGCACGCCCGCGCATGGCCGCGGCCGCCCCCTCCGCCGGACACGCGGCGATCATCTCGCGCACCGTGTCGGCCACCACAGGCAGCCGTTCCACGTTGTCCTCGCGGATCATGGAGGCGAGCACCCTGTCCGCGTAGGCCGGCATCCCGCCCGTCAGGATCCCGTCCGCGCCCACGTGACGACGACGCCGCCCCGCCGCGTCCTCGGCGTGCGGCACCGTGTCGTTGACGACCAGCGCGGCCACCCGCTCAGGGTGGGTCGCAGCAATCTGCAGGGCCACCTGCCCCGCCATCGAAAACCCCACCAGCACCACTGAGTCCAGGCCCAGGCGGTCCAGCAGCGCGATGGTGTCCGCCGCGAACTCCTCGGTGTAGACGATGCCCGGCGTGACTTCCGAATCTCCGAAGCCGCGCAGGTCCGGGGCGATCACGCGCCATCCCTGGTCAACGAGCACCGGGATCTGCGCGTCCCACATGGAGCGGTCGTAGCCGTGGCCGTGCAGCAGCACGACCGCCAGACCCTGCCCCTCGTCCGTGTAGGCGAGCTGCGTGTCGCTGACCCGGGCGGTGTGAGTGGCGAACGTCGATCGGCTCATGCGCCCATGATGCCAGCTCCGGGCACGCGACCCGCGGGCCACTCACCAGGCCGGTCCGCCCCGGTCCCGGGCGTTTCGCGTCCGTTCACAGGACGTGGACCCGAGCCCACCAGATCAGCAGCATCGTGACCAGGAAGCCGGTCGCGTAGTTCAACCACAGGAACGTCTTCCATCCGGCGTTGGCCCGGGCTGAGTCCTCGTCCGTGACGCCCCGGAAGCGCCACGCGTCGACCAGGTACGGCACCGCGAGCAGCGCCGCGAGCTGACCCGGCCACTGGGTGAGCAGCATCAGGGCACCGGAGAGCGCGTAGAGGCCCGCCGCGAGCCACACCGTGGGGCGGGCTCCGAGCACGGTGGCCACGGATGCCAGCCCGCCCTCACGGTCCGGAACCACGTCCTGCACCGCCCCGAACATCTGCGAGGCCATGCCCCACAGGAAGAAGCCCACGAGCACCGCCCACAGCCCCGCCGTGAACTCCGCCCGTGCGAGCACCAGCCCGTAGACGGCGGGCGAGACGAAGTGGGTCGCGGAGGTCATCGCGTCCACGAACGGGCGCTCCTTGAAGCGCAGTCCCGCCCACGAGTACGCGACCACCGCGAACAGACTCACGGCCAGTACCAGCACGGACAGCACGTTCCCGGTCGCGATCCCGTACCCGGCCAGCACAGCGACGAATGGCACCGGCAGCAGGCACGCCGCCCGCAGCACGCCGCGCTGCGCGGAGCGGTCCACCACCGCGCCCTCCACACCGCCCTTGCGGGGGTTGCGCAGGTCCGACTCGTAGTCGAAGACGTCGTTGATGCCGTACATCGCCAGGTTGTAGGGCACCAGGAAGAACACGGTCCCGAGCGCCACCAGCCACCAGGGCAGACCGCCCGTCAGCAGCACGGCCGCGGCGAACGGATAGGCGGTGTTCACCCAGCTGAGCGGGCGCGAGGCCCAGAACAGCGTCCTCAGCACGGTCCGTTCCTTCCGTCGTTGGAATTGCCGCTGCGCCTGCCCCCGAGCAGCAGCCACAGCGCCGGCAGCAGCAGCACGCCGGCCACCGGGTAGGCGAAGTCCTCCAGGGGGGCGAGCCCGATCTGCACCCCGGAGATGTTGCGGTCCGTGTACGTCATGATCCCGGAGGCGATCATGACGTTGTCGAAAACGGCGGTGAGCACCACGAGCAGCGCCGCGGAGGCCGCGAGCGCCCCCCAGAACCGGGCGGGTGGACGCCGCACGAGCGCCGTTGCCAGCAGAACGACCGCCGCCATCCCCAGGAAGACCGCATTCACACCCCAGTACGTCATGCCCGCCTCCCCGCGTGGGCCGCGCCGGTGAGGGCCCGCAGCCACCGCCACAGCACGGGCGCGCCGAGCACGTAGACCATGGTCTGGTAGCAGAGGAACGCGAGGAAGAAGACCTCTTCCAGGGGCAGCTCGGGAGCCACGAAGATCCCCAGGGTCAGGGAGTTCTCCCCGTGCCAGAACAGTCCGTTGGCGATCCCCACCAGGTCCCAGGCGAGGAAGAACACCACCCCGGTGACCAGCACGAGCCAGGCCCGCATCGGGTGCCCGGACCAGAAGTACAGGTTCCAGCGCCGGTCGATGAGCGCGAAGCAGCCCAGGAGGACGAGCAGCAGGAACAGGTACATCAGCGCGCCCCGCTCTCCCGCACGGCGTCCCGCACCACCTCGGAGGAGATCAGGCACATGGGTACGCCGATCCCCGGGCGCACCGAGGAACCGGCGTAGAACAGCCCCCGGATCCCGCGGTCGGTGACGCCGGGACGGAACATCGCGGACTGCGTCAGAACGTGCCCCGGGCCCAGCAGGGAGCCGCGCCATGCATTGACGGCCACCGCGAAGTCCTCGGGCCCGTAGGTCCTGCGCACCACGATCCGCGAGGCCAGGTCCGGGATGTCCGCCCAACGCGCGAGCTGCGCGATGGCGGCGTCGGCGACCCGCTCCACCTGCGCGGAACCGGGCTCGTCGACGCCCGGTGCGGTGGTTCCACCGTGGCCCCACTCGAGCGCCGCGGGCGAGGGCACCAGGATGAAGAGGTTCTCGTCCCCCTCGGGCGCGGTGCCCGGATCCGTCGCCGACGTCATGGACACGTAGATCGAGGTCTCCTCCGCGAGGTCCGCACCGGACTCGATGCGCCCGAAGTTCTCGTCCCAGTCCGCGGTGAACAGCAGGTTGTGGTGGGCCAGCTGCGGCAGCTTCCCGCGCACGCCGAGGCACACGAGCACCCCGGAGGGCCCGGGATCGCGGCGTTTCCAGCGGGACTCCGGCGCGCGGAACGGACCCGGCAGCAGGCGGGTCTGGAGGTGGTGCAGGTCCGCGGCGCCGACGACGACGTCCGCGGGCACGGTGACCTCCGCACCGGCGACGACGCCGTCCGGGTCCGTGCCCGGCGCCGTGCGGTAGGTGACGCCCGTGACCGTGCCTGCGGTGCGACGTCGTGCCCGGGCGGCAGCCAACCGGGAACGCGGCGACCGCGGTTCGGGAGCCACCTCGATGCCGGTCACGGTGGCCCCGGTGACGATCTCCACACCGGCCGCGCGCACGAGCCGCTCCATGGCGTCCACCATGACGGCGAATCCACCCATCGGATACTGCACGCCGTCGGTGAGGTCCAGGTGGCTCATGAGGTGGTACATGGCCGGGGCGGAGCCGGGGGACGCCCCCAGGAAGACGGCGGGATAGCCCAGGATCTGGCGCTGCCGCGGCTCGGGAAAACGGCGCGCGACGTAGTTCTTCATGGACGTGCCCAGCAGCGTTGCCAACCGCGGGAGGTTGCGGAGCACCTCCGGGCGCACGAGGTCCAGCGGGTGCGCGAAGTCCGTGTAGAGGAAGTGCTTCTTGGCGAGCTCGTAGACCTGCGCGCCCGAGTCCAGGTAGGCGCGCAGCGCGCTGGAGGACCCCGGGTCGAGGCTGTCGAACAGCTCCTGCGCGTGGCCGGTGACCACGTCCGTGGGCGGTTCCGTCAGGTGGTCCTCGAAGAAGACGCGGTAGCCCGGGTCCAGCCGGCGCAGGTCCAGCTGCTCGGCGGCGCTCGTGCCCATCAGGGTGAACCAGCGGTCGATCACCTCGGGCATGAGGTACCAGCTGGGTCCGGTGTCGAATGTGAAGCCCTCCGCGGACCACCGCCCGGAGCGGCCACCGACCGTGTCCTGCTGCTCGAGCAGGGTGACGCTGCGCCCGTCCCGGGCGAGCAGGCCCGCCGTGGCCAGGCCCGCGAAGCCGCCGCCGATCACCACCGTGCGCGTCATCGGGTGGCCCCCGTCCCGGAGGTTTCGGGCACGGTCGCCGGCACCGGTGGCCCCGACTCAGGGGCTCGGCCCCGCCCGTGCGAGCCCGTGCGCGCGGTGACGGACAGCGCTCTCGCGGCAATCCGCAGCTTCACCCCGGCGGGCACGCTGATGCGCCGTCGTGTGAGCTCCGCCGCGGGCACCTCCTCGATCCGCCGTGCGAGCTCACGGAACAGTCCGTGCGCGATCAGCACCGCCCGCCCGGCACGGTGGTCCAGCGCGAGGATCCCGGGCACGGCGGCATCCAGGTCCGCGCCGAGGTCCGCGAGCAGCAGCTGCTTGCGGGCCTCGTCCAGGTGGGAGGGGTCCGCGCCGGGGAAGTAGGTGCGTCCGAGCTGGTCGTGGTCCGCGCCGAGGTCCCGCAGGAAGTTGACCTTCTGGAACGCGGCGCCCAGCCGGCGGGCCGTGGCGCGCAGCATCTCCCGCTGCTCCGAGGTCTGGGCGCGGGTGCCGGGCATGTCCATGAAGACCTCCAGGCACATCAGCCCCACCACCTCCGCCGAGCCGTAGATGTAGGACTCCAGCGAGGCGCCGTCGTGCTCGGCCACATCCAGGTCCGCCCGCATGGACGCGAAGAACGGCCCGGTCAGCTCGGTGCCAAAGCCGTGGCGGCGGGCGACGTCCGCGAAGCCGTGGACCACCAGGTCCGTCGAGAAGCCCGTGGCGAGCGCGGAGGCCACCTCGGCCTCGTACGCGTCGAGCGCCGCGCGCACCCGGTCCGGGCCGAGACCCGCCGCTCCGGCCGTTCCGTCCACCACCTCGTCCGCCACGCGCACGAGCGCGTAGATCCCGGCGACGTCCCGGCGCACCACAGGCGGCAGGGTGCGGCACGCGAGCGAGAAGGAGGTGGAGTAGCGCCCGATCACCGCACCTGAGGCCGCCAGCGCGGTGGCGGTGTAGAGGCTCAGCGGCGCGTCGGCCGGTGCGTCCTGGGGCATGGTGGGGGTCCTCACTACGAGTCTCTGTTCAGGACGTGGTGGCACAGCGCGTCGAGCTCCGCGCGCTGGGCAGCGGGAAGCGGGAGCTCGTCCAGGGTCGCTCGGGCCCGGTCCACGAGATCCGTGGCCAGCGCCACGGCTGCCTCCTGCGCTCCCGACGTCGTCAGGACAGCCCGCGCAGAGCCCACCGAGGCGCGCCCTGCCGCGAGCTCTGCGAGGACGTCCCGCACCGCGGGGTTCCGCATTCCGTGGGCGGTCAGCACGGTGGCCTTGCCCGAGGTGAGGTCGGCGTCCACCGACTTGCCAGTGAGCTCGGGGTCGCCGAAGGTTCCCAGGACGTCGTCGACGACCTGGTACCCCACACCGAGCAGGGCACCCGCGTGAGCCAGCCGGCGGGCCTGGTCCGGGGGAGCCCCTCCGAGCAGGGCCCCTGCCCGCAGCGGTGCCTCGAACGAGTACGTGGCGGTCTTCAGCCGCTCCATGTCCAGGATGTCCTGGACGCCCGGATGCTGCGCGCCGTAGCGGTGCAGCGAGAGGAGGAGATCGTCCAGCTCCCCCGCCGCGGACGCGGTCACTGCCTCGAAGACCACGTCCGCCACGGCGCGGGCCCGCCCCGGGTCGTCGGTGCACGTGGTCGCCAGCCGCAGCGCACCCGCCAGGAGCAGGTCTCCCGCAAGGATCGCGGCGGACTCCCCCGCGTGCTCGGCCTCGCGCTCAGGGGCCCCCGCCTGCACCGCGTCGCGACGGAAGAGCTCGCCCACCGTGGGCCTCCCGCGCCGGCGCCAGTCCCGGTCCACGACGTCGTCGTGCACGATCAGCGCCGCGTGCAGCATCTCGAACGATGCGGCGAGCCGCACGCACTCGGCCCCGTGGCCGACGTCATCGCTCTGCTCACCGGCGAACGCGCGCCACGCGATGTGCGTCAGGCGGGGCCGGATCAGTTTGCCGCCCAGCACCTGGTGCCGGATGCGATCCCACATCACGGGGAAGCCGGGGCTGGAGGGGACCCTGTTGCGCGGTGAGTCGAAGAACTCGTCCAGCTCCCGGTCGACGGCCGCGCGGAACAGGTCCCAGACCGCGGTGGGGTCGGCCGCGGTGCCCGCCTCTGCGGTCATGAACGCTCCTCCCTGGCACGGTGCGCGCCCCGTGTGGCGCCGCCTGTGTCGGCCGGGCGTTCCCGCAGTCCCGCCAGGTAGTCCTCCATGCGGTCGGCGGTGCCGGTGAGGAACTGAAGGACGGCCCCGCGGCCGGACTCGTCCAGCCGCGCAAGCTCCTCCTCGACCATGTCCATCATGGGCACCACGTGCTCCCGCACCTGCTCGCGGGAGCCGGACACGGCCCGCACGGTCATGCGGCGACGGTCCTCTCCGTGCGGTTCACGCACCACGTGCCCGGCCCGGGCGAGCCGGTCCACCACGGCCGTGGCGGAGGCGGTGGTGATGTGCAGGGCGTGGGCCAGGTCGGTGGGCCCCATCGGACTCCGCATGAGCAGGGCCATGGCGGAGTAGTCGGTCTCCTTCAGGCCCATGAGACGGCGGATCTGGTACCCGATCTCCTCGTTCAGCCGCACCAGCCGACGCAGCGCCCGCGACTGCGGGCTCACGCTCGCACTCCACGCTCCGGTCTCCGTCACCCGGTGACTCCCGCCTCGTAATTACTAGAAATTCTAGTAACCATCATGCTGGACAGCGGCGGGACCTGTCCAACCCCGGGCAGGGTCACCCGAGCTGGCGCAGGGCCCGCACCACCCCACCCCCGTATCCGCCGCCGAACCGGATGGCGTGCACGAGCAGCGGGGGCAGCTGGTACCACGGCACCCGCTGCTGCCAGCCGTCCGCCAGGGGGTAGGCGTCGTCGTACGCGGTGAAGCACTCCCTGCCGAAACCGCCGAAGAGCTGCATCATCGCGAGGTCGTACTCGCGGCCCCCGTAGAACGAGGACGGGTCGATCAGCCAGTTCGCGCCGGAGGCGTCCACCACCCGGTTGCCGGCCCACAGGTCCCCGTGCAGCAGGCTCGGCGGCTCCGCGGGACCGGCCAGCTCCTCCGCCCGGGGCGCGAGCTCCGCCAGCAGGCCCGACGCCGCGGGGTCCAGGTTCCCGGCGTCCACCGCCGCGCGCACCAGCGGCTCGATCCGGCGCACCAGCAGGAACTCGGCCCAGTCGTCGGTGGGCGTCAGATCCGTGGGCGAGGAGCCGATGCGCTCGGGCAGGTCCGGGGCCAGCCACCCCACGTGCGGTGCGTGCGCGCGGTGGATCGCGGCGAGGCCGACCCCGAAGCCGCGCTCGGTGGCCTCGGTCCGGGCGCCCGCGCCCTCGTCGATCCACTCCAGCGCGAGCGCACCGTCCGAGACGTGCAGCACGCGCGGCACACGGATCTCTTCCGGCGCCACGGCGCGCAGGGCCTCCAGGCCCCTCGCCTCGAGGGGGAGCACTCCCGCCGGGGCGTTCGGCATCGTCTTCACGAACACGGGCCCGCCCGGCGTCTCCACGCGGAAGGCGTTCGCGCTGTCACCGCCGCTGAGCGGCTGGGCGGTCTCCGCCCGCAGCTCCGTCACGAGGTCCGGGGGCAGCTGGTCGATGTGAGTCATGGTTTCTGTCTAGCACTGCGCGCGGGGCTGCGTCACCGCGCGGGGCAGGACGGTCGGGCAGGACCCGGCGACCTCAGCCCGCGACGAGGGCTTCATGGTGAACGACTCCGGCACCGGGAGCAGCCGGGCCCGGAAGAGATCGCTCTGCAGGAATTCCTGGGTCTCGTCCGCCATGTCCACCTGGTCGTTGGTTCCGCCCTCCTGGGTGCCCTCGAACGAGACCACGGTGCCGTCCCCGCGGCTCACGTAGCCGAAGAGCCGGTCCGCGCCGGTCGCGGACGTCACCGCGTACACGTTCGCCATGTTCACGCCCACCGACTGGCCGGGGAACGGCCCCACGCCGACGGCCCGCGGATGGCCCTGGGCGCCCAGCGCGTCCGGGAGGGTTCCCACCGTGGCCGGATTCTGGGGCGTCACGGGGCTCGCGATCTGGCCGTCCGGACGGATCGAGAGCGTGAACATCCGGACTCCGCTCTCGTCGTTGACGCCCCACGCGGGAATCTCGGCGGTCGAGGTGCTCAGCGCGGCCACGCTCCAGTCGCCCGGGTAGTCGAACGAGATGGTGCCGTCCGGGGTCGTGAATGTCTGGGTGAGAGCCACCGTCGTGCCCACGAACGTCCCCTCGCTCGCGGCAGCGGACGGGCTCGCGGTACCCTCACCGACGGGCCCACCGCGCGACCCGCGCCCTCTCGGCTCCGTCTCAGCCCAGCTGCGCCCGAACCCCGGCGAGGTAGATGTCCACCCCGGCGAGGAACTGTTCGCGGTCGTCATGCTGCGCGAAGCCGCGGGCAATCGTGTGCAGGAACGGGAACTCGTGGGCGTCCAGGGCGAGCCAGGCGTCCGCGAACTCCTGCAGGTGCTCCTCCTGGCTCACCCCCTCCTCCAGGAACGCGGCCGGCATCTCGCGGATCTCGGCGCCGCTGCCCACCACGAAGGACAGCAGCCCGCTGGCGGCGTTGAAGCACTGCGCGCTCGTGAGCTGCATCCGCATGAACTGCTGGCCCATCGCCTCGAAGATGCGCAGGGAGTTGGGCTGCATGGTGGTGTCGCGCAGCAGGTACGCCCCGGCCCACTCGTGCGCCTGCAGGGTCTCGAACAGGGTGGCAGAGAGTGTTCGCAGCACCTCGAACGGGTCCTCCCGCACGTCGACGCCACTCAGGACGTCCGCGAGAATCGCGTTGGTCGCGCGGTCGAGCAGCTCATCGCGCCCGGTCACGTAGTGGTAGATCGCCCCCACACCCGTCTCCATGCGGGCCGCGAGCGCCCGGAAGGTCAGGGCGTCCTGGCCCGCCTCGTCGAGCAGCGCCACGGAGGCATCGACCACGGCGGGCAGGGAGAGGGCTGGCCGGCTCCCCCTGGGGCGGCCGCGGGTGCGCTTGGACTCGGGTGCTGGACTCATGGATTGCACTTTACCGAACCCCGTTCTAATATCGCAGCAGGTTGAAATTGGAACCATGTTCGAGAAAGGCTCACGACATGTCCCACACCACCTTCGAGCCGGTGACCTCCCCCTCGCGGGAGAGCGCTCCGGCCACGATCGTCGGCAAGACGATCAGCCAGGCCTGGCTGCCGTTCGCAGCCCTGTGCCTCTGCTTCTTCGTCGAGATGGTGGACAACACCGTCCTGACCATCGCCCTGCCCACCATGGGCCGGGACCTGCACGCCTCCACCACCCAGCTGCAGTGGGTCACCGGCGCGTACTCGCTGATGTTCGGCTCCCTGCTGCTCACCTCCGGCTCCCTCGCGGACCGCTTCGGCCGGCGCCGCGTGCTCACCGTGGGCCTCGCCTGTTTCGGCCTGGTCTCCGCCCTGGTCTGGCTGGTCCAGGACGCGGGCCAGCTGATCGCGCTGCGCGCCGTCATGGGCATGTTCGCCGCGTGCATGGCACCGGTGACCATGTCCCTGGTCTTCCGCCTGTTCGACGACGAGAAGGTGCGGATGCGCGCCATCTCGATCATGGTCATCATCGGCATGAGCGCGATGGCACTGGGCCCGGTCGTGGCCGGCGGCGCCCTGGAGTCCGTGAGCTGGCACTGGCTGCTGTTCGTCAACACCCCGATTGCCGCCTTCGCGATCCTCGGGCTGCTGTACGGGGTGCCCAAGGACACCGCCGAGGACCTGCACACCACGCCCCTGGACCTCCCCGCCGCACTGGCCACCATGGCCGCCATGGGCCTCGGCTGCTACGCACTGACCAGCGGCGTCGACAACGGGTGGACGTCTCCCGTCACCCTCGCCTGCTTCGTGGGAGCGGCCCTCGCCGTCGTCGTGTTCATCGCCCGGGAGCGCGGCGCCGCGCACCCCATGATCGACCTCGCCGTCCTCACGCGCCCCACCGTGCGCGGCGCCGCACTGGCCCAGCTCGGCAGCTCCGTGGCCATGATGGCGGCGATGTTCATGCTGATCCTGCACTTCCAGTACGCCCTGGGCTGGTCCCCCATGAAGGCCGGTCTCGGCAACCTGCCGTTCGTGGTCATGATGATCATCTCGAGCCCCGTCTCCGAGAAGCTGATCGCGAGGTTCGGTCACCGCGTCACCTGCATGATCGCCACCGCGAGCGTGGTCCTCGGCACCCTGGTGCTGGCCTTCGAGGTGGAACACGGCTACTGGGTGCTCGCCGCCGGCATGGGCCTGATGGCCATGGGCCTGCGCATCATCATGACCGTGTGCGCCGTGGCGCTGATCGAGGCCATGCCCGAGGACCAGACCTCCATGGGCACCGCGCTCAACGACGTCAGCCAGGAGCTCGGCAACTCGCTCGGCACCGCCGTGGTGGGCACCATCCTCGCCGCGCTCGTGGCCAGGACCCTGCCGGACGGTCTGTGGTCCGCGGACTTCCTGGAGTCCTTCTTCCACGGCGAGCGCGTCATCTACCTGGTGGTCGCCGTGCTGGTGGCCGTGATCAGCGGCTACGGCTCTGCACCACGCTCACCAATTCCCACGCCGCGGACGAGCACTGAGCCCCGCCCCGCTGCGCCCGGCGTGCGACCTCCCGTTGCACGCCGGGCGCACGCCCGTCCGCCCCTTGACGGCCACGGTGTGAGCCGTGCTACGCTCTCGAACAACAAAGGATCAAGAGTCCCGGTATAAAGCTCTGGCTAGCCGGGCGGCAACCCTCCTGCTGTAGTGGGGTGCCCCAGATGACGATCCGGCCGTTGCGCAACCGCGTGATGGCAAGTACGGCGCTCGGAACTGGACCTCCGGCGTCAACGTCGGAGGTTTTTTCACATGTCCGCACCGTCGCTCGCATCGCAGCAGACCCCGGCCCGGCAGCAGGCCCCGGTGGCTGACCCGCCCACGGGCACGTCCTGGCTCGTGCGCCGTCCCCGGCGTTCCACGCTCGTGTCCTTCGAGGTGTTCCCGCCCCGCCCGGACGCGGACCCGGACACCGTGTGGTCCCACATCGACGCCATGGCCCAGGCCGGTCCGGACTTCTTCTCGGTCACGCACGGGCACTCCGCTGGCACGGGTGTCTCCCGGGAGGCACTGCGCCACCTGCGCCGCACCACGAGCACCCCCGTGATGGCCCACTTCACGTGCGGCGGCACGGACCGCGCGGGCCTGGAACGCTCCGTGGAGCAGCTGCTCGACGACGGTGTTCGCGACCTCCTCGCGCTGCGCGGGGACCCGCCGCTGGGCAGCGGGCAGTGGGAGACTCCCCGTGGCGGGCTCGGCCGCGCCTCGGAACTGGTCTCGCTCATCCGTGACGTCGAGCGGCGCCGCTTCGGAGACGGCTACCGCCCCGGGACCCGGCCGCTGTCGGTGTCCGTGGCATGCTACCCCTCCCCCGCCCGTGGCCGGGACTTCGAGGCGGACCTGGCGTCCCTGTGGGAGAAGCAGGAGGCCGGCGCGGACTACGCGATCACCCAGGTGCTCTACGAGCCCGAGGACTACGCCCGCTTCCTGGAGCGCGCCCGCTCGGAGGGCATTCACATCCCGGTGGTCGCCGGGCTGATGCCGCTGAGCAACCCGCAGCGGTTGCGCCGGATGACAGAGATCACCGGCGTGGCCGTGCCGAAGCGGCTCACCGACTTCCTGGCGGCGGGCACCCCGGACGAGCTGCGCCGCCGCGGGATCGCCGCCACGCTCTCACTGATCGACGACCTGCTGGACCTCGGCTGCGCGGGCTTCCACCTCTACACGTTCAACCGCCCGGACGCCGCTCTGACCATCCTGGAGCACCTGCGCGTGCGGGACGCCGCCCGCGAGTACCGGGGCCGCAGCCCGGCCTCCTGAGCCGACGCCGCGGCGTCGCCGTCATCCTCCCGCCGCACCTCTCCCACTCCCTCAGGCCCCGCTCCGCGAGCGCACCCGCCCGCGGTCGCGGTATCGCACACCCTTTTCCCGCCCGCACCGGGCAGCTCAGCCCCGCACGTCACACAGCAGGTCGGCAACCCGGCCCCGTCAGCACCACAGACGATCACCACCGACCGAAGCATCCACGCCACCAGGCATCGCATCCACCAGAGATTCACGAAGGAGTTCCCATGACCGCTCGACCCACCACCCCGTTCCCCACCGCCACCGTTCTCGGCTATCCCCGCATCGGCCCGGACCGCGAGCTGAAGAAGGCGCTCGAGGCGTACTGGGGCGATCCGGTCCAGCACCCTGCCCAGACAGTGCTGGACACGCTCGCCGCACTGCGGGAACGCACCACCTCCCGGCTCACGGGGCTCGGCCTGAGCGCCCCGGCCGCGGTGCCCTCCGAGGGCTTCGCCGTGGACCACGTGCTCGACACCGCCCTGGCTCTGGGTGCGGTCCCCGCCCGCTTCGCGGCGGACGGCTACCGTCCCGCCGCCCCGGACACCCCGCGCGGCATCGAACTGGTGACGGCACTGTCCCGCGGGACGGACCACCTCGAACCGCTCGAACTGACCAAGTGGTTCGACACCAACTACCACTACTACGTGCCGGAGATCGGCCCGGACACCCCCCTGAGTGCGCACCCCGAGAGTCTGGTGCAGCGTTTCGCCGCCACACTCGCGGCCACGGGCACGGTCACCCGCCCCGTCCTGGTGGGGCCGCTGAGCCTGCTGCTGCTCTCTCGTCCCGAGACCACGGACGACTCCGGCGTCCGCCCCCTGGACCGGCTCGAGGACGTCGTGGCCCTCTACACCACCCTGCTCTCCGCTCTCGCGGACGCCGGAATCCCGTGGGTGCAGCTGGACGAGCCCGCCCTCGCCGCGGACGGGTGGCAGCTGCCGCGCGCCGAGCTCGTGGCCGCTCTGGAGACCGTCTACGCGCGGCTGAGCTACCCCGCCCACCGGCCGCAGATCCTCGTGACCGTCGGCTACGGGGACGCCGGCGAGGACGCGCAGCTCGCCCTGGCCCGTACGGACGTGGACGCCCTGGCCGTGGACCTGGACCGCGGCGACGTCCCCGGCGAGGCCGCCCTGCGGGCGTGGGGCGAGCGCCCGGTCGTGGCCGGCGTGGTCGGCGGCCGCACCGTGTGGCGCACGGACCTCGCACGGGCCGTCCAGAAGCTGGACCTGCTGCGCTCCCGTGCCCACGGACCGGTGGCCGTGGGCACGGCGACGCCGCTGCTGCACGTGCCGCACGACGCCGCCCGCGAGACCGGGCTGGACCCGGCCGTGCGCGCCTGGGTGGCGTTCGCGGACCAGAAGGTCGGCGAGGTCGTGGAACTGGCGCGCGGCGTGGAGCAGGGATGGGAGACGGTGGCCGAGACGCTGCGCCACGACGCCGCCGTGCGCGAGGCCCGCGCGAACCACCCCGCCACGCACCGAGCAGAGGTCCGCGAGCGCACCGCCGCCGTGCGGGACACTGACCGCCGCCGGGACACCGCCGAGGCCCGCCGCGCCGCGCAGCACGAGCGGTTGCAGCTGCCCGTACTGCCCACCACGACCATCGGCTCCTTCCCCCAGACCGCGGAGGTCCGCACGGCCCGCGCCGAGCACCGCGCCGGGCGCATCACGGACGCGCAGTACACCGCGCGGATCCGGGAGGAGATCGCCCACACGGTGCGCGCGCAGGAGGAACTGGGCCTGGACGTGCTCGTGCACGGGGAGGCGGAGCGCAACGACATGGTGCAGTACTTCGCGGAGGCCCTGGACGGCTTCGCAACCACCCGCCACGGCTGGGTGCAGTCCTACGGCTCACGGTGCACGCGCCCCTCGATCCTGTTCGGTGACGTCTCCCGACCCGCGCCCATCACGGTGGACTGGACCTCCTACGCGGCGTCCCTGTCCGAGCGGCCCGTCAAGGGAATGCTCACGGGCCCGGTGACGATCCTCGCGTGGTCCTTCGTGCGCGACGACGCCCCCGCCGCGGAGGTCGCGGACCAGGTGGCGCTGGCACTGCGGGACGAGATCACGGACCTGGAGGCTGCCGGGACCGCGATCATCCAGGTGGACGAACCCGCCCTGCGTGAGCTGCTTCCGCTGCGTGAGGCGGACCGTCCGGAGTACCTGGACTGGTCCGTGGGGTCCTTCCGCCTGGCCACGGGCGGGGCGGCCACGGACACGCAGATCCACACGCACCTGTGCTACTCGGAGTTCGAGACGGTGCTGGGCGCGATCGACGGTCTGGACGCGGACGTCACCACATTGGAGGCCTCCCGGTCCGGTTCGGGCATCGTGGATGGGCTCGCCGCCGCGGACTTCCCGCGGGATGTGGGTCCCGGCGTGTGGGACATCCACTCCCCGCGCGTTCCCACCTTCGAGGAGGTCGCCCAGCGCGTGCGCCACGCCGCCCACTCGATCGGCGCCGAGCGCGTGTGGGTCAACCCGGACTGCGGCCTGAAGACCCGCGGCTGGACGGAGACGGAGGCCGCCCTGGACCGGCTGGTGGCCGCGGCCGTCACGGTCCGCGGGGAGCTCGCGCGAGAGGGCGACGCCCCTGCCGACGCCGCCGCACGGGCCGTCCCCGGGGCGGGTCGCCCGGGTACCGAGCACCACGGGGACCCGCAGCACGACACCGACCGCGCCCGTTCGACCCACGCGGCGCCGGCCAGCGCGAGGGTCGGCGCCCCGAAGCGCTGACCCCGGGCCCGGCCCACGAAGCACACCGAGCACGATCCGCGGCCCCGCATCCCTCCGGGGCGGGGCCGCGCGGCACCGAGAAACGGAGAACGTCTTGAGCGACACCACAGCTCGCGCCCCGCTGGGGACGCCAATCGTCCAGCCCATCCACCACAGCGCGGCGTACGCGTTCGACTCCCTCGCGGAGGCCCGCGCGGTGTTCGCGCAGCGGGCCGGTGGGTTCACGTACGCGCGGACCGGCAACCCGAACGTTGCCGCGCTGGAGGCCGAGATCACTCGGCTCGAGCACGGAGAGTGCGCGGTGGCCACAGCATCCGGGCAGGCGGCGCTGGCGCTCGCGCTGCTGGCGCTGACCGGTCCCGCGGAGGACGCGCACGCCGTCGTGTCCTCGCGGATCTACGGCGGCAGCGTGGACCTGCTCACGGACACCCTCGCGGACACCGGACTCGAGGTGACCTTCGCGGACCCCCGGAACCCGCAGGAGTGGGAGGACGCGCTGCGGCAGGGGACCCGGGTGTTCCTGCTGGAGTCCATTGCGAACCCACTGACGGAGCTGCCCGAGCTCGAGACCATCGCGGAGATCGCCCACCGCCACGGTGCCGTGGTGATCGTGGACAACACCGTGGCCACTCCACACCTGTACACCCCCGCGGAGCACGGCGCGGACTTCGTGGTTCACTCGGCCACCAAGTACCTCTCCGGTCACGGCGGACCGCTCGGCGGTCTGCTCGTGGACGCCGGGCGCTTCGATCCCACCCGGGACCCGGAGCGCTGGCCGTGGCTCACCGAGCGGCAGCACCGGTGGGGCGACCGCTCCGCCGTGGAGGTCTACGGAGCGAAGCGTGCGCTGCTGGGCGTGGCCCGGTGCAAGTACCTCAACGACCTCGGCCCGTGCATGGGCGCCACCACCGCGCACGAGATCCTGCAGGGCATCACGACGCTCGGGGTCCGTGTGGAGCGCCAGTCCGCCACCGCGCAGCGGCTCGCAGCCACACTGTCCGAGCATCCGGCCGTGGCGCACGTGCACCACCCTCGTCACAACGGCCCACGCCAGGCCGAGCTGCTCGAGACCGGCGGCTACCGCGGTGCGGGCGGCGTGTTCTCCGTGGAGCTGCACGGAACCCCCGAGCAGGTGGAGCAGGCGGTGGATGCCCTGCGGCTCATCAAGCTGGCGGCCAACATCGGGGACGTCCGCACCCTCGTGGCGCACCCCGCAAGCATGACCCACTGCCGTCTCACCCCCGAGCAGTTCGCGGCGAGCGGCATCACCGAGAACACTCTGCGCTTCACCGTGGGGCTGGAGGACGAGGCGGACCTCACCGCGGATCTCTTCCAGGCCCTGTCCGTGATCGCCCCGGCCGAGGCGCCGCACGCGCACGCGTGACCGCGCGGCGTCGCCACCCCACCCCGCACACTTCGATCCGCACCCAGGAGGACACCATGACCCGCCACGGACTCGCCACGCGCGCCATCCACGACGGCCAGCAGCCCGACCCGACCACCGGCGCGGTGGTCCCGCCCATCTACCAGACGTCCACGTTCGCCCAGGACGGCGTCAACGAGTTCCGCGCCGGCGGCCACGAGTACAGCCGCGGCTCCAATCCCACGCGCAACGGTTTCGAGGAGCAGCTCGCCTCGCTGGAGCAGGGGACGCGGGCGTTCGCGTTCGCCTCGGGGATGGCCGCGGAGGATGCGCTGCTGCGGGCGGTCCTCGCGCCGGGCGATCACGTGGTCCTCGCCTCGGACGTCTACGGCGGCACTTTCCGTCTGGTCGACCAGGTGCTCTCGGGCTGGGGGATCGAGCACAGTTTCGTCCCCTCCGCCTCCGCCGACGACGCCGCCGCCTCGATTCGCCCCGGCCGCACCCGGGTGCTGTGGCTGGAGACCCCGTCGAACCCACTGCTGAGCGTGGCGGACATTGCCGCCTGGGCGCGGGTCGCCGACGACGCCGGTGCCCTCCTCGTCGTGGACAACACCTTTGCCACACCCGTCCTCCAGAACCCCCTGGCCCTGGGAGCCCACGCCGTGATCCACTCGACCACCAAGTACGTGGGCGGGCATTCGGACGTGCTCGGCGGTGCGGTCGTCGTGGGGGACGCGCAGTGGAAGGGCAAGCCCCTCGCCGAGGCAATCGCCTTCCAGCAGTTCGCCTGCGGAGCGGTGGCCGGCCCGTTCGACTCGTTCCTGGCCGCCCGAGGACTCAAAACGCTGCCGCTGCGCATGGAGCGGCACTGCACCAATGCGCTCGCTGTGGCCCGCTTCCTGGAGGCGAGGGAGGACGTTCTCGAGGTGAACTACCCGGGGTTGGAGAGCCACCCGCAACACGCACTCGCCGCGCGCACGTTGAACGGCGGCTTCGGGGGGATCATCTCGTTCCGACCTGCCGGTGGGGTGGCCGCCGCCCAGGAGTTTGCGAAGGCATCCGAGCTGTACAGCCTGTCGGTGAGCCTCGGCGGGGTGGAGTCGCTCGTGTGCGTGCCCCACGGCATGACCCACGCGTCCCGGGTGGGGACCCCGTACGAGGTTCCCGAGGACCTGGTGCGCCTGTCGGTGGGAATCGAGACGCTGGACGACCATCTGGAAGATCTGGATCGGGCCCTGGCAACCGCTGCCCGGGTTGCCGGTGCCAACCAGCCGACCACTGAACCGCACGGTGCTTGCGCGTCACACGAGGTCCATACCCCGACCACCGTCGACCCCTCCGGGGTTCCTGTCAGTGTCGGGACCGGCCTGTAACAACAGTCCCCCCAGAGGATGATGAAGGGCCCTGCGGGGTGGGAACCCACCACTGGGTTCCCACCCCGCAGGGC
Organism: Kocuria salsicia; assembly: GCF_039532055.1. NCBI lineage: Bacteria > Bacillati > Actinomycetota > Actinomycetes > Micrococcales > Micrococcaceae > Kocuria > Kocuria salsicia. The sequence continues at coordinate 104 of NZ_BAAARF010000024.1, read as the reverse complement.
CCTTCCACCAACGCCCGCACCAGTACCGTTGTTTCGGGTGTTGGGTGGGTGCCTCGTGGAACACACCAGTGTTAAACACGGGGAGGCCCCACACCATCCTGGTG
>NZ_BAAARF010000023.1:0-4562 GCF_039532055.1 Kocuria salsicia | reverse complement strand
ACGCCGTGCTGGCCGAGGGCAAGCGGGTGCTCATCGACGACCCCGGCCGGTTCGACGGGGTCAAGGTCATCGGCGTCGACGAGCACGTCTGGCGCCACACCCGCCGCGGCGACAAGTACGTCACCGTCATCATCGACCTCACCCCGGTTCGCGCCGGGACGGGTCCCGCCCGGCTGCTGGACATGGTCGAGGGCCGCTCCAAACAGGCGTTCAAGACATGGTTGGCCGAGCGCGAGAACCCTTGGCGCCAGGGCGTGGAAGTAGTCGCGATGGACGGGTTCAGCGGGTTCAAGACCGCCACCACCGAGGAGCTGCCCGAGGCGACCGCGGTCATGGATCCCTTCCACGTCGTGCGCCTGGCCGGCGATGCCCTGGATCAGTGCCGGCGCCGCGTTCAGCAGGACACCCGTGGCCACCGCGGCCGGGCCGGCGATCCCCTCTACTCGGCTCGCCGGACCCTGCACACCGGAGCGGACCTGCTCACCGACAAGCAGCGGGACCGGCTGGAGAAGCTGTTCACGGCCGACGCCCACGTCGAGGTCGAGGCCACCTGGGGGATCTACCAGAGGATGATCGCCGCCTACCGAGAACCCGACCGGGCCCGAGGCCGAGCGCTGATGCAGCGGCTGATCCACTCCCTCAGCCACGGCGTCCCGGGTGCGTTGAGCGAGGTGATCACGCTCGGCCGGACCCTGACCAAGCGGGCCACCGACGTGCTGGCCTACTTCGATCGTCCTGGTACATCCAACGGCCCGACCGAGGCGATCAACGGCCGGCTCGAACACCTGCGCGGCTCCGCGCTCGGGTTCCGCAACCTCACCAACTACATCGCCAGATCGCTCCTGGAGACCGGCGGGTTCAGGCCGCGACTACACCCTCATCTGTGAAGAGCCCGTTTGAGGACCGCATCATGTCGAGTCCTTCGCCTGGCATGACTGTGTTCCATGAAGGGAGCCGGAGCTGGGACGTGATCCACGGCGCGGCCGAGCAGCGCGAAGTCACCCTGCTCGGCTGTGTCCCGAACTGCGGGAAGCGGACCATGTTCGCGCGGGTGAAGAGCCCCGACAAGCAGACCGTGGCGGCGACGACCGCGATCATTGGTGCGCACATCAGCGGTGAGGACGACGCAGCGTTCTCCGCGGCCGAGGTCTCGGTTGAGGACATTGGGCTTTGGGCCGCTTCGTCGGTTTTCGAGGGCTTCCTCGGCGCATCGGATGGCAAAATCGACGGCACCGGGAGTATCTCCGTCAAGCCGGTCGAGGCTCAGTCGGTCGTCGTCGACGGGACCGAGTTCCGCCTTGATCACCGGCACACGCTGCCGTTCTTTGACCAGCGCAAGGGCGGCACGGTGGGGCGCATGCGGGATTCGGCGTTTGTGCGAGCCGTCTCGGCGGAGACGTGCTCCGTGAGCGGTGCGCTGGCGACGGCGAGCCTGGTGCAGGACCTCATCTCGCTCGCAATGCACCGCGCCGCCGGCTTGATCTGGCTGCGCTTGGAGGTGGCTGGAAGCGGCTCTGTGGTGCCTAACGGCCACGTTATTATGCCGCCACGGTAAGCGGACGTGCTCTATTCGCCCGCTGCTCTCGGCAAGCACGACGCCAAGACCGTCGATCACCACCGTGTCTTCATCACCTGCGATTCGCTCCCATTCGAGGAGGTTCTACCCCGCTGGTGCGAGGCGCACGGTCGTCTGGAGGCGGCCACCAACATGATTCTGGGCCTCCGGTATGCGCCGGCCCGCTACGTCGAGAACAATCTCTTAACTGCCGTCGGCGCAGCCGAAGTACTGCACCGAGGCCTGGGCATTGACGAAAAGCCATTCCCTGCGGACGAGTTCACGACGATGCGCGACGCGATGCTCGACCAGGTGCCGCAGGAGCACCGTAGTAGGTTCAAGCGAGCCCTCCGCAACGACCCCACGCTGCGGGACCGGCTCCACGCACTGGCCGCGCGCCCCGATCAGGAGGCGATCGCGCTTTTGATGCCGGACGTGGGCAGGTGGGCGGGCCGGACCACGCGCGCACGGAATGACCTGGCGCACGAGGGCAGGACCCCCAATCACTCGATCGAAGAATTGATCGCCATCGTCGAAGTGACAACCGCGGTCGTGATCCTCAACGTGCTGCACGAGCTTGGGTTGCCCGCTGAGCAGCAGCGTAAGATCGTGCGGGAGCATCCGCAGCTCAGAGCGACAGCCCGCGCGGCGCATGAGCGGTTGGACGTCATGGACGCGGGTGATTGAGAGCTCGCTTTCGGTTCACCTTTCCCAGAATTTAGCGACGACCTGAACAGCGTCAGTCCAATGTTGTCATCGCGCGCTGGGCTGAATACGAAGGATTCGTCGCTGGATAGCGTTACGGCCAAGGTTGCTGTTGCTGTTGCTGTTGCTGCTGCGCTTTCACTCCATGACATATGAGGCCATGGCCATGGCCTCGGCGACAGCGACTAATACTGCGCTACAGTACGATTTGTGGTGCAGGCGGATTCGCCGTTCGCCTGGTCAGACCCCACCATCCTGCCCATGGAGCAGCCTTAGCACCAAATGTTCCGAAATCATCGGAACTCGGTGGAGTTCCGTTTCAATAACTAGTGAGATTCGTTGATGATTCTTGTCGAGTGTTGAGTCAGGACTAGTGCCCGGCGCTTTTGCAAGGGACCTACCCGCGTAGTTGTGCATCGTCCGTCGTGCGCCGCTCCGCGGTGGGGAGGAGCCCGATGGGGCGCGGGATTATGCCCATGGAGACGTAGGTCGTGTCCGCCTCGGGGTGATGCGCCGCTAGTTCGGCTCGCTTCCACGACAGAACGAGGAGCCGGCGCAACGATCGACGTGGACGACGGCTCCGCCCAGGGGGACTGCTGCACGATCAGGCAACAACTTCAAATTCGTGCCACTAGGCGCCCCCGAACTGTATAGAGTGACGCCTACCGGGAGGGAGATTCGAGTGTCGGAAAGCGGACCAGAGAAGAGACTGAAGTTCTTCGGCCTCAGCGACTACGGAACCTTCTGGCAGGCCGGCCGCCTCCTAGAGCTCGTCCGTGAATTCGATGCTACTCGTGGCGATCAAGGCATAAACGACATCGTTGAGTTGCATCATCTCGCGTTGTTCCTAGAACACAAAGTTCTCCCGAAGGACCTGGCCGAAGCAGAGCGAGACGCGCCTCTGGCGCACGTCCCCGAGATCCGGAAAGTCATCGGCAGGTTTTTCGGCAAAGTGACTGACGCCACCTTCTCAACGCTCGTTCAGGACGTTGACTTTCAGTACCGCACAGACGTCCTCGATCTCCTCGGAAAGAACAAGGTCTTCGAGCGCTGCACTGACTCGATCGTGCTTGCTGCACTTCAAGAGCAGAGTTTCCACCCGCACGATCTGCTCTCATGCCAGGCACTCGTGCGTGCCTACGACCAGGAGATTCGGGCCCTGCTACTCGCTGGGCCGCGCAATGCTGAGCTGCTTGCGCGGAAGTTCCTCCAGTCCGAGGGGCGGGATCCAATCCATCTTCCGAAGAGCTTCACTCCCGCGGATCAGCGTGGCCTGTTTGACCGCTACCTCGATGAGGAAGAGCCCAACCTCAACTTCGTCAAGCTGATCGCATCCGCACGAGCTGACAAGAACACCGGCGTCGATGCACGACTGAAGCTAAAGGCTCGTCGCAAGGCAGATGCGCTCACGAAGAAGATGTTCGAGTCCACGGAGGGGATCAAGACCGGCTGCGAAGTGGGCATCTCGGCCGATCAGGTCGAAGAGGTCGTCCAGTCTTTGGACGGCATGGTTGGCAAGTACTCCTACAGTCGAACCTGGCTCACGGAGAACCTCGACTACCCGACTATCCTGAATAACTTCGTTCACCTGTTCCAGTTCGCCAACGACCACATGCTCCTGGAACTCCCTTCCTACGGAGCGCAACTTGGCGTCTTCGAGCGGTTCATGGGTACGCCGGGCAAGGGCGACTACCGGACGGGGGCGGCGTTCAGGCTCCAGGACCAGGCGTCCTTGCTCCAGACCTTGATGTACGAGCGCTTCCTCAGCTCCGAAGGTATAGAGCTCGAGTCGGTCATCGCTTGGTTCTTCACGGACTACCTTGAGCAGGAGTTCGGTGCCAAGGGGCTGAAGTACCGCGCCTCCAGCCCGACCGCTACCTACCTTGAGAAGAGCCGCCATCTGTTCTCAGAGATGGAGAGCGTCCTCAAGCAGTTCACGCTGCATGTCGACTACGGCGAGGTTGACCCGGAGCTGCTGACAATCACATCGGAGCAGCTTTCCTACGGCGACATCCCGAGTCAGGTTGTGGATAAGTACGCCTACGTTGCCAACAACGCAGACATCCAAGGAATTCAGCACCTGCTCTTCTCGGACCAATCCGGATTGGTGCACATCAGCAGCGATCTGGAGGCAGAGAGCTTCCTCCACTTGGTCATCGCCAATGACATCGCCTACGGGCCTTGACCCCGAATCGTGGACACGGTGTCGTTTCGGTTATGCCGCTTCCGTGAGCGTAGCGGAGGCGGCGGTTTCGTAGGCGTTCGGGGCGATGTTCCCGATCGCGGAGTGGCGTCGGCGGGT
>NZ_BAAARF010000022.1:0-4140 GCF_039532055.1 Kocuria salsicia | reverse complement strand
GCTCGGCCAGCCAGTCCTTGAACGCCTTCTTCGACCGACCTTCGACCACGTCCAGCAGGCGTGAGGGCCCGGTGCCGTCCCGGACCGGGGTGAGGTCGATGATCACGGTGACGTACTTGTCGCCGCGCCGGGTGTGGCGCCACACGTGCTCATCGACGCCGACGACCTTGACACCGTCCAGGCGGGTCGGGTCCTCGATGAGCAGACGCCGGCCCTCAGCCAGGACCGCGTCGTTGGCGGTGTTCCACGCCACGCCCAGTCCTTCGGCAACTCGGGCCATCGACAGGTGGCCGACGACGATCCCGACCAGACCCCACCGCAGGCCGGCGCGGGAGATCTTGGCCCGCGGCGGCGCCGCAGCGGTGGTGTCCTGACGCCACACGTGCGAGCACTCTTTGCAGCGGTAGCGGCGCACGGTGAGCACCAGCGTGGTAGGGCGCCACCCGAACGGCTCGTGCGCCAACTCCCTGCTCACCGTGTCACGGGGCACGCCCTGGCAGCCGCACCGCCTGCACCAGTCGTCCGGCTCCGCGACCCGGCACGCCAGCACGGACCGGTCAGGCTCGAGCAGCTGGCCGGTGACCTCCAGACCGAGGCCGTCGAGGCGGGTGAAGGTAGTCAGGTCAGGGCGCGTGAAGGTAGCGTCAGGCACGTCGAGGTCTTCCGGACGGGTTGTGTGAGAACTCCCATCATCGGAAGACCTCGACCCTCACCCCGACACCGACGCGCCGCCCCAGGTCGCACCACAGCTACACCCTCATCTGTGAAGAGCCGGTGAACTACACTGGAATTGGGTGTTGGCAACCCCGCCTGCGCTGCACGGTGAAGGAGGAAAATAATGTCGAACACGCAACGCATCACGCGGCACGAGGATGGACTCGACCGGGTCGAGCTCAACCCGATCTTCTCCAGGCCGGGAGAGGCTACGATGCTGCCGAAGTTTCTCTTCCCCGAGGAGGAATCGCTGCAGGAAACCGCTTATCAGATCGTCCACGACGAGATGATGCTCGACGGGAATGCCCGACTCAATCTCGCGACTTTCGTCGGCACCTGGATGGACGATCACGCGTCTCGGCTTTATCTCGAAGCCGCCGATAAGAACATGATCGACAAGGACGAGTATCCGCAGACGGCAGCCATCGAGACGCGGTGTTGGCGTATGCTCGCCGATCTCTGGCACGCTCCGGACCCCGCCAATAGCATCGGGACATCCACGATCGGCTCGTCCGAAGCATGCATGCTAGGTGGCCTCGCCCTCAAGCGCCGCTGGCAGCATGCGCGCCGCAGTGCTGGAGAACCCACCGAGGAGCCGAACATCGTGCTCTCCAGCGCGGTGCAAGTGTGCTGGGAGAAATTCTGCAACTACTTCGAGGTCGAACCAAGGTATGTTCCCATCTCCGAGGAACATAAGGTTCTCGACGGTCACGGCCTCGAGAAGTATGTCGACGAGAACACTATCGGCGTTGTTGCGATCCTGGGCGTCACCTACACAGGGATGTACGAGCCCGTCGCGGCCATCGCCGCGGCGCTCGATCGCATCCAGGAGGCCACCGGAATCGACGTGCCCATCCACGTTGACGGCGCGTCTGGTGCCATGATCGCTCCCTTCTTGCAGCCGGATCTGGAATGGGACTTCCGCATCGAGCGCGTCGCCTCGATCAATACATCGGGACACAAGTACGGCCTCGTCTACCCGGGGCTCGGTTGGGTCGTTTGGCGGGACATCACCGCGCTCCCCGACGACCTGATCTTCCGCGTCAGCTATCTCGGCGGCAACATGCCGACATTCGCTCTGAACTTCTCCCGCCCCGGCGCGCAGGTCCTCCTGCAGTACTACCTATTCTTGCGACTGGGACGCACAGGTTTCCAAGCCGTGCAGCAGTCGACCCAAGACGTTGCGCTGTACCTCTCGAGCGAGATCGCGAAGATTCCGGCCTTCGAGCTCTGGAACGACGGCTCGGACATCCCCGTATTCGCGTGGCGCCTACGAGATGGTTACACACAGAACTGGAATCTGTACCACCTGTCGGAACGGCTCCGCATGAAGGGTTGGCTCGTGCCCGCGTACCCGATGCCGGCCGACCTCGTGGACATCACCGTCCAGCGCATCGTCGTCCGCAACGGGTTCAGCCACGACCTCGCCTCCTCGTTCCTCGCAGACCTCCGGGAAGCAGTCGCCTACCTCGATGCCCTCGAAGGCCCGCTGCCCGCAGAAGGCCAACACTCCGGATTCCACCACTGACCCAGAGCACAAGGAAGGGACGAGCTGATGTCTCACCACGAGTCCGCAGGACCGGACGAGCGCGCGGACGGCACTCAGGCCCCTACGGCGGAGCACGTCAAACCTCATCCGTACGGCCGATCGGGTAACCGCCGCCCAAGAAACCACACAGGGCCGGCGATTGGCGCCCCCGCGGCAGGAGCGACGACCTACATGTCGGTCGTGCAGCTGTCAATGCTCACGGTGGTAGCGGTGGCGTCGCTGCGATCCCTGCCCGCAATGGCCACCTATGGCCTGGGCTCCATCACGCTCTTCGTCATCCCCGCGATTCTGTTCCTCGTGCCGACCGCGCTCGTGGCAGCGGAGCTGGCAACGGGGTGGAAAGGCGGCATCTTCACCTGGGTGCGTGAGGCCTTCGGCGAACGCGCAGGGTTCGTCGCGATCTGGCTCCAGTGGATTCAGAACGTCGTGTGGTATCCCACGCAGATCGCCTTCATCGCGGCAAGCTTGTCGTTCGTCGTCGGAAAGCCCGATCTCGCACAGAGCGGGATCTACACCGCCATCGTCATCCTCGTCCTCTACTGGGGATCGACTCTCATCACTCTCGCCGGCGGCAACCTCTTCGCCAAAGTCGGCAGCTGGAGCGGGATCTTCGGCACGATCCTCCCCGCGGTTCTCCTGATCGCGCTCGGAGCGCTCTGGCTGGGCACGGGAGAACATTCCGAGACCTCACTACAGCCTTCAGCGGTCATACCGCCCTGGACCGGGATCGCCGCGATCGTCCTCGTCGTCTCGAACGTTCTCGCCTATGCAGGCATGGAAGTCAATGCGGTGCACGCGAACGATCTGAAGAACCCGGGACGCGGCTTTCCCCGATCGATAGCCTTCGCCACGATCCTCATCCTGGGTGTGTTCATCCTCCCCACAATCGCGATCGCCGTGGCCGTGCCGCAAACCGACCTCGGGGTGACCAACGGCATCAACCTGGCCTTCCAGACCTTCTTCGACCACTGGGGCATCTCGTGGGGCACACCGGTGATCTCGCTGCTCGTCGCACTCGGTGCTTTCGCCTCGGTGGTGACGTGGATTGCCGGGCCCTCACGCGGCCTGCTCGCCGCCGCGCGGACGGGACTGCTTCCGCCGTTGCTCCAGCGCCGGAACAAGGCAGGGGTGCAGGTGGGCATCCTCGCGGTGCAAGGAGTGATCGTGACGTTGCTCGCGCTGCTCTTCGTCCTCGTCCCCAATGGCAACACAGCATTCGTCGCCCTGGTGGACATGGCAGCAGCGCTCTACCTCATCATGTACATGCTGATGTTCGCCGCCGCGATCCGGCTGCGCCGGACGCAACCAAGGGTTGTTCGTAGCTACCGGACGCCTGTGATGCCCCTGGTGGCAGGCTTGGGTTTCATCTCCTGCGCCGCAGCCTTCATTCTCGCCTTCGTCCGCCCTACCGGGTTCTCTGGGCTCTCCGATGCCACCTACCCCCTGGTCGTCGCCGTCGTCGTGCTGCTACTGGGCGGCCCTCCGCTGATCTTTTACGCCGTGCGCCGCCCAACCTGGGACCGACGGAGCACGGCGGAAAAATCGAGCTCCGACATCGTTCTGGTGAATCCGATAATGGGTGCTGAGGCGGACTCGGGCACGCCCGACAGCGGTAGCGAGCCCACTGGGAGGAAGCCGCAGGAACGTCACGAGGACTGAACGCCTCCAGGCGCCGCATAATGACATAGCCCGTTGCGGACGACGGACTAGGTGTGGTGTCCAGGGACGTTGTTTCGGTGACACGGGCCTAATCTGCTGAAGGGCGAAGACCTCCGGTTGTGAAGTGGAGCTGTTGAGTTCAACCGCTTCACGAACCAGGAGGCCTTCGTGTCCCACGCTAACGCTGCTCTCACTCCTCGCGCTCGTCTGCGCTTGGC
>NZ_BAAARF010000021.1:0-3372 GCF_039532055.1 Kocuria salsicia | reverse complement strand
CGGGTACTCTGACCGGTGCTCCAGCACCAGCCTCACGGCCCGCTCACGCAGAGCGGGGTCAATCTTCTTCGGCATGACGCCATCCTCTCAACTCGAAAAGATGCGGCACCAAACCTGGGACGGTTCAAGCGGCGCTAGGCGAGTCTGATTGCTGCGTCGATCTATGGGGTGAGGGCAGTGGCCGACATCGCGGTCCGAACTATCGCGGTCCGAACCTACCGGAGTCCGAAAGTACCGCGGTCCGAAACTATCTGATGCGCATCTTCTACAATGAGGATGCGCGTATGCACATGCATACGCACACGCACACTCCTTGGACGCCGTAGCGAGCTTCCGGGCAGACGGTCGCAGACGTCGTCCCCCTGGCTCGTTTCCCCGCCCATCAAAAAATGAACGACCGCGGACTAGCTCGGATCAAGGCGACATCCCCTCAGCATCATGACGCGCTTGTGATGCAACTGAATATAGAAAGCTTAGAGATGACGCAACCAGGACAGACCACCACGACTTCGCACGAAGCGATCGATGCGTTCAAGAGAATCGTCGGCGACGAACATGTACTGACCTCTGAGCGTGCCACGATGCCATTCAGCAAAGGCTATCGATTCGGCGGAGGACCAGTCTTCGCCGTGGTGCGCCCCGGCACGCTGGTCGAGATGTGGCGGGCGCTGCAGGTATCCGTCGACAACAACCTCATCGTCATCCCGCAGGCATCGAACACGGGCCTGACTGGTGGATCCGGCCCCGGCTTCCAAGACTACGATCGCCCCATTGTGATCATCTCGACTCACCGCATCGATGAGGTGCACCTCATCAACGACGCGCGCGAGGCGATCTCGCTCGCGGGCACCCCGCTGACACACCTGACCGACGCGCTCGCCAAGCACCAGCGCGAGCCGCACTCGGTGATCGGGTCGACATCAATCGGCGCCTCGGTCATCGGCGGCATCGCGAACAACTCGGGCGGCAGCCAGATTCGCAAGGGTCCGGCATTCACGCGCGAAGCGATCTTCGCCCGCGTCAACGACGACGGCAAGGTCGAGCTGGTCAATCACCTGGGCATCTCGCTCGGAGACGACCCTGAGGTCGCACTCGACCGTCTACAGCGCGGCGAGTGGTCTCCCGAGGATGTCACCCCAGCTCCCGAAGACTCGAACGAGACCGAGTACGCCGAGCACTTGCGCAAGATCGTGCCTTCGCCTGCTCGCTACAATGCGAACCCCGAGTACCTGTTCGAGGCATCCGGCTCGGCCGGCAAGCTGATGGTGTTCGCGGTGCGCACCCGCACCTTCCCTCGCGAAGTGCACCCGACCGTGTTTTACATCGGCACGAACAACACGCACGAGCTCGAAGAGATCCGTCGGTTGTTCCTCGAAGCCGACATGCCGCTGCCTATCTCTGGTGAGTACATGGGCCGCAGTGCCTTCGACTTGGCCGAGAAGTACGGCAAAGACACCTTCGTCTTCCTGAAGTTCATGAGTCCAGCGCTGCAGACGCGCATGTTCTCGTTCAAGACGTGGGCCAACGGCTTGTTCTCGAAGATTCCCGGCATTGGTCCGACCTTCGCCGACACGGTATCGCAAGCCATGTTCAGCGTGCTGCCCAACCAGCTGCCCAAGCGCATGATGGAGTACCGCAACCGTTTCGAGCATCACCTGCTGCTCACCGTCAGCGAGTCGCAGAAGGCCGCGAGCGAGAAGATGCTCAAGGAGTTCTTCGCAGAGCCCGAGCACACTGGTGAGTTCTTCATCTGCACGTCTGATGAAGAAAAGAGCGCGTCGCTCAACCGGTTCGGCGCGGCCAGTGCCGCCACTCGCTACGCCGCGTTGAAGCGCCGGCACATCGCAGGGCTCATCCCCATCGATGTGGCCCTGCGTCGCGACGATTGGAACTGGCTCGAGGTGCTGCCGGAGGAGATCGACGACCAGCTTGAGGTCAAGGCGTATTACGGGCACTTCTTCTGCCATGTGATGCACCAGGACTATGTCGCCAAGCAGGGCGTGGATCCCGAGGCGCTGCACGACCGCATCCAGCACCTGCTGGAGGAGCGCGGCGCGAAGCTGCCCGCCGAGCACAACTACGGTCGCATCTACAAGCTGCCGGAGTCCATGGAAGAGCACTTCAAGGAGCTCGATCCGACGAATACGTTCAACGCCGGTATCGGCGGCACGTCGCCGCACAAGGACTGGGCCTAAGTCCCCAAGGTAGCGCGACGCCGTGAGAGCCTGAGCGATGTCTTATCCATCTCGGGTGGACCTAGGGCTCGACTCCCTAGGTCCACCGGGACGGATGAGTCGAGACATCGGTCAGAGGCTGGGCAGGCCATAGAATCGCGTGGCGGCGAGGGCCGCGCCCGGTCCGAGAACGGGTCATCGCCTCACGCCGTCAGCTGACCCGCGACGGCCGGCACACCGGCGAAATCCTCGCCACCGGCCACATCGACGAGCCCGGAGGCTATTGCTGAAACACATTGCCTGAACATATTGGTGGAGCTGAAGGTGTGTAGGTTCAGGACATCGTTCATAGGTGAGTCGGGACATCGTTCATAGTGGTCCGTGACGATGAGGGATGTCTAAAGCGCGTCTGATTGTTCTGGCCGTCACGCAGCGGCAGCAAACGCAGGCCGAGGTCGCCCGCCGCTACCGGGTGTCCTGGCGATGGGTCCACGAACTGATCCGACGATACGAACAGGGCGGTTGGGACGCGATCGAGCCCCGAAGTCGGCGCCCCCGCAGCAACAGTGCCGCCACCGCCGAACCCGTGCGAGCCCGCATCCTGGCCCTGCGTCGCGTCCTCACGGACTCCGGACTGGACGCTGGCCCGGTCACCATCGCCTGGCACCTCGAACACGAACACCCGCGCGCCCCGTCGACCTCCACGATCCGCCGGATCCTGCACAAAGCAGACCTGATCACCCCAGAACCGAAGAAGCGCCCCAAAAGCAGCATCCACCGGTTCGAAGCAGACCAACCCAACGAAACCTGGCAATCCGATTTTCCCCCGCAAGCGGGAGGTGCCCCCACCACTGGCCGCTGGCCGACGGCAGCGACGTCGAGATCCTCAACTGGCTCGACGACCACTCCCGGCTACTGCTCTCCGCCACCGCCCACCGCCGCGTCACCGCCGCACTTGTCGTGGACAGCCTCACCACGAACATCACCACCTACGGGCCACCAGCCTCCACCCTGACCGATAACGGGCTCGTCTTCACCACCTGCTCCCGCGGCGCCCGCAACGCCTTCGAATGAACCGTCCCAGGTTCTCGGCCGCTTCTATGCGGGGAGCGGCTCTGGGTTGAGGGCCGCGTAGTAGGCCGCCTCGAACTCGTCGGGGCTGACCATTCCGAGGCTACCGTGGAGCCTGCGGTGGTTG
>NZ_BAAARF010000020.1:0-3365 GCF_039532055.1 Kocuria salsicia | reverse complement strand
TTTTTTGACGGAGAGTTTGATCCTGGCTCAGGACGAACGCTGGCGGCGTGCTTAACACATGCAAGTCGAACGCTGAAGCTTGGTGCTTGCACTGGGTGGATGAGTGGCGAACGGGTGAGTAATACGTGAGTAACCTGCCCTTGACTCTGGGATAAGCCTGGGAAACTGGGTCTAATACTGGATATGACATGCCACTGCATGGTGGTGTGTGGAAAGGGTTTTACTGGTTTTGGATGGGCTCACGGCCTATCAGCTTGTTGGTGGGGTAATGGCCTACCAAGGCGACGACGGGTAGCCGGCCTGAGAGGGTGACCGGCCACACTGGGACTGAGACACGGCCCAGACTCCTACGGGAGGCAGCAGTGGGGAATATTGCACAATGGGCGGAAGCCTGATGCAGCGACGCCGCGTGAGGGATGACGGCCTTCGGGTTGTAAACCTCTTTCAGCACGGAAGAAGCGAGAGTGACGGTACGTGCAGAAGAAGCGCCGGCTAACTACGTGCCAGCAGCCGCGGTAATACGTAGGGCGCAAGCGTTGTCCGGAATTATTGGGCGTAAAGAGCTCGTAGGCGGTTTGTCGCGTCTGCTGTGAAAGCCCGGGGCTTAACCCCGGGTGTGCAGTGGGTACGGGCAGACTTGAGTGCAGTAGGGGAGACTGGAATTCCTGGTGTAGCGGTGAAATGCGCAGATATCAGGAGGAACACCGATGGCGAAGGCAGGTCTCTGGGCTGTTACTGACGCTGAGGAGCGAAAGCATGGGGAGCGAACAGGATTAGATACCCTGGTAGTCCATGCCGTAAACGTTGGGCACTAGGTGTGGGGGACATTCCACGTTTTCCGCGCCGTAGCTAACGCATTAAGTGCCCCGCCTGGGGAGTACGGCCGCAAGGCTAAAACTCAAAGGAATTGACGGGGGCCCGCACAAGCGGCGGAGCATGCGGATTAATTCGATGCAACGCGAAGAACCTTACCAAGGCTTGACATACACCGGACCGGTTCAGAGATGTTCCTTCCCCCTTGTGGGGCTGGTGTACAGGTGGTGCATGGTTGTCGTCAGCTCGTGTCGTGAGATGTTGGGTTAAGTCCCGCAACGAGCGCAACCCTCGTTCTATGTTGCCAGCACGTGATGGTGGGGACTCATAGGAGACTGCCGGGGTCAACTCGGAGGAAGGTGGGGATGACGTCAAATCATCATGCCCCTTATGTCTTGGGCTTCACGCATGCTACAATGGCCGGTACAATGGGTTGCGATGCCGTGAGGTGGAGCTAATCCCAAAAAGCCGGTCTCAGTTCGGATCGTGGTCTGCAACTCGACCACGTGAAGTCGGAGTCGCTAGTAATCGCAGATCAGCAACGCTGCGGTGAATACGTTCCCGGGCCTTGTACACACCGCCCGTCAAGTCACGAAAGTTGGTAACACCCGAAGCCGGTGGCCTAACCCTTGTGGGAGGGAGCCGTCGAAGGTGGGACTGGCGATTGGGACTAAGTCGTAACAAGGTAGCCGTACCGGAAGGTGCGGCTGGATCACCTCCTTTCTAAGGAGCACAGTGGCTGGCCGTGTGGCCGGCGCCCACGGTCCTCACCGTTGTGGTGGGGATGTGGTTGATGCTCATGGGTGGAATATCAGCAAGCGGACACACTGCTCCCTGGCACGGGAACACTGGGGCCTTCGTGGGTCTGGGTGGTGTTGGGGTGGTGGTGTGGTGGCACATTGTTGGGTTGTCGATCAACACGTCAGTGTTGGTTGGTTTCCCGCGGCATCGCGAAGCACGGACGTTGTTTGTGTGGGTGTGGTGTTGGTGGGTTGTTGTTTGTCAACTACATAGTGGACGCGAGCATCTTTGACGCCGCGCACCTCGTTTGGGGTGTGTGGTGTGTTCTTTGATGATTGTTTTGTGTTGTGTGGCGTATAAGTTGTTACGAGCACACGGTGGATGCCTTGGCATCAGGAGCTGATGAAGGACGTGGAAATCTGCGATAAGCCTCGGGGAGTTGATAAACGAACTGTGATCCGAGGATCTCCGAATGGGGTAACCCGGCTGCGTGTCATGCGTGGTCACTCGTATCTGAATTCATAGGGTGCGAGGAGGAACGTGGGGAAGTGAAACATCTCAGTACCCATAGGAAGAGAAAACAATAGTGATTCCGTGAGTAGTGGCGAGCGAAAGCGGATGGTGGCTAAACCGGTTGTGTGTGATACCTGGCGAGGGTTGCATGATCGGGGTTGTGGGATGCGTTGTTCCTGGGGTCGCCACCCTGGGCGTTGTGGCGTCGTGGTAGTCGAACTGGTGGTGAGTGCCAGACCGTAGGGGGTGTGAGTCCCGTAGACGAAATCATGGTTGCTGTGGCGTGACGTTATTCCCGAGTAGCACGGGGCCCGTGAAATCTCGTGTGAATCTGCCAGGACCACCTGGTAAGCCTGAATACTTCCTGATGACCGATAGCGGATCAGTACCGTGAGGGAATGGTGAAAAGTACCCCGGGAGGGGAGTGAAATAGTACCTGAAACCGTGTGCTTACAAGCCGTTGGAGCCTTTTGGGGTGACAGCGTGCCTTTTGAAGAATGAGCCTGCGAGTTAGTGTTACGTCGCGAGATTAACCCGTGTGGGGTAGTCGTAGCGAAAGCGAGTCTGAATAGGGCGTTGTGAGTGGCGTGATCTAGACCCGAAGCGGAGTGATCTACCCATGGCCAGGTTGAAGCGCGTGTAAGAGCGCGTGGAGGACCGAACCCACTTCAGTTGAAAATGGAGGGGATGAGCTGTGGGTAGGGGTGAAAGGCCAATCAAACTCCGTGATAGCTGGTTCTCCCCGAAATGCATTTAGGTGCAGCGTTGCGTGTGCTTGCTGGAGGTAGAGCTACTGGATGGCTGATGGGCCCTACAAGGTTACTGACGTCAACCAAACTCCGAATGCCAGTCAAGTTGAGCGTGGCAGTGAGACTGTGGGGGATAAGCTTCATAGTCGAAAGGGAAACAGCCCAGACCATCAACTAAGGCCCCTAAGCGTGTGCTAAGTGGGAAAGGATGTGGAGTTGCTTAGACAACCAGGAGGTTGGCTTAGAAGCAGCCACCCTTGAAAGAGTGCGTAATAGCTCACTGGTCAAGTGATTCCGCGCCGATAATGTAGCGGGGCTCAAGTACACCGCCGAAGTTGTGGCATGACACCGTAGAGCTGAGCCGTTTGTGGTTGAGGTGGTGTCATGGGTAGGGGAGCGTCGTTGGGGTAGTGAAGCTGCGGGGTGACCCAGTGGTGGAACCTCAACGAGTGAGAATGCAGGCATGAGTAGCGATAGACGGGTGAGAAACCCGTCCGCCGGATGATCAAGGGTTCCAGGGTCAAGCTAATCTGCCCTGGGTGAGTCGGG
>NZ_BAAARF010000019.1:0-1950 GCF_039532055.1 Kocuria salsicia | reverse complement strand
TGTTTCGGGTGTTGGGTGGGTGCCTCGTGGAACACACCAGTGTTAAACACGGGGAGGCCCCACACCATCCTGGTGTGAGGCCTCAACCCATCTTCCACGTGAATTCCGGCGGTGACTTACTCTCCCACACCCTACCGAGTGCAGTACCATCAGCGCTGTGGGTCTTAGCTACCGGGTTCGGGATGGGACCGGGCGTTTCCCCCACGCTATAACCACCGGAAACCTGCCACCACCCCTGAACACTGCCAGGGATGATAAACCTTGGTTCCCGATCTTACACGGGTCAAACTTCGTCAACCACACTCCCCACACACCACCCCCTACCAGGGGACGAGCATGCACGGGTTGTTAGTGGTCAACCACATAGTGAACGCGAACACCACAATGATGAAAAGATCGTGTGTGTATAAGTCTTCGGTGTATTAGTACCAGTCAGCTCCACGCCTTACAACGCTTCCACACCTGGCCTATCAACCCAGTCGTCTACTGGGCACCTCACACCCCTCGAAAAGGGGCTAGGAAATCTCATCTCGGAGCAAGCTTCCCGCTTAGATGCTTTCAGCGGTTATCAATCCCGAACGTAGCTAATCAGCGATGCTCCTGGCGGAACAACTGACATACCAGAGGTTCGTCCGTCCCGGTCCTCTCGTACTAAGGACAGGCCTCCACAAATTTCCAACGCACGCAGCGGATAGGGACCGAACTGTCTCACGACGTTCTGAACCCAGCTCGCGTACCGCTTTAATGGGCGAACAGCCCAACCCTTGGGACCAACTCCAGCCCCAGGATGCGACGAGCCGACATCGAGGTGCCAAACCATGCCGTCGATATGGACTCTTGGGCAAGATCAGCCTGTTATCCCCGAGGTACCTTTTATCCGTTGAGCGACGGCCATTCCACAATGTACCGCCGGATCACTAGTCCCGACTTTCGTCCCTGCTCGAGCTGTCACTCTCACAGTCAAGCTCCCTTGTGCACTTACACTCAACACCTGATTGCCGACCAGGCTGAGGGAACCTTTGGGCGCCTCCGTTACTCTTTAGGAGGCAACCGCCCCAGTTAAACTACCCATCAGGCACTGTCCCTGACCCGGATCACGGGCCGAAGTTAGATATCCAGAGTGACCAGAGTGGTATTTCAACAACGACTCCACCGTAACTGGCGTCACGGCTTCACAGTCTCCCACCTATCCTACACAAGCCACACCGAACACCAATACCAAACTATAGTAAAGGTCTCGGGGTCTTTCCGTCCTGCTGCGCGAAACGAGCATCTTTACTCGTACTGCAATTTCGCCGAGTTCATGGTTGAGACAGTAGGGAAGTCGTTACTCCATTCGTGCAGGTCGGAACTTACCCGACAAGGAATTTCGCTACCTTAGGATGGTTATAGTTACCACCGCCGTTTACTGGGGCTTAAATTCTCCGCTTCGACCAAAGGTCTAACAGGTCCTCTTAACCTTCCAGCACCGGGCAGGAGTCAGTCCGTATACATCGTCTTACGACTTCGCACGGACCTGTGTTTTTGATAAACAGTCGCTTCCCCCTAGCCTCTGCGACCCCCACCAGCTCACAACGAACAGTTGATCACCAGCAGAGGCCCCCCTTCTCCCGAAGTTACGGGGGCATTTTGCCGAGTTCCTTAACCATGATTCTCTCGAACGCCTTAGTATTCTCTACCTGATCACCTGTGTCGGTTTGGGGTACGGGCGACTAGAACCTCACGTCGATGCTTTTCTTGGCAGCATAGGATCACCGAATTCCCTCACCTAAGAGGGTCCCATCACATCTCAGGCACACAACCCGCGGATTTACCAACGGGTCACCCTACATGCTTAGACCAGGACAACCATCGCCTGGCTCGGCTACCTTCCTGCGTCACACCTGTTAACACGTTTACCTCCCCGGATCAGGTCCCACGCTCCCCACACAACCCACACACCCCGAAGGG
>NZ_BAAARF010000018.1:0-1469 GCF_039532055.1 Kocuria salsicia | reverse complement strand
GGGGCAGTTTCTAGTGGTCCTCGCAACGCCCTGAATTTTTGGGGAGTTGCGAGGACCATGGCGTCTCATGAGGTGAAGGACGCGTTCTTCCAGGCACTGGAGCATCTGGAGGGCAGCATCACTGCTGCCGCGTCTCATGTGGGAGTGAACCGTAATACCGCTTACGGATGGGCGCGTGCGGCAGGGATCCGAGGACGTGGGAAGCCCGGTGCCAGTCGTGGCCATCCAGGTCGCGGCCAGTACGAGCAGCTACGCGCTGAGGGTGTCTCGCGCACCGTGGCCGCGGCGCGGGTTGGTGTGCATATCAAGACGGCCTCGGACTGGGACCGCGGCGTGCGGCATGTGAGACGAGCACGGGTCTACCCAGACGGGCGCAGAGTGGATTACAACACTGGGATGACCACTGTTGCTGATGCCCCATCGGTCTCGGCGTTAGACGCGGTGCTGCACCGCAGGTACCTCACCGTGGCAGAACGCGAGACGATCGCTGACCTGCACCGGGCTGGTGTCAGTCTGCGCGCGATAGGCCGTGCTCTGGGTCGGCCTGCCTCGACGATCAAACGAGAGATCGACAACCGTTCCGTGGCAGGGCACTACAGGGCCTATGTCGCTCACCGTGGCTGGGCGCGCTCACGGGCTCGTCCGAAACAGGCCAAGCTCCTGGCCCCGGGCCGGCTACGGGAGTACGTGCAGGCCAGGCTGTTGCTGCGGTGGTCTCCGCAGCAGATCAGCAACACTCTTATCGAGGAGTTCCCCGAGGAGAGAAGCATGCGCGTGAGCACCGAGACGATTTATCAGGCCTTGTATCTCCAAGCCCGTGGTGGGCTCAAACGCGAGGTCGCTGCCGCATTGCGCACGGGCCGGACCCGACGCAAACCCCACCGTGACCCCCAGGCGCGTTCTGCGCGCTTCGTCGATGAGATGGTGATGATCTCTGCCCGACCACCGACGATAGAGGACCGGGCTGTGCCCGGACACTGGGAAGGGGATCTGATCGTGGGTACCGGCGGTAGTTCCGCGATCGTGACCCTGGTCGAGCGTTCCACGCGGTACGTGATGCTCGGGCACCTGCCGGGAGGTCACACGGCCGAGGAAGTCCGCGATGTTCTGGTCAGGCTGATCGGGTCCTTGCCCCAGCACCTGCGAGGGTCCCTGACGTGGGACCAGGGTGCGGAGATGGCACGGCACAAACAGTTCACGATCGCCACGGGAGTGCCGGTGTACTTCTGTGATCCGCACTCGCCCTGGCAACGCGGCTCGAATGAGAACACGAACGGGTTGCTGCGCCAGTACTTCCCCAAGGGCACCGATCTAGGGGTCTACAGCCCGGAGGATCTCGAGCATGTTGCCCAGGAACTCAACGGGCGACCACGCAAAACGCTGGACTGGAAGAACCCAGCCCAGCGTCTGCGTGATCTACTAATCACTGACTAAACAACCAGGTGTTGCGAGGACCCCTGGAACCTGCC
>NZ_BAAARF010000017.1:0-1368 GCF_039532055.1 Kocuria salsicia | reverse complement strand
TGAACCGTCCCAGGTTTGGTGCCGCATCTTTTCGAGTTGAGAGGATGGCGTCATGCCGAAGAAGATTGACCCCGCTCTGCGTGAGCGGGCCGTGAGGCTGGTGCTGGAGCACCGGTCAGAGTACCCGTCGAACGCGAAGGTGATCGCGGCCGTAGCCCGGCAGGAGTGCGTCGGTGCGGAGTCCTTGCGACGGTGGGTGATCCAGGCCGAGATCGACGCGGGTGACCGTGGTGGTCAGACCAGCGAAGAGCATGCGGAGATCCGCCGGCTCAAGGCCGAGAACCGGGCGTTGCGTGAGGACGTCGCGATCTTGAAGGCGGCGACGGCTTTCTTCGTGGGGGAACTCGACCCCCGCAACCGTTGATGATGGGCTTCATCGACCAGATGCGCTCGGAGGGCTTTGCCGTCGAGTCGATCATTCGCGTCCTGCGTGAGCAGGGCGTGAAGATCGCGGCACGCACCTACCGGGCCTGGAAGCGAGGCCGGGTCGCGGTCCGGACCGTGACCGACGCGATCGTCGTGGACGCGGTCCGTGACGCGGCCTGGCGCGACGAGACACTGCCCGGCGGGAGCACACGCCGGAAGATGACCCCGGAGGGTCTTTACGGACGGAAGAAGATGACCGCGTTCATCCGCCGCACCACGCTCCGGGACGTGTCTCGCGGTGCGGTGGACCGCGCGATGCGGGCCCTGGGCCTTTCCGGGGTCACGCGGGCGAAAGCGATCCGCACCACGATCCCCGCCAAGGATGGGGTCCGTGCCGGGGACCTGCTGAACCGGGACTTCACCGCTCCGCGCCCGGATCACACGTGGGTGACGGACTTCACGTATGTGCGGACGTGGGCCGGATGGGTGTATGTCGCGTTCATCCTCGACGTGTTCTCGCAACGCATCGTCGCCTGGCATGCGCAGACCAGCAAGCACACGGACCTTGTGATGATCCCGCTGCGGATGGCGCTGTGGCGGCGTGACCGGGACGGGCATCCCGTCGGTCCCGGCCAGCTCCGGCATCACTCCGACGCCGGATCCCAATACACATCCGTAGTGCTGACCGATCACCTCGCGCTCGAGCAGATCGCACCCTCGATCGGAAGCATCGGCGACGCGTACGACAACGCCCTGATGGAGACGATCAACGGCGTCTACAAGGCCGAATGCGTCCGCACCACCATCTTCCACGACGGCCCCTACAAGACGATCGCGGACGTCGAGTTCGCGACAGTTGGGTGGGTCGACTGGTACAACCACCGCAGGCTCCACGGTAGCCTCGGAATGGTCAGCCCCGACGAGTTCGAGGCGGCCTACTACGCGGCCCTCAACCCAGAGCCGCTCCCCGCATAGAAGCGGCCGAGAACCTGGGACGGTTCA
>NZ_BAAARF010000016.1:0-691 GCF_039532055.1 Kocuria salsicia | reverse complement strand
CCGGGGGCGAGGATCGCCCGGTTGGAGGCCGAGAACGCGGCGTTGCGGGCCGAGCAGGCCAAGCTGGCCCAGGAGCGGGACATCCTGCGCCAGGCGGCGAAGTATTTCGCCGGGGAGACGAACTGGTGAACCGCTTCCAGTTCGTCGAGGACCACAAGGACGCCTGGGGCGTGAAGCGGTTGTGCGAGGTCATCGAGATCGCCCGGTCGTCGTTCTACGCCTGGCTGGCCGCCGAGCCGGCACGGGCGGCCAGGGCGGCGGCCGACGCGGCGCTGGTGTCCCGGATCCGGGTGCTGCAGGACCCGGCCCGGGGCGGGGACCGCGCCTACGGCGCGCCCCGGATCACGGCCGACCTCAACGAGGACGTGCCGGCCGGTGACCGGGTCAACCACAAGCGCGTGGCCCGGGTGATGCGCGAGCACGGCCTGGCCGGAATCCGGTTGCGCAAACGCGTGAGGACCACGATCCCGGACCAGTCCGGCAGGCGGTTCCCCGACCTGATCGGCCGCGACTTCAGCATCGGCGCGCCGTGCTGCCGTTACGTCGGTGACATCACCTACCTGCCCCTCGAGGACGGCACGAACCTCTACTTCGCCTCCTGCATCGACCTGGGCTCCCGGAAGCTGACCGGATGGGCCATGGCCGGGCACATGCGCACCGAGCTCGTCGAGGACGCGCTGAAGGTCGCCTG
>NZ_BAAARF010000015.1:0-658 GCF_039532055.1 Kocuria salsicia | reverse complement strand
GGCTCTTCAGGATCCAGGGTGTAGTTGGGGTCGGCGCGTCGGTCGCCGGATAGGGGTCGAGGCCTCCCGAAGATGAAGGTTCCTACACGCCTCATCTGGAAGACCTCGACGTGCCTGACGCTACCTTCGCCTGCCCTGACTTGACCACCTTCTGCCGTCTCGACGAGCTCGGTCTTGACGTCGTCGGTCAGCGCCTCGAGCCCGAGCAGGCGATCCTGGCCTGCCGGGTCCTGGAACCGGACCAGTGGTGCCGACGCTGCGGCTGCGAGGGCACGCCCCGCGACACCGTGGTGCGGCGCCTGGCGCACGAGCCGCTGGGCTGGCGACCTACGACGCTGCTGGTCACGGTTCGCCGCTACCGGTGCACCGGGTGCGGACACGTGTGGCGCCAGGACACCACCAAGGCGGCCGAGCCGCGGGCGAGGCTCTCCCGTCGCGGTCTGCGGTGGGCGCTGGAAGGGATCGTGTGCCAGCACCTGACCGTGGCCCGCGTCGCCGAAGGCCTGGGAGTCTCGTGGAACACCGCCAACGACGCCGTGCTGGCCGAGGGCAAGCGGGTGCTCATCGACGACCCCGGCCGGTTCGACGGGGTCAAGGTCATCGGCGTCGACGAGCACGTCTGGCGCCACACCCGCCGCGGCGACAAGTACGTCACCGT
>NZ_BAAARF010000014.1:0-545 GCF_039532055.1 Kocuria salsicia | reverse complement strand
CGCGGCGACAAGTACGTCACCGTGATCATCGACCTCACCCCGGTCCGGGACGGCACCGGGCCCTCACGCCTGCTGGACGTGGTCGAAGGTCGGTCGAAGAAGGCGTTCAAGGACTGGCTGGCCGAGCGGGACCAGGCTTGGCGCGATGGGATCGAGGTCGTGGCCATGGATGGGTTCGCGGGCTTCAAGACCGCCACCACCGAGGAGCTGCCGGACGCCGTCACGGTTATGGATCCCTTCCACGTCATCCGGTTGGCCGGGGACGCTCTCGATGAGTGCCGCCGCCGAGTCCAGCAGGAACTGCACGGACACCGCAGACGCAAGGGCGACCCGCTCTACACCGCGCGGGGGACCCTGCACACCGGGGCTGACCTGCTCACCGACCGCCAGCACGAGCGCCTTGACAAGCTCTTCGCTGGGGACCGGCACGTGCACGTCGAGTGCACCTGGGGGATCTACCAGCGCATGATCTCCGCCTACCGTCACCCCGACCGGGCAGCCGGCCGCGTCGAGATGAGCTCCGTGATCGACGCCCTCGCCGACAG
>NZ_BAAARF010000013.1:0-87615 GCF_039532055.1 Kocuria salsicia | reverse complement strand
CTGCGACGTCCTGGCCTACTTCGACCGGCCGCGCACGAGCAACGGACCTACCGAAGCCGTGAACGGTCGCCTCGAGCACCTGCGTGGCCTGGCCCTCGGCTTCCGCAACCTCACCAACTACATCGCCAGATCGCTCCTGGAGACCGGCGGGTTCAGGCCGCGACTACACCCTGGATCCTGAAGAGCCGTCAAATAGAGTGACGGCCGCTCGTGCATGAAGGTATAGCATTCCCTCTTCGACTATCTGATGCCAGTGCTGCTCTCCGTCGCGGAGGTTGTCAAGTACTCGGATCGTCCCCGCTTCTTCATTTGTTAGTTTGATTGAGCTGTTCTGTATGCACCGCTTGATAGAAGCCTCCATGCCAATAGCCATGCGCTTTTTCTCGTCAAAAACAGTCTTATCTCCACTGGTAAGTAAGGCAGATTTCAACAACATTTCAAAAGCATGCTGAAGATGAAGGAGTACGCGAGTTATACGCGCATCATCGTCCAGGCCATTGAAAGCCACAACTCCCGTACGTAAGGAGGCAACAGCTTTAGCACGAAGGATGCGCACGTCGTATGACTCTTTGGGCATGCCTAGACGCTACCTGTGATCAGGCAGGATCCCTAGGAAGCACCATCCGTCAGGGGAGCGTTGCGCTTGAGTTGGTCATTTCCGTGGGATGTCTTGAGACGGTGAGCAAAGCATGCACCCGGCGGGCCTCGAAGCGTATGGGAGGCGGATTCATCCTGGACCCAAGCGCATGACCTGCAACCGAGCCGTGCCTAGCGACACGCCCTAGACATGCGGAAGGGCACCGCGCCAACGGTGCCCTATCCTGGGTTCTGGAACGAACAACTGAGTCCATTCTAGCGCCTGCGCCAACAGGTGCAATGGAGCGCCCAGCGATGGAAGACCTGGGTGGGGCCTGAGACGCGGTCCCGCATCAACATCACCAGCCGCCTCACACGCGGTGCTCCCCGGGTTAGAACCGGTTCTTTTTGCCGAGCGCACAGCCGGGGGCCGTCACCAGGGATCGCAAGACCTGGGCAGCGAAGGAGTGCCAAGCCCTACAGTGCCGCTCGTGGACAGCAGCCCTGCCACGAGGCGAGTACCGGAGCTGTGCGCACATGCCGCCACTGTCCACGAGTAATGCCGTGGGCCTTCTTCAACCACCCATGAGGTGGTCAACCGATGCGACCGATCGACCGACCGGGCTGATCCGCACGTGTTCAAGATGGCTTAGACGCTCCCCACCCCACCCTTCCTCACGAAGGTGCGCACCGGGAGTATCTAAGGCATCACCCTGCCCGGTCCTCCGGCCCGTCACGTGGCCGGGGGACCGGTGAACCAGGGGCGTGGTCGCGTGCGGGCGTCAAGGCCCCTTCCTCGTGTGCGGGGGAGTGGTGGTGCGGCGGCGTCGTCCTCAGCGCGACTACCGGTGCGTCGGGCGGGACGTGCCCTAGGGGGCAAGGCGCTCCAGCGACTCCAGGAGGCGCTCCAGGATCTGCCGCTTCTCCGCGCTGCTCTCCGGCAGCAGGCCCATGGACGCCTGCTGGTAGAGGCCGTCGCCCATGGCCTGGACGGCGGTGGCGACCACGGGATCCCCCACGTCCTCCAGCACCGCGTGGTACCAGTGCCGCTCCACGCGCGCGCACGTCTCCCGGGCGCCGGGCTCGCGGGCCTGGACCAGGCGGAACGCGACGCCCAGGCTGCGGTCCAGCGGGCTGTCCTCGTAGACCGACGTGGCGAGGAACTCGCGGGCGGCACCCCTGGGGGAGGCAGTGAGCCGGGAGAGGTCCTCCGCGGCCAGCTCCTCGCAGCGGGCCAGCGCGGCGTCCACGAGCGCCTGGCGATGTGGGAAGTGGTAGAGCAGCCCGCCCTTGGAGACGCCGGCCTGGGCGGCCACGGCGTCGAGGGTCGCGGCGCGCTCGCCCTCGGTGAGAACGAGGTGCTCGAACGCGGCGAGCAGCTTCTGGCGGGCTTCGGGTTTGCGGGGCATGGCGGTGGCGGACCTCACGGTGTGATGGGAATGCTTGCGGGCCGTGCGAGGTTAACTGTACCGTCTGGACGGTAAAGGCTGGTGAGGTGCCCCGTCCGCCGGGTCGGTACAAGGGTGTACGGCTCCCGCCGTCCCGTGCCGCAACCCGAATCCCAGGAGGTCCCGAGGTGTCCGTGATGGTCGAGGAACAGCGCAAGGCAGGTGCCCGCGAGTGGGGCGCACTGGCTGTTCTGATGCTCCCCGTGCTTCTGGTGTCCGTGAACAACACGGCCCTGAGCTTCGCGCTGCCCGCGATCTCCCAGGGGCTGCGACCCACCGGGGCCCAGCTGCTGTGGATCGTGGACGTCTACCCCCTGATCCTTGCGGCGCTGCTGATCCCCATGGGCAGCCTGGGGGACCGGATCGGGCGGCGGAAGATGCTCATCATCGGCTCCTCCGGCTTCGGAGCCGTCTCGCTGCTCGCCGCCTTCGCCCCGAGCGCCGAGTTCCTGCTGGCCGCACGCGTGGGCACCGCGATCTTCGGGTCCATGCTGCTGCCCACCACGCTGTCCCTGCTGCGCACGGTCTTCCGTGACGACCGCCAGCGCAGCCTGGCCATCGCCATCTGGACCGCCGGGTTCAGCGCGGGTGCCGGGCTCGGGCCCATTGCGGGCGGGTTCCTGCTCAACCACTTCTGGTGGGGCTCCGTGTTCCTGCTGGCCGTCCCGGCGCTGGTGGCGTTCCTGATTGCCGCGCCCCTGCTGCTGCCCGAGTCCAGGGACCCGAACCCGGGACCGGTGGATCCGGCGTCCATCGTGCTGGCCGTCGCCACCATGGCCCCCGTGGTCTACGGCATCAAGTCCCTCGCCATCGGCGGCTCGCCTCTGCACGGCGTCCTGTTCATCGCGGTGGGTGCACTGTGCGGGCTGCTCTTCGCGCGCCGCCAGGTGGTCAAGAACTACCCGATGCTGGACCTGCGCTTCTTCCGCAGCGCCCGCTTCTCCGGGGGCCTGTCCGTGAACATGGTTTCCAACGTGGCGCTGTTCGGCTTCCTGTTCTTCTTCACCCAGTACCTGCAGCTGGTCAACGGCATGGACCCCATGACCTCCGGGCTGCTCATGATCCCGGGCCTGCTGCTGTCCATCCTCACCGGCCTGGGCGCCGAGCGGATCGCGCGCGTGGTGGGGGTGCGCTCCGCGGTGGTGCTGGGCCTGCTGCTCGTGGCCGCGGGCTTCTTCGTGGTCGCCTTCACGGACCAGATGCAGTCCTCCGCGCCGATCCTCGTGGCGTTCACTGTCATGAGCGCCGGCACCGGTCTGGCGACGACGCTGTCCACGGACCTCGTGGTCTCATCCGTCCCCGAGTCCAAGGCGGGTGCGGCGTCGGCCGTGTCCGAGACCGGGTACGAGGTGGGGGCCGTCCTCGGCACCGCCGTGCTGGGCGGCCTGACCACCGCGTTCTACCAGGCGCACCTGGACCTGCCCGCCGCCGTGGGTGCAGACAGCGCGCAGGCCGCGCACGAGACGCTGGGCGGAGCCCTGGACGTGGCCGCCGAGTCCCCGCTGGGATCCGCGGTCGCCGACGCCGCCGTGGCCGCCTT
This sequence comes from Kocuria salsicia, assembly GCF_039532055.1. NCBI lineage: Bacteria > Bacillati > Actinomycetota > Actinomycetes > Micrococcales > Micrococcaceae > Kocuria > Kocuria salsicia. The sequence goes on along the minus strand of NZ_BAAARF010000013.1, from coordinate 84,051 downwards.
CTCCGCGGGCATGCAGTGGACCTCGGTGTTCGGGGGGATTCTGGTCGCAGGGGTGGCGCTGGCCCTGTTCCGGGTCCTCCGGGCGGACCGCAGGGTGCGCCGGGCCGTCTGATCCCGGGGGCGCCCCGGGTGTGGAGGTACGCTGACCTCGCTCGTGTATCGCGGGGTAGCCAGCCCTCGACGCGAGCGGCGCACCGCACGAGCCGGCCGACCGGAGGGGATCCCGCATGCACCTGCAGCCCAAGGACCAGGAGAAGCTTCTGGTGGTGGTCGCCGCGGACCTCGCGCGCAGGCGTCAGGCGCGGGGGCTGAAGCTCAACTACCCGGAAGCCATCGCGATCATCACCTACGAGCTGCTCGAGGGCGCCCGCGACGGCCGCACCGTGGCGGACCTGATGAGCTGGGGCAGCACCATTCTCACCCGTGACGACGTCATGGAGGGCATCCCGGAGATGATCCCGGACGTCCAGGTGGAGGCCACGTTCCCGGACGGCACCAAGCTCGTGACCGTCCACGAGCCCATCCGGTGAGACCCGCCGTGCACTGCGCCGCACCGATCGCACCACCCACCGCAACCCCCGCGAGGAGCGCCCGTGACACCCGGTGAGTACGTCCTGGCCGAGACCCCCGTGGTCTGCAACGAGGGCCGCGAGGCCATCACACTGGAAGTCCTTAACCGCGGGGACCGCCCCGTGCAGGTGGGTTCGCACTTCCACTTCGCCGAGGCCAACCGGGCCCTGGATTTCGACCGGAACCGGGCCGTGGGCCGCCGCCTGGACATCCCCGCTGGCACCGCGGTGCGCCTCGAGCCAGGGGACTCCACCACGGTGCGGCTGATCCCGCTCGGCGGGGACCGCATCGTCTACGGGTTCCGGGACCTGATGGACGGCCCACTGGACGCCCACGAGCCGGCGTCCCTCGACGACGACACAGCGCCCGTCACCCCCGCCCGGCACCGTTCCGCGGCGGGGGACGCACCGCAGCCGCTGCGCGAACGCAAGGGCTTCTCCAACGAGACCCGCTGAGCCGGGCCGCCGCGCGGCGTCGTGCCCGGACGGGCGCCCGCCGGACAGACAGCACCGCAGCGGGACCACCGCCGCGGAACCGCAGGGGCCTGCGAGCGCTGTGACCACCAGCACCCCGAGACCACCCGCCCACCCCGAACGAGAAGGCCGACCATGAGCTTTGAGATGAGCAGGGAGCAGTACGCGAGCCTGTACGGGCCCACTACCGGGGACGCCGTGCGCCTGGCGGACACCGAACTCTTCGCACGGATCGAGAGGGACCTCACGACCCCCGGGGAGGAGGCCGTGTTCGGTGGCGGCAAGGTGGTCCGGGACGGGATGGGCCAGAACGGGCAGCTCGTGCGGGACGTCGGGATCCCGGACCTGGTGATCACGAACGTGGTGGTGATCGACTGGACGGGGATCTACAAGGCGGACGTGGCCGTGCGCGACGGTCACGTCCTGAAGATCGGCAAAGCCGGCAACCCCCACGTGATGAACGGTGTGGACATCGTGATCGGCGTGGCCACGGACGTGATCGCCGGTGAGGGCAAGATCCTCACGGCGGGCGGGATCGACTCCCACATCCACTTCATCAGCCCGGACCAGATCGAGACGGCGCTGGTCTCGGGGATCACCACGATGATCGGAGGCGGCACGGGACCGAGCGAGTCCTCCAAGGCCACCACGATCACCCCGGGCGAGTGGAACATCCACAACATGCTGCGCTCGTTCGAGGAGTTCCCCATGAACTTCGGGATCCTGGGCAAGGGCCACGGCTCGTCCATCTCGCCCATGGCGGAGCAGATCCGGGCCGGGGCGATCGGGCTGAAGGTCCACGAGGACTGGGGCGCCACGCCGTCGTCCATCAACACGTCCCTGCAGGTGGCGGACGAGTACGACGTCCAGGTGGCCATCCACACGGACACCCTCAACGAGGCGGGTTTCGTGGAGGACACCCGCGCGGCCATCGCGGGGCGCGTGATCCACACGTTCCACACGGAGGGCGCGGGCGGTGGGCACGCGCCGGACATCATCGAGCTCGCGCAGGACCCGAACATCCTGCCGGCGTCCACGAACCCCACGCTGCCGTACACGCGCAACACCATCGAGGAGCACCTGGACATGCTCATGGTGTGCCACCACCTCAACCCGGACATCCCCGAGGACGTGGCGTTCGCGGACTCGCGCATCCGCAAGGAGACCATCGCGGCGGAGGACGTGCTGCAGGACATGGGGATCTTCTCGATGACCTCCTCGGACTCACAGGCCATGGGTCGTGTGGGGGAGGTGGTGCTGCGCTCGTGGCAGGTCGCGGACTCCATGAAGCGTCAGCGCGGGCCCCTGCCGCAGGACGAGGGCACGGGCGCGGACAACCACCGGATCAAGCGGTTCATCTCCAAGTACACGATCAACCCGGCGATCGCCCACGGCATCTCGCACGCGGTGGGCTCCGTGGAGGAGGGCAAGTTCGCGGACCTGGTGCTGTGGGAGCCCAAGTTCTTCGGGGTGAAGCCGGACCTGGTCATCAAGGGAGGGCAGATGGTGCACGGCGTGATGGGCGATCCGAACGCGTCCATCCCCACCCCGCAGCCCCGCTGGTACCGCAAGGCGTTCGGGGCGTACGGCAAGGCCGCCGCGCGCTCGTCCATCACGTTCATGTCCCAGGCATCCATCCGGGCGGGCGTGCCACGCTCGCTCGGGCTGGAGAAGGTGGTGCGCGAGTGCCGCGACATCCGCACCCTGACCAAGGCGGACATGAAGTTCAACGGCGAGACCCCGCAGCTGCGCGTGGACCCGGAGACCTACGAGGTGCGCGTGGAGGGAACTCCCGTGAGCTGCGAGCCCCGGGACGAGCTGCCCATGGCGCAGCGCTACTTCCTGTTCTGACGCCACACCGGCTCCGGTCACGACGACGACGACGCCGCACGGCCCGGTCCGCACGCCCGTCCCGTTCGCGGTCGTTCCGGCCGCGGCCGGCGGCTTCGGCCACGCAGCCCCGCACCACGACATTCGACAGCGAAGGGAGAGCACCCGTGATCGTCACCGAGATCCTGGGCAACATCCATGAGGAGAGCGGCCGCGAGCTGGTGGTCGGCAGACACGTCGAGAAGGTGGTGCTGCCCAGCACCGAGCTGGTGAAGCGCATCCAGCGGCTGAGCACCGACCACGACCGCGAGATCGGTCTCCGCCTGCCCACCGGCGCACCGGATCTGAAGGACGGGGACGTCGTCGCCGTCGAGGATGCGACGGAGGTTGCGGAGGTCGGCGCCGGGGAGGGCCACGGGTACGCGGCCGTGGACGGGCGAGGCCACGACGCCGCGGACGGCACCGACGTCGCGGACACCGCCGGGCACCACAGCCACGCGGGGTCCGGGCGGGGCAACGCCATCGTGGTCCAGGTGCTGCCCACGGACGTGCTGGTGATCGGGGCGCGGTCCATCACGGAGATGGCGTTCGTGGCGCACAGCCTGGGCAACCGGCACCTGCAGGCGCAGTTCTTCGACGAGGACAGCGAGTACGGGGCGCAGGTGATGGTGGTGCAGTACGACCACACCGTCCAGGACTTCCTGGAGCACCACGGTGTCCCGTACTCCCGCCAGGAACGGGTCATGCCGGTGCCCTTCCGCCACGCCGAGCACACGCACTGAGACCGTGGTGGAGCCGAGTCTGAGCGGTGTCCTGGGGCTGATGCAGCTCACGGACTCTGCGCTGCCCACCGGGGCGTTCAGCCACTCGCTGGGCTTTGAGACGTACATGCACGCGGAGCAGCTGGAGGACCGGGAGTCGTTCTCCGCGTGGCTGGAGATGTTCGTGGACCAGCAGCTCACGCACACGGACGCGCTCGCCGTCCGGCTGGTCTACGCGGCCGAGGACTTCGAGCGGGTCGAGGATCTGGACGACCTCGTGACCGTCCAGGCCCTGCCCCGGCAGATCCGCGAGGGCGGGATGACCATGGGCGGGCGGCTGCTGAGCATCGGGGCCCGCAGCTACCCTGGCGAGTGGGTTCAGCGCTACGAGCAGGGGGTTGTGGAGGAGCGGCTGCACGGTCACCAGGCCACGGTGTGGGGCGTGCTCGCCCGGGAGCTCGGCGTTCCCGAGGACACGGCCGTGGCCTCGCACGTGTACGCCACGGTGATCTCCCTGACGCAGAACGCGGTGCGCGGCATCCCTCTGGGGCAGAACACCGGCCAGGCGGTGATCCGTGACGCGCAGGACTGGGTGGGGCGCGCCGTCGCCGTCTCCCGGGACCTCGTGGCGCAGGGGATCGCCGAGGAGGTGCTCGGCGCTGTGGCCCCCGGGCTGGAGATCGCGCAGATGAACCACGAGCGGCAGCGGGCCAGGCTCTTCATGAGCTGAGGCCGACGACGACGCGCGGCCGGGAGGGGCGCCCCGGGCCGGTTCACCCGGGACCGGCAGCAACGCACGAACCGCACGGCCGCATGAACCGGCGGAACGCACGACACGTCATGGGAACCAGAAGCACGACGAGCAGCAGGAGGAACAGCATGGACCCCGTCATCATCGGTGTGGGAGGCCCCGTGGGAGCGGGCAAGACGCAGCTCGTGGAGCGCATCACGCGAGCCATGAGCCAGGAGATCTCCATGGCCGCGATCACCAACGACATCTACACGATCGAGGACGCCAAGATCCTCGCGCGCAACTCGGTGCTTCCGGAGGAGCGGATCATCGGCCTGGAGACCGGTGGCTGTCCGCACACAGCGATCCGCGAGGACACTTCCATGAACGAGGCCGCGATCGAGCAGCTGAAGAAGCGATTCCCTGACCTGCAGGTGATCTTCGTGGAGTCCGGCGGGGACAACCTCTCCGCGACGTTCAGCCCGGAGCTCGTGGACTTCTCGATCTACGTGATCGACGTGGCGCAGGGGGAGAAGATCCCGCGCAAGGCCGGGCAGGGGATGATCAAGTCTGACCTGTTCATCATCAACAAGACGGACCTTGCCCCCCACGTGGGTGCGGACCTGGGCGTGATGGAGGAGGACTCCAAGGTCTTCCGCAAGGACAAGCCGTTCGCGTTCACCAACCTCAAGACGGACGAGGGGCTCGAGCGCGTCCAGGAGTGGCTCCGCAACGACGTCCTGATGCTCGATCTTGCCTGAGCCCTCCGAGGCTCCGGGCACGACGACGCCGCTCGGGCAGCATGCCCCGTCCGCGCCGGTGCACGGGGCTGGGAGCGCGGGAGCGCGGTCGTCCCGGATACGGAGCCTGGCCGAGACCGAGTGGACGGGGCAGCTGCGGCTGGGCGTCGCCGAGCGGGACGGCCGGTCCTACGCGGCCCGGCAGTTCCACGAGGGCGCTCTGCGGGTGCTGCGTCCGCACTACCTGGACCACTCCGGGCAGGTGACCTACACGGTGATCAATCCCGGGGGCGCGTACTTCGGGGCGGACGCCTACCTGCTGGACGTCGTCGTGGAGCGGGGCGCGTCCCTGGCGCTGACCACCCAGTCCGCGACCAAGGTCTACCGCACTCCGCAGGGCCCCGCCACGCAGGAGATGACCGTGCGGCTGGGCCCCGGCAGCGTGCTGGATTACGTGCCGGACCAGCTGATCGTCTACCGCGGCGGGTCCTACATCCAGCGCACGCGTGTGGACATGGATCCCACGGCATCCCTGGTGCTGGCGGAGATCGTCACGCCCGGGTGGTCACCGTCCGGGGAGTCCTTCGCGTACGACGAGCTGCGGATGCGCACCGAGGTGCGGGTGCTGCCGCCGGATCCCGCCGCCCGCCCGCGGCGCCTGGTCGTCGACCAGCTGCGGATCCGCCCGGACGCGCACGGGGACCTGACCGGCGTGGGGTTCATGGAGGGCCGCAGCCACACGGGGCAGCTGCTGCTCGCGGACGCGCGCCTGGACGATGACCTCTGCGAGCGCCTCACCGAGCTCGTGGATGCGTCCGACACCCACTCCGGGATCACGCGCGCGGGCGCCGGGGAGCCGTACGGTGTGCGGTGCGTGTGCGTTCGCTCGCTCGCGGACTCCACGGAGGCCGTCGCGGCGCTGCACCGAGCCGTGGTGGACGAGCTCCATGAGCGCTGGCGCGGGCAGGCACCGCTGCGGCTGCGCAAGTACTGACCAGCACCACCCACCGAGGAGAACAGTGTCCACCACGTTCCACCCCACGTTCTACCGTCGCTATGTCACGGACCGGCACACCCTGCCGCTGCGCGCGCGGGTGGGGTTCACGCTCGCCGCGGTGGCCGCCCTGCACCTGCTCGCGTTCGCGCTGCTGGCGACGGCACTCGCTCCCGGTGCGCAGCCGCTGGCCCTGGGCGTGGTGCTCACCGCGTACGCAGCGGGCATGAAGCACAGCTACGACTGGGACCACATCTCCGCGATCGACAACACCACCCGCAAATTCGTCTCCGAGGGCATGAACCCGGCGAGCGTGGGCTTCGCGTTCAGTCTGGGGCACTCCCTGGTCGTGACACTCGCCGGGACCATGGTGGTGGCGGGGGCGCAGTTCGTGAGCGGGGCGTTCGAGGACGGCAGCTCCGCCAACCACGTGCTCGGGCTGATCGGCGCGGGTGTCTCCGGGGTGTACCTGCTGGTGCTGGGGCTCTACAACGCGAGCATCTCGGTGGGGTTGGCCCGGGGCCGGTCCACCGCGCACCAGCACTCTGCCGTGGGCGCGCGGGGCGACGGCGCAGCGGATGACGGCGGCTGGGGGCTCGTCTCCCGCCTGCTGCGCAAGCCGCTGCAGCGGGTGCGCCGCCCGCGGGACATCTTCGTGCTGGGCTTCCTCTTCGGCCTCGGGTTCGACACCGCCACCACGATCGGCCTGCTGCTGCTCACCGTCTCCGCGTCCCTGGCCGGAGTGCCGGCACTCGCGCTGCTGGGTCTGCCCGTGGCCTTCACCGCCGCGATGACCCTGTGCGACACCCTCAACGGGCTGGGCATGATGAAGCTCTACTCCAACGCCCTCACGCAGGCGGGCACCCGGCGCCGCTTCAACGCCACCGTCACCGTGATCTCCGCGGTCTCCGCGCTGTTCGTCGCCACGATCACCCTGGGTGGCTTCTTTCACGACCTCCTGGGGCTGGAGGACCCGGCGACGACGGCGCTCGCGGAGATCGACCTCGGCCAGGCCGGGCTCGCGCTCATCGCCGTCTTCGCGCTCGTGTGGCTGCGCTTCTGGTGGGTGGGGCGCCGGGAGCCCGGGACGGCGTCGTCGACGTAGTTCCGGCGTCTCCCGCCAGCCGCGTCAGGCGCGGGACACCGCCGCGTGCAGCCCCAGGTACGCGCACGCGGAGGGCACGGGCACCCTTCCAGCGCTACGGGGCGGCGTCGTCCGGCTGCTCCGGGCGCGGCCCGCGCGCCGGGAATCTTTCCCCCGGGGGCCGGTGTTGAAACCGGTGAAGGGGTCGCGCGACGACCCCCGAAGAGAATCCGCGACAGAAGGAGACCTCATGGCTTACCGCACAGAGAACCCCGCCACCGGCGTCGTCGAGCAGGAGTTCACCTCTCTCACGGACGCGGATGTCGCCCGCGCCGTCGAGCGCGCGGACGCCGCATTCACGTCGTGGCGCAAGACCCCCGCGGAACAGCGCGCGGCGGCACTGGCCGCTGTGGCGGACGCGTTCCAGGAGCGCGGGGACGAGCTGGCCCGCGTGATCAGCACCGAGATGGGCAAGCCGTTCGCGCAGGCCCAGGGCGAGGTGGCACTGTCTTCCTCGATCTACCGCTGGTACGCGGACCACGGGCCCGCGCTGCTGCAGGAGGAGACCCTGGACGTGGGCGACAGCGCGAAGTCCGTGGTCGTCACCGATCCCGTGGGTGTGCTCATGGGTGTCATGCCCTGGAACTTCCCGCAGTACCAGGTGGCCCGTTTCGCGGCCCCGAACCTCATGCTGGGCAACACCATCCTGCTCAAGCACGCGTCCATCTGTGCCCGCACGGCGGAGCTCATCGAGGAGATCCTGCACGCCGCGGGCATCCCCGAGGACGCCTACATCAACCTGTTCGTGAGCACGGACCAGATCACGGACGTCGTGGCGGACCCGCGCGTTCGCGGCGTCTCCCTCACGGGCAGCGAGGGTGCTGGCAAGGCCGTGGCGACCACCGCCGCGCAGAACCTCAAGAAGAGCGTGCTCGAGCTGGGCGGCTCGGACCCGCTGGTCGTGCTCGACGACGTGGACGTCTCGAAGACCGCGAAGACCGTGGCCACCGCCCGCATGAGCAACGCGGGCCAGGCCTGCAACTCGCCCAAGCGGATCTTCGTGCCCGCGGGCATGTTCGACGAGTTCGTGAAGGTGGTCGTGGAGACCGTCGAGGCCATGACGGTGGGCAACCCCCTCGAGGACGGGACCGACGTCGGCCCGCTGTCCTCGGTCCAGGGTCGCGACGACGCCGTGGCCCAGGTGGAGCGCGCCGTGGAACAGGGCGCCACTCTGCACACCGGTGGCAAGGCCCTTGACAAGGACGGCGCCTGGATGTCCCCGGCCGTCCTCACCGGCGTGACCCGCGAGATGGACGCCTTCAAGGAGGAGATCTTCGGCCCCGTGGCCGTCGTCTACTCCTACGACTCCGTGGACGAGGCCGTGGAGCTCGCCAACGACTCGTCCTTCGGGCTCTCCGGTTCCGTGTGGAGCTCCGACGTCGCGAAGGCCGAGGAGATCGCCCGCCAGCTCGAGGTGGGCATGACCTACGTCAACGAGCACGGCACCACCAAGGCCGGGCTGCCCTTCGGCGGCGTGCGCCGCTCCGGCTACGGCCGCGAGCTGGGCCGCTGGGGCTTCGGCGAGTTCGCGAACACCAAGCTGGTGCGCGTGGCGGGCTGACCCCCGACTCTCAGTGAACGGTCCTGCGGCCGGCCCCGGTGTGTCCGGGGCCGGCCGTTGCTATGCGGCGTTGTCGCCCCTTACGCTCCCGGCGTCCTGCGGTCCCGCGGCGCCCTCTCATCTCCGGCACCCCTCCCGCCCGCGGCGCCGCGACCGTACAGTGGGGTGCAGGACGCACGACGTAGAACACACGGCGCCGGGACCCGGCGCGGAACGGAGGACCATGAGCGCCCAGGACCTGATGGCCGATGCCGCGAGGCGCCCGGTGGACGCCGCGGAGGCGGCTCTGGAGGGGATCTCCTCGACCGTGCTGAACACGATGCCGGAGAAGACCCACAACTCGATCGCGTGGCTCGTGTGGCACGCGGCGCGGCAGCAGGACGTGCAGGTCGCGCAGCTGTGCGGCTCGGAGCAGGTCTGGACGGCGGAGGGCTGGAACAACTCCTTCGACCTGGACCGTTCCAGCGCGGACTCCGGCTTCGGAGACACCCCCGAGGACGTGGCGAAGGTGCGGGTCTCGGACCCCGGGCTGCTGCTCGGCTACCTGCGGGCCGTGTGCTGCGGGACGGCCACGTACGTGCGTGGCCTCTCCCAGGAGGATCTGGACGAGGTGATCGACGAGTCGTGGGATCCGCCCGTGACCCGGGGAATGCGCATTGTCTCCACCGTGATCGACGCCGCCGAGCATGTGGGCCAGGCGGCCTACGTCCGCGGGCTCGTGGACGAGGACTGGTCCGGTAAGTACTGACACGAGATGTCATCTGTAGATGCAACTACATATAGACCTGGACCTCGCCTAGACTGGCGCCACTGACCACCGGCCCGCGGGCTCACAGCGCCGGGGTTCCTCCCGGGAGACTCGATCACACTTATGGCTCGTTCACGCGCACGTTCCTCTGCGGTCAAGAAGCCCTCGATGGCGCTGACCGTCTTCACCTCTTTCTCACTGCTCGTGGCCGTGAGCGTTGCCGTGAGCAACGGCACCGCCACGGCTCCCTGGCAGCCGGCCATGGCGCACGACGCGCAGGGGCCGCAGCAGGTGGGAACCTCCGGTGAGCCCGGGGGCGCGGGGGACGACGCCGCCGCGCAGCCGGTTCGCGCGTCCCTGTTCGCCTCCGTGGCGGACCAGGCCGCGATCGACGAGTCCAAGGTTGTCCCGGCGTCGTTCTCGGTGGCGGGCAGCGCCGCCCCGAACGCGGAGGGCGGGGCGGCATCCTCTCCGGCGTCGTCCACCGGCTCCACGGGCGGGGGCAACGGAGTCTCGTCTCTGGCGCCCTCCACGCACGCTCCCGCGACGTTCGAGGGCAAGCTCCCGGTCAATACGCTGATCGCCCCGGCCCAGCCGGTGACCGTTCTGAAGGGCGGCGAGTTCGGGTGGCGCACCGCCCCGGACACCGGGCAGTACGAGCTCCACAACGGCACGGACATCTCCGCGCCCGAGGGCACCCCCGTCGTCGCCGCGCTGGACGGCACCGTCACCGCCGTCTTCTGGGACGTGTGGGGCGGCAACCGTGTGGAGGTCTCCCACGCGAACGGCATGAAGACCACCTACAACCACCTGAGCAAGGTCATGGTGCGCGTGGGCGACTCCCTGAAAGCATCCGAGCAACTGGGTGAGGTGGGTCAGACCGGCCTGCGTGTGACCGGTCCGCACCTGCACTTCGAGACGTGGGTGGACGGCAAGGTGGTGGACGCCCAGTCCTTCGACTGGGAGACCGGCAAGGGCATCATCAAGGCGTCCCGTGCGCCGTACTCCACGCAGGACGAGAACTCCGTCCAGCCCAAGACCGATCCGAACGCCAAGCCCGGCACGGACCTCGGCCCCCTCCCGGACACTGCTGGCCTGCCGGCCGCGGACAAGGAGCGCGTCACCGCGCTGCGGAACAAGAAGCCCGCCGACCAGAAGACCGGCGGCGCGGGCAAGGGGCAGGGCCAGAGCGGCAAGAACACCACGTCCACGTCCGGCGGACAGCAGGGCAAGCAGACGACGGAGAAGGGGAAGATCAACGCGTCCGGTGGGCAGACGGGCACACAGTCCACGGGCAAGGGAAAGACCACTGCGCCCGGTGGCGGTTCCGGGGCGACGACGCCCTCGACGGGGACCGGGGACTCCGACGGGAACAAGCACCGGGAGACGTCGAAGCCGACTGCCGCGGCCACCTCGACCCCGGCTCCGACCAAGACCGTCAAACCTGCGGTCACCCCGGCACCCACCACCACCCCCGCGCCGTCGCAGACGCCTGCGCCCACCAAGACCCCGGTGCCCACCAAAACGCCCGATCCGAAGCCCACGACGGATCCCGTGCCCACCCCGGGCGTCACCGGGCAGCCGACGGGCGAGGTCAACCCGCTGACCGCGAACGTCACCGAGCTGACCACGCTGCAGCAGCTGCAGCAGCGCACCCAGTGGGTGCTCACGTCGCAGATGGTGCTGACCCCGGCGGAGCAGTTCGGGCCCCAGACGGTGCTGAACTCGAACCTGACGGCGGTCGATGCGCGGCTGATCGAACTCGGCCTCGACAAGCAGAGCCCGGACTTCGCGGCTCAGCTGCACAAGACCCAGCTCTCGGTCGCGGCGGCCTCCAAGACGCCCACGAACACGAAGCTCACCGCAGCGGCCACGACCGACCTGAAGGTGCTTCAGCAGCTGCTCGCCGCGGTGAAGCCGTACCAGGCGGGTGCAGCCCCCGGCGCTGGCGTGCCCGCGGTGCCCGGGAAGTAGCCCCCGCACGAATCTGCCAGAGCAGCGGGCCCCGCGCAGCGAGTTGTCGCCGTGCGGGGCCCGTTGTCGTGAGAACGAGGGGTCGCGGGAGCGAGGGTCAGGCGGCGCGCACGCGCACCCCGGTGACGGGGCGGGTCAGCATGTGGGTCCAGGAGAAGGTGAGGTCGTCCTGGTCGCTGGGCAGCTGCACCTCCGGGCGGCACAGTGCCACCACGGCCGCGGAGAGCGAGGTGACCGCGATCTTCTCCCCGGGGCAGCGGTGGCCCGTGCGGACGTCCGCCCCGCCCTGGGGGATGAACGTGGTGATCGCCTCGGCGTCCTCCACGCCCAGGAAGCGCTCGGGGTCGAACGTCGCGGCGCGGTCCCACGAGGCCGGATCGGTGTTGGTGCCCAGGATGTCCAGGAGCACCCGCTGGCCCTTGTGCACGGGGCACCCCTGGATCTCGGTGTCCTGGGTGGCCTCCGCCGGGAGCATCGGCACGAACGGGTAGACGCGGCGGACCTCCTGCGCGAAGGCGACGGCCTCCGGGACGTCCACCAGTGCGCCGTCGTGCTCCTCCGACGCCCTGCGGATGCGCTCGACCCACTCGGGGTGCTCCGCCAGCGCGGTGGCCGCGAACGCCGCGAAGCGCGCCACCGCCACGTTGGGCCGGGTCAGGTTCTGCAGCTCGATGCCCGCGGTCCTAGCGTCCACGAGCGCACCGTTCTCGTCCATGAGCCGGGCCATGTGGGCCAGCACCGAGTCCTCGGGCGCGGCGACCTTCCCGGCGCGCACGTCCCGGATCAGCGCCGCGAACCGGCGGTCCAGGGCGATCCGGTCCAGGCGGGAGACCAGGTGCACGGCGGGACGGCCGAAGGTGTCCAGCAGGCGGCTCATGCGGTGCGACCAGCGGTCCATCTCCCGCGTGCTCCAGGGGATCCCCGCCCAGCGGAAGGAGGCGCGGCCGAAGGCGGTGGCGGTGCTGTCGTAGACGTTGTCACCCTTCCGCCACCGGGTCACCAGGGCCTCGAGCTCCTCGGCCACGAACGGCTTGTACGCGGCCACCCGCTCGTCCTCGTAGGCCATGTCCGCGAGCTGGTTCTTGCGCACGGAGTGGGCCTCGCCGTCGAGACCGTGGACGGCCCCCGCCCCGAAGAGGGGCCCCTTCACGACGCCGGGCATCGCGCCGTCGCGCCGCACGCGGGACGTGTCGTAGAAGAGCTGGACGCCCTCCTCCCCGCGGACCAGCACGGTCTGCTTGCCCAGCAGCGGCATGCGGACGGGGCAGCCCGAGTCCGAGGAGAGGCCCGCGCGGCGTCGGACGCGGGAGGCGAAGAGGTAGCCGGAGCGCAGCAGCGAGAGACCCTGCTCGGAACGTGTCTGGGCGAACTGTGAAGTCATCCCACCAGTATGGGAGGTCTGGCTGACCGTCCCGTTCACGCGCGAGGGTGCACCCGCAGGGCACCGGCGAAGAGGAACGCGAAGACACCCATGACCGGGAAGACGAACAGGGCGGTGCGCAGTCCGGCGGCGTCCGCGAGCATCCCCACGAGCGGGGGCGAGACCATGAAGACGATGCGCATGCACCAGCTGACCAGAGTGAGCCCCGTACCCGGTTTCAGGCCGGGCGCGCGGTCCGCGGCGGCGTAGGCGTTCGGGACCATGGTGGCGCAGCCGAAGCCCGCCAGCGCGAAGCCCACCAGGGCCACCCACGGTGCCGGCGCCAGGGCGACGGCGCCGAGGCCCACGAAGATCAGCACGCCGCCCAGCCGTGTCACGAGCACCGCGCCGAGCGCGTCGATGAGCCGGTCGCCCAGGATGCGCCCCACGAACTGCGCGCCCACCAGGCTCACGTAGCCCAGGCCCACCATGCTCACGGGGGCGCCGAGCACGTCCCTGAGGTAGACGGCGGACCAGTTGGAGCCGACGTCCTCCACGAGCACCCCGGACATGGCGACGACGGCGATGGGCAGCAGGGCGAGCAGCGCCCAGCCCGTGCCGCGGGGCAGTTTGGGGAGACCTGCGGTGTCCACGGAGACGTGCTCGGCCTGGATGGCGGCGTGCTCCTCGGGGTCGTCCGGGACGGCCCAGCGCATGGCCACCGCGGCCGTGGCGGCAAAGATCGCACCGCTGATCATGAAGTGCCACACCAGGGGCAGGCCCGTGGCCGCCGCGGCGGTGCCCATGAGCCCGCCGATACCCGCTCCCACGCTCCACAGTGCGTGCATGGAGTTGATGATCGAGTTCCCCGCGAGCCGCTGGACGCGAAGGCCCTGGGCATTCTGGGCGGTGTCCACCACGGCGTCGAGCATGCCGGCGATCAGCAGCCCCACCCAGAACACGGCCACGAGCGGGACCGATCCCGCGACGAACACGGCGGTGGCCAGCAGCACGGTGCCCACCACGGCCACGCGGGCCGTTCCAAAGCGCCGCAGGATCGGAGCGGGCAGCGGACCTGCCACCACGCCGCCGATGGGGAACGCGATCAGGGCGAAGCCGTACATCGCGTTGGACAGTTCGAACGTGTCCTTGATCTCGGGCAGCCGGGGCAGCAGGTTGGAGAAGATCGCGCCGTTCGTGAGGAACAGCAGGGACACGGCGATCCGTGCCCTGCTGATGCGGGCGCGGTCCATGGGGGCGGCAGGCTGGGGAGCTCTCACCGGACCAGGCTACGGGCAGGCAGTGGTGTGACGCACACTGCTGGTCGCAGTACGGGGCCCACGATTCACCTGATAATTTTTGCAAAAATCATGAGAGAAGGACCCGGGGACACCACGGCTGAGACTGCCCCCACGCGCAAGAAATCCATCGCATGGCTCGTGCCGGCAACCCTGGGCGCCGGCGCCCAGGCCCTGAGCATGGTCACCGGATCGATCGGTGCGTACACCGCATCCACCACCAACAGCGCCGGGGCGGGTCTTCGCCTACCCATTTGACGACACGAGGTCCGCGACTCTGGTGGACGGCAGCATCAGCACCACCGCCTCCTCCAACGTGACGTCCGGGAACACGGCTACGGCGTGCATGCACGACACCGCGGGCTACCTGGAGTTCGCCGGGAACACGAGCAGCCCCTCGACCGGGAGCCCTACGTGGGGCCTCCGGCAAGCGGCACCACGTGGTCGCCACCGAGATTCCGCCGCTGGCCTCAGATCCCCCCACGTGGACCGTGTGCTCGTGGGCAGCGCTCCTGCCACCGGAACGCGGGAGATGTATTACCCCGCCCTCCGACGGATCGGGTGCACCCGTATGGACACCTGGCCGGACGCACCGGCCGGGAGTTCTAGTTCTCGCGAGCCGGTGAGTCGGAGTCGGACTCTGTGGTGTCCTGCTCCGGCTGGTCGTCGCGGTCCTGCCGGGTGCCGGAGGAGCGCCAGCCGTCGTGCCAGGCGTGCATCCACCCGGAGTCCTTCACGCCCATGGGCGTGCCCTGGAGGTAGAGGCAGGGCGTGCCGTTCGGGGCCGTCTTGCACACGGTGTCCGCGTCGTGACCGTGCCCGGTCGCGCTCTCGGCCCCGGGTGCCGTCGACGCCCCGGAAGCAGCCGACGACGTCGCCCGCGGACTCTCCGACGCAACGGGACTCGACACCGTGCCGGGGCTCGCGGGCGAACCGCCGCTCGGCGCCACCCGGGGTGTGGCCGAGGAGGACGGCTCTGCCGTCGCGAACAGGGACGGGGTGCTGACCTCGGAGGGCAGGGGGCTGTCGTCGTACGTCCCGTAGTACTCCAGGGACGAATCGTCCGTGGGGTCCGCCGGGTCCGACCCCGCCGGGTCCGTGGTCACCGGGTGGCGCGGGTCGGTGAAGTCCTTCTGGCTGCCCTGCGGGTACCAGTAATCCGCGGTGGGCATGGTCACGCCGTAGGAGCCGGAGCCCGCCGTGACCGAGGCACGCTTCGGGGAGGTGCCCTGGGTGTCAACGAGCACCATGCCGGTGTCCGTGTGGGCGTCCAGCCGGTCACTCACGTGCGCGCCGTCCAGCAGCACCCGCCCGTTCGTCGAGCGGGCGTCCACCGTGGCGGCCTCCAGATCGTTGGCCTCCACCGAACCGGTGTCGGTCTTCGCGAGGACGTCCTTGAAGGTGCCCTCCACGAACAGGGCATTCGTGGTGCCCTGCAGGTCCAGGGAGACCGGTGCGGAGTCCTCGGGAACGGTGACGGAGACGCTGCGGTTCGAGGACCCTCCCAGGCCCCAGCCGGTGGCGGTGGCGCCGAGGTCCAGGGACAGGGCGCCGTCGTGCAGGGCGGGGGAAGGGGCACGGTCCGGGATGTTGATTCCGGCCTCGGACCACAGCACCTGCACGCGGTCCGCGGTGGAGCTGGTGTGGACGTAGACAGCGGCGTCGGCCGCGTCCACGTGGATGGTCTTGACGGTGGCGGGCGCGGTCCAGGACCCGTTGTGCTCCTGCGTCAGCGCGAGCGCCCCGGTGACGCCCGCGCCGCCGACCAGCAGGCCGATCGCGACCACCCCGCCCACCACGGCGGTGGCGGTGTTCCACGCCCGGCGCTCGCCGCAGGGGAGGGGCCGGTTCTGACGGGGGTCCTGCGCGGGATGGGAACCGGGGTCCGGCGTGGCCGGGGAGGGAGTGTGTGTGCTCATGACGTGTCCTAGCGGGAGTGGTCCGAATAGCCGAGGTACTTGAGAACGGCCAGAACCCTGCGGTTGCCGGTCTCCGAGGTGACGCCGAGCTTGGCGAAGATCGCGCCGATGTGCTTTTCCACGGCCGACTCTGTGAGGTACAGGTTCGCGGCGATGGACGCGTTGGACAGCCCCTGCGCCATGAGCCCCAGCACCTCGCGCTCACGCGGGGTCAGCAGCTCCAGGTCCTCACGACGCCGCGAGCGCACCAGGATCTGCGTGAGCACCTCCGGGTCCAGCACGGTGCCGCCGGAGCCCACGGTCTGCACGGACTCGAGGAACTGCTCCACGTCCGCCACGCGGTCCTTGAGCAGGTAGCCCAGGCCCTCGCGGCGCGAGGCGATCAGCTCGGACGCGTAGCGCTCCTCCACGTACTGCGAGAGCACGAGTACGGCCACGTCCGGGTGGGCGGAACGGATCAGCACGGCGGCACGGATCCCCTCGTCGCTGAAGGAGGGCGGCAACCGCACGTCCACCAGGGCAAAGTCCGGTCGGTGCTCCTCCACGGCCTTCACGAGCCCTTCGGCGGTGTCAGTCTCCGCGACGACGTCGTGCCCCGCGTCCGTGAGCAGGCGCACCAGTCCGGCGCGCAGCAGGACGGCGTCCTCGGCGATCACGATGCGCATCTCAGTTTCCCTCTCCGGTGCTGGTCCGCGACGATGACGACGACGCCGCGCCGCCCGTTCCCGGATCCCCTTCGGGGGCCTGACACTGGGGCTCGCGCGGAGTCCCGTGCTGGGTCTCCCCGTGGTGGCCGGGTGCCGCGGCCGGGGTGTCCTGGCGGGTGCTGCCGAGCGGCAGCTCCACGACCACCTCGGTGGGCCCGCCCGCGGGAGAGTTCAGGAAGAACCGTCCCCCGGCCGAGCGGATCCGGTCCCGGATGCCGGAGAGGCCACCACCGGGAACCACCTGGGCGCCGCCGCGGCCGGAGTCGCGGACCCCCGCCACCACCACGCTCGTCCCGGGGGCGGGGCCGTCCTGCACGGACACGGCCACGTCCGCGGAGCGGGCGCCGGAGTGCTTGACCGCGTTGGTGAGGCTCTCCGAGACTGCGAAGTAGACGGCGGCCTCCGTGCGCGGCTCCAGGCGCGGCACGTTCACGGCAACGTCCACGGGGAACGGGACCTGCGCAGCGATGGCAGACAGGGCTGCGTCGAGCCCCCGGTCCTCCAGCACCGCGGGGTGGAAGCCGCGGGCGAGCCTGCGCAGCTCGGTGATCGCGGCCTTGGTGGTGCCGTGGGCCTCCGCGACGAGCTCCTTCGCGGCCGCGGGGTCCGTGTCGATCCTGGACTTTGCCATCGAGAGGTTCATGGCCACCGAGACCAGCTGGGGCTGCACGCCGTCGTGCAGGTCCCGTTCGATGCGGGAGCGCTCGGTCTCCGCGCCGCGGACCGCGGACTCCTTCGCCGCGGACTCGTACTCCGCGCGGCGCTCGGACTCCATGGCCTCGCGGCGCAGCCGGGCGGCCTCGCTCTGGCGCAGCAACCCCGCGGAGAGCCCGCGGTGGGCCAGCGTCAGCAGCACGCCCAGCAGGATCCCGAGCACCACCCCGAGCAGCGAGCCCGCGATCAGGGCCCACTCCGGCACGTCCCCGACGGAGCGCAGCCCGGTGCGCACCACGGAGTCGGCGGGCATGTACAGCGGCGTGGTGGCCGCGGCGATCCCGGCTCCGGCCACCACGAACGGCACCAGCATGAGCCAGCCGAGCAGACACGTGATCGCCAGGTGCAGCATCCCCAGCCACAGGGAGCCGTCGCTGGTGTCCAGCCAGATCTGGTGGGGGATCCGCACCCAGTCCGTGCGTGGTGTGCGGCGCCGCTGGGGGTCGCGGATGTCCAGACCGAACGACGACGCCGAGCGCCGCCGTTCCAACCACACCGCCGCCATCATCACGTAGACCGTGGCGGCCAGCACCAGCGCTCCCAGCCCGAGCGCGGGGATGGCGGCCACACCGGTCACGAGCAGTGCACCGATCAGGCACAGCAGCGCCGTGTTGAGCGCCGCGTCCACCACCAGGTCCAGGCCGCCGAAGAACAGGGTCCTGGGGGAGAGCATGCGCCACTCGCGGATCGCGGGCACCGACGGGCCGGGCGGCACGTGGCCTCCGGGCGGCGCCTGACCGGGACCGCCGTCGACGTCGTCGTCCCCGGCCAGGGGGCGGTTCGCTTGGTTGGCGGAGCGGGCGCCGTACCGGTCTTCCAGACCTTCCGGGCGGCCCACGGGAGGCAGCGCGCGGTGCGCTGCGGCGTCCTCGCGGGGCAGCACGCGGGTGGCGCCCACCGGCGGCAGCGGCCGGGTGCAGCCCGAGGCCGGGGGAAGAGGTTCGGTGGCGTCCCACGGCGGAGTGGGTCGCGAGGCTGGTGTGCTCATGGCCTCCACGCTACGGACACCCCGCCGGCTCTCGCGCCAGAGCCAGCCACCGGGTTGCAGTGGGGTTTTCCCCACCCCTGCCCATCCCCGCTCCAGAGCCGCGCGTGCCGCCCCGGCGCCAGCGCGCTCCCGCCCTAGAGTGAGCCTCATGCAGCACGATCTCACCGCTGCCGGGACGCCCCGGCAGCCGGGAGCGCCCGCCGTCGAGCGCGACCCCGCCGTGGACGCCGCCCGCGTGGGCTGCGTGATCGCCGTGGTGTGCATCCACATCCTCATGGTCACCCTCACCGCAGACCCCGCCACCGGGGAGATCCGCTCCGTGCTCGTGCCCACCCAGCAGCCCTGGTACTGGTGGGCCACCTGGATCTTCCAGATCATGCCCCTGTTCTTCGTTGTGGGCGGAACGGCAGCGGCCGGGGCGTGGCGGCGTCGTCGGGCGCAGGGCATGGACCCCGCGGAGTACGTGCGCGAGCGTGCCCTGCGGCTCGTGCAGCCGGCCGCCGTGCTGTGGTGCGCGCTGGCCCTGGTGGCCGGGGCCGCGCTCGCGGCGGGAGCGCCGTACGAACTGGTGACCTTCGCGCTGTCCGGGGTGGGCATGGCGCTGTGGTTCCTCGCCGCGTACCTGATCTGCCAGGCGCTCACTCCCACGTTCCTGGCACTGCACGAGCGTATGGGGTGGGTGTGGTGCTGGTTCCTGCTGTGCTGTGCCGTGATCGTGGACCTGCTCAGCGCGGCCAGCGGGGAGCAGTGGTGGAGGCTGCTGAACATGGTGTTCGTGTGGCCGCTCGTGCAGCAGTTCGGCTTCTTCCGCGCGGACGGCTGGTTCGCGGCACGCTCTCGGGGGCTGCTCGTGGCGCTCGCTGCGGCGTCGTTCGCGCTGCTCGGGGTGTGCGTGGCGGCGGGCCCCTACGCGCCGGACATGCTCACCGATCTCAACCCGCCCACGGTCTGCATGGTGGTCCTGGGCTTCGCTCAGGCGTGCCTGCTGGAGGTGTTCTCCCCGGCGCTGCGGCGGCTGATGACCCGGCGTCCGGCCCGGGTGGTCGCGCACCTGAACGGCACCCGCGCCATGACCGTCTACCTGTGGCACCTGCCCGTGGTCGTGGCGGTCATGGCCGTGTGGTTCTTCGCTGGCGGCTGGGACCCCGCACCCGGTTCCGCTGGGTGGTGGCTGCTGCGGATCCCGCTGGCGGTGGTGTGCTGGGTGGCCGTGATGCTCGTCGCGGCGGTGCTACGGCGCGCGGAGACGGCTTCGGTGGAGCCGTGGGGCGGGCGGGAGCGCAGCCTGCCGAGCGCACTGGTGCTGGTCGCGCTGGTCTGCGCGGCGGCCCCACCGTTGATCGAGATCGTCACGCTGCTCACTGTCCCGCTCGTGGTGGTGGGCGCGGCAGGCTCGGTGCTCGCCGTCGTCGTCCTGCGCAGCGGGCGGGTGCGGCAGGGACCGGGCCCCGCGGACGGGGCCGTGGGCGGTCAGCGGGTTACCGGGGGCCGCGGGGTCCCGGCGTAGGCTCGGTGGCGTCCTCGTCACGCAGTGCCCCGCGACCCATTCGCGTACGCACCCGGCGTGACGCCGTTGCCGGGGCACCGCCCCCGCGACCGAGAGGTGATCGCATGGCTTCCAAGAAACCGGTACGCGACAGCGCCGAGCACAACGCCTACTTCCCGTCCGAGTACTCGCTGGGTCAGTACGTGGCACCCACCACGAACTTCGACGGCGCCGCAGGTGTTCCCGCCGCCCCGTCCGGTCCGCACAAGGTCCTGACCGTCCTCACGGACGAGCGCTACCTGCCGCTGCAGGACGACATCTACTTCTCCACGGGCAACCACCCGGTGGAGACCCTGCTGCCGCTCATGCACCTGCGCGCCGCCGGGTACGACGTGGACGTGGCCACCCTCTCCGGGAACCTTGCCAAGTTCGAGCTGTGGGCCATGCCCGAGAAGGACGACGCCGTGCAGCAGGCGTGGGAGGAGCTGCGGCCGCAGTTCGAGCGTCCCCGGGCCCTGCCGGAGATCGCCGACGGGCTGGACGGGGACAGCGACTACGCCGCCGTGTTCATCCCCGGCGGCCACGGTGCCACGATCAACCTCGCGGACAGCCCCGAGGTGGGCCGTGTGCTCGCCTGGGCACTGGAGAACGACCGCCCCGTGATCACCCTGTGTCACGGACCCGCCGCGCTGCTCTCGGCCGTGGGCGAGGACGGCAGGAATCTCTTCGACGGCTACGCCGTGACCGTGTTCCCCGATGCCCTGGACTCCGGGCCCAACATCGAGATCGGCTACCTCCCGGGCCGCATGAAGTGGCTCGTCGCCGAGGAGCTCACCCGCGCCGGGCTCACCGTGGTCAACGACGACATGACAGGGCAGGTCCACCGCGACCGCGGCCTGCTCACCGGCGACAGCCCGCTCGCCTCCAACGCGCTGGGTCGCCTGGCCGTGGAGACGCTCACGGGCCAGGAGTACGCCGCGGACTGAGGTCCGGTGCTCTCCAGAACGACGACGCCGCCCGCCCCCCCCCGCTCACGGGTGCCGGGCGGCCTCGTCGCCCAGCGGCCGGGCCCGCAGGCCGGCGTCCACGTCCGCCCGGGCGCCTGCCTCGGATGCGGAGACGACACACGCCGAGCCGATCACCTGGCAGCGCTGCGCGGACCGCGTGAACTGCCGCACGGAGTGGAAGACGACGGAGCCCAGCACGCCGAGGGTCGCGAGCCAGTGGGGCCGGGGGGCTGTCGGAGAGGCCGTGGGGCAGGGAGAGGCCTGTGACGCTGCGGAACGAGAACCAGAGGTGCTCCACGCCGTGGAGGTGGCTCGGCATGAGCCAGGAGAGCCCGACGACGAATACGAAGACCACCAGCAGACCGGCCAGGAGCGTGAAAAGGGTCCTGCGCAGGGCCCCGTGGCGCGTGCGGGCAGGGATGTTCAGCCCAGGTGGTCCAGGACCAGGGGGAGCAGCCGTGGTACGGCCAGGGGGTGCACCTGGTGGCCCATGCCGGGGACCGTCACGAACCGGGCTCCCGGGATGGCCCGGGCCGTTGCGGGGCCGCCGTCCGGGCGCACAATTCTGTCTCTGTCCCCGTGGAGCACGAGCGTGGGCGCGGTGATCTCGCCCAGCGCCTCGGTCCGGTCCCCGGAGGCGCGGATCGCACCGATCTGGCGGCGCATCCCGGCGGCCCCGTGGCGAGGGTCCAGGTTGCGGTCCCAGTGGATCTCGGCGAGCCGACGTTCGTGGGCAGGGTCCACAGGGAACCCCGGGCCTGCGAGGTGGCGGGACATGACCATGCGCGCACGCACGTACGTTCGGCGGGTCCTCGCTCCCGGCATGGCGAGCATCGCGGCGGTGGAGGTGGCCACCGTGCCCACGGACGGGTCCCCCGTGGTGGAGCACAGCGAGACCAGCCGCCGCACCCGCCCCGGGTGGTGGGCGGCCAGGGACTGCGCGACCATCCCGCCCAGCGAGAAGCCCAGCACGTCCGCGCGGTCGATGCCCAGTGTGTGGAGAGCGTCCGCCACGTCCTGGGCCATGTCCTCCACCGTGTACTGCCCGGCGGGCAGGGCCCCCGTCAGCAGCTGCCGGGCGGTGGGAGGGGGAGCGCTCGCGCGGAAGGACCGGCCCTCGTCCCGGTTGTCGAGGCGGATCACCCGGTGGCCCCGCTCCATCAGGCCCTGCACGAGGGATTCGGGCCAGGTGGTGAGGTCGAAGCCCAGGCCGGTGATGAGGACCAGGGGTGAGCCCTGTGCCGGGCCGTCCTCCCGGATGCAGATGAAGCGGTCGGCTGACAGGGGCACTACGTGCTCCTCGCCGGCGAGGTTTCCCGGGGCGTCGCAGTGACCCGGGGCGGGGAGACCGGGGCGCGAGGTCATGCCTCGATTCTACGGAGCCCCACGCCCGTCACCACAGGACGGGCCCGCTCAGAGCACCTGGCGGATGTGCTCCTCGAAGTCCCGCACGTGGTGCAGCATGACCGCCTGCGCGGTGTCCGGGTCCCCGTCCAGGACCGCGCGCAGCAGGGTGGCGTGCTCCTCCACGTGGCCCTGCAGCTGCGGCATCCGGTCCGCAGCCACGCACCAGATGCGGGTGGCCAGGTTGCTGTAGCGTTCGAGGGTGTCCTGCAGGTGGGCGTTGCCGGCCGCGGTGTACACCGCCCGGTGGACGCGGTTGTCCCAGCGCAGGGCGCCGTCCCGCTCCAGCTCGTCCGCACCCAGCGCGTCCAGTTCCCGCGCGAGGGTCTCAAGCTCGTCACGCTCCCGGCCGCCCCGGCGCTGCGCGGCGAGCTTCGCAGCGAGTGGCTCCAGCACCTCGCGCACCTGCGAGATCTCCGAGAGCGCGGTGATGTCCACGGTGGTGGCGAACGTCCCCCGGCGGGGATAGGTGACCACCAGGTGCTCGGAGTCCAGCCGCTTAATGGCCTCTCGCAGCGGGGTGCGCCCCACACCCAGCTCCACCGAGAGCCGCGCCTCGTTCAGCGGCATCCCCGGCACGATGTCCAGGAAGATCAACCGGTCCCGCAGTCGAAGGAAAGCACGGTCGGCCAGGGAGAGCTGGTTGTCGTCCGCGGCGGGGGAGGCGGAGGGGGTCGCGGTCATGCGGGAAACACCGTGCTTTCGGGTCGAACGGGCGGGGCCGAAAGGCGCCGGCCCGCGAGACACTCTACTGAACGGCGTCGCACGGGCCTGCGGAGTGTGGGGGCAGCACCCGCGCTGGGATGGTCTCGAGGGACGCGGCACTCGCTGCCGGCGCGCGGGGCAGGCGCGGGGGCGACATCGTCGGCCCGGGGGCCCGTGCCCAACGCGCCGGGCCCCACGACCCCGCGCCCCACCGCGTGCGGGCCGACGCCGCGGCGGCGCCTCAGCGCAGCACCACTGTCTTGGCACCGTGCAGGATCACACGCCCCTCGCAGTGCCAGCGGACGGCGTCCGAGAGGGCCTTGCACTCGGTGTCACGTCCGGCAGCCACCAGGTCCTCGGGCCCGTAGGCGTGGTTCACCTCCACCACCTGCTGGGTGATGATCGGGCCCTCGTCCAGCTCCGCGTTCACGTAGTGGGCGGTGGCACCCACGGTCTTCACACCACGCTCGTACGCCTGGTGGTACGGCTTGGCGCCCTTGAAGGACGGCAGGAACGAGTGGTGGATGTTGATGACCCGGCCCTCCATGCGGGTGGCCAGGGAGTCGCTGAGCACCTGCATGTACCGGGCCAGCACCACCAGGTCCACCTCGAAACGGTCCACGAGGTCCAGCAGCCGGGTCTCGGCTTCCGGTTTGGTGTCCTTGGTGACGGGCACGTGGAAGAACGGGATGCCGTGCCACTCCACGAGCCGTTGGTGGTCGAGGTGGTTGGAGACCACCGCCACGATCTCCACCGGCAGCTCTCCAGTGCGCGCCCGGAACAGCAGATCGTTGAGGCAGTGGCCGAACCTGGAGACCATCACGAGCACCCGCCGCTTCTTCTTGTGGCGGTGCAGCTCCCAGCGCATGTCGAAGCGTTCGGCCACCGGTGCCAGATCCGTGCGCAGGGCGGTCTCGTCCAGGGGCCGGTCCGCGCCTGGCGCCACGTGGACGCGCATGAAGAAGCGGCCCACGCGTCGGTCGTCGAACTGGGCGAGCTCCACGATGTTGGCGCCGTGCTCCAGCAGCACACCGCTGACCGCGTGCACGATCCCCAGCTGCTCGGGGCAGTTGAGGGTCAGCACGAGTTCCGGGCCGTTCGCGGCGGGCTCGGCGCTGCCCGGTGCCGGTGCGGGTCCGGGCGTGGAGGACGTGGGCTGGGCAACCATGGTGGGTCTCCTCGGGGTGGCGCGGGGGTGGCGCGGTGTCCTGGCCCGACGGCGTCCGTGCCGTCGGTCGGTTCCGGCACCCGACGGGGTGGCCGGGTGCCGGGGCGGTGGTGGTCTGTCCTGCAGGGAAGCGGCGCGGGTTCTGGCGGGCGGAGTCCCTGTGCGTGGGGTCCGCAACGCCGACCCGGGCGCGCCCCTCCGGGCGGCCCCCGGGCTGGCAAGTCCGCTCAGGCGACCTCGGGTGAGGCGAACTCGGTCATGGCGTCCAGCAGCCACTGGGCGGTGAACTGCGCGAACGAAGCGCGCGGCATGATCCGCCACGTCTGCTCCCCGGTGCGCCACAGCAGCACCTGGACCAGGGCGAGGGTTGTGGACACCGCCGAACCCACGGGGAAGGCCCGCGGGTGAAGGTCCACCGGGCAGCCCTTCTCGAGCACGGCCCGCGCGGAGGGCCCGCTCAGCTCGAGAGTGGTGCGGTTGGCCGAGAGGTCCACCACCTGTCCGGGCCCGCCCGACGCCACGAGGGCGTCCGCAAGGCGCTGGGCCAGCGGGCTCGTGGACAGCGTGGGAAGAGCCGAGCGGTCCGGTTCCGGTGCGTCGGCGGTCGGGGACGGCGACGTCGTCGTGGTATCTGCGGTGAGGGCGGGCGGGACCACGGTCTCGTCCGACCCCACCACCAGGAACTCGTCCGGTCCCTGCCACAGCACCGCGATGTCCGCGGGGTCCCCGCTCACAGCCCCCGCGCGCGAGGGTAGGGGGCGTCCCACGACGTCGCACAGCGCCTCGGCGTCGGCGCCGCCGGGTGCTGCCCGGAGCCCGACCATGGTCAGGAACGGGATCTCGCGCAGGGACACGCCCCTGGGCCCGGCTACGGAGCCCTCGCGCATCGCGCCGGCCCACTGCTCCAGAGAGCTGTGCCGCAGGGCAGTGATGCCCGGGGTACGGGTGCTGGTCGTCTCGGTCTCAGCCATCTCGGCGGTTCCCTTCGGGGTCGTAGAGGACGGGGTCGGCGAGCACAACGTCCACGAGCCGCCCGTCCAGCGGTGCCTGGAGTGTCTCCCCGATGCGCTGCCGGCCGTTCCTGACCAGCGCGAGGCCGAACGTGCGCTCGAGTGCGGCGCTGCGGTAGCTGGAGGTCACGTGGCCCTCCATGGGCACGGGGCCCTGCTCGGGGGTCACGGGCGTGCCCGCAGTAATCAGTTGGGCACCCTCCGGCAACCGGAACGAGGGATCCACGGGCAGCACCCCCACGAGCTGCTTGCGGTCCTCGCGGCTGGTGTCGGCGCGGGCGTAGGAGCGCTTGCCGATGAAGTCCTTGGTCTTGGACACCACCCACTCCATGCCGAGGTCCTGCGGGGTCACGGTGCCGTCCGTGTCCTGGCCGACGATGGGGAACGCTTTCTCCGCGCGCAGCACGTGCATGGTCTCCGTGCCGTACGGGGTGACCCCGAACTCCTGGCCGGCCTCGAAGACCTGCTCCCACACGCAGAGCCCGTACCACCCGGCCACGTTGACCTCGAAGGCCAGTTCCCCGGAGAACGAGATCCGGCAGATTCGTGCGGGGATCCCGGAGGCGAGCACCGTCTCGCGGAACGCCATGAACGGGAACGCGTCCTGGGAGACGTCCAGATCCGGGGCCAGTTTTGCGATGACATCCCGGGACTTCGGGCCGGCCACGGCCACCGTGGTCCACTGTTCGGTCACGGAGGTGAAGAGCACGTCCAGCTCGGGCCACTCGGTCTGCGACCACTCCTCGAGCCACTCCAGGACCTTTGCGGCCCCGCCCGTGGTGGTGGTCATCAGGTAGCGCTCCTCGTCCAGGCGCAGGGTCACACCGTCGTCGAAAACCATCCCGTCCGGGGTGCACATCACGCCGTAGCGGCCCATGCCGGGCTTCAGCTTCTTGAACGCGTTGGTGTACACGCGGTTGAGGAACTCACCGGCGTCCCTGCCCCGGATCTCGATCTTGCCGAGCGTGGTGGCGTCCATGAACCCCACCCCGGTGCGCACGGCGGCGCACTCGCGCAGCACGGCGGTGTCCATGTCCTCCCCGGGCTCCGGGTAGTACCACGGGCGCTTCCACTGGCCCACGTCCTCGAACAGTGCGCCGTGGGCCACGTGCCACGGGTGGATCGAGGTCAGCCGGGCGGGATCGAACAGCTCGCCCTGGCGGCGCCCGGCCAGCGCGGCGAACGCCACGGGCGTGTACGGGGCGCGGTAGGTGGTGGTTCCGATCCCTGCCACGTCACCCGTCCTCAGCGCCTGGGCGATCACACCGATGGCGTTGACCGCGGACGTCTTGCCCTGGTCGTTGGCGGTGGAGATGGAGGTGTAGCGCTTGATGTGCTCCACCGAGCGCATGCCCGCGCCCACCGAGCGCAGCACGTCCGCGACGGTCTGGTCCCGTTGCAGGTCCACGAAGTGGCGGTCCCAATCCTGCTCCGCGTCCGCGGTGCGCGGCACGAGCCACAGGGGGCGGGCCGGGGCGATCCGCTCGGGCGTGGCCGCGGGCACGTGCACCGCGGCGTCGAAGCCGGCGCTCTGCGCGGCCTGCGCACCGGCGGTCGCACCCTCGGTCAGGCAGCCGAGCAGGTCCAGGGTCCCCGTCAGGGCACCGGCGCACTGCTGGTTCCGGACACTGGGCACTGGCACGAAACCGGCGATCTCCTCGCTCCACTCCAGCCTGCCCTGGCGCTGGCTGTGCAGGTGCACCACGGGGCTCCACCCGCCGGCCACGGCGAGCAGGTCCGCGTCCAGGGTCTCGTAGGGGCCGGTGGGCCGGGCGTCCTCGTCGATCGGGCTGACGACGACGCCGCTCACCCGCCCGTCCTCGCCCTCACCGAGGGTGTCCACGACGGTGCTGCCCGCCAGCACCCGCACGCCCGTGGCCTGCGCGGTGCGCGCGGCGGCGTCGCCCGGTTCGGGACGGCTGTCCGCCACGGCGGCGACATCGATCCCCGCCGCGTGCAGGTCCTCCACGAGCGCATAGGCGGAGTCGTTCGTGGTGGCCACGACCACACCTCGGCCGGCCGCCACGGCGAAGCGGTTGAGGTAGGTGCGCACCGCGCCGGCGAGCATGATCCCGGGGCGGTCGTTGTTCGCGAAGACCACCGGGCGCTCGTGGGCGCCGGTGGCCAGGACCACCTGGCGGGCACGGACGTGCCAGATCCGCTCCCGGGAGACGCCCGAGCCGGCGGGTTCGGCGAGGTGGTCCGTGCGGCGCTGGACGGCCACCACGTAGTTGCTGTCGTAGTTGCCGAACGCGGTGGTGCGCCGCAGCACCGTGACCTCGGGGTTCTCCAGCAGCTCCGCCTCGACCCGGGCGGCCCACTGCCACCCCGGCACCCCGTCCACGGTCTCCTCACGACCGGAGAGCAGCGCGCCGCCGGGCAGCGTCTGCTCGTCCATGAGCACCACCCGGGCCCCGGACTCCGCGGCCTGGCGCGCCGCGGCCAGCCCTGCAGGCCCGGCACCAACCACGAGCACGTCCGTGTGTACGTACTTCGCGTCGTAGCAGGCCTCGTCCCTGGCCGGGTCCAGCTGGCCGAGTCCGCGCAGGTACTCGGCGCGCAGCCCGTCCGTGAGCTCCACCGTGGTGGCCGGGAGCATGGACTCGGCAACGTCGGCTGCGGTGCGCGGGGCCACCTTCACCAGGGCGTTGGGCTCCTCTACCCCCGCCGTGAGGACCCCACGCGGGCGACCCAGGTACATCGAGTCCCCGCAGCGGATCCGGCCCTGGGCGAGCAGCGCGGAGGCCACCGTGTCACCGGGGTGCGCCGGGACCTCCCGGTCGTCCAGGCGGACGGTGAGAGCGGCGTCGCGGTTCACACCCGTGGCGGTCCATCGGTCGGTGGGAAGGCGGAAGGGGGCGTTCATCGGGAACCTCCGGGAGCGGTCTCGCCCATGCGGTAGACGGCGGTGATCTCGTACGTTGCGGTGTCACGCACCGCGTTGAACCAGCGGCGGCAGCCCACCGTGTGGACCCACCGCTCCTTGAGCAGACCCTTGGGGTTGCTGCGGTAGAAGAGGTACTCCGCCCACTGGCGGTCCGTCAGTTCGAACGGATCCTCGGGGTACGGCACGTGGGCCTCCCCGCCGTAGTGGTACTCGGTCTCGTCGCGTGGGCCGCAGTAGGGGCATTCGATCAGCAGCATCGTGGGTCGTCTCCTCCGGGTGACAGCGGCGTGTGCACGGTCAGTGGGCCACGGCGGCGGCGCCGTGCTCGTCGATCAGGACACCCGTCTCGAAGCGTTCCAGGCAGAACGGCTCGTTGAGAGGGTGGGGCTCGTCGGTGGCGATCGTGTGCGCGAAGGCGAAGCCTGCCCCCGGGGTGCCCTTGAAGCCGCCCGTGCCCCAGCCGCAGTTCACGTACATCTGGTCCACCGGTGTCTTGGACACGATCGGGGAGGCGTCCAAGGTGACGTCCACGATCCCGCCCCACGTGCGCAGCACGTGCGCCCGGGCGAAGATCGGGAACAGCTCCACGGCCGCTGCCATCTGCTCCTCCACCACGTGGAACGCCCCGCGCTGGCCGTAGCCGTTGTAGGCGTCCACGCCCGCACCCATCACCAGCTCGCCCTTGTGCGCCTGGGAGACGTACACGTGCACGTGGTTGGACATCACCACCGTGGGGTGGACAGGCTCGTGGAGCTCCGAGACGAGCGCCTGCAGCGGGTGGGACTGGATCGGCAGGCGGAAGCCCGCGAGCTCCGCGAGCACCGAGGAGTGCCCCGCCCCGCACAGCCCCACCTTGCCGGCGTTGATCCGACCGCGGGAGGTCTCCACCGCCACCACGCGCTCGCCGTCCTTGACGAAGCCGGTGACCTCGCAGTTCTGGATGATGTCCACACCCATCTGGTCGCACTTTCGCGCGAACGCCCACGCCACGTGGTCGTGCTTGGCGATCCCCGCGCGCGGCTGGTACGTGGCGCCCATGACCGGATAGCGCAGCTCGTCCGACGTGTTGATGATCGGGCAGAGCTCCTTGACCTGTTCCGGTGTGATCCACTCGGCGTCGATCCCGTTGAGCTTGTTCGCGTTGACCCGGCGCACCGACTCGCGGACGTCCTGCAGGGTGTGAGCCAGGTTCATGACGCCGCGCTGGGAGAACAGGAAGTCGTACTCCAGCTCTTCCGGCAGCCCCTCCCACAGCTTCAGAGAGTGCTCGTACATGGCCGCGGACTCGTCCCACAGGTAGTTCGAGCGGATGATCGTGGTGTTGCGCGCCATGTTCCCGCCCGCGAGCCACCCCCGCTCGAGCACCGCGATGTTGGTCATGCCGTGGTTCTTCGCCAGGTAGTACGCGGTGGCCAGCCCGTGCCCGCCGCCACCCACGATGACAGCGTCGTAGGACGGCTTCGGGTCCGGGTTGTGCCAGAGGAAGTCCGGGTGCTCCGGGAGCAGATCGGCCATGTGGTGCTCCGTTTCGGTGTTGAGGGTCGGGTGCGGTTCCCCGGGATGGGGGTGGACGACGTCGTGGACGTCCTGCGGTTGGGTCAGGCGCGGCGGGTGCGCGCGGTGCGGGTCAGGGACTTCACGAGCATCAGGGTCAGCAGCAGGATGCCCACGTAGCCGTTGACCACGTAGACGATGTTGACCATCAGCGAGAACGGCAGCACGAGACCCACCAGGGTGCCGATCGCTGCGAGTGCGAGGGTGAGGTACTTGAAGGGCAGGGACTTCTCTGGGAAGAACCGGGAGGAGACGGTCCACAGCAACGGCACCGCCGTGGTGTAGATGCCTGCGAGGATGATGAGTGAGAAGCACGAGGCGACCACCGGACCGAGATCCGAGGCGAGCACGAGCATGGGAATCTCGGTGCCGTTGACCGCCTCGATGTTCGCCAGCAGGCCCAGGCCCACGACCATGCAGGCCACGGAGAAGGAGACCCCGCCGAGCACCGCACCGGAGTGGGCCTCGCCGCGGCTGTGTGCGGTCCTGCCCAGTGCGGTGAGGAACGCGGCGAGCCACAGCATGCAGAAGCCCACATAGGACAGCCCCGCCAGCACCCAGTTGCTCGACGCGCGGGTGAGGTCCAGTTCCGGCAGCAACGCGTTGCCGTCGGCGATCCCGCCCGGGTTGCGAATGATGCCCAGGATCCCCAGGACGATCGCTATCACGACGATCAGCGGGCCGATCTTGCCGATCACGTCCACCAGCCGGTCCAGGCCGAACCACACGGTCAGTCCCACCACGGCGGCAAGCCCGATCCCGCCCACGTACTTGGACAGTCCGTAGTGCTCCTGGAACACAGCGCCCGCCCCGGCCACCATGACAGTGAAGCTCAGGAATACGAACAGAACGGAGAAGTAGTCGAAGAACACTCCCAGGTGGCGGCCGCAGTAGTAGCGGAAGATCAGCGACGGCCGGTCGAACTTCTCGCGGTGGCCTGTGGTCAGGAACTCCACGGCCACGTAGGTGATCAGCACCAGGACTACCAGGCCCGTGCCGAAGACGCCCCAGTAGCCGTAGGAGGTGAAGTACTGCAGGATCTCCTGGCCGGTTGCGAAGCCGGACCCGATCAGGAACGCGACGATCGCTCCGGCGTACGTGAGGATGCGCAACGAGCTCCTGGTCTCGACGGTGTCCAGCTGCGTGGAGGGTGACGCGGTCTGTGCCATGGTGACGTTCTTTCCCGAAGGGGGGTGCTGGCCGGACGGTTCCGGTGGTGGCGAAGGGTTTTGTCGATCACTGATATATCTGTGTTCTGAGTACGGTATGTGATGCGGCCCACCCCGTCAATGCCCCGAGGTCAGGAGCAGGCGCCCCGCACGGGTGCGCAGAACATCTGAGGCACAACTTGCCCAGGGAACGCGCCGCGGGGCGGGCATGTCCTGCCCCAGATGTTCAACGGCGGGGGGTCCTGCGGGCGTCGTTGGCCTGGGGACATGAACAGCCGCTCGTTCTCATGCCTGCCCGTGCGGCCGGATCGAGGAGCACGGCCTGAACTCGCTGCCGCGCGCAGAGAGGCCGGCCACTGTTCCCGCGGTGCGGCAGGTGCTGGACGAGGGCCTCAACCTCGGGCCGCTGACCGTCTGGGTGGGTGAGAACGGGGCGGGGACGCCCACCCTGGTGGAGGCCGTGGCGGCAGTTCGGTCTCAGCGTGGACGGCGGCGCGCGGGACCAGGTGCTGCACCGGACCCGGGTGACCGAGTCTGGACCCGGCGACCGTCCGCAGCTCGTGCGCGGGGTGGTTCTCTGCACGCACTCGCCGGTCCTCGCCGCCCTGCCTGAGGCACGCAACTACGAGCTCGGCGAGTGGGTTCTGCGCCCCAGCGAGTACGACGAGCTGGAGATCACCTGGCACCTCTTCCTGGACGCACCCCAGCGATCCCCTCGGCGGGTCGGCCTGCGTGGTCGATCCGCTGAGCCCCGTGGGCTGCGCAGTATGTTCGCAACGGCATAGGCTCGCCCCATGACCGCCGCCCCGCCCTCACCATGCCGGATCCTCGTGGCCGGGGTGAGCGGCGTCGGCAAGACCACCCTGTGCCGTGAGATCGAGCGGTGCTCCGGCATCCCGCACACCGAGATCGACGCCCTGTTCCACGGCCCCGGCTGGATTCCGCGCCCCGAGTTCTCGGCGGACGTCGCGCGCCTGGCGGCGGGCGGTTCGTGGGTCACCGAGTGGCAGTACGACGCCGCACGGCCGGTTCTCGCCGAACGCGCCGACACCCTGCTGTGGCTCGACTTCCCGTTCTGGACCGTGACCTTCCCACGCGTCGTCCGGCGGACCGTGCGGCGCAGCCTGAGCCGCCAGAAGCTGTGGAACGGCAACACGGAGGGGTCGCTCCGTACTCTCTTCACGGATCCGGAGCACATCATCCGCTGGGCGGTCGCGAGCCGTCACAGCTACCGGGAGCGCATTCCCACCCTGGCGGAGACGGCCCCGCACCTGCGCGTGCTGCGCCTGCGTCACTCCCGGGAGGCGCGGGCATGGGTCTCCACCGTCTGGCCCGCGGGGACGGACACCAAGGATGGACCCCGCAGGTGAGCTCGGCCCGCCCGATCACCCACCCCATCCGGGGACAACATTTGGGGCGCGACATGTCCGCCACCCAGCAAACCCGCCCGGGGCGGGAGGTGGGCACGGGGCAGCGCCAGCTCTCAGATCTTCAGGTGCACCAGGCTCGGGCCCTTCGTGGCGAGGGCCTTCTGCACGGTCTCCGCGAGGGTGTCCATGGTGGCGGGGAACCCGGTGGCGCCGAAACCCTCCGCGAGCTTCACCCAGTCCGGCTGCGCGAGGTCAACGGCCAGGGGGTCGATGTCCCGGTCCAGCATGTTCTGCCGGATCTCCCCGTAGCCGCCGTTGTCCACGCAGATCACGGGCAGGTCCAGGTTCAGCTCCACGGCGGTCATGAGCTCCTGGATGGAGAACATGAGGGCGCCGTCCCCCACCAGGCACACCACCGGGCGCTCGGGCGCGGCGAGCTTGGCACCCACCGCCGCGGGCAGCCCGTAGCCGAGCGTGGCGTACGTGCCCATGTACAGCAGCGAGTGCGGCTGGGGTGCGCGGAAGAACGTGGTGGAGCCCATGTACGTCACCTGCGAGGAGTCCCCGGCCAGGATGGTGTCGTCCGGGACCACCTCCATGATCGTCTCGTTGAGCGCCGCGAGGTCCGGGGCCCAACGCCGGCCCTCCTCGTCCATCGCCTCGAACACCGAGCGCAGGTCCCGCTCCGGGCGCGGTGCGGCGTCGGCAGCCGCGGCGCGTAGCCCGTCCAGCAGCTGGGGGACGACGGCGGCGGCGTTGCCGGGGACCTCCACGTCCGGGGAAAGATTGCACAGCATCTGGTCGCGCATGATGTCCACGCGAACGATCGGGCCCTGCGGGGTGATGTCCCCGCCCCACAGCTCGGCCTCGCCCACCTTGGATCCGATCACGAGCAGTGCGTCCGCTGAGCGCATGAACTCGTGGGCGGTGCTCAGCCGCAGGTCCGCGCCCAGGGACAGCCGGTGCTTCTCCGGGATCGCGCCCTTGCCGTTGGTAGTGGTGATCACCGGGGCCTCGAGCAGCTCGGCCAGCTCCAGCAGCCGCGGTCCGGCAGCGAGCGAGCCTCCGCCGGCCAGGATGACCGGGCGCTCACTGGCCGCCAGCGCCTCGACGGCCGCGGCGATGTCGTGCTCCGGGGCGGGCGTGGGCTCACCGAGGGGGCGCGGTGCGGTGGCCGACTCGGGGACGTCCGCCGCGGTCTCGAGGATGTCCAGCGGGATCTCGATGTGGATGGGCCGCGGGCGCGAGTGTGCGAAGTCCCGCATGGCGTCGTGGATCATGGTCACGGCCTCGGCCCCCGAGGTCACGCGCCGAGAGACGCCTACGATCGCGTTCACGGCGGCGGAGGGATTCTTGGTCTCGTGCAAGGAGCCGATGTCCCGGAAGTCGTGGCCCACGGGGCGCCCGGGGGAGAGCAGGATCATGGGCCGGGACTCTGCGTAGGCGGTCGCCGCGCCGGACAGGGAGTTGAGCAGGCCGGGTCCGGACGTGGTGATGACCACCCCAGGCAGCCCGCGCACCTGGGACCAGCCGTCCGCGCCGTAGGACGCGCCCTGCTCGTGGCGTGTGGTGATCGCACGGATTCCCAGCGAGCGCAGCGGCCGGTAGAACTCGAGCGAGTGGGTGCCGGGGATGCCGAACACGGTGTCAATCCCGTAGCCGCGCAGCGTCTCCAGCACCGCGGTGGCCACGGTGCGCTCCGGGCGTGTGACGTCCGCGCCGGCCCCGGGGGTCTCGGGTGCCGTGGTGATGGTGCTTTCGGTGCTCATGCCTTGGACTCCTGAATCCGACGGTTCCATTCCTGACTGATCTCCGGCGTGGTGGGCTTCGTGGCGAGCGAGACGGCCACGAAGACGACGGCAGAGGCGAGCAGTCCCATGTAGATGGGTGCGTTGGCGAGCACGCCGTAGACCACCATGCCCACCACGGTGGCGACGACGCCCGCGGCCATCGACCACATGGCACCCGCCGCGGTGCCCCGCTTCCACAGCAGACCGCCCAGCACGGCGACGAGCAGGCCGCCCACCAGCAGGTCGTACGCGATGGTCAGGGCCGTGACCGTGGAGCTGACCAGCATGGACATCACCGTGATGACCAGGCCGACCACCACCACGTAGACGCGGTCCTTGAGGACGGACGCGTCCTCGGAGCGGGCGCGGGCGATGTCGTCGTCGGGGGCTCCGAACAGGCCTAGGAGGGTGGGGACCACGTCCACGCGCGCCACCGTGGCTGCGGCGATCGTGGCCCCGGAGGCCGTGGACATCATGGCGGCCACACCGGCCGCGAGGACGATCCCGCCGAGACCCGCCGGCACGTGCTCCTGGGCCATGGTGGCGAACGCCTCCTCGGGGACGGCGAGGTTCGGCAGCACGGCGGCCGCGGCGGTGCCGATCAGTGCGCCGGCGACGCCGTAGAGCGCCACGTACGTGGCGGAGACGAGCCCACCCCAGCGGGCGACGCCGGGCGAGCGGGCCGTGAACACGCGCTGCCAGATGTCCTGCCCGATCAGCATGCCGAAGCCGTAGACCACGAACTGCGTGAGGATCGCCTGGAAGCCCATGGAGCTGACGGCGAAGTAGGAGGCGTCCAGCCGCTCGCGGATCCCGGACCAGCCGCCGCCGGCGGCCAGCGAGAAGGGCAGGAGGATCGCGAAGATGCCCACCGTCATGAAGAGGAACTGCATCAGGTCCGTCAGGGTGATGGACCACATTCCGCCGAGCACCGAGTAGGCGATCACCACCGCACCGCCCAGCAGGATGGCCCAGGGCCGCGAGATGGGGAACAGCACGGAGAAGATCGCCGCGTAGGCGGCCGTGGAGGTCACCGCGATCATGAGCGTGTAGGCGAGCATCACGAACGACGACGCCGTGGCGCCGCCCTTCGCGCCGTAGCGCAGCTGCAGCATCTGGGAGACGGTGAAGACCTTCAGGGACTGGATGCGCGCGGCGAAGAACAGGCTCAGCACGGCGAGCCCCACTGCGATCGCGACCACGAGCCACATCCCCGAGATGCCGTACTGGTAGCCGAGCCCCACTCCGCCCACGGTGGAGGCGCCACCGAGGACCACCGCCGCCATCGTGGAGGTGTAGAGCCCCGCTCCGAGGCGGCGTCCGGCCACGCGGTAGTCGGTGGCGGTGCGTGCACGGCGTGCCGCCCACAGCCCGACCACCACCATCACGGCCAGGTAGAGCACGATCACGAACACGTTCACAGGGGATCTCCTCGGAGCCGCGGCGAGGCTCTGCTCGCCTGGCGGGCAGGATCGCCCGCGCACGCAGATGTGGCGCTAGGGTTTGCACCAGGTCACAAAAAATATCACCCTGGCCCGGCCGGGCGGCGCCGGACACCGTGCGGCGGGACGTACGGCCCGCCGTCGGCCGCGGAAGGGCTTCCCGGGCGATCCTCGGGGCGGAAGGAGACACGGTGGAACCGGAACGCATTGTCGAGACGAACGCGGCGGGCGAGGAGCGGGTGGGGCCCGTGGACGCGGCGCTGACACCCCGGTGGGCCGGGCCCGCCACGTTCGCACGGCTGCCCCGCACGGACCAGGTGGAGCACACGGACGTGGCCGTGGTGGGCGTGCCCTTCGACTCGGGGGTCTCCTACCGCCCGGGCGCGAGGTTCGGGCCGAACCACGTGCGCGAGTCCTCGCGGCTGCTGCGCCCCTACAACCCCGCGCAGAACCACTCGCCGTTCGCGAACCTGCAGGTCGCGGACGCCGGGGACCTCGTGGGCAACCCGTTCGACATCCGCGAGGCCATCGACTCCATCGAGAAGGGCGCCAGGGAGCTGATGGGGGAGGACACCAAGATCGTGGCGATCGGCGGTGACCACACCATCGCCCTGCCCCTGCTGCGCGCGGCGCACTCGCGCCACGGGAAGGTGGCGCTGCTGCACTTCGACGCCCACCTGGACACGTGGGACACCTACTTCGGGGCCGAGTACACCCACGGCACCCCGTTCCGGCGGGCGTTCGAGGAGGGCATCATCGACACCGACGCCGTGATGCACGTGGGCACCCGCGGGCCCCTCTACGGCACCCAGGACCTCGAGGACGACTCCCGGTTCGGTTTCGAGATCGTCTCCTCCGCGGACGTGCTGCGCTCCGGCGTGGACGCCGTCGTCGAGGCCCTGCGCGAGCGCGTGGGCGACCGCCCCCTCTACATCTCCCTGGACATCGACGTCCTGGACCCCGCCCACGCCCCCGGCACGGGCACGCCCGAGGCCGGTGGCATCACGAGCCGCGAGGTGCTGGAGATCCTGCGTGGGCTGCGGGGCCTGGACGTGGTGGCGTGCGACGTTGTGGAGGTGGCTCCCGCCTACGACCACGCCGAGCTCACGGGCATCGCCGCCGCGCACGTGGTCTACGAGCTGCTCTCCCTGATCAGCCTGGGCGCCGATGCCGCGCCGGACGGCCCCGCGTACGGCATCTCGGGCGCGCGCTACGGGGACGCGAAGTGACGGGGTTCGCGTCCCGCGCGGACGAGTTCCGGCCCTCCCCGGTCCGCGCCGTCTTCGAGGTGGCACGGGACCCGTCCGTGGTCTCGCTGGCCGGCGGCAACCCGGACCTCTCCGTGCTGCCCGCGGACGCCGTGGGGGACATCGCGTCCCTCCTGCTGCGCGGGCGCGCCGGGGAGATCCTGCAGTACGGATCCGGCGCCGGCATGGACGGGCTGCGCGAGCTCGTGGTGAAGCTCATGGCGCGCGGTGGCTCCACGGTCACCGGTGCAGACATCCTGCCCACCACCGGATCACAGGCCGGGCTGGACCTCGTGACCAAGCTCTACTGCAACCCCGGGGACGTGATCCTGGCGGAGGGCCCCACCTACGTGGGTGCGCTGGGCGTGTTCGGGGCGTACGAGGCCGAGGTGCAGCACGTGGCCATGGACGAGGACGGGATCGTTCCCGACGCCGTGGCGGAAGCCCTCGACGCGCTCGCCGCCCAGGGCAGGCGGGTGCCGTTCGTGTACGTCATCCCGAGCTTCCAGAACCCCACCGGCGTGACCATGCCGGAGGAGCGCCGTCGCGAGCTCGTGGCGGTGTGCGCGCAGCGGGACGTGATGATCGTGGAGGACGATCCGTACGCGCTGCTCGCCTTCGACCGCAGTGAGCCGGTGCCGTCGATGCACGGGATGGACCCGGAGCACGTGATCCACCTGGGCAGCTTCTCCAAGATCTTCGCCCCGGGCCTGCGGGTCGGGTGGATGGCCGCACCCCCGGAGGTGCGCGGGCGGCTGCAGATCGCCGGGGAGTCCGTGGTGATCCACCCGTCCAACCTGGCGCAGTCCCTCGTGACCTCGTGGGTGGGCTCGGAGCACTGGGAACCCGCGCTCGACAGCGCCGTGGCCCTCTACCGGGAGCGCTGGGAGGCCATGAACGAGGCCCTCACCGAGTACATGCCGCAGACAGCATCCTGGACGACGCCGAGCGGCGGGTTCTTCACGTGGGTCACCGCGGAGGAGCTGCGGGGCAGGGACATCCTGGCCGAGGCCGTGGCCCACGGGGTGGTGCTCGTGCCGGGCTCCGCGTCCTACATGGACGGTCGGGACTCCGACGCCGTGCGCCTCGCCTTCTCCGGCGTGGCCCCGGCCCGGATCCGCGAGGGCGTCAGGCGCTTCGCGGAGGCGCTGCGCGGGGACTGAGTCCGCCGCGTCACCACGTCAGCGGCGGGTGGACGGGTGGTCTCCGCCCGTCCACCCGCACCGGGGAGGGGACGCACCGCACCGTCCCCTCCCCGGTGCGCAGGAGAACCGTCTGGGCCTCACCCACTGCATCCTCCGAACCCCGGTGTGTTGAGGGCACCGGGGCGCCCAGGAGCACCCGTGCGGTGCGCTCCAGGGACAGGTGGGCGTGGCCCGCGGTTCCTGCCGCGAGCAGCGCACATGCCGCGGCGGCCATGCCATAGCCCGTGGCGTGGTCCAGCGCCTGGACGGGCAGCGCACCCGGGCGCCACACACCGTCGTCCCCGGTGCGGCCGCAGCGCACGGCGATCCCGCTGGCCGCCTGCACGATGCTGTCGAAACCGCGCCGCCCGCCGCGCGGACCGGCCGACTCCCACGCGCTCAGCTCCACGTGCACGAGGTGTGGGAAACGCTCACGGACCGTGGCGGCGTCGAGTCCCAGGGCGGTCAGGGAGCCGGGGCGGTAGCCGGTGAACAGGACGTCCGCGCCCGCCAGGACCTCGGTCAGCTCGGCGGCCTGCCGCGGATCGCTGAGGTCGCGGGCGGCGCAGCGCACGCCGAGGTCCGTGTCCAGGTGCTGACCTGTCGATTCGGGCATGACCGGCGGGTCGATGCGCAGCACGTCCGCGCCGAGCGCCGCGAGGAACTTCGCGCCCGTGGGCCCGGCGATCACGCGCGTCAGGGAGACCACGCGCACCCCGTTCAGGGGACCTTCCGCGGCGTCGGGGGCCGACGTCGCAGCCCACGGCCCCGCTGCGGGGCGCGCTGCACGCGGTCCCCCGGTGACGTCGACGTCGCCGGGGGAGATTGCGAGCCACGGCCCCGGGGCGCTCGTGGCCCCGCGCCGCCACGTCTCCTCGTCGACCACGGCCGCTGCGACGCCCTCGGCCGCGACGACCCGGGCCTCCGCGTCCCGGGAGGTGAGACGGGCGAGGGCGCCCGGGAGGGCGTCGTCGTCGTCGATCCGGAGGGCGCGGAACAGACGCGACCGGTGGTGCGGGTAGTTGGCGTGCGTGCGCAGCCAGCCGTCCGCGGTGGGGAAGAACCCCGATGCGGGCGCGAAACCGGGGACCGGGCGGCCATCGATGCGCAGGTGGGTGATCGACCCGAACGCGGCAACCACCTCGGGCAGACGCGCGCCGATATGGAACGTCTCTCGGCCGGTGGCCCGCGCGAACTCCTGGGCGGAGGCGGCGGCCAGGCCCACGCTCGACGTCGCCAGCCCCTGGACGTCCATGGGTCCGGGCCAGAAGTCTGCCCGGCCCGTCACCACGGCGCCGGCGCGCTCGTGGAGACCGTCCACCACGCCGTCGAGTGCTGTCAGGATCTCGTCCACGGCTCTCGTCTCCCGGTCGGTTCTCGCACGGAGGTCCGCACCCGTCGAGGATAAAATACGGAGCCATGATGGCTTCCCCCGGACCCGCTCCCGACGACGACCGCGCCCGGGCCGTGCTGCGCGCACACCGGCTGCGGGAGGTGATGCGCTACAGCGTGTATTTCCTGCGGCGCATGGAAGGGACCCGGGAGCTGACGAGCCAGCAGATTAGCCTCCTGACCATGCTGCGCCCCGGGGGCCTGCGGATCACGACCATCGCCGCGAACATGGGCGTGCGGGTCTCCACGGCGACTCAGAGCGTGGACCGGCTGAGCAGGGCGGGCTACGTGCGCCGGGACCCGGACCCCACGGACGCCCGCGCCGTCCTCGTGTGCCTCACCCCCTACGGGCTCACGGAGCTCGCGCTCGAGGACCAGCAGCGCAGCGACAGGGTGGCGGACGCACTGTGCGTACTCTCCCCGCGCGAGCTGGACTCGCTGGACGCTGCCCTGCCGGTGCTCGCGAAACTGGCGAGGACTCAGGGTGCGGGTGGTGAGACGTCGCGGTAGTCCGCGGGGTTCCGAGCGGTGCGGGTGAGCAGGCGTGCGGGGCCGGATGTGCAACGGGGCCCGGTGGCGAACCCCTCGGCTCACCACCGGGCCCCGGCCACGGTGCGTCGTGTCAGTGCCTCGCGAGACCTCGGCTCAGAGGGTCTCGGCCACGTCCTCCATGTCGAAACGGGGGCTGCGATCGTACTCCGGTGCGACGGGGTGACCCAGGTTGACCACCACGATGGAGCGCTTGCCCGTGCCGGCGAAGAACTCGGCGTCCACAGCCATCGGATCGAAGCCGGTCATGGGCCCGGCGGCCAGGCCCACGGCGCGGGCGGCCACGATGAAGTAGCCCACCTGGATGTGGGAGTTGGCCTTGCCGCTGGTCAGGCGCAGGTCCTCGTTCTCGTCGTACATGCCCTGCAGGTGCGGGGCGGCGGGGAGGAACTGGGGGAAGCGCTGGTGCCAGTTCTCGTCGTAGGACAGGATCGCCGTCAGCGGCGCCTGGCGGGTCTTCTCCTGGTTGCCGCCGCTCATGTGCTGCACCAGGCGCTCACGGGCCTCGGGGGTCTCCACCCAGGTGATGCGCAGGGGCTGCGAGTTGAACGCCGTGGGGCCCATCTTGGTGAGGTCGTAGATCGCCCGCTTCTCATCCTCGGTCACCGGATCCTCGGTGAAGTGGCTCGCGGTGCGGGCGTCGATGAACAGGCGCTCGGCGTCCTCGGAGGAGATGGCGAGGGGCAGTTCCTCGGTGGTCACGGTCGTCATGGGGGTCCTTCCATCAGGCGGGTGGACAGGCCACCCGAAATCATTTCGCCG
Source organism: Kocuria salsicia (assembly GCF_039532055.1). Classification (NCBI taxonomy): domain Bacteria; kingdom Bacillati; phylum Actinomycetota; class Actinomycetes; order Micrococcales; family Micrococcaceae; genus Kocuria; species Kocuria salsicia. The sequence continues at coordinate 43,414 of NZ_BAAARF010000013.1, read as the reverse complement.
GAAACTATACCCACGTCGCGCCATGTGAGGGGCCGAATGTCGGCAATGTCACGCCCACCTGTACATTGCTCTGGTGACTTCTGCGTTCCTTCCCGGACTGGTGACCGGGCTCGCCCTCATCGTGGCGATCGGCGCCCAGAACGCGTTCGTGCTGCGCCAGGGGATCCGCCGCGAGCACCTGGGCGTGGTGGTGGGCATCTGCATCGTCTCGGACATCTTCCTGATCGGTCTGGGGACCGCCGGGATCGGCTTCCTCATCGACCGCGTGCCCTGGCTGCTGAACATCTTCCGCTGGGCCGGGGTGGTCTACCTCCTGGTCTTCGCGGTCACCTCCTTCCGCTCGGCTCTCAAGCCGCAGGCCATGGACGTCTCGGGCGACGACGCCGGGTCGTTGCGTCGCGCAGTCCTCGCCACCCTGGCGTTCACGTGGCTCAACCCGCACGCCTACCTGGACGCGGTGCTGATCCTGGGGAACCTGGCCAACCAGCACGGTGAGCAGCGCTGGATCTTCGCCGGGGGCGCGTTCGCCGGCTCGGTCATCTGGTTCACCGCACTGGGCGCGGGGGCCCGGGCGCTGTCGCACGTGCTGAACACCCCGCTCACCTGGCGCATCGTGGACGCCCTGGTGGGCGTGGTGATGGTGTTCATCGCGATCCAGCTGGCGCTGATGCCCGCCGTCTGATCCGGGCACCGCCCCGGCGGCTGGTGTGCTGGAATGGAGGCATGACTCCCACCTCCTCCTACACCAGCAGCGGCACCGGGCGCAGGTCCCAGGAGTTCACACCGGCCACGGCCCTGCGAGGGTTCCTCTCGCACTCGGGCCGCAAGGCCGCCGAGCTGAGCCCCGGCTATGAGCGCGTGTGGGAGCACATCGCCCAGATCACGGATGCGGGCCGGGGGCTGCAGCAGGAGCTGGTCATGACCTCTGTGGAGGCCTACCCCGCGCGCCCCACCCGCCCCGTGCTCAACGCCGTGGCCGCCTCCTTCGAGCTGCTGCACACCGCCATCGTGCTGCGCGCCGACGCTGGCGGCCTTCGCGGAATGGCCCGCGCGGCGCAGGCAGCCGACGGCGCGACGTCGGGCTCCGCGTGGCAGGACGACGACGCCGCGGCGCAGGGGCACACGAACTCCGCCCTGGGGGCCGCGGAGGGGGCCGCCGGGAGCGACCCTGCTGGGTGGGCAGACCGTGACGGTTCCCGCGCGGACCTCACATCGGCGGCCGGTGACCTCGCGCTCACGGGCGCCTACCGGCTCATCGCCACCTCCCGGGCGCCGGAGACGCGCATGCTGCGTCTGCTCGAAATCCTCGACGAGTCCGTGTTCCACGCCGCGGCGGGCGAGCGGCTCGTGGCTCAGGTGGCCCGGCGCACCCAGCCCGTTCCGCACGACAAGGCCCTGGACGCCATCCGGCTGGCCATCGCGGTGCCCTGCTACGAGGCGCCCCTCCGCGCGGGCGCCGTCCTGGGTGGGGCCCCCACCGCGCACGTCACCGCCCTGGCGACCATCGGGCGCTCCCTGGGTGTGGCCCACCAGCTCACCGGTGAGCTGCGCGCGGCCGCCGGCTCCCCTGACGCTGCGGGTGAAGCGGGCTCCGCGGGCGCGTCCCCCGTGCTGACCCCGGACCGCTGCACGGTTGCGGGGGTCCTCGTGGAGGCGGGTGACTATGCTGCGGAGTGGCAGGCGCTGCGAGAGCGGGCGGTGCGGCAGCCGCTGGGGGACGACGACGTCGCCCATGCCCGCGACCTCCTCGACCGCTCCGGTGCGGCCCGCTCGGTGGCCCGCATGGTGGACACCGCCGTCCGCCGTGCAAAGGACACCATGGCCGCCACGGACCTGCCGCCCGCCCTGGCGCAGAGNGCCCGGGCCGAAGCCCGGCCTCCGTCGTGATTCTCACCGGCAAACACCGTAAGGGCGTCAAATCTGCGTGAGCGCCCCCACGGGGTTCTCGATGCAGTCGGCCACGAAGCGGATGAAGCCGCCAGCCGCGCCGCCGTCGCACACGCGGTGGTCGAACGCGATGGTGATGGTCGTGACCTTGCGGACCGCGAGTTCACCGTTCACGACCCATGGCTTGTCGATGATCCGCCCGATGCCAAGGATCGCGGACTCCGGGTGGTTGATGATCGGGGTGGCCCCGTCCGTGCCGAAGACGCCGTAGTTGTTCAGCGTGAACGTGGAACCGCTCAGCTGGGCCGGACTGGCCTTTCCGCAGCGGGCCACGTCGATCACTTCGCGCATGGCGGTGGTGAGCTCCACGGCGCTGAGCCGGTCCGCGTTGCGCAGGTTGGGAACCATGAGCCCACGCTCGGACTCCACCGCGAGCCCCAGGTTCACGCCGTCGAAGCGCGCGATGCTCCGCGAGCCGTCCTCGGCGGTGTCCAGGCGGGTGTTCAGCTGCGGGTACTTGCGCAGCCCGGCGAGGGTGAACCGGGCGATCAGCGCTAGCAAGCTCGGCGTGTTCTGCGGATCCTTCGCCTTCAGCTCCGCGCGCAGGCTCAGCAGCTCGGTGGCGTCCACGTCCACCCACACGGTGGCCTCGGGGATCTCCGTGCGCGAGCGGGTCATGGCATCCGCGATGTGCTTGCGCACGCCCTTGACAGGTTCGCGGGCGGCCAGAGGCAGCCCGGTGCGTGCGTCCACACCCTGGGATGACGCCGCGGCACCGGCTCCCGCGCTCGACCCACCGCGGGTGGGTCCATCCTGCGCGGGGCCACCCTGGCCCGGAGCACCCTGCATAGGCAGCACGGGCGCACCCGTTGCGGCGGGGCCCGGGGCTACCGGGCCGGGGGTAGCCAGACCCGTGGGAGCCGGCCCGGCGGCGTCGGCGCGCATCCGCTGGTCCTCAACCTGCTCGATCGCGGCGAGGACGTCCCGGCGCATGATGAGCCCACCCGGGCCGCTGCCCTGGACGGTGGCGACGTCCACGCCGTGCTCGCGCGCGAGCTTGCGCACGAGCGGCGAGATCACGGACGGCGCGAGCCGGCGGGACTCGGTGAGCGTGTCGTGGGTGTGCGCGGCGGCCCCCGTGGGAGCGGCGCCGGTGGTCCCGGCGACGGCACCGTGCCTGCGGCGGCGTCGTCGGGATGCGGACGCTGCGGAGGTGCCGTAGCCGATCAGCACGTTCCCGGAGGACTCCTCGGCCTCGTCCACGGCCTCCTCGGCGGAGGGTGTGGTTCCGGCGAGCTCTTCCTCGCGGTAGCTCGCGGCGTGCTCGGCACCCGGGGCATCCGCGTCGGATCCGGTCCCGGCGGAGGAATCGGGGGCCTCCACGCCGTCGGAGACGGAGATCAGCGGCTGACCCACGAGCATGGTGTCGCCCTCGGCGCCGTGCAGCGTGTGGACCACGCCCTCGAACGGGGTGGGCACCTCCACGGCGGACTTGGCGGTCTCCACCTCCACGATGGGCTGGTCCATGGTGACGGTGTCACCCTCGGCCACGAGCCAGCGGAGAATGTCCGCCTCGGTGAGCCCTTCGCCCAGATCGGGCAGGTTGAACACATTGATGCTCACGGGTCAGTCCTCCCACTGCAGGTCGTCCAGGGCATCCAGGATGCGCTCGGAACTCGGGATGTGGTGGTGCTCGAAGGACGGCGAGGGGTAGGGGATGTCGAATCCCGTCACCCGCAGCACCGGCGCGGCGAGCGAGTGGAAGCAGCGCTCCTGGGTGCGCGCGGCGATCTCCGACGCCACGGATGCGAAGCCCTGGGACTCGGCCACCACCACGGCCCGCCCGGTGCGGCGCACGGACGCGGCCACGGTCCCGTCGTCGTAGGGAACCACGGAACCGAGGTCGATGACCTCCACGGACATGCCGTCCTTCGCGGCCTCCTCGGCCGCGGCCAGGCACACCGGCACGGACGGGCCGTAAGAAATCAGGGTCGCGTCGGATCCCTCACGGGCGACGACGGCGTGGCCCTCGCGCCGCGGCAGGCTCCCGTTCTCGTACTGCTCGCGCAGCTCGTCCAGGTCCACCTGCGCGGTGGACCAGTACAACCGCTTGGGCTCGAAGAACACCACGGGATCCGGGGAGTCGATGGCCTCGCGCAGCATCACGTAGGCGTCCCGCACGGAGGCGGGGGTGAAAACCTTCAGGCCCGGGGTGTGCGCGTAGTAGGACTCGGAGGAGTCGCAGTGGTGCTCCACGCCGCCCACGCCGCCTCCGTAGGGGATGCGGATGACCAGGGGCATGGTGAGCCTGCCACGGGTACGGTTGTGCATCTTGGCCACGTGGGAGGCCACCTGCTCGAACGCGGGGTACGCGAACGCGTCGAACTGCATCTCCGCGACCGTGCGCATGCCGTTCATGGCCATGCCCACCGCGGTGCCGATGATCCCGGACTCCGCGAGGGGTGTGTCGAAGCACCGCTCACGGCCGAAGCGGGCGGTCAGGCCGTCGGTGATGCGGAAGACGCCGCCAAGCGTCCCCACGTCCTCACCGAAGACCACGACCTCACGAGAGGCCTCCATGGCGTCCGCGAGTGCGGTGTTCAGGGCCTTGGCGAAACTGACCTTCGAAGCGCTCATCACGCCTCCTCTCGCGAGAGCTCGTCCGCGAGCTGCTCAGCCTGCTCACGCAGCTGCGGCGTGGGCTCGTGGTAGACGAAACGGAACAGGTCCTGGGGGTCCAGCTCCGGTTTGTGGGCCATGGCCTCGCGCAGCCGCTTGGCCATCGCCTCGGCGTGCTCGGAGATCCGCTCGGAGGCGGCATCGTCCAGTGCGCCCTGGCCCGTGAGGTAGTGCTGCATGCGGGTGATCGGGTCCTTGGCCACCCACTCGGCGACCTCGTCGCGCTCGCGGTAGCGCGTGTCGTCGTCCGCGTTGGTGTGCGCCTGCATGCGGTAGGTCATGGCCTCCACCAGCAGCGGCCCACCGCCCTGGCGGCACAGCTCGATGCCGCGTCCCAGCACGGAGAGCAGCGCGGCGAGGTCGTTGCCGTCCACGCGCTCGCTCGCCATGCCGTAGCCCACGCCCTTGTGTGCCAGGGACGGCGCGCGGGTCTGCGAGGACAGGGGTACGGAGATCGCGTAGCCGTTGTTCTGCACCAGGAAGAGCACGGGCAGCTGGAAGACCGCCGCGAAGTTCAGGGCCTCGTGGAAGTCCCCCTCCGACGTCGCCCCGTCACCGCACATGGCCAGGGCCACCGTGTCTTCACCGCGCAGCTTGGCGGCGTGGGCCACGCCCACCGCATGCAGCAGCTGTGTGGTCAGCGGAGTGGCCTGGACGGAGACCTTGTACTTGCGGGGGTCGTAACCGCCGTGCCAGTCCCCGCGGTAGGTGCTCATGACCTCCAGTGGATCCACACCGCGGGACATCACAGCCACGGAGTCGCGGTAGGTGGGGAACAGCCAATCGTCGTCCTCGAGGCACAGGGCAGCGGCCACCTGGCACGCCTCCTGGCCGTGGCTGGACGGGTAGACCGCCATGCGGCCCTGGCGTACGAGCGCCATGTTCTGGTCGTTGATGCGCCGGCCCACCACGAGCTTCTCGTAGGCGTCCAGCAGGCGGGAGTCCTCCGGCATGGGGTACTCGTGGCCGGGCTCCTGACCCTGCTCGGACTCCGGGACCGCGCTGCCGTCGGGGTTCAGCAGCCGGATCTCGCTGCTCGCGGGGAGCATGTACTGCTCGGGGGTGATCCCGAAGTTCTTCGAGGCCTCCACCGCGGGGTTCACGGGGGACTTCTCCCGGACGGCGGGTTCGCCGGCGGGGGTGGGCTCGCTCATGGTGCGTCCCTTTCTTCTCTGGCTGGAACTCGGTGGTGTCCACGGCGGACCGGGCACCGCAGGGCTCTGGTGGGGCGGCGGTACCGGGTTCGGGCCGGGCACGTCGTCCGGCCAGTATGGGCAATCGGAGCGCTCCGTCTCCACGGCAGGGGGAAACTGTGGACAAATTGCTCCGTCGAGCCTCAATCGTGGACAATGTGTGGTGACGTGAGCCACGTCATGCTGCTTTGTCCGGTACATCACAGCACTGTGGCGGGGGAGGGGCGATCCGGCGTCCCGAAACCCTGCACGCGGCGGCACGAACGGGCGCCGTGGCGTCGTCGTCCCTGCCCGACCCCACAGCCAGGAGGAGTCCACATGCCCGAGACCAGGCGCCCGGTGCTGGACGAGACGGACCGACGGATCCTGGGTGAGCTGACCCGGGACGCCCGGCAGTCCGTCACGGCGCTCGCCGCGACCGTCCACATCTCCCGCGCGCACGCCTACGACCGGATCCGCCGGCTCCACGAGCAGGGTGTGATTCTGCGCTACACCGCCGTGATCGACCCGGCCAGGGCGGGGCTTGAGGCGTCCGCGTACGTGACCCTGCGACTGAAGCAGAACACGTGGGCCACCCTGGAGGCCAAGCTGCGCGAGATCCCCCAAGTCCAGCACATCGCCCTGGTGGGCGGGACATTCGACGTGATGCTGCTCGTGCGGGCTCGCGGCAACGCGGAGCTGCGGGACGTGATCTTCGAGCGGATCCAACCCATGCCGGAAGTCGTCGACACCCAGACGTTCCTGATCTTCGAGGACGTGGACGTCCGCGGGTGACGGGCCCGGCACTGGGTGTCCGGGGTGGTGAGTTCCGGCCGTGTGCTGAACATCGAGGCACGGTGAAGCCACACGGCGCACTCTGAGTCATCTCCGAGCCACTTTCAGGGGTGATGTGTGGCTTCCGCGTGCCTCGGAATGCATCCGGTGGCCGGAACGTGCCTCAATGCGTAGCCGGTGGACTGAAGTCGCCCGAGCCTGCACCGACCGGGTGACCGGAACTCACCCCACCGCAGGCTGCGCGGTCCGGACTCGTCGCGGTCCGCGCCCACCCCTCTCGCGGCGTCGGATGCTCAGCATACGATCGACATGGATGGGGTGGCCGCCGCGGTCATCCACGGATCGTTCACGGTTGGGAGTTCGCATGACTGAGATCGCACGGCTCGCCCTGGTCACGGGAGCCACGGGATACATCGGCGGCCAGGTGGCCCAGGAACTGTTGCAGCGGGGGTGGCGGGTGCGCCTGCTCAGCCGCAGCGCGGAGAAGGTGCGAGACCTCCCCTGGGGGGACGCCGTTGTCCCCGATGGGCAGAGCGCCGAACCCGGCCGCGCGGAAGTGGTGGAGGGGGACGCCTCGGACGCGAGCGACGTCGCCCGCGCACTGAAGGACGTGGACGTTGCGTGGTACCTGCTGCACTCCATGGGCGACTCCGAGAACTTCGTACAGGAAGAAGTGGAGATGGCGGAGACGTTCGCGCGGGCCGCCCACGACGCCCATGTGCAGCGGATCGTCTACCTGGGGGGACTGCACCCCACGGACGAGCCGGTCGAGCAACTGTCCGATCACCTGCGTTCGCGCGTGGAGGTGGGGCAGGCGCTCATGGACTCCGGGGTGCCCACTGCGGCGCTGCAGACGGGTGTGGTGATCGGGGACGAGTCCTCGTCCTTCATCATGATCCGTCACCTCTCCGAGCGACTGCCGGGTGCGATCGCCCCCAAGTGGGTGCGCAACCGGATCCAGCCGATCGCCGTGGCGGATGTGGTGCACTACCTCGCGGGGGCGGCGGACCTGCCGTCGGACGTGAACCGCACGTTCGACGTGGGCGGTCCGGACGCCATCGAGTACGCGGACATGCTGGACCAGTACGCCCGGGCCGTGGGCAAGGGTGGGCGGTTCATGCTCACCGCGCCCGTAACCACCGCGAACCTCGCGGCGCGCTGGATCGGGCTCATGACCCCCGTCAAGACCAAGCTCGTGCGGCCGCTGATCGGCAGCCTCCAGCACGACACAGTGCTGCACGAACGGGACCTGGACGACTACATCGGCGCCCCGAAGGGTGGTCACACCCCCTTCGCGGATGCCGTGCGCACCGCCGTGAAGAACGAGGACCTCGGCCGGTGGCGCCGCGTCTTCCTGACCACGGCGGGGGCCGTGACGGCCACGGCGGTGGTCGGTTCCCTGGCGACCGATCCCAATTCGCGCTGGTACAAGACGCTGCGCAAGCCCTCGTTCCAGCCCCCGGCCTGGCTGTTCCCCGTGGCATGGACGGTTCTGTACGCGGACATCGCCGCGGTGGGGGCCCTGTCCATCGCGGACCTCGGGGAGAGGAAGGAGGAGAAGAAGAAGCGCGCCTACATCGCCGCGCTCGCGACCAACCTGGTGCTCAACGCCGGGTGGAGCATCCTATTCTTCCACCGCAAGCAGCTCACCGCGTCCTCCGTGGAGTCTGTCCTGTTGACACTCAGCAGCGCGGACCTCGTGCGCCGTAGTGCAAAGGTGTCCCCCGAGAAGGGCGCTGTGCTCAGCCCGTACGCGGGCTGGACCGCGTTCGCCGCCGTCCTGACCAACACCCTCCGAGCACTCAATCGGCGCAGGAAGTGATGATGTGAGCGAGTACCGGGTCAGCCCCTACGGGGACGCCACCCAGGCCACGCGTAAGCGCACCGTGTGGGTCGTGATCATCACGGGCCTCCTGGCCGCCGCGGGTCTCGCGTGGTCCCTGCGCATCCCCGCCGGGGACCCGTGGTTCACCCCCGCGACCTTCATCCTCGCGGGGGTGTACATCATGGGCAGTTCGATCGCCGTGCGGATGACGGGGGAGCGCCTGCCCTGGAAGGTCACCCCCAACGGTTTGCGGGACGCGGTGATCGGAGGTCTGCTGCTGGCCGCCCTTTTCATCGCGGGCGGTTTCATGGTGCGGTTCGTGCCGTTCCTGGCCGGGCCCGTCCACGAACTGCTCAACCACGCCCGCGTGGGGAGCTTGTTCATGGTGGCCCTGACCACCGCCGTCAACGGCGTCGCGGAGGAGACCTACTACCGCGGCGCGCTGTGGCGCGTGCTCCCGCGGGGCTGCCGGATCCTTGTGACCACGATCGCCTACACCGCGGTCACCTCCCTGGCCGGCATCCCCCTGCTTGCGCTCGCGGCCGCCGCGCTCGGAGCATTCGTGGGGTACCTGCGCGAGCGCACGCGCTCCCTGGTCCCCGGGATCGTGACCCACCTGATCTGGTCGCTCACCATGTTGTTCGTGTTGCCGTTCGTGGTGTGACCGGTCCGTCCGTCTCGCGTTCGCTCGCCCACGGTCGTCCCGCTGCTGCGGAGCTTGCGGGGGCGACGTCGCTGTGGGGCTCTCGCGGTCGACGGCGCGTGCGCGGCAACCACGTGACGACGACGCTGCGGGCCTGCAGCGTCGCCGTCCGTCTCATAGCTCCAACTGCGCCCCGATCATCACCGTGCGCTCGCGCGGGAGGCGGTAGTAGTCGGCGGGGACCGCGGCGTTGTGGCTCATGGCCATGAACAGCAGCTTGAACGGTTTGCGCATGCCCCGGTAGCGGCCCGCGTCCAGGAGGGTGAGCTCGGAGACGAAGTAGCGGGCGGTGTCCGGGTCGATGTCCACCCCGTGATCGCGGGCGATCCGCAGGCCGGCGGGGACGTCCGGGTCGTCCAGGAATCCGAAGTGCAGGGTCAACTGGGTGATGTGATCGGAGTCCGCGCCCGTACGGTCCACCGTGACCGTGTCCTGCGGTGCCACGTGCGGGACGTAGGCGGGAACCGTGCGCACGATGAACACCTTTTCGTGGATGACCCGGTTGAACCGCGCGTTCTCGCTCAGCGCGAGGGGGGTGGAGACCGTGTTGGGGTGCAGGTAGACCGCGGTCCCGGGGACCTCGTTGAGGTGGCCGTTGCGGGCGCGGCGGATGAAGTCGGTGAGCGGGCCTTCCACGTCACTCTGGTAGGCCATCACGATCCGGCGGCCCTTGCGCCACGTGAGCATGCTCGCGCCCATGATCCCCGCGATCGCAAGGGGGAGCCAGCCGCCGTGGAAGAGCTTCACGGTGTTGGCGGCGAAGAGCAGCCCCTCGACCACGTAGAGCACCGTGCCGAGCGCGATCAGCCGCCACAGGGGCCAGCGCAGTTTGGTGTGTGCATAGACCAGGAACAGCGTGGTGGTCAGCAAGAACGTGCCCGTCACGGCCAACCCGTAGGCGATCGCAAGCCGCTCGGAGCTGCGGAAGACCACCAGCAGGACGAGCACCCCGATGAACAGGGCCCAGTTCACGCTGGGGATGTAGATCTGCCCTTCCTCGTGCTGACCCGTGTGACGCACGGTCATGTGGGGGAGGTAGCCCAGCCGCTCGGCCTGCCGTGCGGCGGAGAACGCCCCGGAGATCACGGACTGGGAGGCGATCACGGTGGCCATGGTGGCCAGTATGACCAGGGGCAGGCGCGCCCACCCCGGGGCCAGCAGGTAGAAGGAGTCGTTCACCGTCTCGGGGTGGCCCAGGATGAGCGAGCCCTGACCCATGTAGTTGAGCAGCAGGCTCGGGAAGACCAGGAAGAACCACGCCTGGTTGATGGGTTTGCGGCCGAAGTGGCCCATATCCGCGTAGAGCGCTTCCGCACCGGTCACGCACAGGACCACCGCGCCGCCGGCCACGAACGCGATCCCGGGGTGTTCCACGATGAACGCCACGGCGTATGTGGGGGACACCGCCTTGAGGATGTGGGGATCCCGCACCACCTGGATCGCGCCCAATACCGCGATCATCACGAACCACACGACCATGACCGGGCCGAACGCCTTGCCCACCAGGTCCGTGCCCTTGTGCTGGGTCAAGAACAATGTGGTGATGATCACCGCGCCCAGCGGCACCACGTACGCTGCCAGGCCGGGATGCACCAGTTCCAGACCCTCCACCGCGGACATCACGGACACCGCCGGGGTGATCACACTGTCCCCGAAGAACAGGGCTGCACCGATCACTCCCAGCATCATGATGAGGCCCCACCGCTTGGCCCGGGTGGGGACTCCCTTGCGGGTCAGTGCGGCCAGGGAGAGCACACCGCCCTCGCCGTCGTTGTCCGCCTGCATGACCACCATGACGTACTTGAGGGTCACGATCAGGGCGAGCACCCAGAAGAAGCACGAAGTCACACCGTAGACATCCACGGGATTGGCCTGGACCACCCCGCCGTCCACCGTGAACACGGTCTTGACGGAGTACAGGGGACTCGTGCCGATGTCACCGAACACCACTCCCAACGCGCCCAGTGTGAGGGCACCGCGTTTGTGCGGGGTTTGCGTCTCTGTCTTCGTGGCTTCCGCGACGGAGGTGGTTGCCGTACCAGACACGCTGCTGTCCTTCGATCCCGAGTTCCCGGTCCGGGTGCACGGGCGCGCCTCGGAACCGAGCTGCGCACTCCGTGCTGCGGGTGTGTACATGATGCTCCCGCCCCGGGTGGGGGTCAAGGGTGGGAACCTGTGTGATTCCTGGCGGTGGTCGAGGGGTGCATGCGGTCGGTTCGGGCCGCGCTGCTAACCATGAAGGGGTGCCTGCGGCGCCGGACCCGCGGCCGGATCACGGCCCCTACCTCCCGTGAGCCGAGGCGTTCAGGTCGTGTTCGATCCGCCGGTCGGGGATCAACCAGAGGACCGCCACGATCACGTAGAACGCGACACCCACGTCGATCAGGATCCCGCCGTGATTCTCTCCCAGCAGTGCGCAGGCCACCCCGGCGAAATGGAGGACCAGGGAGATCCTCCCCTTCCGATCCTTGCCCAGCACCCGTTTCAGGGTCGAGTCCGGCCCCTGGGCCCGGATGATGGCGGCCGGCACGACGACGTACGCGAGCGCCGCGCCCAGCAGAGTGATCCCGTAGACCACTACGGGAGTGCGCGCCAAGCTGCTGTCGTCCATCCACGCGGTACTGAACGGCAGCAGGGACAGTCAGAACAACGGGTGGAAGTTCGCCCAGAGCACCGCGTCGTTGATGTTTTCGGTGGCCTGGAAAATGTGGTGATGGTTGTTCCAGTAGATCCCGATGTACACGAAGCTCAGCACGTAAGTCGGGGACACCACCGCCGCCACCCGCCTGCGCACCGTGTGGGTGGTGGTGGCCACCGGTGTCGTGGCCGCCGCATGCCTCGCGTGGTCCCTGCGTATTCCCGCGGGGGACCAGTGGTTCTACCCCGCCACGTTCATACTCGCCGCGGTATACATCATCGGCAGCTCCACAGCGGTGCGCATGACCGGTGAGCGCCTTCCCTGGGCGGTGACGCCCCGCGGCCTGTGCTACGCCGTGCTCGGCGGGCTCGGCCTTGCCGTCCTCTTCGTGGCGGGCGGGTTCATGGTCCGTTTCCTGCCGACGCTGGCAGGGTCGGTGCACGAGCTGCTCGACCACGCCCGCGTGGGGAGTCTGGTGGTGACGGCGCTGACGACCACCGTGAACGGGGTGGCGGAGGAGACCTACTACCGCGGCGCCCTGTGGCGGGTGCTGCCCCGCGGTCGGCGGATCCTCGTGACCACCGTGGCCTACACCCTCGTGACCTCGCTCGCGGGCATCCTGCTGCTCGCTCTCGCCGCTGCCGCGCTCGGCGCGCTCGTGGGCTGGCTGCGCGAGCGAACGCGCTCACTCCTGCCGTGCGTCGTCGCGCACCTGATCTGGTCCCTGACCATGCTCTTCGTCCTGCCGTCCGTGGTATGACCCCGGGCGTTCGGGCTCAGGCCGGGCGCGTGAAGGCGAGCCAGATGGTGGGGATCACCCGCTGCGCCCCGCGCCCGGTGGTGCCCATGGCCATCTGGTCCGTGAGCTGCCCCGAGTAGCTGGTGACCAGGATCCGGGCCATCTCGGCGGCCGGGACCATGAGGGTGAGGTGCTGGCTGCGCGCTACGCGGCCCAGCGCGTTCTCGATGGCCGCGTAGATACGCTCCCGGACGGGTGCGACCGCCGCGCGGGCTTCGGGGGAGCGGAACGCCGCGAGGAACAGCTCCATGCGCAGGGCCTGCTGCTGCACGTTGGCCACCGAGTCCGTGACGCCCTCGATGATGCGCGTGACCACCTCACCCACCTCCAGACCGGAGTCCAGCCACTGATCCAGTTCGGAGTCGAGCGTCTCGATCAGCTGAGTGGCGAGGTCGTCGAACGCGAGGACGGCGAGTTCGTGCTTGGTCTCGAAGTTCGAGTAGAAGGCGCCCCGGGTGAAACCGGCAGCGGCGCACAGGTCGCTGATCGAGGCGCCGTCGATCCCCTGCTCCGCGAAGACCGCGGGGGCAGAGCGGATCAGTTTCAGGCGGGTTGCGGAGCGGGAGCGCCTGTCGGGGGAGGACGCCTCTCCGGGCGGCGTGGTGCCCCTCCCGGGTTCGGCACCGGCCACGTATTCTGCTTCTGTCTGATTGCTCACGGTTCCATCGCCTCGTCGTGACTACTGGATACATGAGTGTATCGTGTCTCCAGAACTCTATGCACTCGTGCATTCCTCGCTTACAGGAGAAACTGTGTCACCCAAGCACGCACCCGCCAACAGCTTCCGGGCCCGGCTCGGCAAGCCCTTCGCTCAACCCCTCTTCTGGCTGCTCCCCATGCTCGCGATCCTCGCGGTGGGGGTTGTCGGCACCGCCCTGTACCTGGGTGGTCTGTCGAACCCCGAGAAGCACTTCAAGGACTTCCCGATCGCGGTCATCAACCAGGACAAGGGGGCAGAGGTCGCGCAGGCGGACGGCAAGACCAAGGAGCAGAACCTCGGCACCGACCTCGTCAGCGAGTTCGCGGACAAGGCGGCCGAGGACGACAAGATCGACCTGCGCCAGCTCACCTGGGACGAAGCTCAGGAGCAGCTGGGCCGCGGCGAGCTCTACGCCGCCGTCGTCATTCCGGACAGCTTCTCCGAGGACACCGTGGGACTGGTCGAGGGCTCGCTGACCAACGGCAACGCCGCCCGTCCTCAGGTCACCGTCTACACGGACCCGCAGGCGGGTTCGCTGGGCACCCGCCTGGCGACGAGCGCCGTCGAGCCCGGGGTGCAGCAGGCCAGCAAGAAGGTGGGAGAGCAGCTCACCGCCTCCATCGAACCCGCCGAGCAGCAGGCCTACAACAAGGTGCTGCAGCAGCTGCAGGAGAGCCAGCAGGCCCAGCAGCAGCAGCTCTCGCGCTCCGCCGCGCAGGGTGGTCCCGCCGTGCAGCAGTTCGCTCAGCAGGTCCAGCAGGCCCAGCAGGCTTCCGTGGAGCAGATCGCCAAGGAACTCTCCCCCACGGTCAGCTCGGTGGCGAAGGACACCCTCGCGGATCCCGTGCAGATGGTCTCCGAGCCCTACCACGACCTCGAGGAGGGCACGGCCCTGGGTATGGGTGCGTTCTACTACTCGATCCTCCTTCTCGTCGTCGGCTTCTCCGGCTCCGTGGCACTGAACCTGCTGATGGACGGCCGCATGGGCATGTCCCCGTTCGAGATGGGCCCCTTCTTCAAGGACTACCCCCGCGCCGTGCTGCCTCGCCCCGTGGGCTTCCTCATGAAGTGGCTGACGTTCGTGGTCGCCGCAGCCCCGACCTCCGCGCTGATGATGACGGTGGCGTCCGGGGTCGGCATGCCGGTTCCGAACGGTTTCCTGGTGTTCCTGCTCGGGTGGCTGGCGATGTCTGTGGTCTCGGCCATCGTGCTGGCGCTGATCTCGGTGGGCGGCAGCGTGGGCATGCTGCTGTGCCTGATCTACCTGGTGTTCATGGGTCTGCCCTCGGCCGGCGCCGTGGTGCCGCTGCAGGCGGTCCCGGAATTCTTCCGCGGCATCGCCCCCGTCGAGCCGCTGCACCACATCTTCACCTCGATCCGCGCGTCCCTGTACTTCGACGCCGATCCCCAGGCGGGTCTGACCTCCGGCCTGGTGGGCCTGTTCGTGATGCTGGTGGTCGCGCTCGTGGTGGGTCTGCTCGGGGGGTGGCTGTACGACCGTTTCGCCGGACTGCGCGGCGGCGACGGCCCGGGCAAGCACAGCGCAGAGGAGGACGCGCACGCTGCTTCCGGGGAGCGGCACCACCGCAAGAGTGCGGATAACCCCCCTGCCCACAAGGGCGCGCACGCCTAGGCTGGAGGCACGCACCGAACCCCGCCCCGGGGCACGTCACGACGGGGCGGAAGATCCCAGGGAGAAGAAGATGAGCTACGAACCGCAGCAACCGCGCCCCGACTACCGTTCCGACGGCGGGTATGGGTCCGGGCGCCCGGATCCCCGCTCGGCGCAGTACCAGGGGGATCCCCGCACGGGTTCATCGGGTCCGCAGGACGACGAGAAGACCGTCGCCATCCTGACCCACCTCTCGGGGCCCATCGCGGCGATCGTGTCCGTGGGATGGCTCGGTTTTCTGGGGCCGCTGATCGTGTGGTTCATCTACAAGGACAAGAGCCCGTTCCTGCGTGCGGCCTCCGCCGGGGCGTTCAACTTCAACGTGACGCTCTGGCTCCTCAACGTGGTGGGCTGGATCTGCATCCTCACGTTCATCCTGATCCCGGTGGGCATCGTGCTGATCGCCGCGTACTGGATCATGCTGCTCGTGTGTCACATCATGGCGGCCGTGAAGGCCAGCCGCGGTGAGGTCTACCGCTACCCGATGCAGCTGCCCATCCTGCACTGATCCGACGACGACGACGCCGTCCGGCCGCCCTCGCGCGCCGGCTGCGGTGCGCTAGACAACGCCACCCCGGCACGGAACCCTCCGCGCCGGGGTGGCGTTCTTCGTGCTGGGGACATTGTTCAACAATCTATTGGCTGATTGTTGAACAACCTGTAGAGTGCTGATGTCAGCAGCCGTGTGACTCCGCTCACGTGAATCCCTGGAGGGATCGATGTCCTCGTCCGCGTCCCAGCCGCAGCACCACGGCGCTCCTCAACCGAACGACGTCGGGCAGCCACGCGACGTCGCGAACTCCCGAGACTCCCAGGGGCAGCCCGCGCCCGCTGGGCCGAGAGCTAAGGGCCACCGCAGCGCGCTCCTGGGCGCGATGTTCCTCATGGCCACGAGCGCCATCGGCCCCGGCTTCATCACCCAGACCACGGTGTTCACGGTGCAGCTGGGTGCAGCCTTTGCATTCGCCATCCTGCTGTCCATCCTGGTGGACATCGCGGTCCAGCTGAACGTGTGGCGGGTCATCGGGGTCTCGGGCCTTCGCGCGCAGGAGCTTGCCAACAGCGTCCTACCCGGTGCCGGATACGTGCTCGCCGCGCTCGTGTTCCTGGGCGGTGCGGTGTTCAACATCGGCAACATCGCGGGCACCGGCCTGGGTCTGAACGCAATGCTCGGGCTGGACCCCAAGATCGGAGGCGCGGTGTCCGTGGTGCTGGCCATCCTCATCTTCCTGTCCAAGCGCGCGGGCCTGGCGCTGGACCGGATGGTGGTGCTGCTGGGCGCGGTGATGATCCTGCTCATGCTCTACGTCGCGGTCGTGGCGGCACCTCCCGTGGGGGAGGCGCTGAAGAACACCGTGCTGCCGGAGAAGGTCGACTTCCTGGTGGTCACCACACTGATCGGTGGCACCGTGGGTGGCTACATCACCTACTCGGGTGCGCACCGGATGATCGACTCGGGCGTGAGCGGTGTGGAGAACGTCAACGCCGTCAGCCGCAGCTCCGTGCTGGGCATTCTGGTCACGTGCGTGATGCGTGTGCTGCTGTTCCTCGCGATCTTCGGAGTGGTTGCCGGCGGCGTGACCCTGGCCGGGGACAACATGGCCGCCGAGGCTTTTGGCGCGGCCGCCGGGGAGATTGGCGTGCGGATCTTCGGGGTGGTGCTGTGGGCCGCCGCGCTGACCTCCGTGATCGGGGCGGCGTTCACGTCCATCTCGTTTGTGACCTCCTCCACCGGCAGCACGCGCACCCGCAGCCTGCTCACTGTGGGCTTCATCCTGGTCTGCGCGGTGCTCTACCTGGTGCTCGGCAAGGCGCCGCAGACCCTGCTCGTCTTCGCAGGGGCGTTCAACGGGCTGATCCTCCCGTTCGGCTTCGCGATCCTGCTGTGGGTGGGCTGGCGGCGACGGGACCTGCTGCACGGCTACCGCTACCCCGTGTGGCTGCTGGTCGTGGGGGTGCTCGCGTGGCTGCTCACGGTCTACCTCGCGTGGAACTCGCTGGCCGGTCTCGCGAAGCTGTGGGCGTGATCACCGTGGACGACGCCGCACTGTCCGTTTCCTCGCTCACGCCGGCCCAGGCGCGTGAGCGGTTCCGCGGCGGCGTCGTGCGCCCCACAGCCGGGTGGGCGGCGGGGTGTGCGCAGGCCAACCTGCTCGCCGTGCCGCGGGACTGGGCCTTCGAGGTCCTGCTCTTCGCGCAGCGCAACCCCAAGCCCTGCCCGGTGCTCGGTGTGCTGGACGCGGGGGAGACCGCCGGTCCGCTGGTGCCGGGTGGGGACATCCGTACCGACGTGCCGCAGTACGTGGTCTACGAGCACGGCCGCGAGGTGGCCCGGCCTGCGGATGCGAGGCCGTACTGGCGCGAGGACCTGGTGACGTTCCTGCTGGGCTGCTCGTTCACGTTCGAGGACGCCCTGATGGCCGAGGGGATCCGCATGGCGCACATCGACCAGGGCGTGAACGTCCCCATGTACCGCACGTCCCGGCGCTGCGAACCTGCCGGACGGCTCTCGGGGCCGCTGGTGGTCTCGATGCGCCCGGTGCCCGCGGACCGCGTGGCGGACGCCGTGCGCATCACCTCGCGCTACCCGGTGGTCCACGGTGCCCCGGTGCACGTGGGGGACCCGGCGGGGCTCGGCATCGCGGACCTGACCGCCCCGGACTACGGCGACGCCGTGCGGATCGCTCCCGGCGAGATCCCCGTGTTCTGGGCGTGCGGGGTCACGCCGCAGGCCGCGGTGGTGGAGTCCCGGCCGCCGTTCGCGATCTCTCACGCCCCCGGCCACATGCTCGTCACGGACGCCCGGGACAGCAGCTACCAGGTGCCCTGAGCAGCTCTGACGACGGGCTCTCAACCCACGCGGGCGAGGATCTCGTCCCGCGCCGCAGACAGGGAGTCCCGCAGCAGCTCGACCGCACGGGCACGGTCCCCGGCCTCCAGTGCCGCGAGGACCTCCGAGTTGCGGTGCGCGTAGCCCGCGTGAAAGCCGGGCTCGTCCGTCATCGCGTGGAACACGAGTCGCATCCGCGCCAGCGCCCTGTCCATCTCCGCGAGCAGCGCGCGGGAGCCGGCCGCCGCCACGATCTCCCGGTGGAAACGCTGATTCGCGTCCGCCATGGTGGGGGCGTCCCCCGCCTCCTCGGCGGTCAGCGCAGCTGCCACGATCTCGCGCAGCCTTGCCACGGCGGGCCCGTCCAGCTCGCCCCACAGCACTGCGCCGGTTTCGAGGACGAGCCGTGCGGCGTAGAGATCGAGGACGTCGTCGGCGGTGGGATCGGTCACGAAGCCCCCCCTGTTCGGCAGGCGCGCCACGAGGTTCTCCGCGGCCAGCATCGCGAACGCCTCCCGCAGCGTGTTGCGCGAGATCCCCAGCTCTCCACTCAGCGCCTGTTCCGAGAGCTTCGCGCCCGGGGCCAGGGCGCCGTCCGCGATCATGGTGCGCAGCCGGTCCGCGGCGTGCGCGCTCGCCTGCACTGCGCCAGAGTGTGCTGGGGCACTCCCACCCTTCCCGCCCGTGCCGCCCACGCCCTCGTGGGCCCCCGCGGCGCCGTTCACGAGATCTCTGCGAGCGTCTGCCCCGCGGTCACGGAGGCGCCCTCGGCCACGTCGGCGCGTGAGAGCGTGCCGCCGCGGTGGGCGCGCACCGGGGTCTCCATCTTCATCGCCTCCACCACCAGCACGGGCTGCCCGGTGTCCACCTGCGCGCCGTCGGAAACCAGCCACGTGACCACGGTGCCATTCATGGGGGCGGTGAGCGCGGCATCGTCCTCGCCTGTGCCGGGGGACGCCGCCGCCCCCGCCTGCCCCACGACCGCCGGGCTCGCGCCGCAGCGCAGCAGGGCGTCCGCGAGTTCCTCCGGAAGCCCCACCCGCACGGCGCGCCCGTCGATCTCGAGGGTGAATGTGCTGCGCTGCCCGGCCGCCGGCGCCAGGTAGGGGGAGGCCGCGAGATCCCGGGCGAACTCGTCCTCGATCCACGTGGTGTGGACGCCCAGCCGCTCCTGAGAGGTGAAGGCGTCCTCCTCCAGCACGGCCTGGTGGAACGGGATCACGGTGGGCAGCCCGCGGACCACGAGCTCGCGCAGCGCCGCGCGGGAGCGGAGGAGGGCCTGCTGACGGTCCTCGCCCCACACGATCAGCTTGGCCAGCAGAGAGTCGTACTGGGCGGGCACCACGGAGCCGGAGCGCACCCCGGTGTCCACGCGCACGCCCGCACCCGTGGGGGCCTCGAATGCCTCCACGGTGCCCGGGGTGGGCAGGAATCCGAGGGCCGGGTCCTCCGCGTTGAGCCGGAACTCGAACGCGTGGCCGTGCGCCGCCGGGTCCTCGGGGATGCTCAGGGGGAGGCCCCGCGCCACGCGGAACTGTTCGCGCACGAGGTCCACCCCGGAGGTCTGCTCGCTCACGGGGTGCTCCACCTGCAGGCGGGTGTTGACCTCCAGGAAGGAGATCAGCCCGTCCGGAGCCACCAGGTACTCGACCGTTCCGGCGCCGGTGTACCCCGCCTCGCGGCAGATCGCGCGGGCGGACTCGTGCAGTGTGGCGCGCTGCTCGTCCGTGAGGAAGGGCGCCGGGGCCTCCTCCACGAGCTTCTGGTGCCTGCGCTGCAGGGAGCAGTCCCGGGTGCCCACCACGGTCACGGTGCCGTGGGTGTCCGCGACCACCTGGGCCTCCACGTGCCGCGGGCGATCCAGGAACCGCTCCACGAAGCACTCGCCCCGGCCGAACGCGGCGGTGGCCTCCCGCACGGCGGCGTCGAACGCGCCCTCCACCTCGTCCAGCTCGCGGGCGATCCGCATGCCGCGGCCACCGCCCCCGAACGCGGCCTTGATGGCGATGGGCAGGCCGTGCTCCTCGGCGAAGGCCCGCGCCTCGGCGGCGTCCGGGACGGGTCCGTCCGTGCCCGGGACGAGGGGGGCCCCCGCGCGCACGGCGATCTCCCGAGCGGTGACCTTGTTGCCGAGGGCCTCGATGACGTCCGCGTCCGGGCCGATCCACGTGAGGCCTGCCGCCACCACGGCGCGCGCGAACTCCGCGTTCTCGGACAGGAACCCGTAGCCCGGGTGCACGGCGTCCGCCCCGGAGCGCTCCGCGACCGCGAGCACGGTGGGGATGTCCAGGTAGGTCTCTGCGGAGGAGGACCCCGGCAGGGCATATGCCTCGTCGGCCATGCGCACGTGGAAGGACTCCGCGTCCGGCTCCGAGTAGACGGCCACGGACGTCAGCCCTTCGTCCGCGCACGCCCGCGCGATCCGCACGGCGATCTCCCCGCGGTTGGCGATCAGAACCTTTTTCATACGGATTCTCCTGTCGAGGTGGTCTGGTCCGGGGTGGCCTGGGACCGTGGGGTGCGGCCCGCACCCGCTACGTCGAAGCGGACGTCCGTCCCGGGGGCGAGCTGCGCGGCGAGCGCGAGGTCCCGGGGGACGACGACGCCGATCACCGGGTAGCCCCCGGTCACTGGGTGGTCTGCGAGGAACAAGACGGGAACCCCTGAGTGGGGCACCTGCAAGGAACCCGTGACCACGCCCTCGCTCGCCAGCTCCTCGGTGCGGGCCCGTTCGAGGACCGGGCCGTCCCGCGGCTCTTCGAAGCGCACGCCCACGCGGTTGGAGTTGGTGGCCACGCGCCACGTCCGGGCGGTGAGGGTGGTAAGGGACTCCGGGGTGAACCAGTCGTCTCGTGGCCCGGGGGCAACGCGCAGGGTGACCGTCTCGCCCCGGGCCGGGACGTCCACCTCGGGTGGCTCGGGCTCGCCGACGGCGCGTCCCTCCGGGGCGGGGCGCACGGGCAGCACGTCCCCGGTGGCCACGGGGTCCGGGCCGGTTCCGGAGAGCACGTCTGTGGAGCGGCTGCCCAGCACCTCCGGGAGGTCCAGGCCGCCGCGCACGGCCACGCAGCAGCGCAGCCCGCGGGATGCGGAGTCCAGGCGGAGTCGTTCACCGTCGTACAGCGCGAAGGGTGCACAGAACGGGACGCTCCGGACGTGGCCGGTCGGCTCGGTCTCCGCGACCGACGCGGTTTCCTGCGCCGCCTCCTCCACCGTTGCGGGGCCACCGTCCGCAGCGGTGCCCGGCCCCGCCGTGCCGGCGGCGGTCGTCGACGGGCCGGGTCGTGCCGGGGAA
The DNA here is from genome assembly GCF_039532055.1 of Kocuria salsicia. Classification (NCBI taxonomy): domain Bacteria; kingdom Bacillati; phylum Actinomycetota; class Actinomycetes; order Micrococcales; family Micrococcaceae; genus Kocuria; species Kocuria salsicia. Next base: position 22,419 of record NZ_BAAARF010000013.1, on the reverse strand, counting down.
GCCTCCTCCGACCGGGTGATCGTTCCCGTCACGGGTGCCCCGGCGAGCGCGAGCACATGGTGGCCGCGTGCCGTGACGGAGAGTCCGCCGAGCGTGACCTCCAGGACCGCGGCGGAGGCCTCGTTGCCCACGAGCCGGTTCGCCTGCGCCGCACTGGCGCGATCCGCCGCACCGGAGGAGGGAACGCCCAGGTCCCCGAGCCCGGGGCGGCCGAGGTCCTGGACGAGCGTCTGCATCCCGGGCTCCTCGACCACCAGGGCGTGCACCGCGGGTGAGGGTCGGGCCGGGGCGACGGCGTCGTCATCGGCCACCGTGACCAGTTCGCGCACGGCCCGGTAGCGCACCGTGTCACCGGGGCGGATCAGCGCGGGTGGCTCGCGCTTCTCGTCCCACAGCACCGCGTTCGTGCGGCCGATCAGCTGCCAGCCTCCCGGGGAGCTGCGCGGGTAGACGGCGGAGAAGGTTCCGGCGAGCGCCACCGATCCCGCGGGCACCGCGGTGCGCGGGCTGTCCCGGCGGGGAACGTCCAGCGGGTCGCCGTCTGCCACGAGGTACGCGAAGCCCGGAGCGAAGCCCCCGAACGCGGCGGTCCACAGCGCGCCGGTGTGCGCCTCGACCACGCCGCGCTCGCCGAGTCCGGTGAGCCGGGCGACCTCTGCCAGGTCCTCGCCGTCGTAGACCACCGGGATCTCCACGGTCCTGCCCTGCTCCCCGGCGGACTCGGCGGGGGTCACGGAACCGACGGCGCTAGCACCCGCCCGCGCGGTGCGGGCCGAGGCAAAGGAGACCAGCACGGTGGTGGCCGCTGCGAGCACGTCCACCTGGCCGGGAAACGGGTGGGCCGCGAGGTGGGCGTGCCAGCGCACCACCTCAGGCAGGCTCCCGCAGTCCAGCAGGAACGCCTCGGTTCCTGCCCACCGTACGGCGGGCACGGGGCGGTCCTGCGACGGCGACGACCCGGTGCTCATGCGAAGGACCGGATGGTGATGCCGGCGTCCTCGAGCCCGCGGCGGACCTCGGCCGCCATCGCGGCGGCGCCGGGGGTGTCCCCGTGCACGCAGATGCTCTCGGCGTGGATCCGCACGGTGGAGCCGTCCACGGCGGTGAGGGTGCCGTCCTGGGCCAGGCGGACCATGTGCTCGGTGACCTCGGCGGCGTCGTGCAGCACTGCACCCTCCTCGCGCCGGGAGACCAGTCGCCCGTCCGGGGTGTAGCCGCGGTCCGCGAAGGCCTCCGTGACCGCGCGCAGTCCCGCGCGCTCCGCTTTCGCCAGGGCAACGGAGCCGGGCAGCAGGAGCAGGGGGAGGTCTCCGCCGAAGGCCCGGACGGCGTCGACCACGGCCTGGGCGTGGACCTCGTGGTGGGCGATCGTGTTGTAGAGGGCCCCGTGGGGCTTCACGTAGCTCACGCGGGCCCCCGCGGCGCGGGCCACGGCCTCCAGCGCGCCCATCTGGTAGAGGACGTCGTCGGCGAGCTCCGTGGGGGAGCAGTCCAGGAAGCGACGGCCGAAGCCCGCGAGGTCCCGGTAGGCCACGTGCGCGCCCACGGTGACTCCGGCGGCGACGGCGTCCCGGCACGTCTGCGCCATCACGGACGGGTCCCCGGCGTGGAAGCCGCACGCTACGTTGGCGCTGGAGACCGAGCGGAAGACCGCGGCGTCGTCCCCCATCCTCCAGCTGCCGAACGACTCGCCCACGTCGCTGTTCAGATCCATGACCGTCATGCGTGACCTCCGTCTCACTGCGTGTCCCACCAGCATGCCTGACCGAGGACAAATTGTTCAACAATCCATCGGGGAATATTTCCCCGCGCCCCGTCCTTACACAGGTACTTCAAATTTGAAGTAGACGGACGAGGGCCTCGTCACGAGGAGGAGAAGGCAATGCAACTCGGTATTTTCACCATCGGTGACGTGACCACCGACCCCACCACGGGCAAGACCCCCACGGAGCACGAGCGCATCAAGGCCACGGTGGCCATGGCCAGGAAGGCCGAGGAGCTGGGCATGGACGTGTTCGCCACGGGCCAGCACCACAACCCGCCCTTCGCCGCTCCCGCCAACCCGCCGGTGCTCATGGGAGCGGTCGCCGCCCAGACGGAGAAGATCCAGCTGAGCACTGCCACCACGCTGATCACCACCACGGACCCCGTGCGGATCGCGGAGGACTACGCCTACGCGCAGCATCTCGCGGACGGCCGCGTGGACCTGACCCTGGGCCGTGGCAACACCGGGCCCGTGTACCCGTGGTTCGGCAAGGACATCCGCCAGGGCATCCCGCTGGCCGTGGAGAACTACCAGCTGCTGCACAAGCTGTGGCGCGAGGAGAACGTGAACTTCTCCGGGCGCTTCCGCACGCCGCTGCAGGGGTTCACCTCCACGCCCCGGCCGATGGACGACGTCCCGCCGTTCGTGTGGCACGGCTCCATCCGCTCCCCGGAGATCCCGGAGCAGGCCGCGTTCTACGGTGACGGCTTCTTCCACAACAACATCTTCTGGAACAAGGAGCACACCGAGCGGATGGTGGCGTTCTACCGTCAGCGCTACGAGTACTACGGCCACGGCTCCGCGGACCAGGCGATCGTGGGCCTGGGCGGTCAGACGTTCATGGCCAAGAACTCGCAGGACGCCGTGCGGCAGTTCCGCCCGTACTTCGACAACGCGCCGGTGTACGGTCACGGTCCGTCGCTCGAGAGCTTCATGGAGCAGACTCCGTTGACCGTGGGCTCGCCCCAGCAGGTCATCGAGCGCACGCTGTCCTTCCGGGACTACGCCGGTGACTACCAGCGCCAGCTGTTCCTGGTGGACCACGCCGGTCTGCCGCTGAAGATGGTCCTGGAGCAGATGGACATGCTCGGGGAAGAGGTCTTCCCGGTGCTGCGCAAGGAGTTCGACTCCCTGCGTCCCGCGCACGTGCCGGAGGCCCCCACCCACGAGTCCCTGGTTGCGCGGCACGCGGCGGGCAAGGACCCGATCCCCGGTGGCGGCCCGGACTCGCAGGCCGCGAAGGACCGCGCCGCCAAGGCCGAGGCCGCGGCGAACGCGCAGCAGGACAGCAGCAAGTAGAAGAACGAGACACGCAGGACACGAGGAGAGCGCACCATGACTGATCGTCGGAGCATCGCGGTGGTGACCGCGGGACTGTCGGAGGACGCGTCCACCACGCGCCTGGCGCGGGCGATCGCGCAGGCCGCGAGCGACGTCGTCAGCCGTGACGGCGCCCCCGAGCCCGAGGTGCGCCTGGTCAACCTGCGGGACGTCGCCCACGGGATCACGGACGCCATGCTCACGGGCATGGCTCCGGCCCCCGTGCAGGACGCGCTGGACGCCGTGCTCACCGCGGACGCCCTGGTGGCGGCCACGCCCACCTACAAGGCGAGCTACTCGGGGCTGTTCAAGGCGTTCTTCGACCTCTTCGACGAGGGCGCCCTGGAGAACCTGCCCACGGTCGTGGCCGCGACCGGAGGGTCCCCGCGGCACTCGCTGGTCCTGGACACCGCCCTGCGCCCGCTGTTCAGCTACCTCAAGGCGCTCACGCTGCCCATCGGCGTGTACGCCGCCACGGAGGACTGGGCTGACGCCTCCCTGCAGTCCCGCATCGAGCGGTCCGGTGCCGCGCTCGCCGGGATGCTCGGGGTCGGGACTCCCGGCCACGACGTCGCCGGGCCGGGCCACGCGGCAGGGGCCGGTTCGGGGGCCACGGAGGACGGCGCCTCCGCCGCGGACGGTGCCTCCACCGAGCCCGTGGGGGCCCGGCGGAACGCGCCGCCGCGCCCGGATCGCTCCGTGCGGGACGAGTTCGCCGCGGTGCCGAACTTCGAGGACCTGCTGGCGGCGGTGCGAGGATGAGCTCCATGCCCACAGAAGCACGCCATCCCGAGGACCGTTTTGAGCCGGCCGCCGCGGGGACGACCACCGGCGCGGAGAGGCCCGATCGCTGGGAAACGTGGCGGCTCTACTTCGAGACCACGGCGCGGCTGACCGCCAGGATCGAGGAGCGGCTCAAGGCGCAGGGCTGCTCGACCATGGAGTACCAGCTGCTCCTGCTGCTCTACGAGGCCCCCGGGCGCCGCATGCGCCTGGGCGAGCTGGCGCGGCGCCTGGTCTTCTCGCCGTCGCGGCTGAACTACCAGGTCAGGGTGCTGTGCGAGCGGGGCTGGGTGCAGCGGCGTCGTGCCGAGGGCGACGGCCGCGGCTGGGAGGCGGTGCTCACCGCGGAGGGAGTGCAGGCGTTCCGGCGGCTGCGCCCCGCCCACGCGCGGGACGTGGAGGAGCTGTTCTTCGCGTCGCTGACGGACGACGACGTCGCCCGGCTCGGTGATCTCATGGGCCGGGTCGCGCGGGGGCTGGGGGAGGCCTGACCGCTCGGGGGAGCCCGAGCAGCCCAGGGGAGCCCATGCCGCTGGTGGAATGCACGCCAGCAGCCGTCGGGGTGGTGGCGCGCAGAAGCGGGAGGGTGCCCGCCGCGGGCTCGTTCCCTCAGCCGATCCAGTAGCGGCGGACCGGGCGGCCGTCCCTGTCCGGGACCACGTTCTCCAGCACCCCGCCACAGGCCTCGATCGTCGCGGCGGAGGCGGCGTTGTCGTCCGCGCACACGACCAGCACGCGGTCGACCCCCGCTGCGTTGAGCCGCGCCACGGACTGCCGCAGGATCTCCGTGGCGTAGCCGCGGCGCCGGAACGCAGGGCCCACGGCGTAGCCCACGTGGCCGCCCACGCGGAGGAGGTAGTCGGTGAGGGCGTACCGGATGGAGCTTCTGCCCACCACCTCACCGGCCACCTCCGCGAGCAGGTAGTCCGCCCGGACGAACCCCGGTGCCAGGTTCTCTCCCCGGGACGCGTGCTCCACGGCGTCCAGCACGTCGGACCACGTGCCCTCGTCCAGCACGAAGGAGAAGTCGTCGGCCAGCAGCTGCTCGTGCAGCGCGCGGACCGCCGTCTCGTCCTCGGCCGTGGGGCGTCGCAGCGTGAGCGTCATGGCCCCATGGTGGCACGTTCGCACGTGGTGCCTCACCCCGTCACGTGGCACACTTCCGGTGTCGAGATCCCCCCGACAGTCCCCACCACGGCAGGGAGAGCACCGTGAGCGGCACCCCACAGACGACGACGCCCGCGCCCGGCAGCGCGCCCAGCGCCGCGGCGTCGTCCCCCGAGCAGGCCCCCGCCCTCCCCGGCGGCGTGGTCCACGAGCTGCCCGCCGACCTCGCGAGCGCGCTGCTGGCCGAGCCGGAGACCGCGCAGCTGTGGCGCGGACTCACCCCGCTGGGGCGCAACGAGTTCGTGTGCTGGGTGGAGGACGCCAAGAAGCCCGAGACCCGCGCCCGGCGCATCCGCCGCACGGGTGAGGAGATGCACGAGGGCAAGCGCCGCCCGTGCTGCTGGCCCGGCTGCAAACACCGCGAGCGCACGGGCCGCTGAGCCCGACCGGACTGTCGCCGTCCTCGCGGTGCCCAGGAGTCCCTTCGCACGGGTTCCCGGGGGACCGCTCGGGGGCAGCGGGCCGCACGGCAGCCGCGTCCGGGCGAAGAGCGGGTGTGCCGCAGGCGATGAACAGCTGACTGAGCGCTTAGGCTTCCTCTGTGCACACTGCCGGTCAACGGCGGGTGCGCGATGCCCGTCTCGACCGAAGGTGTACTCGCATGGACTCGAGCTCCTCCGACACGACGCCCACGAGCCGCGCCGAGTCGAACAACCAGTACGTCGCCGAGCAGGAGGGGTACAGCAAGGGACTCACCGCGCGCCAGATCAACATGATCGCGATCGGCAGCTCCATCGGCACGGGTCTGTTCCTGGGGGCCGGTGGTGGTCTGGCGGACGCCGGGCCCGCCCTGTTCCTGCTGTACGCGGTGGCTGGGTTCTTCGGCTACCTGATCCTGCGCCAGCTCGGGGAGCTGGTGATGCACCGGCCGTCCTCAGGCTCCTTCGTCTCCTACACGCGCGAGTTCTACGGCGAGAAGAGCGCGTACTTCGTGGGCTGGATGTACTGGCTCTCGTGGGCGTCCACCACGGTGGTGGACGCCACCGCCATGGCCATCTACGTCAAGTGGTTCGGGCAGTACAGCCAGTTCGTCGCGGACCTGCCCCAGTGGCTGCTGGCCGCGGTGGTGCTGGTGGTCGTGATGATCACCAACCTCATCTCCGTGAAGGTCTTCGGGGAGATGGAGTTCTGGTTCGCCGTGGTCAAGGTCTCCGCGCTCGTGGTCTTCCTGGTCGTGGGCATCCTCTTCGTGGTCTTCGGGACCCCCACGGGTGCGCCCACCGGGTTCTCCCTGATCAGTGAGAACGGCGGCATCCTGCCCCATGGCCTGCTCCCCGCGCTCGTGGTCTCCCAGGGCGTGGTTTTCGCCTACTCCGGCATCGAGCTCGTAGGCATCACCGCGGGGGAGACGGAGAACCCCCGCAAGACCATCCCCAAGGCCATCAACACGGTGATCCTGCGTATCGCGCTGTTCTACGTGGGCTCCATCCTGCTGCTCACGCTGCTGCTGCCGTACACGGCGTACTCCGCGGACGAGTCCCCGTTCGTCACGTTCTTCAGCTCCATCGGGATCGACGGCATCGGGCCCATCATGCAGCTCGTGGTGATCACCGCGGCGCTGTCCTCGCTCAACGCGGGCCTGTACTCCACGGGCCGGATCGTGCACTCCATGGCCATGGCCGGTTCCGCCCCCAGATTCACCGGGAAGATGACGCGCTCGGGCGTTCCCGCGGGCGGTATCGTGCTCACCGTGGGCGTGGGCGCCCTGGGCGTGGTGCTCAACTACTACGTTCCCGAGGAGGCGTTCAGCATTGTCCTGAACATCTCCGCGATCGGCATCCTGGTGGGCTGGGCGGCCATCACCCTGCCGCACCAGAAGTTCGTGCGGCTGTCCAAACAGGGCCTCTGCCAGCGCCCCGCGTACCGTGCGCCGTTCGCGCCGTACACCAACTGGCTCACCATGGCGTTCCTGGTGGGCGTGATGATCCTCGTGGCGCTGGACTACCCGCTCGGCACCCTCACCGTGGCCTCGATGGCCGTGGTGGTCCCCGTGCTGATCGTCGGCTGGTTCCTGGTGCGGGACCGCGTTCACGCGATCGCCGCCGAGCGCGAGGGCTTCACGGGTGCTTTCCCCGTGGTCGTGAGCTCGTCCGTGGCCGAGCGCGGGCGACGTCGCGACGAGCGCCCCGGCAGCAGCGGGCGCGTGGACGACCTGGAGCTGCCGTAGTCCGTGCGCTGCCTGGGCGGCCCCACCGAGCCGGCCTGCGCGCTCAGCGGGCGCGCAGCGTCGTCGTAGTGATCACGAGGACGGGGACGAAGTCGAGCGCCGCGGCGCCCAGCCCCGCGAACCCCCACCAGGGAGAGCACCGGGCCAGCGAGGGCTCCGCCCGCCGCCCCCGCACAGGTTCATGGCCAGGTCGGAGGTGCCCTGCAGTGCGGGGCGCTCCTGGGTCTGCACGGTTTCGGTGACCATGGTGGTCCTGGAGACCCTGGACGCGGACCAGCCCAGCCCCAGCAGGACCAGCGCGGTCAGCACGAGGCCGTGGTGCTCCGCGCCGAACCCGGTGAGCAGCAGTGCTGCGGCGAGCAGCCCCTGGCCGAGCAGGCCCATGCCGGTGAGCAGCATCGGAAAGATGCTCGTGGTGGCTCCGAGCAGGATCCCGGCGGCGCTGAGGATCGCGACGAACGCGCCGGCGCTCAGCGGCGTCCTGGCCCGGGAGGCCGCCGGACGCGGCCCGGGAGGCCGCCGGACGCGGCCCGGGAGGTGACGGTCTTGCGTCCATGATGGCGCACGACGTCGTGCGGGTCGTTCCCCGCGCCTGCCCGCTCCCGCATAGGGTTGAGCCATGGAGCAGCCAGGGGACATCACATTCCGGACCCGCAAATGGGTGAAGCCCGAGGACCTCAACGCGAACGGCACCCTCTTCGGGGGGTCGCTGCTGCGGTGGATCGACGAGGAGGCCGCGATCTACGCGATCGTGCAGCTGGGCAACCGGCGGGCGGTCACCAAGTACATGTCGGAGATCGAGTTCGTGGCCTCCGCGGTGCAGGGCGACATCATCGAGATGGGCCTGACCGCCACCGCGTTCGGACGCACATCCCTGACCATGCGGGCGCAGGTCCGCAACGTCATCACGGGTGAGCTGATCCTGAGCATCGACAAGATCGTGTTCGTGAACCTGGGGGAGGACGGCCAGCCCACCCCGCACGGTTACACGGAGATCACGTACGACCGGGACCGGATTCCCACCCCCAGCAGCCTGAGGAGGCCACAGCAGTGAAGAAGCTGACCGCGCAGAGGATCACACCGTCCTGGACCTACCACGGAGAGGGCCCGTGCTGGAGCGCCGAGTGGGGCGGACTGGCCTGGGTGGACATGCTCGCCGGGGACGTCATGACGTTCGGCCCGCTGGACGAGCCGCGCCGGCAGGACGTCGGGGCGGTGGCCGCGTGCGTGCGCCCGCGCGAGACCGGAGGCCAGATCATCGCCGTGGAGCGCGGCGTCGTCCTCACGGACCGCGAGGGCACGTTCCAGCGCGAGGTGACCCTGTGGGACACCCCGGACGTGCGGATGAACGAGGGCGGTGTGGCCCCGGACGGCTCGTTCTACGTGGGGTCCATGGCCTACGACCAGGCCGAGGGTGAGGCAACCCTCTACCGGGTGGCCCCGGACCTGGACTGGGAGCCGGTGCTCGAGAACGTCACCATCTCCAACGGCATCGCGTGGTCCCCGGACGGCGCACTCGCCTACTACAACGACACACCCTCGCACGAGGTCGTGGTCTTCGACTGGTTCCCGGAGGCGGGGCTGCAGAACCGGCGCAGCTTCGTGCGCCCCGTGGTGGACGACGACGCCGCTGCGGCCGCCACGGATCCTGGCGAACAGTACGAGCCGGGCAGCGTCACAGCCAACCCGGACGGCCTGACCGTGGACTCGGAGGGCGCGGTGTGGACCGCGCTCAACGGCTCCGGCCAGGTGCACCGGTACCTGCCGGACGGCACCCTGGACACGGTGGTCTCGGTGGGTGCCAAGCAGGTCACGGCCTGCACCCTGGGCGGGGAGGACCTGCGCACGCTCTACATCACGACGTCGCGCGAGAACCTCCCCGCGGACGTCCAGCCCACGGCGGGGTCCCTCTACTCGGTGCGCGTGGCGGTGCCCGGGCAGGTCACGAGGGCGTTCGCGGGCTGACCTCTCGAGGCCCGGGCTGGCCTCTGGGTGGGGGCCGGCGGTGGGATGGACGAAGCGCGCATGCGGTGTGCCCGGCGTCGAGATCCCGTGGGGGCCTCGGCCGCGAGGCAGACACCGAAGCCAGACGAGCGCAGCGCCCGGTGCCACGTGGATCGTGGCGCCGGGCGCTGCGTGCTCCCCGCTGTGCCACGGAGGGCGACGGCGGGGAGCAGAACCTGCTCAGACGGCGTTCATCAGTCCCGCCCCGGGGATCGCGGCCAGCAGCTTCTGCGTGTACTCGGTCTGCGGGTTCTCGAACACGGCGTCCGTGGAACCGGTCTCGAGCAGCTTGCCCCGCTCCATGACGCACACGTTGTCCGCTATCTGACGGACCACCGCGAGGTCGTGGGTGATGAACAGGTACGTCAGACCCAGCTCGTGCTGCAGCTCGGCCAGCAGGTTGAGGATCTGCGCCTGCACGAGCACGTCCAGCGCGGAGACCGCCTCGTCGCACACCACGAGCTCCGGGTTCAGGGCCAGGGCGCGGGCGATCGCCACGCGCTGACGCTGCCCGCCGGAGAGCTCGTTCGGGTAGCGTGCGAGCATCGACTGGGGCAGGGAGACCTGGTCCATCAGCTCGCGGACCTTCTTCTCCCGCTCTTTGCCCGAGCCGACTCCGTGGACCCTCAGCGGTTCCTCGATGGTGCGGTAGATGTTGTACATCGGGTCCAGGGAGCCGTACGGGTCCTGGAAGATGGGCTGCACCCGCCGGCGGAACGCGAACAGCTTGCGCCCACGCAGCTGGGCCACGTCCTGGCCGTCGAAGTTGATCGTGCCGGAGGTGATGGGTTCCAGCCCGAGCATCATCTTGGCCACGGTGGACTTGCCGGAGCCGGACTCCCCGACCACCGCGGTGGTCGTGCCGCGCGGGATGGAGAAGGACACGTGGTCCACCGCGGTGAAGTCCTCGGAACGGCCCCACGAGCCGCGCAGCTTGTACACCTTGGTGAGGTCCTCGACCCGCACGAAGTCCTGCTTCAGTGTGGCCTGCATCGAGGTCCTGGGGCGCTCGGCCAGGAGGTCTTCCGCCTCCTGGCCGCGGCTGCGGGCCACCTGGATGCGCCGGGAGGCCAGCGAGGGCGCCGACTCCACGAGCTTTTGGGTGTAGGGGTGGCGCGGGTTGCGCAGCAGCTGCAGCGCCGGTCCCGCCTCCACGACCTCGCCCTTGTACATCACCACGACCTTCTGGGCCCGCTCGGCCGCCAGACCGAGGTCGTGCGTGATGAGCAGCACGGCGGTGCCCAGCTCGTCGGTCATCTTCCGGAGGTGGTCCAGGATGGTGCGCTGCACGGTCACGTCCAGAGCTGACGTGGGCTCGTCCGCGATCAGCAGCCGCGGCTGGCACGAGAGCCCGATGGAGATCAGCGCGCGCTGGCGCATGCCGCCGGAGAACTCGTGCGGGTACTGCTTGGCGCGCTTCTCCGCGTCTGGCAGGCCGGCTTGGCTGAGCACCCGGGCCACGTCCGCGTCAGAGGACGGCAGACCGTTGGCCTTGAGGGTCTCCCGAACCTGGAAGCCCACCTTCCACACCGGGTTCAGGTTGGACATCGGGTCCTGGGGCACCATGCCGATCTGGCTGCCGCGCAGCCCCACCTTGCGCTTCTCGCTGGCGTGGGTGATGTCCTCGCCGTCGAAGATGATCTGCCCCGAGTTCACACGGCCGTTGGCGGGCAGCAGCCCGATCGCGGCCAGCGCCGAGGTGGACTTGCCCGAACCGGACTCGCCCACGATCGCCACGGTCTCACCGGGCATCACGGTGAAGTTCGAGTTCTTGACGGCCTGGACCTCGCCCGTGGCGGTGGTGAAGGCGATCCCGAGATCGCGCACCTCCAGCAGGGGGCGGTTCTTATCCTGGGTCTCCTGCGACATGCTCATCACTTCTTCCGGGCCTTCGGATCCAGGGCATCACGCAGCGCGTCACCGAGCATGATGAAGCTCAGGACGGTCAACGACAGTGCCAGGCCGGGCCAAAATACGGGCATCGGGTTGGAGCGGAAGGCGTCCTTCGCGTCCGAGATGTCGTTGCCCCAGCTCATCATGCCGGGCGGCAGTCCGATGCCGAGGTAGGACAGAGTGGACTCGGCGACGATGAACGTGCCCAGGGAGATCGTGGCGATCACGATCACCGGGGCCATCGCGTTGGGGATGATGTGGCGCATCAGGATCCCCAGGGAGGAGACCCCCAGGGAGCGGGCGCTGACCACGTAGTCCGCGTTGCGCACCTCGACCACGGCACCTCGCATGATGCGCGCGATCTGTGGCCAGCCGAAGAGCACGAGCACCACCACCAGGGTCCAGACCCCTCGGTGGGCCTTGAAGAACGGCAGCTGCATGACCACTAGGGCGCCCAGGATCAGGGGCAGCGCGAAGAAGACGTCGCCCAGGCGGGCGAGCACGCCGTCGATCCAGCCGCCGAAGTAGCCGGCGAGCGCACCGATGATCCCGCCGATGACCACCACGCCGATGGTGGTGAACAGGCCCACCATCAGCGAGGCCCGGGTCCCGGCGATCACGCGCGAGTACACATCGCAACCCTGGGCGGTGAAGCCCATGGGGTGACCCGCGGAGGCCTTGCCGTTGGAGTTCTCCAGCAGGCACTGGGTGGCGGCCGCGGACGGGTTCTCCGTCCAGAACAGCTGCGGGAACAGCGCCACCACGATCACCAGGACGATCAGCAGCGCGGCAATGACGAACGTGGGCTTCTTGCGCAGCTGCCGCCAGGCGTCGCGCCACAGGCTCACAGGGGCACCCTCGGCAGAGCGGGAGTCCGTGGCGGTGACGGGAGTGCTCCCCACGTCTGCGACGAAGTGCTCCATCATGATGCCGGTGCTCAGCCCGCCCAGGTCCTTCTGATGGGATCCGGCCGGGGTGTCGGCGGTGTCCGCGATCTCTCGCATGGCCGCTTCGTGGGCGCGGGCCTCGGGATCCAGGTCCCGGTCCGCGGCGTCGTTGTTTTCCATGTTGGCCTCACGCATAACGGATCCTCGGGTCGAGCCAGGCGTACAGGAGATCGACGACCAGGTTGGCCACACAGAAGATGATGACCATCACGGACACCACGGAGACCACCATGGGTGCGTCGCCGAGGGTCAGTGCTTTGTACAGCTGGTTGCCGATGCCCGGGACGTTGAAGATGCCCTCGGTGACGATCGCTCCGCCCATCAGGGCGCCCAGGTCCATGCCCAGGAAGGTCGCCACGGGGATCATGGAGTTGCGCAGGATGTGCACCCGCACCACGCGTCCACGGGTCAGGCCCTTGGCGGTGGCGGTGCGGACGTAGTCCGCGCTGGCGTTCTCCGACACGGCGGTGCGGGTCAGGCGCAGCACCTGGGCGAAGGAGACGAGTCCCAGCACGATGCCGGGCAGGATCAGGTCGCTCCAGTCCGCGGCGCCGGAGACGGTGGGCTTCGCGAGGCCCCACTTGACGCCCACGAAGTACTGCATCACGAAGCCGAGCACGAAGATCGGCACGGCGATGACCACCAGGGACAGCACCAGGACGGTCGAGTCGAACCAGCCGCCCTTCTTCAGCCCGGCGTACAGGCCGAAGGTGATGCCGAAGATCGCCTCGAAGATCAGCGCGATGATTGCGAGGCGGATGGTGGCGGGGAAGGCGTCCGCGAGGACGCTGCTGACCTCGCGCCCAGAGAAGTTCACTCCGAGGTCGCCGGTGAGCAGGTTGCCGATGTAGTGGAAGTACTGCATGAAGAAGGGGTCGTCCAGGTGGTACTGCTTGGTGAGCGCGGCGGCGACACCGGGCGTGCAGCCCTTGTCCCCGCACAGCGCGTCCAGCGGATCACCGGGGGTCATGAAGACCAGGAAGTAGACCAGCAGCGTGGCGCCCAAGAACACGGGGATCAGCTGCAGGAGTCTTTTGACCAGGTACCAGGCCAAGGGGCGCTCCTATCGGGAGAAGTGGCAACGGGGAGACACCGGGTTGCGGTGTCTCCCCGCTGCGTGGTGTGCGTCAGGAGGTCAGCGGATCAGCTCTTGGTCTTCTCGACCTTGTAGTACTCGGGAACGCCGTCCCAGCCGGTGTCCACGCCGGAGACGTTCTCGGACCACGCCGTGTTGGCCTGGTTGTACCAGAGCGGGATCGAGGGCAGGTCCTCCAGGAGCATGGAGTCGGCCTCCTGGAACTTCTTCACACCGTCCTCGGTGGTCTTGGCCTCGAGGCCGGAGTTCAGGGTGTCCTCGAACTTCGGGTTGTCGTACCGCGAGTCGTTGGAGGCGGCGCCCTTGGTGAAGGTGGGGCCCATGAAGTTGTACATGGAGGGGTAGTCGGCCTGCCAGCCGGAGCGGGTGGCGCCGGTCAGCTTGCCGGCCTTGGCCTCGCTGCGCAGCTCCTTGAAGGTGGAGTAGGACTTGCCCTCGACCTCGATGCCCAGGTTGTTCTTGATCTGGTTGGCGACGGCGTCCACCCACTTCTTGTGGCCGCCGGCGTCCGCGTTGAAGGCGATGGTCAGCGTCTGGGACTTGTCGTAGGGCTGGATCTTCTCAGCCTTGTCCCACAGCTCCTTGGCCTTGTCCTTGTTGAACTTTGTGTTCTCGGAGTTCGGGAGGTTCTCGTCGTAGCCCTCGATGGTGGGGGCGGTGAAGTCGGTGGCCGGGGAGCGCGTCTCATTGAAGATCACCTTGGTGATCTCCTGGCGGTCGATGGCCATGGACAGGGCCTGGCGGCGCAGCTTGCCGGCCTCGCCCTTCCAGTTGTCCTGGTACTCCGGGACGGCGAGCGTCTGGATGCCGGCGTAGGGCTTGTCCGAGTAGCGGTCGCCGAGGTCGGACTTGTAGTTGCCGAGCGCGCCGGTGGGGACCTGCTGCAGGACGTCCAGGTTGTTGGAGATCAGATCCTGGTAGGCGGTGTCCGGGTTCTGGTACAGCTTGAAGGTGATGCCGCCGTTCTTGGCTTCCTCCGGGCCCTTGTAGTCGTCGTTCTTGACGAGGTCGATGGCGGAGTTGTGCTGCCAGGCACCTTCCTTGGCCATCTTGTAGGGGCCGTAGCCCACGGGGTTCTCGCCGAACGCCTTCATGTCCTTGAACGCGGAGGAGGGCATCGGCGCGAACGCGGTGTAGCCCAGGCGCTGCTCGAAGTCCGACTGCGGGGCGACCAGCTTGACGGTGAAGGTGGTGTCGTCCACGGCCTTCAGCCCGGACATCTTGTCCTCGGTGCTGCCCTCGGCGGAGACCGTCTCGTAGCCCTCGATGGGCTCGAAGAAGCTCGCGGCGCCCTGGGCGTTCTTGGCTGCGGCGCCGTAGTTCCAGGAGTCCACGAAACTCTGGGCGGTGATCACCTCGCCGTTGGTGAACTTCATGTCCGGCTTGATCTTGATGGTCCAGGTCTGCTTGTCCTTGGACTCGATGGACTCCGCGAGGTCGTTCTGGGTCTTGCCCTCGGAGTCGTAGGTCACCAGGCCGTTGAAGATCTGCTGGATGACCACGCCGCCACCGGTCTCGGTGGTGTTGGTGGGCACCAGTGGGTTCTGGGGCTCCACGCTGTCCGCGGTGATGACGGCGCTGCCGTCGGCCGCCTCGTCGGAACCGCCGCCACCGCAGGCGGTCAGGGAAAGGCTCGCCACAGCGGCGATGCCCAGAGTCTTGGAAATGCGGGAAAGTCGCATCTCGCCTCCTCAAAAGCGAAGTGGACCGGCGGCTCTTGAGGCCAGCGTCCGGGAATTCGAATGGATATGACGACATCCTGGGATCGGTGCTGGGCTTATGGCCCAGAACACACGTGAGTGTATCCCAGCTCATGTGTCGTGTGGCACTGCTATCGGGCGTGTTCGCCGCGTCGACCGCGGGGCCTCTCCCGGCGCGGAACTCCACCCGCGTGCGACTGCGTCTCATTGCCGCTACTCTCGGTGCAAGAGCCCGCTGCCGGTCCGAGGAGGTCCAGGTGAGACAGTCGCACGGCGAGTCCGAGGACGTGGTGACGCGTTCCGTCCGCATGCTCGCCGACCACGGGTACCTGGAGACCACGGTGGAGCAGCTGGCCCAGGCCGCCGGGATCAGCCGCGCCACCTTCTTCCGCAAGTACGGCAGCAAGGAGGACATGGTCTTCGCGGACCACGCCGCCACGCTGGAGCGCCTCGAGGTGCTGCTGCACCGGTCCGGCCTCTCCCCGCGCAGGGGACTCGTGGAGGGCGCGCAGCTCGTGTTCCGCCACCACCTCGACCACACGGAACGTGCCGTCGCCCGGCACGACCTGCTGCAGGGCGTGGAGTCGCTGCGGGACCGCGAGATCGCCATGTCCTCGCGCTACGAGCGTGTGTTCCAGGCGTTCCTGCGGGACGCGCTGGCCCCCTCCGAGGACCGCAGGGTCACGGCGGTCGCGCTCGCGGCGGCCACGGTGGCGGTGCACAATGCCTTCCTGCGCACGTGGCTGCGGGATCCGAGCCCGGCCGGCGGTGAGCAGCTCGCTGCCTCGCTCAGCCAGCGGGTGGCGTGGCTGTGCTCGGTCTTCGGCGTCGGGTCACCGGCGAGAGGTGCTCTCGGCCCGGTGGGCCCGGTGCCCGCGTCGGGCACGATCTCCCGGGAGGCCGGGGGTGACGACGTCGCCGCCGCCTCGGAGGGGCCCGCGCCGATCGTCGTCGTGGTCCCGCAGGGCACGGACCCGCAGGTCGCCGCGGAGCGCGCCGCGCGGTCCGTGTACGAGGCGTTGCGCTCCTAGTCCGCGCGCCTCTCACGGCTCGCGCGCCGTTCCGACTCCAGGACGGCGTAGAGCAGCTCGTCGCGCCACTCGCCCAGCTGCCGGTGGCTCTCGTGCAGGGTGGCCTCGTGGCGCATGCCCAGACGTTCGCAGACCCTGGCCGAGGCCGTGTTGAGACTGTCCAGGCGGGCGAAGACGCGGTGGGCACCGAGCTGCTCGAAGGCCAGGTCCACGGCAGTGCCGGCCGCCTCGCTCGCGTATCCCCGGCCGGTGTGGTCCGGGTGCAGGGCCCAGCCGATCTCCACCTGGGCGGACTGCGCGTCCACGAGCGTCAGCGCGATCTCCCCCACCAGCTCCTCGGAATCCCGGGGTGAGAGCGCGAGCCGCAGGCTGTCCCCGTCGTGGGCCCAGTCCCGCGGCCCCCGGTGGGCCTCGACGGTGCGCACCACGTGGTCGAGGTCCCGCGGCGCTCGCCAGGCGAAGACCGCGTAGTCCTCGCGGGACTGGTAGGAGTGCATGGGTTCGATGTCGGCTTCTGTGGGCCACCGCAACTGCAGGCGGCCGGAACGCAACGGCAGCTGGAGAGTCATCGCGCCCAGCCTATCCAGGGCCCTTGCGGGGACGGTACGCGGTGACACCGCATGTCTTGACGTGAGACTGCGTCTCAGGGCAGACTGAGCCGCAGTGATGTGGTCCACACCACCCCCTTGCTGAGACACAGGAGCGCAAGCGTGAGCGAACAGTCCTTCCCGTCCACCGTGACCATCACCGTGACCCGGCCGGTGCTGCCCGGCCGGGAGAAGCCCATTGCGCTGGTGTCCCTGGACTCCACCGCCCCCAACGGCCTCGTGATCTGGGGCTCCGCAGCCATGCGGGACCTGCAGCGTGAACTCTCGGCGATCGACACCTCCGAGGTGGAGGCCGTGGTCGTCACGGGCAACACCAAGTCCTTCGGCGCGGGCGCCAACCTCAAGGAGATCCGCGCGGCGCAGCTCAGCGGCACCTCGGACGAGTACGTGGGCTCGGGCCACGACGCCTTCGGTGTCCTCGCGGAGATGGACGTCCCCACGTTCTCGCTCATCACGGGCGTGGCCTTGGGCGGGGGCATGGAGCTGGCGCTGCACACGGACTACCGCCTCTCCACCGCGGGCAAGGCCCCCATGGGCCTGCCGGAGTGCCACCTGGGCTTCTTCCCGGGCTGGGGTGGCGTCTACCTGCTGCCGCACCTCGTGGGAGCGGAGGCCGCGCTGAACGTGATCGTCACGGACTCCATGAGGGGCAAGAACCTCAACCCCGCCAAGGCCGCGGAGATCGGGCTTGTGGACGCGGTGCTGGACGGCGCTCCCGGCACCGAGGAGTGGGAGACGTCCTGGCAGAACTGGGTCGTGGAGGCCCTGGAGGGCAAGCACGAGCCCCGCCGCACCGCGGAGGACGCCCAGACCTGGGACGCCGCCGTGGAGAAGGCCGCCGCGAAGGCTGAGAAGGCCTGGCACGGTGCGGCTCCCGGGCCGGTGGCCGCCATCGAGCTCGTGGGCCGTGCGCGCACCGAGTCCCGCGAGGCCAACGGCGCCGCCGCCGTCGAGGTGTTCAAGGAGATCGTGCAGTCGGAGCCCGCCCGCGCGTCCCTGTACGCGTTCGAGCTCGTGAGCGCCCGCAGCAAGCAGGCCGCCAACGTCCCGGACGCCCCGGTCCGCGAGATTCGGAAGGCCGCCGTGATCGGCGCGGGCCTGATGGCGGGCCAGCTCGCGTCCCTGCTCGCGCAGGGCGCCGGCATCCCCGTGGTGATGACGGACCTCGACGACGAGCGTCTCGAGGCCGGTGTGCAGCGCACCCGCGAGCGTTTCCTCGCCCAGGCCCAGAAGGGGCGCATGAGCGAGGAGAAGGCGCAGCAGCTCGGTGCGCTGATCACCGGCGCGAAGAGCCCTGAGGACCTCGCGGACGCGGACTTCGTGATCGAGGCCGTCTTCGAGGAGATGGACGTCAAGCGCCAGGTCTTCGCCCAGTGGGAGCCGGTGATCCGTGAGGACGCGATCCTCGCCACCAACACCTCCTCACTGTCCATCACGGAGATGGGCCGGGATCTCAAGCACCCGGAGCGCCTCGTGGGCTTCCACGTTTTCAACCCGGTGGAGGTCACCCCGCTGCTCGAGATCATCGCGGGCGAGAAGACGGACGACTCCACCCTGGCCACCGCGTTCGACCTCGCCGCCAAGATGCGCCGCATTGCCGTCCGCGTGCAGGACGCCCCGAGCTTCGTGGTGAACCGCGTGCTGACCCGCATGTTCGACTCGATTGGCCGCGCCGTGGACGCCGGCGGGGATCCCCACGCCGTGGACCACGCGCTGGACCCCATGGGTCTGCCCATGACCCCGCTGCAGCTGCTCGACTTCGTGGGCCCTGCGGTCCTGGTCCACATCACGCACACCATGAATGCGGCGTACCCGGACCGTTTCACGCTCTCGCCGTGGCTCGACGCCGTCGCGGACGCCGGCCTGCGCAACACCCTGCCGCCGCGCGGGGAGACCTCTGAGACCTATCTCGCGGAGGGTGCCCAGCAGGCATTGGAGCGCACCCGCCAGGAGAGGGGGGTGCCGGACCGTTCGGACGACGGCGCGGATGGCCACCTGCTGACCGACGTCCAGGACGCGCTCGCGGAGGAGATCGGCCACATGCTGGACGAGGGCGTCGTGGCGACAGCCCGGGACGTGGACCTCTGCATGATCCTGGGTGCCAACTACCCGTTCCACATGGGCGGCATTACGCCCTACCTCGACTACACGGGTGCCTCCGAGCGCGTCCGCGGGCAGCGCTTCGACGCCGCCCAGCAGTAGTCCCCTTCCACCACCGAGCATCGAGCACTGGTTCGAGCACCAAGGAGTGATCATGACCATCGACAACACGGCATCCGCCACGCAGACGTTCCCCGTGGGCACCATGGAGCCGGAGTACACGCTGAACGAGGCGCTGGACACGGACGAGGCCGGCACGTTCGCCGAGATCTCGGACGAGGACCGCGCCCACTGGATGCGCGCCCGCGCGTTCGTCCAGGAGGACGTCCTCCCGGTGATCGGCGAGTACTGGGACAACAGCGAGTACAACCTGGACCTGGTGGCGCGCATGGGTGAGCTGGACCTGCTGCGCGACGGCGTGGACGTTCCCGGCTACCCGCCCATGTCCAAGATGGCGGCGGGGCTGATCAGCATGGAGCTCTCCCGCGGTGACGGCTCGATCTCCACGGTGGCGGGGGTGCAGGGCGGTCTGGCCATGCGCTCGATCGCCATGTGCGGCAGCGACGAGCAGAAGCAGCGCTGGCTCCCGGACATGGCGGCGGGCAAGCTGCTGGGCTCGTTCGCACTGACCGAGCCCGCGCACGGCTCGGACTCCATCGGCCTGGAGACCTCCGCGGTCCCCGTGGAGGGCGGCTACGTCCTCAACGGCGAGAAAAAGTGGATCGGCAACGGGTCCATGGGTGGGATCACCGTGGTGTGGGCGCGCAGCAGCCAGGACGGCAAGGTTCTCGGCTTCGTGGTCCCCCAGGACTCCGATGGCTACACCGCCACCACCATCACCGGCAAGCTCTCCCTGCGCGCCATCCACCAGGCGCACATCCGCATGGAGAACGTCTTCGTGCCCACGGAGAACGTGCTGCCCAAGGCGCAGTCCTTCAAGGACACCTCCGCGGTGCTCTTCGCCACGCGCATCGGCGTGGCCTGGGCCGCCGTGGGTCACGCCCAGGCCTGCTACGAGAGCGCCGTGCAGTACGCCGCTCAGCGCAAGCAGTTCGGCCGTCAGCTGGCAGCCTCGCAGATCGTGCAGGAGCGCCTGGCCCGGATGCTGAGCGAGCTCACGCAGATCCAGACGCTCGTGATGGCCATGGCGCGCAAGGAGGAGGCGGGCTCCCTCACGGGCCCGCAGGCCTCCCTCGCCAAGTTCACGGCCACGCGCACGGCGCGTCAGATCGCCGCGAACGCTCGTGATCTGCTGGGCGGCAATGGCATTCTGTTGGAGAACCGTGTCGCACGTCACTTCGCGGACGTGGAGGCCATCCACACCTACGAGGGGACCGAGACGGTCCAGGCGCTGATCATCGGCAAGTCGATCACCGGGATCTCCGCCTACAACTGAGTCGCCTACACCTGAGCGGCCAGCACCGCGCCCTCCGGGGCCCGACCCGCAGGGAGCACCATGTTTGCCAATTCCGAGCCGCTGACCCCGCTTCGCTTCCTGGAGCGCAGCGCGGAGGTCTTCCCCCGCCGTCGCGCCGTGGTGCACGGCACGCAGGAGTGGACCTGGGAGCAGTTCGAGTGGGACGTCCGGCGTTTTGCCACGGCGCTGCTGCCCCACCTGCGGGACGGCGTGGCCGCCACGGCGAAGGGCGAGCAGGAGGCGCAGGCCTCGGGCCCGGGGGTGGCGCACGCCCACCGGGGGACCGGAGCGTCGGGCCTGGTCCCGGCCTCCACCCCGGGTCACGGCGACGACGCCGGGCGCCCGGGTGCCGAACCCTCCTCGACCTCGGCGCCCGGGCGGGGCACGGACCAGGCGGCCTCCAGCAGCGGGGTCGCAGCTCCTGACTCACCGGGCGCGGCCGCATTGTCCGATCCCTCATCGGCATCGGGAGGGACGGATACCAGCACTCGCAGTGGACGCGGCGGCGGCACAGCGGGCGAGGAATTCCAGGGCGCGGAGCTGCTGGACCGTTCCTGGCCCACGGTGGCCGTGATAGCCCCGAATGTTCCCGCCGCGCTGATGGCGCACTACGCGGTGCCCGCCGCGGGTGCCGTGCTCGTTCCGCTGAACCCCCGCCTGAGTGCCCGGGAGCTGGGCTACATCCTGGGGCACTGCGAGGCGCGGGTGGTCCTCGCGGACGTCTCCGTGCTCGACGTCGTGGCCGAGGCCCTCGGTGACCGTCCCGGCGTCACCCTCGTCCAGATCCCCGACGAGCAGGCGGATCTTCCCGCGGTCCGCGAGGGCGCGGGGGGCGCGGTGCCCACGTTCGAGGAGTTCCTGGACGTGGAACCGCTCGAGGCGGCGGGCGTGGGGGACGCGGCGCGCGGCGTCGTCGGCTACGGCGTGGCGGACGAGAACGCGCCCATCACGCTGAACTACACCTCCGGGACCACGGGGCGTCCCAAGGGTGTGCTCTACGCGCACCGCGGGGCCTACCTCAACAGCCTGGGTGAGGTCTTCCACAACGGCTTCGGCGGAGACACCCGCTACCTGTGGACGCTGCCCATGTTCCACTGCAACGGGTGGTGCACCACGTGGGCGGTCACCGCGGCGGGCGGCACTCACGTGTGCCTGCGCGCGGTGCGGGCGGACGAGATCTGGCGCGCGTTCGACGAGCAGGGCATCACGCACCTGTGCGGGGCGCCCGCCGTGTGCTCGGTGATCGTGGACGCGCAACAGGCACACCCCCTGGAGAAACCCATCCGCATCACGACCGCCGGTGCCCCTCCCGCCCCCAGCATCATTGAACGGCTGGAGACGGCGGGGTTCGACATCGTGCACGTGTACGGCCTCACGGAGGTCTTCGGTCCCATCACCATTTGCGAGCCGCAGGAGCAGTGGGCGGATCTCGCCCCGGCCGAACGGGCACAGCAGATGTCCTGGCAGGGCGTGGCGATGATCCAGGCGGAGTCCGCGCGCGTCGTCGACCCGGAGGGCGCAGACGTGCCCGCGGACGGCGAGATGCTGGGGGAGGTCGTGCTGCGGGGCAACAACGTGATGATTGGCTACTACAAGGACCTGCCCGCCACCCGCAAGGCCTTCGACGGCGGCTGGTTCCACACCGGGGACCTGGGCGTGATGCACCCCAACGGGTACATCCAGCTGCGGGACCGTGCGAAGGACATCATCATCTCCGGTGGTGAGAACATCTCCTCCATCGAGGTGGAGCAGGCGCTCTACTCGCACCCGGACGTCATCGACGTCGCCGTGGTGGGGGTCGCCCACGAGAAGTGGGGCGAGCGACCGGTCGCCCATGTGGTGCGCGCCAGCGGTTCCGCGGTGAGTGAGGACGAGCTTCGGGAGCACGTCCGAGGACAGCTCAGTGGGTTCAAGGTCCCGGACACCATCACTTTCAGCGATGAACTGCCCCGCACGGCCACGGGCAAGGTGCGGAAGAACCTCCTCCGGGGCTGATCCAGGGCTGACCCGGGGTGGGGCTGGTCGGGGGCCCAGGAGACCGGGAGCGCCCGTTTTGCACAGGCCTGAAGCCGTGTGTAATGTATTCCGAGTCGCCGCAAGGACGGACAGCCGAGAGCTGGCCGGGCAGGTCGACAAGCTTCCTGTTCCAGAACGGAACGCAAACGGCGAGTGAACGCCGGGTTGCGAACCGGACGAGGAACGGATAAGCTGGTCGAGTTGCCGCGAGGACAGCGAAGCGCTTCCAAGCATGCGGCACACAAACTTCCAATCGATGGCCTCGACAGAGGCTTTGATGTGGTGTGTTGTTTGTCAACTCAATAGTGTGTCTAGTTTGTTGATACCAAATTTTTTGTTTTTGGTTGATGGCCTGATGTCCTCTGGGTGTTTTCCCGTTTCCTGGGGGTGTTGGGTGTCAGCTGG
>NZ_BAAARF010000012.1:0-252272 GCF_039532055.1 Kocuria salsicia | reverse complement strand
CAGCAGTGATGCTGCCCTCCAGATGCTCCAGTGCCTGGAAGAACGCGTCCTTCACCTCATGAGACGCCATGGTCCTCGCAACTCCCCAAAAATTCAGGGCGTTGCGAGGACCACTAGAAACTGCCCCCGGGGGCGGGGGCGGAGTCGTCGTGACAGCTGGGGGGGTCAGCCCGCGAACATCGCCAGCATGATGGAGATGTAGTGGCACACGAAGCCGCCGATCGTGCACGCGTGGAACACCTCGTGGAAGCTGAACGTGGCGGGACGCAGCCGCGGCCGCTTGAGGGCGTAGCAGACGGCGCCGCCGATGTAGAGCGCGCCGCCCACGATGAGCATGACCGTGGCGGGCACGTTGACCCCGAAGAACGCCGGGAGGTAGACCACGGAGAGGCAGCCCATGACCACGTACAGGGGCGTGTAGAGCCAGCGCGGGGCGCCGAGCCAGAACACCCGGAAGAGGACGAGCAGGGCCCCGAGGGACCAGATCACCGCGAGCAGGACCGCGGCGCTGCGTCCGGGCAGGAAGCTCACTGCCAGGGGGGTGTAGGTGCCCGCGATGATGAGCGCGATGTTCGAGTGGTCCATGCGCCGAAGGATCGCGTTCATGCGTGCGCTCCAGTAGAAGCGGTGGTAGACGGCGGAGGTGCCGAAGAGCAGCACGGCCGTGACGGCGTAGACCACGCAAGCCAGGCGCAGCTGCACGGTGGGAGCAACGACCACCGCGATGATCCCCAGTGCGGTGGCCACGGGGCTGAACCCCGCGTGGATCCAGCCGCGCCACGAGGGCTTGCGCTCCACGGTCACCGGCCCGTTGCGTGTCTGGCGCACCACCGTGGGGGGATCGTACGGGTCACGGCCTCCGGCGCGGTCGTCTCGCATGGGGGATCACACTGCCTTCCGTGACTGTTCCCACCGGCACGGCGGTCGTGGGGCGCTGCCGTGTTAGGCGGGCGCTACGGGTAGTTTAGTGGATGTGAATCCGCACAGGCCCGAGCAGAGTCAGGGGGCACGACCGTCATGAGGCTCCCCCGAGTCATGTACTCGTTCTACGAGCACCGCCTGGCGCGCACCCTCTCGCAGGAGGAGCTGCCCCACCACGTGGGAGTCCTCGTGGACGGCAACCGCCGGTGGGCCCGGCAGTTCGGCACCTCCACGGAGGAGGGCCATCGGGCCGGGGCGCGCAAGATCGTGGAGTTTCTGCGGTGGTGCAACGAGCTCGACATCCAGGTGGTCACCCTCTACGTGCTCTCCACCGAAAACCTCAACCGGCCGCCGGAGGAGCTCACCGCGCTGCTGGAGATCATCACGAACCTCACCCGGCAGCTGCAGGAGGAGGGGATCTGCCGGATGCAGGCGGTCGGGGCGCTGGCCACCCTGCCCCCGGAGCTGCAGGAGCAGCTGGCCAGCAGCGTCCAGCGCACCGCGGGGAACCCCGGCCCGCACCTGAACATCGCTGTGGGCTACGGGGGCCGCCAGGAGATCGTCGACGCCGTGCGTGAGGTCTTCACGGACGCCGCGTCCCGCGGGGAGTCCCTCGAGGCCACCGCGCAGGCCCTGAGCATCGAGGACGTCTCCGCGCACCTCTACACCCGCGGCCAGCCGGACCCGGACCTGCTGATCCGCACCTCCGGGGAGCAGCGGCTCTCGGGATTCCTGATGTGGCAGTCCGCGTACAGCGAGTTCTACTTCTGCGAGGCGTTGTGGCCGGACTTCCGGCGCGTCGACTTCCTGCGCGCCCTGCGCGACTACGCCCGCCGGCAGCGCCGCTTCGGCGGCTGAGCCCGGCGGCGCCAGACCTGTGCGCTGCCGCCACCAGGCCGACGTCCGATCGGCGTTCGGCCTGGGGAGAGCGGGGCGGGGACGCCGCGAAGGCCGGCGGCGACGTCGTTCCCCGGGTGGGGGCGCACGGAACCGCGGCGCCTCAGCGGCCCTTCAACGGCCCCTCGGGGGCGTGCCCCAGTGAGGTCTCCGCGGCGCGTCAGTGGCCGGGGACCCGCCACGGGAGGTGGTGGGAGACGTCCGTGAGGTCGAAGTCCTCGCGGGTGAAGAGGTCGTCCAGCTGGTACTCGTCCACCCCCTCGACCACGAGCCGGTGCCCCTGGCCGGCGTACGGGCCGCTCAGCACATGGGAGTACACGCACACGCCGGTGGCCGTGTCCACGGCGATCCGGGTGGGCCCCGGAGCGAGCGGGTGGGCCGCCGTCACCGGGCGGTAGCGCACGGTGGGCTCCACGGTGGCGCACCACACCCGGCGCTTCGCGAACGCCCCGGCCGCCAGCGAGCGCAGCCGCGCGGGTCGCTGCTCCGGCAGGTACGGCGGGACCGGGGCCGGGCCCACGAGCTCCACGGGGTCGAGGATCGCCTGCCACCGGCCGCCGCCGAACACGGGGTCCCCGTAGGCGGCCTCGGGACGGCGGGTGACCAGGCCGTCGTCGTCGTACACGGGGGTCACGAGACCCGGCGGGAGCAGCCAGGAGCGCGGGGTGTCCGCTACGTAGAAGTCGTCCCGGGAGCGCTCCAGGGACGTGCTCGTGTACAGCGCGTGGCCCCGCAGCGTCTCGACCCGCAGGTCCGAGGGCCGGCGCAGCCAGGCTCGCACCGGCTGGGCGGGGCGGTCCTGCGCGCCCGGCACCCAGTGCAGGGAGAAACGCAGGGTCTCCCACCGCCACGGGGAGGAGCGGCACAGGGCGGCGAAGGACTCCTCGTGCACGGCCGTGTCCTCGGGTGCCCCGGACCAGGGGGACCCCTCGTGCGGGGGTGCCCCGCGCTGCCACGGTGCCCCGCTGCGCGAGGACGCTCCACCCTGCCAGGGTGCTTCCTCCTGCCAGGGTGTTTCCTCCTGCCAGCGGGCTCCGGTCTGCCTGGGCGTGCTCATGGCCCCAGTCTACGAAGTGGTTCTCCACAGGCCTGCGCCGCGCTCTCCCGGTGGGGCGGGGGCTGTGCCTAGGATGGGCGCATGATGCTGACCGCTGCGTCGGGCATCGGGGGGTTCGTGGGGGAGCACCTGAAGGACACGTCGCCCAGCGCGCAGCTGGCCGCGGTGGCCTGTGCCCTGGCCGTCCTGGTGCTCGCCTGCTCAGGAGTGTGGCTCGCCGCCACGGACATCCGCGAACACCGCCTGCCCGGTGCCGTGGTGCGTCCCCTCTACCCCGTGACCGCCGTGCTGCTGGCGGGTTCGGCGTTGCTCGTCCACGACACCGTGCGGCTGTGGTGGATGCTGTGGGGACTCGTGCTCATGGGCGGACTCTTCCTGGTGTTGCGGCTGATCAATCCCTCCGGCATGGGCATGGGAGACGTGCGGCTCGCGGGGGTGCTGGGCCTGGCCACGGGGTTCGCCTCGGTGGGCCACACCGTGCTTGCACTCGCCGTCACCTTCGTCTCTGCAGGGATCTTCTGCGTGGTGCTCATGCTCACCCGGCGGGCCGGGGCGGGCAGCCGGATCCCGCTGGGACCGTTCATGATCGTGGGCAGCCTGGGGGTCCTCACGTTCCTGTGACGGGTTTCCCGTGAGGGGTTTCCGTGACGGGCGGGCACGTACCCTGGGGAGCGACCACCCCGTGGGGAGGGTCCTCTCCGTGGGGGAGGAAACCTCTCCGCGTGGCTGTAGCACCCCGCCGTCACCGACCAGGAGGACCACCCCGTGGCCACACCCGAGTTCATCCAGCACCTGCGCCGCTCGATCGGCCACGACCTGCTCTGGCTGCCGGGGTGCACCGCCGTGGTGCTGCACGAGGGCCGTGTGCTGCTCGGGCGCCGCGCGGACAACGGGAACTGGGGCCTGATCACCGGCATCGTGGAACCGGGGGAGGACCCCGGTGTGGCCACCCGGCGCGAGTGCCTGGAGGAGACCGGGGTGGAGATCACCGTGGACGCGCTCGTGCGGGTCAAGGCCGGCGGGGAGGTGCAGTTCCCCAACGGAGACCGCTGCCAGTTCCTGGACCACACGTTCCTGTGCAGCTACCTCTCCGGGGACGCGCGGGTCGCGGACGACGAGTCCCTCGCCGTGGACTGGTACCCGGTGGACGAGCTGCCTCCCATGCCGGAGCACCAGGCCGAGCGGCTGCGGGCCGCGCTGGAGTTCACGGGGCGCACGGGCTTCGAGAGCTGAGGGGTTCGCGGGAGCCGACGAACACGTGGGCCGGGTAACCGACGAACCCGGGAATCAACGCACCGGGGAAACGACGAGCCGGTGAACCGGTGAGCGACGTGCTCTGGGTGCTCAGCCGAGCTGCGCCTGTGTTTCCTGCCGGGCGAGGGCGTAGCGGCGGCGGAACTCCTGCACGCCGACGTCGCCCGCGGGAAACAGCTCCCGGCTCACGGAGCGGGACCACTCGGGCAGCTCCTCCGTGGCCGCCCAGGCCGCCTGCCGCGCGGCACCCAGCGCCACGTACTCACCCGCCTCCGGCACCGTGACCGGCATGCCGAGCGTGTCCGGCAGGACCTCGCACAGCGCCTCGGACCGGGCGCCGCCGCCGATGAGCAGCACACGATCCACCGCCACGTGCGCCTCGCGCAGGATGTCCAGGCAGTCCGCGAGGGAGTTGGCCACGGAGAGCACGGCCGCCCGGGCGAGGTTCTCCCGGGTCAGCGAGGCGCGGTCATCCCGCCCAGGTGTCCGGTGGCTGTGGGCAGATTGGGCGTGCGCTCGCCGTCGAAGTAGGGCAGCAGCGTCAGCCCGCCCGCGTCCGAGGGACCGGACCGCGCGAGGCGGGTGAACTCCTCCAGATCCACCCCCAGCAGATCTGCGGTGGTGGTCATGACGCGCGCGGCGTTGATCGTGCACAGCAGCGGCAGGAACCGGCCCGTGGCGTCCGCGAAGCCGGCGGTCACGGACGTCGGGTCCTGCGGCGGCTCGGGGCTGCACGCGAACACGGTTCCGGAGGTTCCCACGGACACCGCCACCTCCGCCTCGCGCAGGCCCAGGCCGAGCGCGGCGGCCGCGTTGTCCCCCGCGCCCGGGCCCACGACGACGTCGCCGCCGCACCCCCACTGCTCCCCGAGCGTCCCCGCGGCCTCACCGGGACCGAGCACCCGGGGCAGCTCGGGCACCGCACCGAAGTACTCCTCCAGCAGCTCGGGGCGGTAGCGATTGGTCGACGGGTCGAAGTAGCCCGTTCCGGAGGCGTCCGAGCGGTCCGTGACGCACTCCCCGCACAATTGCAGCGTCAGCCAGTCGTGGGGCAGCATGACGCGCGCCACGCGGGAGGCGGCCCCCGGCTCGTTCTCCGCGAGCCACGCGAGCTTGGACAGCGTCATGGACGGGACGGGTGACATGCCCACCCGTTCCATCCACCACCGGGGCCCGTGCTCCTCGAGCATGCGGGTGGCCTGGGGCGCGCTGCGGACGTCGTTCCACAGCAGCGCATCGTGTACCGGGGTGCCCTCGGCGTCCAGCGCCACCATCCCGTGCTGCTGCCCGGCCACCGAGACGGCGAGGACGTCGTCACGCTCCGGGACGCCCACCTGCCGCCACGCGGTGCGCAGCGCGCTGAGCCAGTGCGCGGGGTCCACGCTCGTGCCGTCCGGGTGAGGGGCGCTGCCGGAGGCCAGGGTGCGGCCGGTGGCCGCGTCCACCACCAGGACCTTGCAGGACTGCGTGGAGGAGTCGATGCCGACGACCGTGGGGGTCATGACGTCCTTTCGTTGGCGTGGACGGGACGGGTGCCTTGCGACGCCGGGAGGGTGAGCTGAGGTGCGTCACCGGGAGCCCCGGGGCGGGTCACTGCTCGCGGGGAGGTGCACCGCCGTGGAGGAGCCGCCCCAGCTCGTCGCGCAGAGCTGTGTCGCACACCAGGTGGTCCACGAGATCACCGCGCACCGCGGAGAGGACCGCGGGCGCGCGCTCCGCGCCGGAGGCGACCCCGATCCTGTGGCGGGCCGCGCGCAGCTGCCCCACACCCGCCGAGACGACCATTCCAGCCACGGGCGTGTCCACCTCGTGGCCGGCCTCGTCCAGCAGGTGCCCAGAGACCTCGGCCACGGCCCCGGCGTCCCGCGCGGCGCGGGCGACGTCCTCGCCGACCCGCGGCCACACGGTCGAACCCTCCGGCGACCAGTGCCCGACGGCCAGCGCCGCGACCTCGAGAGCGTCCGCCCGGCGCAGTGTCCCCGCGACCTCGCGGGACTCCTTCAGGGACTCGGCCCGCTCCACGACCAATGGCGCCCACAGCGGCCACGCGGCGCGGCAGG
This sequence comes from Kocuria salsicia, assembly GCF_039532055.1. Classification (NCBI taxonomy): domain Bacteria; kingdom Bacillati; phylum Actinomycetota; class Actinomycetes; order Micrococcales; family Micrococcaceae; genus Kocuria; species Kocuria salsicia. The sequence continues at coordinate 246,083 of NZ_BAAARF010000012.1, read as the reverse complement.
CCAGGCCGACGAGCAGATGCGGCGGCTCCTCGGTGGGCGTGCCGTCAGTGCACAGCGCACCGGCGAGCTGTACGACGTCGTTGTGCGGCAGCGGCGGCAGGTGACCGACCGCGACCTGGAGCATTCGGGACCAGGAGATGCCCAGGACGGTGTCGTCCCGCAGCAGCCGGGTGACCTCCCGGGCGACGGCGCGTGCGAGGTCGTCGCGGTCGGCGGGCCAGTGGGGACTGCCCACCGTCACGAGCCGCTCCAGGCCCGCGGCCCGGGCGAGGTCCGCGTCCGCGCTCTCGAGCGGCACCGTGATCTCGATCCGCACGACCCCGGTCTCCTGCGCCTCCTGCAGCAGGGCGGCCACCTGGAAGCGAGAGAGCCCGGACCTCTTGCCCAGCGAGACCTTGGAGGCGCCCTCCACGAAGTAGCCGTGCGCGAGGTTCGCGAGCAGGTGGCGACGCCGCCCGGGGTCGGTGGGCGGCCAGGGGTCCTCGGCGGTCATGGGACACCGCCTCCAATCCTGACGGGAGCGAACAGGGGCACTGCTCCCGTGATCCTATATGTTCCGGCTCACACGGCTCCCACGGCTCACACGCCTTACGGCGCTCGCGGGATCCGTGGCGTTCCCGGCCTGTTGTGCGGAAACGTGAACGGGGACCCGGCGGCGGCGTGCCACCGGGTCCCCGTCCGTGTGCGCCGTTGTGCGGGCGACGGCGTCGGGCTCAGCCGCGCGGGATGTTGCGCAGGTTGGAGCGAGCCATCGACACGGCCTCGCCGGCACCGCGGTTGAGCACGATGCGGGACATGGCCGTGGCGAAGCCGAAGACCTGCTCGCTCTTGATCTTCGGGGGGATGGACAGCGCGTTGGGGTCGGTGATGACCTCCACGAGCGAGGGGCCACGGTGCGAGAGCGCGGTGGTGAACGCCGACTCGAGATCCTTGGGCTTCTCCACGCGGATGCCCTGCAGCCCGGCGGCGCGGGCGATCGCCGCGTAGTCGGTCTGGGGGACATCCACGCCGTAGTCCTGCAGCCCGTCCACGAGCATCTCCAGCTTGACCATGCCGAGCGTCGAGTTGTTGAAGACCACCACGGTGACCGGCAGGTCGTACGCGGCGAGCGTGAGCAGCTCGCCCATGAGCATGGACAGCCCGCCGTCGCCCGAGACCGAGATCACCTGGCGGCCCGGCTCCGCCATGGACGCGCCGATCGCGTGGGGCAGGGCGTTGGCCATGGAGCCGTGCAGGTAGGAGCCCAGGACGCGGCGGGTGCCGAGCGGGTTGATGTAGCGCGCGGTCCACACGTTGCACATGCCGGTGTCAGCAGTGAACACGGCGTCCCGGGCGGCCACCTGGTCCAGCACGGACGCGGCGTACTCGGGGTGGATGGGGGTGATCTTCTCGACCTTGCGGGTGTAGGCACCCACGGCCTTGTTCATCAGCTTGTCGTGCTTGGCGAGGGTCTTGTCCAGGAAGGAGCGGTCCTTCTTGGGCTGCAGCTCGGGCAGCAGCTTGAGGATCGTGGACTTCACGTCCCCGTACACCGGCACGGTCACGCCCGTGCGGCGTCCAATCACTGCGGGGTTGGTGTCCACCTGGATGGTGGTGACGTCCGGGAGGAACTGGTCGTACGGGAAGTCCGTGCCCAGCATGACCATGACGTCCGCGTCGTGCAGCCCCTCGGCCGCGGCGCCGTAGCCCAGCAGCCCGGTCATGCCGACGTCGAACGGGTTGTCGAACTGGATCTGGTCCTTGCCGCGCAGCGAGTGGCCGATGGGAGCGTTGAGCGTGTCCGCGAGCGCGATGACCTCGTCGTGCGCGCCAGACACGCCGATGCCCGCGAAGATCGCAACCTTCTTGGCGGAGTTCAGGGCCTCGGCCATGCGGGCGATCGTCTCGTCGGAGGGCACGATCGAGCTGGGGGCGGGAACGGAGTAGGGACGGGCGTCGGCGGCCACGTCCGAGTCCGCGAGGTCACCGGGCAGCGTCACCACAGACACGCCCGGGCTCGTGACGGCGAACTGGATCGCGGAGGCCACCACGGAGGGCGACTGCTTGGCCGTGCTCACGAGCTCCGAGTAGACGGAGCACTCGGTGAAGATCCGGTCCGGGTGCGTCTCCTGGAAGTACCCCGAGCCGATGTACTGGGAGGGGATGTGGGAGGCGATCGCCAGCACAGGGGCACCGGAGCGGTTGGCGTCGTAGAGGCCGTTGATCAGATGCAGGTTGCCGGGACCGCACGAGCCCGCGCACACGGCGAGCTTGCCGGTCACCTGCGCCTCGGCGCTCGCGGCGAAAGCGGCGGCCTCCTCGTGGCGCACGTGGACCCAGTCGATGCCGCCCTTGGCGGAGCCCCCCGAGCGGCGGACCGCATCCACGATCGGGTTCAGGCTGTCGCCCACCACGCCGTAGATGCGCTCGACGCCCGCGGCGATGAGTTGCTGGATGATCTGGTCTGCAAGTTTCACGCGTTCTCCTCGGGAGGCGGGCCGCCGCGGCCGTGCCGTGCGGCGGTAGTGGAAAAAGTCGCTGCGCGCCAGCTTAGTCCCGTTCCCGGGGGCTCCCGGAATCTATGTGGCGAACGAGACAGGCCCTGGTGGGGCAGCGCACCGTCAAGTCGGGGTTGACGCAGGGTGGAACGTCAATGTTTGCTTGACGCATGACAAAATCCGCAAAGAACGTCTCCCGCAACGACGGCTCCGCCCGCTCCGCGGGAACCACCACCGCCGTTCCGACCGCATGGGCCGGGGTCGACTGGGCTGCCATCGACTGGGCCCGTGTGGACTGGGTGCGCGCCTCCGCGCGACTCGCGACCGGCAGCCCCGGAGCCTGGGGCGATCTGCCCACCCGGGGTGCGCGCCGTCGAACGCCCGCCGCGGGCGACGTCGGCGGCGCCGAAGACCATGGAACCGAGGCGTTCGAGACCGACTGGAGCACATGGCAGGCCCCGGCCCGCGCCTACCCGGTGACGGTCTACGGGATCCACGAGGCCACACCCGGCCCGCGCTGGAAGGCGCTCTTCGACGCCACCTGGCCCGCGTACCGCTCGTGGTACCTCACGGGTCCCGGCACCCGCCCGAGCCTCGAGGAAGCCCGTGGCAGGCTCGAGGAGCACATGCCCGAGCTGGTGCCCACATGGCGCGAGCTCGTGGCGCAGACCGGCGGTGACGGCGACGCAGCGCGCTTCCTGACCATGTGGAACCTTCCCGCCTTCGCACCGGCGTGCTCGCAGCTGGCGACGGTGGGGGAGGAGACGTCCCTGACCCGCAACTACGACTACGTGCCGGAGCTGTGGGAGGCCACGGTGTACTCGAGCGAGTTCACCGGACGCAAGGTGATCGGCACGGGCGACTGCCTGTGGGGGCTGCTGGACGGGATGAACGACGCCGGTCTGGCCGTGTCCCTCACGTTCGGCGGGCGTCCCGGCTCCGGGCCCGGCTTCGCGATCCCCCTGGTGGTCCGCTACCTGCTGGAGGTCGCGGAGACCGCTGCCCAGGCGAGGAAGCTGCTGCGCGGGCTGCCCGTGTCCATGTCCTACAACATCACCGTGGTGGACGTCAGCGGTGAGCGCTTCACCGCCTTCGTGGCCCCGGGGCAGGACACCGAGTTCTTCGACGCGTGCACCGCGACCAACCACCGCGGCAAGACCCCGGAGTACCCGCAGAAGGCCGCGCAGTTCCACTCGGTGGAGCGCCTGGAGTTCCTGGACGCATCCGCCGAGCAGGGGGTGAGCGCCGCCGAGGCGCGGGACAGCTTCCTGCGGGATCCCCTGCACCAGGACCACTACTCGGCCGGGTTCGGCACGCTGTTCACCGCCCACTACCGCCCGGACCTGGGCACGGTCGAGTACGTGTGGCCCGGTGTCTCGTGGACCCGTGGCTTCGACGACCCGGACGACACCCTTGAACTCGTGCTCGAGGGACGGTGAGTCCGGCACTCGCCCCGGTTCCCGAGATCGGGGCGGGTGGTGCCATGATGGGATCCGTGAGCAGCCACACACCCGCCCCGTCCGGCCCCGAACCCTCCGTGTCCGACCTCGAGGACGCGGCGCTGCGGGCCCTCGCGCAGCTGAGCGGCCGCGGGGATCCCGAAGCGTTCCAGGCCCTGCTGCGGATCAGCGCGGCGGCGGGTGAGCACCTGGGGGTTAGTGCCCGCTCCGTGGCGGAGGCGGCCTCGTGGTCCGCCGTGGCCGGTGCCGCCGGCACCTCGCGCCAGGCGGCGTGGTCCCGGTGGAAGACCTGACAACCCTCCGCCGACGCGGTCCCCGGACCGCAGGACCACATCACCACCGGGCCGCAGCATCACAGAACGGAACTCGGCCACCCGAAACATCGGGTGGCCGAGTTCTGCGTCTCAGGACCGGGTCCGTGCGAGCCCGGCGGGCCGCCCGGGATCAGCTCAGTAGTTGCCGGTCATCGTGGTGACGTCCAGCGCTTTGTCCAGCTGCTCCTCGGTGAGCTTCTCGCCGTCCACGTAGCCGAGCTCGATGGTGGCCTCGCGCACCGTCATCTTGTTCGCGACGGCGTGCTTGGCGATCTTTGCGGCGGCCTCGTAGCCGATCGCCTTGTTCAGCGGGGTCACGATCGAGGGGGACGCCTCGGCCAGGAACGTGCAGCGCTCCACGTTGGCCTGCAACCCGTCCACCATCTTCTCCGCGGCCACGCGGGACACGTTGGCGAGCAGGCGGATGGACTCCAACAGGTTCGCGGCCATCACGGGAATACCCACGTTCAGCTCGAACGCACCGTTGGTGGAGGACAGAGCCACGGTGGTGTCGTTGCCAATCACCTGCGCGGCCACCTGGATGGTCGCCTCGCAGATCACCGGGTTGACCTTGCCGGGCATGATCGAGGAGCCGGGCTGCAGGTCCGGGATGTGCAGCTCACCGAGACCGGTGTTGGGCCCGGAGCCCATCCAGCGGATGTCGTTCATGAACTTCATGTAGGAGTACGCAATGTTGCGCAGCTGCCCGGAGGCCTCCACCAGGCCGTCACGGTTGGCCTGCGCCTCGAAGTGGTTGCGCGCCTCGGTCAGCGGAAGGCCGGTCTCCGCGGACAGCAGCTCGATCACGCGCGCCGAGAAGCCGTCCGGGGTGTTGATGCCGGTGCCCACGGCGGTGCCGCCCAGGGGGACCTCCGCCACGCGGGGCAGGGAGGCGTCGATGCGTTCGATGCCGTAGCGCACCTGGGCCGCGTAGCCGCTGAACTCCTGGCCCAGGGTCACAGGGGTCGCGTCCATGAGGTGCGTGCGACCGGACTTCACCACGGTCTTGAACTCCTCCGCCTTCTTCTCCAGGGAGGTGGCGAGGACGTCCATGGCCGGCTTGAGGTCGTTGATCAGCGCGTTCGTCACGGCCACGTGCACGGAGGTGGGGAAGACGTCGTTGGAGGACTGCGACGCATTGACGTGGTCGTTCGGGTGGACCTCCACTCCGGCGGACTCGAGCGCGCGGGAGGCCAGCGTGGCCAGGACCTCGTTGGTGTTCATGTTCGAGGAGGTGCCCGAACCGGTCTGGAACACGTCGATGGGGAACTCGCCGTCGTGCTCCCCTGCGGCCACGGCGTCCGCGGCGTCGCGGATGGCCTGGGCGCGCTGCGCGTCCAGCACACCCAACTCCTCGTTGGCGGTCGCGGCGGCCTTCTTCACCTGCGCGAGCGCCTTGATGTGCTCGCGCTCCAACGTGTTGCCCGAGATGGGGAAGTTCTCCACGGCGCGCTGCGTCTGCGCGCGGTAGAGGGCGTTCTTGGGAACGCGGACCTCGCCCATGGTGTCGTGCTCGATGCGGTACTCAGTGTTTTCAGCCATGTCGCCAGTTTACGGCCACCGCGCCCCTCGGCGCCCGACGAAGCGCTCCGCGATCCGGGCTCGTGACGACGTCGTGGTCAGACCCGCGACGTCGGCCGGGCACGACGTCGGGACCGGAGCCCTGGCGCTGCCGCGCCCGGTGAGGTCGGAGGGAGGTGGACGACGCCGCGCCGCCACGTGTCCTCGCGGGTCTGGTCCGTGTGCAGCAGGTCCTGGTACTCGGGACAACGGCGACGAGCAGGGATTCCCTGCTCGTCGAACGCCTGGGCGACTAGCTGATCTGGGGATCGTCGCTGTAGACCAGCTCGGCCTTGCCGTCCGCAAGGTGGTAGAACACGCCGATGACGGCGGCCTCACCGCGGGAGACAGCACCGGAGATCACGGTGGACTGGTCCAGCATGCGTGCCGCGGTCTGCTTGGTGTGCTCCACGACCATGTCCTGCAGGTCCGCGTTCCCGGAGCGCTGTGCCTGCAGGACGGACGGGGTGATGCGCTCCACCAGGTCCCTCTGGAAACCGGTGGGAAGCTCACCGGACTCCACGGAGTTCTTTGTGGCGGTCACCGCGCCGCACGAGTCGTGGCCGAGCACCATGATCAGCGGTGTGCCGAGCACGTCGATCGCGAACTCGAGGGAACCGAGCACGGCGTTGTCGATGACCTGGCCCGCAGTGCGGATCACGAACGCGTCCCCGAGGCCCAGGTCGAAGATGATCTCCGCGGCGAGCCGGGAGTCCGAGCAGCCGAAGATCACGGCGAACGGTTTCTGCGACTCGGCGAGGCTCTCGCGGCGCTGCGCGTCCTGGTGGGGGTGCAGCTTGTCCCCGGAGATGAACCGGGAGTTGCCCTCCTGCAGGGCCCGCCAGGCCTCGGAGGGGGTGCCGGGTGCGTGGTCCACGCTGGCTGTCTCAGTGTTCACGGTGGGACTCCATGACTCGAGGAGGGGTGACGCGGCGTGATACTGCGCGCCGCCGTTACAGGGTAACCCCGCCGAGGCGCCGGGTGCCTGGGGCGGCACCGGCGCGCGCACTCAGGAGCGGGAGAGCGCTTCCGCCACGAGCTGGAAGTCCGCGTCCGGGGCGTCGCCGCTGAGCACCACCGTGGAGTCCTTGAGAGTGCCCACCCACGCCGTGAACGCGTCCTGCTTGCCAGAGGCGTCCCGGTGGTGGATCTGCCAGGTGACGCCCGCGACCTCCTTCTCGTCCGTCACGGGCACCAGCTCCGTGCGCTGGGCGAGCCACGTGGGGTTCGACTCGGCGGTCTGGACCATGTCCACCAGGTGGTAGTCGGGGGAGAGGAAGCCCACGTTCCACAGCGGCACACCGTCCTGGGACTTCTCGTCCCAGCGCGCGTAGTTGGCACTCCAGCTTTCCCCGAGGTCCGGTGCGGCCGGGGTGAAGGACGCCTGGTCCGCGGCGAAGGTGGCCTCCTGGGCAACGTCCACGTGCGCCCGGTAGGGCTGGGCGTCCGGGCGGGGCTGCAGCCACAGGAACGGCAGCAGCAGGAGCAGCAGCACGAGCATGGAGATCACCATCCCGCGCACCGGGGCGTTGATCCGCGACGCCTGCTTGGTGGTGAGCTGCGGGGTGGGCTGGTCGGCGCCCGCCGTGGCCCCCGGGGTGTCTGTGGCCTCCGCGCCCGCGCTGTCCGTCGCGGCGGTGCCTGCCGCGGCGGCGTCATCGGGGGCTGCGCCGGAAGGGGACGTCGACGGCGCGGGGTGGGGATCGCGGGAGGGCCCGGAAGCAGAAGAACTCACGTCCTCCATTGTGCCGTGCCCGCGCGGACCCGCCCAACAGGACAGGCCCGGGGATATGCTGGGGGCAACCGTGGTGGCGCCCGGGCCCAGGTGGTGGTGAGGCGCACCGAAACTCGAAGGTGAGGAACAACGTGGCAGAGAACACCCAGTACGGCAGCTCGGGAAATGCAGCGGACCGCAACTTGGCGCTCGAACTGGTGCGCGTCACGGAGGCCGCGGCGATCGCGGGCGGCCACTGGGTGGGTGCCGGTGACAAGAACAGCGCGGACGGTGCGGCGGTGGACGCCATGCGCTCCTTCCTCTCCACCGTGGACTTCAACGGCACCGTGGTCATCGGCGAGGGCGAAAAGGACGAGGCCCCCATGCTGTTCAACGGCGAGCAGGTGGGTGACGGCAGGGGCCCGGCCTCGGACGTCGCGGTGGACCCCATCGACGGCACGCGCCTGACCGCGCTCGGCATGAACAACGCGCTCGCGGTGATCGCCGTGGCGGACGGCGGCTCGATGTTCGACCCCTCGGCCGTGTTCTACATGGACAAGCTCGTGGTGGGTCCGGAGGCCGCGGACATGGTGGACCTGCGACTGCCCGTGAAGCAGAACATCCACCTGGTGGCCAAGGCCAAGGGCGTGAAGCCCAACCAGGTCACCGTGTGCGTCCTGGACCGACCCCGGCACCAGGGCCTCGTGGAGGAGATCCGCGCGACCGGCGCCCGCACCCGAATGATTCTGGACGGGGACGTGGCCGGCGCGATCGCCGCGTGCCGCGAGGGCACCGGGGTGGACATCATGATGGGCATCGGCGGCACCCCGGAGGGCATCGTCACCGCGTGCGCCGTGAAGGCCACCGGTGGCGTGATCCAGGGCCGCCTGGCACCCACGGACGAGGCCGAGCGTGAGAAGGCGGCCGCCGCCGGGCTGGACGTGGACCGGATCCTCACCACGGACGAGCTCGTCACCTCCGACAACTGCTTCTTCGCCGCCACCGGCATCACGGACGGCGACCTGCTGCGCGGCGTGCGCTACCGCGGGCGCACCATCACCACCCAGTCCATCGTGATGCGCTCCCGCTCCGGCACGGTGCGCATGGTCGAGGCCGAGCACCTCGCCAAGAAGTGGGAGAAGTACGAACGCCACCAGAAGTGACCTTGACGTCCCACGACGTCGACGGCGCGTCCGCCCTTTCCGGGTGGGCGCGCCGTTCGCATGGGCGACCGGGGCGGGGCCCGCGCCCGGCTAAGCTGGGTCGCGGTGTTCATGGGCATGAGGAGAGGACAGACACCGTGACGTTGAACGTGACCCCCTGCGGGAACCGTCAGAGCTGGGACGCCCGCGTGCGAGTCACAGGCGGGCACCCGGACCTGCTGTGGGGCATCGGCGAGGCCGAGGCTCTCACCCGCGACGACGTCCGCGTGCAGCGGGTGGGGGTGGATCGCGGCAACCAGACCGTGGGGTACGGCCAGCTGCTGGTCTACCCGGAGGACCGCCACACGGTGGTGGACGCCAAGTCCCTGCACGTGAAGGACCCGCGTGACCTCGTGGCCGTGCTCGCTGCACTCCAGGAGCACTCCCGCACGGTGCACGACGCCGCGGTGCTGCGCGTCAGCCCGGACACCCACGCCACCACGGAACTCGCGGATGAGCTCGCGGAGGCCGGCTACCGCCGTCGTGACAAGCCCCGCCGCGGTGAAGCCGGCCCCCGCCACCTGGTGGTGCGCCTCGGCGAGACCGAGGGGGAGCTGTCCAAGCGCCTGTCGAGCGAGACTCTGCAGCGCTGCCGCGCGGGTCTGAGGGACTCGGGAGTGCGGGTGCGGCGCGTGAACGCCGAGGACCGGGACCTCTCCCACGTGGGCCTGCGCACCCAGCACATCCGTGAGCTGCTGCGCGCCGTGGGGGAGAACTCCGTGTTCCTGGTGGCGACCGAGCGCCCCAAGGACGGGCCCGAGAAGGCCCTGGGCTACCTGTGGTTCGTGCACACGGGCGAGGCCGCCATGATCTACCGCTTGGGCTTCACGGACCGCGCCCGGGAGCTCGGGGTGGACGACGCCCTGCTGCTCACCGGTCTCGTCCAGCTCCAGCAGCGGCTCGTGCACAAGGTGCTCGCGGGGGATCCGGACCAGGCCGGCCAGCCCATGGTGCTGCGCGAGCTCGCGACCGAGGACGTGGAGGTCCTCGGCACGTGGGAGTACCCCCTGGTGGGAGAGTTCCAGATCGCGGGCCGCGCCGAGAAGACACGGCGCCGCGTGCTCGGCCGGCGCTCCCGGCAGGACCGCCGCGAGGAGATCCTCCCGGAGCACATGAGCCCCGCAAACACCTCGGGCCCCACTCACCGGGCGGGTTCCGAGACGGACGCTGCAGGCGCGGGGCGCGACGACGCCGCGGCCGAGGTTGTCGAGACTGGGGCCGTTGACGTCGGGCTCGCCGGAGCTGGGTCCGCGGACGACGCCGTCGACGTCGCCGAGCAGGACGCCGCCCCGTCGCGCAAGGCCGCCAAGGCGGCGAAAGCCGAGAAGAGGGCAATAAAGAAGCACACCACGTCCGCCAAGAAGACTCCGTCTTCCAAAGGAGCCAAACGCGCCAGGCGCGGCAAGCGGCGGGCACAGCCAGAGTTCGGAGGCACAGACCTGGAGACCGGGACGACGGACGCCACGGCGCCCGAGACTCAGCCGGCGGCCGACGGCCTGCTGCGCCGGGCCCTCGCGGAGGGTCGCGCGGCCGTCCGGGACGCCGCCCGCTGGTGAGCCCCGTCGGGGCTACGCCCTGCCGGAGACGAGGTTCGCCACGCGAGCCGTGAGGGACTGCGGAAGCAGACCGGCGATCCGTTCGAGGCCGTGGTAGGTCCGGGGAAAGACCACCCGGGGCCGCCTTTTCTCCAGCGCGGTGAGCGTGGCGGTTACGAGGTCCTCCGGTTTCGCGGAGCGCCCGAGGTCGATGGCCGAGGCGTCCGCCACCCGGAAGAAGTCCGTGTCGACTGGCCCCGGATTCACGCTCAGCACCTGGACGCCGTGCTTGCGGGCCTCCACGCCCACGGCCAGGGTGAACCTGTCCACGAACGCCTTGGACGCGCTGTACGTGGCCATGGACGGAAGCGGCTGGAAGCCCGCCACCGAGGCCACGTTGATGATGGCACCGCTGCGGGCGACCGTCATGGACTGCAGGGCGGTGTGCGTGAGCGTCATCAGCGCCCGCACGTTCACGGTGAGCTCCTCCAGTTCACGGTCCAGGTCCAGGGCGGCGAACTCGCCGTGCGTCCCGAAGCCTGCATTGTTGACCAGAAGGTGCACGGGGTTGCGCTCCAGGACGTCCACCAGGGTGTCGATGCCGTCCTGCGTGCCCAGGTCCGCCACGACAATCTGTGCGGCACCACCGGTGGCCTCCTGTGACAACTCCGTGAGCTTCTCGGTGCTGCGCCCGGTGAGAATCAGCGCGTATCCGCGCTCGTGCAGGGCCTTCGTGAACGCCCGACCGATCCCTCCCGTGGCACCCGTGACCAGCGCGGTGCGGCTCATGCGTCGTCCTTCTTCCCGCGCGGCGTCGTCGCCCGGCTGCCCAGCCCGCCAAGGCGCTCACGCAGACTACCGGGGCGCTCCCGCAGGCTCCCGGCCCGTTCGCGCAGTGTTCCGGCGAGCGATCCGAGTCCCTCGCGGGCCGCGCGCACCCCGCTGTACGCCGTGTACCCGGCGCGGGAGACGGGAAGGTCCCAGGTGCCCGGGTAGGCGACCGGCTCACCGCCGAAGGACTTCTTGAAGGACGTGAACCCGTACCACTCGTGCTCGGGTCCTGCGCCCTCTGGTGCGGTGCCGAAGAGGTCGAACCAGGTGAGGCCCTTCTCCTTGGCGTCCATGACCATGGTGACCACCAGGGGGATGCCCGCGGAGAGCCTGCGGTGCTCCTGGTCCATGGCGGCGTGCGCGTAGGTGCGGGTGTCCGCAGAGTCGTACACGAGCGACGCCGCAATCGGCTCGCCATCGAGCTTCGCGAGGTACAGGCTCGCCGCGTCCACCGGCATCAGGGAGGCGGCGACGGCGCGCAGGTAGTCGTCCTGCTGCCGGTTGAAGTTCCGGCGCTTCGCGGTGTCGTCCAGGAACCGCAGCAGGTGCTCCACGTCAGCAGGGTCCTGCGAGCGCTCGATGCTCACGCCCTTCTTGTGAATGTTGCGGTACAGGTTGCGGTTGGTGGACTTCATGGCCTTGAGCAGGTCCTTGGAGTCCTTGCGCAGGTCGATCAGCTGGGTGTGCCCCGGCTGCACCTGGCGCGGCGCGCGCTTCATCCCACGACGGCGCAGCGAGGCCTCCGCGGTCTCGATCCCGTCCACGGTGTGCCCGTTGATCGGCTCCACGCGCACGAACCAGCAGCGGTTCGCGCGAGCCTGGGCGGTGAGGTCCGCGAGGGCGCGGTCGAAGGCCTCCGGGGAGTCCGCCTCCGGGCCGTACGGGCAGTAGAGGTAGCGGCCCGTGCGACCGCCCTCCACGGTGGCCAGGTAGCGCCATCCGGGGCCCTCGGCCTGGATCACACGGTGTCCGATGCTCTGTTGGAACTGGGCCCACTCGGGGGACTGCAGGATGTTTGCCACGGCTCCACTGTACCGATGTACCTGTACCTGTACCTGTACCGCTGCACCGATGCCCCGTGCCCGTCAGGGGACGGAGCAGGTGCCATTCGGGGACAGCGTCTCCTCGGTGGGCACCTTCAGTGCCGCCGGCACCACCGCGGTGGTCCCAATTCCGGCTCCTCCACCGGTGACAGAGCCGCCACCCGAGGTGAATCCCGCCGTTGCGGCGTTCGCCGTGCCGGAGGACGATGACGCCGCGCCGCCCGCCGCCGGAGCCGCCTGGGCGTCGTTGCCGCTGGCCTTCTCGAGCAGCTGCGCCAGGTCTGAGCGGAACTGGTCGTAGTCCGGGTAGGTGGGGAAGGACTGGTCGTAGTAGGGAGGACCCGCCGCGTACGCCTGCAGCTCGTGGTCCTTGGCCTTCGTGGCCACGGTGACCATGGAGCCGATCGAGGACTGCGGGATGTCCGTCTCGAGGATCTGCTGGCCAGAGCTCGCGAGCTCGTCGAACTTGGTGGCCACCGTGACCGGGTTCAGCTGGGCGAGCATCGCGGCCTGGACGCAGCGCTGCCGGGCCTGGCGGTCGTAGTCCGTGGCGCCCTCGCGGGAGCGGGCGTACCAGAGGGCGTGGTAACCGTCCATGTGCTGCACACCGGGCTCGATCCACCCCAGGATGGGGTTCTTCTCGCCGGTGTCAAGGTTGGTGCCACCGCCCATGGGAACCCGTCCGCCCACGTTCAGGTCGATGCCGCCGAGGGCGTCCACGAGGGACGCGAAGCCGTCCATGTCGATCAGCGCGTACGCCTGGATCTTCAGGCCCGTGACGCCCTCGGCGGCCTCCTTGGTGGCCTGTGCCCCGGGATCGGCGACGTCCGGGTAGAGGTCCTTGTGGTTCTGCATCACGTCCGTGTAGACGGCGTTCATGATGCACTCGTCCCCGCAGTTGAAGCCCTCAGGGTAGACCCCGTGCATGGGGGAGTCCTCCGGGAAGGGGACGTTCTGCAGATTGCGGGGCAGGGAGATGGTCACGGTCTGGCCGGAGGACGCGTCGATGCTGAGCACCGTCATCGAGTCCGGGCGCCTCCCCTCGCGGTCCTCGCCGGCGTCCCCGCCCATGAGCAGGATGTTGTAGCGCCCGTCCGCCGCGGAGAAGGGCATGCCCCCGCCGAAGATGCCCGAGACGGCGCCGCGCGCCACCGAGACCAGGTGAGCCGCGTATCCGAGCCCGCCGCCGGTGACGACCATGGCCAGCACAGTGGTGACGACGACGCCGCGCCGGGCACTGTCCCCCAGCAGCCCGGGGCGGATGGTGCGCAGTGTGTCGAACCACAGCAGCACCCAGCCGACTGCCAGTGCCACGAGCCCGTACATCAGCAGGGCAGAGGTCACGGAATTGGTCAGCAGCCACACCAGGGCGGTGCGCCACACGAACCACAGCAGCACGGCGAGCACGACCAGCGCCCAGACCACCGCGGTGATCCTTACGGCGATCCGTCCGATCAGCCGCTTGCCCGCCACGAGCTGGGCGGAGCCGGGCACCAGCAGCGTGGCACCGAGCAGCCACCAGGCCCGCTTCGTGCGGGTGGCGGGTGCGGCGAAACGCGGACTGCGCAGGGGCTCGCCCACCCGGGTGCGGGCGCGGCGCGGACCGTCCTCGGGATCGCGGACGGCCGAGGCACCCTCGGCAGGGAGGTCCTGCGCGGCGTCGTCGGGGAACGCACCGTCCGGGTGTGCGCCACCGACGTGCGCGCCGTCGAGGTGGGCGCCGCGGGCCGGGGGCACCTCGTCGTAGGCGCGTGTGGCCGAGGGGAGGGGACGGCCGTCCTCCGGGTGGTCGGTTGATCCGTTCACGTGCAACTCCGTGCTGAAGGGGAAGTCGGTGTTGCGGGGAGCCGACGCTGCGGCCCACCGGTCCGTGGCCCCGCCGAGGAGGGGACACGAGTGGCTCATTGTGCCCCGCTCACCTGGACCTGGGCCGACAGCCCACCCCGGTGCGGCGGCGCCGGCTCAGTCCTTGGAGCTCGCGCCGCGGGCCACGGCCTCCCGGAGGGCGGAGCCCTTGCGGTGCGCGGCTTCGGAGAGCTCCGCGGCGACGTGCTGCAACCGGTCCCGCAGCTGCTGCGCGGAGGTGCTCGACGCCGAGCCCAGCACCCGCGCGGCGAGCAGACCGGCGTTGCGCGCACCGTTGATCGACACGGTGGCCACGGGCACGCCCGCGGGCATCTGCACGATCGAGAGCAGGGAGTCCATGCCGTCCAGCGTCTTCAGAGCCACGGGGACGCCGATCACCGGCAGGGGGGTCACGGAGGCGAGCATGCCGGGCAGGTGGGCGGCGCCGCCGGCCCCCGCGATGATGACTCGCAGCCCGCGCTCGTGGGCGGTGCGGCCGTACTCGAGCATCTCGGACGGCATCCGGTGGGCCGAGACCACGTCCGCCTCGTAGGGTACGCCCAGTTCCTCGAGGGCCTGGGCGGCCGCGCGCATGGTGGCCCAGTCCGAGTCCGAACCCATCACGAGCCCCACCAGGGGTACGCCAGTCTGGGCGGCCGGGACCGCGCCCCACGTCGTCGTCCCCCCGCTGTCCACGGCGGTGGGCCGGGCGTGGCGGTCCTCGCCGTCGCGCAGGATGCTCGCCGCGTGCGTGGCGATCTCGCGCAGCGCCGTGAGCTCGTGGGCGTCCCCGACCACGTTGACGTGGCCGATCTTGCGGCCCGGGCGCACCGACTTGCCGTAGTTGTGGATCTTTGCGCGGGGCTCGGCGCTCATCGCGGCGGGGTAGGCCGCGAAGAGGTCCTGGTTGTCCCCACCCAGGAAATTCTTCATCACGGCTGCCTCGGCCACCACGTCCGTGGCACCCAGCGGCCAGTCGAGCACGGCCCGCAGGTGCTGCTCGAACTGGCCCGTGACGGAGCCGTCCATGCTCCAGTGCCCGGAGTTGTGGGGGCGCATGGCCAGCTCGTTCACGGCGAACCCGGTCTCCGTGCCCGGCGTCTCGAAGAGCTCCACGGCCATCACGCCGGTCACTGCGAGGTCATGGGCGAGCTTCACGGCGGCGGCCTGCGCGGCACGGGCCACCTCCGGGTCCAGCCCGGGAGCGGGGGCGATCACCTCGTCGCACACACCGGCCACCTGGATGGACTCGACGACGGGCCACGCCACGGTTTCGCCGGACGGCCTGCGGGCGACCATTGCGGAGAGCTCACGGCTGAACGCCACGGCCTCCTCCGCGAGCAGCCCCTCCTCGGAGTCCGCGGCGGCCGAGCGCTCGAACCACTCGGCAGCGGTGCCGCTCGTGGCCTGCTCCGCACGCTCGACCCGCAGCACGCCCTTGCCGTCGTAGCCGCCGCGCGGGGTCTTCAGGATCACGGGCCAGCCGACGCGATCGCCGAAGGCCACGAGGTCCTCGGCGGTGTGGACCTCCGCCCACTCGGGGTTGGGCAGGCCCAGATCGGCCACGGCGCGGCGCATCACGAGCTTGTCCTGCGCGTGCACGAGCGCGGCGGGCCCGGGGCGAACGGCGACCCCCTGGGCCTCCAGGGCCTTCAGGTGCTCAGTGGGCACGTGCTCGTGGTCGAAGGTGAGCACGTCCACCTCCGCGGCGAAGCGGCGCAGGGTGTCGAGATCGGTGTAGTCGCCCGCGGGAGCGGTGCGGACGGCCGCCACCGCGCTCACCTCGGGGCTCTCCGCGAGCACGCGCAGCTCCACTCCGAGGGCGGTGGCGGCGGGGGCCATCATGCGGGCGAGCTGCCCGCCGCCCACGACGCCGATGACAGGACCTGTCTCAGGAGAATTCACCCTCCCAGGCTATCGCCACAGCTGACGTCCAGTCATGTCGGAGTACGATGCACTCATTCATCCGGCGCCCACGGTGAGTCCCGGGCGCGACGACATCCGTCCGGGTGGGACGCACGCACGAGACGGTCCCCCCAACCTTCCTCCGTCCCCGATGAGCAGAGTGAGACCGAACCCTTGAACACCGTGGTTGAGCGCGCGCACGCGCTGTGGGAACTGTTCGTCAAAGAGCTCGCGAAGTTCGGACTGGTGGGGGCCGCTGCGTTCGCCATCAACGCCACGCTCGTGTTGCTGCTCATGCACACGCCCTACTTCGCGGACAGCCACATCAAGGCCAAGGTGGTGGCCACCGTGGTGGCCATCGTCTTCTCGTGGGTCGCCAACCGGCTGTGGACTTTCCGTGACAAGCGCCAGGACGACAAGAAGAAGGAACTCGTGCAGTTCCTGGTGGCCAACGGGATCGGCATGGCCATCGAACTCGGCTGTCTGGGCGTGAGCTACTACGTCCTGGGCCTGACCTCCGCAACGGCCTCGTTCATCTCCGGCACGATCATCGGCACCATCCTGGGCACCGTCTTCCGCTACTTCGCCTACCGTTTTTGGGTGTTCAGCACCAAGCTCGACCAGGACCCGGACTTCGCGGACAGCCCGGACCAGGAGTTCGCCTTCATCACCGGTCAGATCCCGGTGGTCCACCGCCACGACCACGACACGCAGCAGCGTCCCCGCCACGGCGGCGGCTCCCACGAGGGCAGCTCGTCCGGTGGTTCCGTGCACGGGGTGGGCACCGGGAACATCGACGACACGGACTCCGAGCCCGACGACGACGCCCGCCGCGCCTCCTGAGTGACGGCTCCGGCCGCGCGCTGACAGGCAGACCGGACGTCTGCGCGTCCGGGCGCGTCGGCCCGCCACGGAGCCGTTGCGGGGCCACCAGCCAGCATTGGACCGTCAGAGCTGGGTGGCGCGTTCCTGGGTGAGGACGTCCTCGGTGGCATCCTGCGGCCCGGCGGCCAGCAGCACGGCCCCGCCGCGAGCCACGATCCCCAGCGTGCTCAGCAGCGTGGTCTCTCCCCAGCCGTCGTCCAGCGGGAGGAACACGGTGCCGACGGCTTCCGGGGAGGCGGTTTCCAGGGCCCTGCTCAGCAGCTGCCCGTGGGTCGCGCCGGAGGGCAGCGCCTCGGCGGAGGGGTCCGGTTCCTCGAACCCGGTGTAGGTGTCCGGCTGGGCGCGCACCTCGGCGCAGAAGTCCACGGCGTCCCCGGGCAGGGGGTCGGAGCACGCAAAGGCCAGCGCCGGGGTGGCGACGACGAGCTCGGTGCCGGCCACGGCGTCGTCGTCGTGGCCTTCCAGGCGGGCGTGCAGGACGGCGTCAGCGTCCGCGGCGAACTCGATGCGCGCACCCACGCGAAGTGCGGCGAGGCTCAGGACCACCAGCCGCCAGTGGGGTGCGGGGGAGATGCGCACGGTGTCCCCGGAGGCGACATCCAGCTCGTCCACAAGCAGCCCCGCGGACTTCTCCACCCAGTTGACGAGGACGCGCCCCGAGAGCTCCACGCGCTCGGGGCCGTCGCGCCAGACCAGGGCCGGTGTGGGCCGCTCGGAGACCGCTGCGAGGGCCCCTGCGAGATCGTTCGGTGTGCGTCCCACGCAGAAACTCCTTAGGGTAAGTGACCGGGCCCCGGGTGCGCGGGCGGCGCGCCGGTGAACCCGGGAAGCCCAGGATACTCGGCTTGACTACCCGGGACTTACACGCGTGTAATTAGGGGGTCCACCTGGCAGGCAGGGGTGCGTCCCGTCACGCGAACCCACTCGCAGCCGGGACAACCGGGCTGGTTGAGGACACCGAGAAGACGAATCCGCGGGACGGAAGGACAGACATGGGAGAGGCCGCACGCCGCCGCCACGACGGACGCGAGGACTCGGATGCCGGTTCCACGGACGGCACCGTCCCCGTCGACTGGTTCGTGGATCCCGTGGACCAGGCCCGCGGCACCGTCGGCGTCACCACACTGGACGACCTCGCCTCTGCTTTCCTGGCCGCTCACCCCGAGGTGGCCGGGGACGTGCTCCTGCGCTCCGACCGCAAGCAGCCCCGTGAGCCCGAGCCTCCCGCGCACACCCCCCAGGAACTGCACGACATGGAGGTCCACGACGTCCAGAGCGTGGACGCGTCCGTGTGGCAGGCCGTGGCCGGGGTGTACTCCGTGAGCGAGGGTGACGCCGAGGGCGAGCTCGCCTGGCAGACGGATGCCCTGTGCGCCCAGACGGACCCGGAGGCGTTCTTCCCCGAGAAGGGCGGCTCCACCCGGGACGCCAAGCGCGTGTGCGAAGCGTGTCCCGTGAGCGGGCAGTGCCTGGACTACGCCATGAGCAACGACGAGAAGTTCGGCATCTGGGGCGGTCTCTCCGAGCGCGAGCGGCGCAGGCTGCGCCGCCGGGGCCGGTGAGCCGCGTGGCCCAGGATCTTGCTCCGCGCCGCAGCTGCTCACGGCAGACGTGCAGCCGGGACGCCGTGTGCACACTGACCTACGTCTACGCCGACTCGACCGCGGTGATCGGTGCGCTGTCCGCGCGCAGGGAGCCGCACGCCTACGATCTCTGCCCCGTGCACGCGGACGCCCTGACCGCGCCCCGCGGTTGGCGCGTGGTGCGCCTGGAGTCCCCGGACGGCTGGGGCCGTGACGACCTCGACGCCGTGGTCCAGGCCGTCCGCCCGGACGAGGAGCCCGTGGTGCGCCGCGGCACCCGCGGCGCGTCCCTCGGTGCGGCCCAGCCCGCCGGCGCGGCCTCACCCGGGGTCCGCGTGCTGCGCGACGTCTCCTACCGGCCCGAGCCCTCGGACGAGGACGCCTCCCGTCCCGGTGCACGCGGCCACGACCCCCGCGCCGACGACGCCGCGCGCGGCGGGCAGCGCGCCGCCGACGGTCCTCGCGGCGCCGCCGATAGCGGTGTTTCCGCAGCGCATACGGAAGGGTATTCTGGGTACACCCGCCCAATTGCGAACGCAAACAGGCGTCCGCCCGAGTCAGAACGTTTCGTGCCCCTTCCGGAGGAGCTGCGGACCCCGCACCTGCGGCGGCCGTAGCAGCCGCCCACCCACGGGTGACCGGGACCGCCACCCGAAACCGGCCCTCAGCCGGGGCCGCCCGGTACCGGGCCCGTGGCTCCACCCCCGGCTTCACCCCAGTGAGGTATCCATGACCGCTTCCCACAACTCTTCTGGAACGAGCCCCGAGGGTTCCCGCCCCGGCGCATCCTTCTCCCCGTCCTCTGCCAGCCCTGCCGCCACGCCCAGCGGGGCCGACGCCGCGCGCGGCCTCACGCGCCGGCGCCTCGCCCTCGGCTCCGTCGGGCTGCTCGCTGCCGTGGGTTTGAGCGCGTGCGGCGCGGACTCTGGCGACGAGGGCAGGGCCGAGGCCTCGGGTTCCGCGGGTGCGTCGTCGACGGCGAAAGCCCCCGGCGTGACGGTGATCCCGGCGGCCGACGCCTCGATGGTCAACCCCGTGGACCCCGTGGTGGTCACCACGGACGCGGGGACGCTCACGGAGGTGACCGTGACGGCGTCGAACTCCGGTGAGAAGGCCGAGGGCGCGATCGGCAAGAACGGCACCGAGTGGCGCTCGGCCAAGCCCCTGGCGTTCAACGAGACCTACACCGTGGACTACACGGCGCGCAACAGGGGCCGTGACACCACTGGACAGAGCGTGTTCAGCACGGTGGACGCCGCGCACGAGGCGGACGTGAGCATGAACGTCAAGGACGGGCAGACCTACGGCGTGTGGCAGGTCGTGGAGTTCAACTTCTCAGAGCCGGTGAGCGCCAAGGACGCCGTGGAGAAGGCCATCTCCGTGGAGGGTGCGCACAAGGACGGTGCGTTCCGCTGGTACTCGGACCAGAAGCTGCGCTTCCGCCCGAGCGAGCCCTGGACGCCCAAGTCCACCGTGAAGGTCAGCGCGAACATCCTGGGCACGGACCTCGGCAACGGCATGATCGGCAACGGCAACAAGACGGTGTCCTTCACCACCGGCCCCGAGCAGCGCGCCTACGTGGACAACAACACCAAGACGCTGGTGGCCTACGTGGACGGCAAGGAGACGGGCACGTGGCCGGTCACCCTCGGCGACGCCGAGTGGCCATCCACCACCGGCAAGAAGGTCATCCTGGAACAGGCCGCCTCGTACAAGTTCAACGCCGGCTCCCTGAACCTCAAGCCGGGGGACTCCCACTACTACCCGCCGTTCGACGCGTCCAACGTGTCCCGGCTGACGTGGAGCGGCGAGTTCGTGCACCAGGCTTTGCCCTCCGCGTACTCCGTTCTGGGCGTGGCCAACGTGTCCCACGGCTGCGTGGGCATGCCCCCGGAGGGCGCGAGCTACATCTACAACACGTTCCGCCCGGGCGACATGGTGGAAGTGGTCAACACGAACTACCCGCAGGCGGACCCGGACGACGGGCTCGGGGACTGGAACATTCCGTTCCAGAACTACCCGAACGAGAAGTGGCACGGCAACTGGTGAGCACTTCCGCGCCCGTGCCCGCGGCCTCCGAGCCGGCCGCTTCGGCCGAAGATCCCGGCGGCTGCCTGGCAGCCTCGAACCCGGGCTCCGCGGGGGACTCCCGCGGGGCCCGGGACCCCGGCGCCGAACCGGCGCCCTCGCTGCCCCGCCGCACCGTAGTGCAGCGGTTGCTCCAGGCAGTCCTGGCGCTGTCCCTGCCCGTGCTGCTGCTGGGGCTGGGGGCGCGTCTCGTGGCGACCCCGGTCTTCCTGCAGCTCGAGTACCACCGGCCCGGCTTCCCCGCGGACCACTGGGGGATGAGCACCGAGGAACGGATGACGTTCGGCTCCTACGGGATGGACTACATCATGAACCTGGCCCCGCCGGAGTACCTGGGCGGTCTGGTGAGCCCGGAAGGCGGCCTGGCGTTCACCCCGGCCGAGGTCTCCCACATGAGCGACGTGCAGCACGTGATGCACTGGGGGCTGATGAGCGCCTTGGTGCTGCTCGTGGTGAGCGTGCTCGTCGGCTGGTGGCTGCACCGCCGCGCACCGGGGGCGGCCTCCGCGGCATGGTTCGCGGGCGCGTGGCTCACGGTGGCGCTGCTCGTGGTGGCATGCGTGGCGGCCGTGTTGGGCTGGCAGAACTTCTTCGCCGCGTTCCACTCGCTGTTCTTCAGCTCGGGCACGTGGACGTTCAGCATCTCTGACACGCTGATCCGGCTCTACCCCACGCAGTTCTGGATCGACGCCGCCATCGCGGTTGCGCTGATCACGCTCGTGGGTGCGTTCGCAGTCATGCTCGTCACTACCCGACGACGACGCCGCGCGGCCACCCCGCGGACGGCCCCCTGGGCGGGCGGCCGGGGCCGGCTCAGATCCAGGACCTGAACCACATCCGCCACCGCCAGTGCTCGTACGGGATGGTCTGGGCGGTCCACACGGGCCAGAAGAACACGGCAAGTGCCACCACGAGCACCAGGAACACGAACGTCACGGTGCACCAGCGCCGGGCCCAGCGGGCAGACACCACCCGCTCATCCGTCGCGGCCTCTGGCGTGCCCGCCGTCGCCCCGCCCCGGGGCACCGCAAGACGCCCGGTGAGCACCCCTATGGCGCCGGTGATCAACAGCACCAGCGCGGGGAAGTAGGACAGCGCGTAGAAGAAGAACATGGTCCGCTCCGGGTACAGGAACCACGGCAGGTACCCCGCCGCGTAGATTCCCACCAGGGCCCCGAAGCGCCAGTCGCGGCGCACTGCCCACAGCCAGATCCCGAACGCCAGCGCCAGAACGCCCACCCACCAGATCGCGGGATTGCCCAGGTTGAGGATCGCCTGGCTGCACGAGTCCACGGTGCACCCGTCCGTGCCCGCGGAGGGTGACTCGTAGTAGTAGGACGTGGGCCGCTGCATGAACAGCCAGCTTGCGGGACCGGCCATGTAGGTGTGGTGGGAGTCCAGCCCCGTGTGGAACGAGTACGCGGCCACGTGGTACTCCCACAGGGAGCGCAGCGCCGAGGGCAGCCACTGGGGGCCCTGCCCGGGGTTCAGCTCTGCCCAGTTGCGGTCGTAGCCGGTGCTCGTGAGCAGCCACCGTGACCACGTGAGCACGTAGGTCACCAGCCCCACGCCGATCATCGTGAGGAACCCCCACGGACCGTCCTTGAGCAGCGTCCCGGTGAACCACCGGCGGACGCCCGCCACCCGGCGAGCGTTCATGTCCCACAGCACCGCCAGCACCCCGAGCGCCGCAATGCTGAACAGCGCGTTCCACTTCACTGCGGCGGCCGCACCGCACGCGACACCCGCCGCGACCCGCCACCACCGCACTCCCAGCCACGGTCCCAGGGCGGAGCGGTTGAACCGGGCGACGAGGCGGCGTCGTCCATCGTCCCGGTCCAGCAGCACGAAGACGAACGCGAGCAGCAGGAAGAACATCAGGAAGATGTCCAGCAGCGCGAGCCGCGACTCCACCAGGTGCAGCCCGTCCAGGGAGGTCAGCAGCCCGGCCACGGTGGCGAGGCTCACAGAGCGGAACAGCAGCCAGCCCGCGAACCAGATCAGCGCAATCGAGGCCGTGCCGAACAGCGCCGCGGAGAAGCGCCAGCCGAACGGGTCGTCCCCGCCGAAGAGCCACAGTCCGACCGCGATCAGCCACTTTCCCAGCGGCGGGTGCACCACGAAGGAGGGGTGGTCCTCGACGTCCGGGATGCTGCCGGAGACGAAGCCGGCGTCCGCGCCGGAGGGCCACTGCTGCTCCGTGCCGTGCAGCAGCAGCGAGTACGAGTCCTTGAGATAGTACGTCTCGTCGAAGACCACGGCGTGCGGCGAGGACAGGCTTGTGAAGCGCAGCACCCCGCCCAGCAGGGTCACGAGCGCGAGCGGGACCCACCAGTACCGGGGCAGGCGGGTGACGGCCGGGAGAAGGAGCTCGTCCAGCGGGCGCGCGGGGGACCCGGCGCTCGGCCGGGCGGCGGGGGAGGCAGCGGTCGAAGGCACGGACCCCATGGTAGGGCGCCGGACTGGACGGGGTTCGTACAGTGGTCCTGTGACTTCGCAAGCATCTGCCCCAGCCCAGGACTCCGCCCACGGTGCGCTGGTCATCGTGGGCACCCCCATCGGCAACCTCTCCGACGCCTCCCCTCGGCTGCGGGAGATCCTGCAGAGCGCGGACGTGCTCGCCGTGGAGGACACACGCACGCTGCACCGCCTGGCCTCCGGTCTGGGCGTGGGTGTGGCAGGGCGCGTGGTCACCCACCACGAGCACAACGAGTCCGCGCGCAGCGCCGAGCTGCTGGACGAGGTGCGCGCGGGGAAGACGGTGGCCGTGCTCTCCGACGCCGGGATGCCCACCGTCTCCGACCCCGGCTTCCCGCTCGTCCGCGCGGCGGCCGAGGCGGAGCTGCCGGTGACCGTGCTGCCCGGGCCCTCGGCCGTCCTCGCGGCGCTCGCGGTCTCCGGGCTGCCCACGGACCGGTTCACGTTCGAGGGGTTCCTGGCGCGCAAGAAGGGTGAGCGGGCCGCGCAGCTCACCGACCTGGCCGCCGAACCCCGGACCATGGTGTTCTACGAGTCCCCGCACCGCCTGGCCGAGATGCTCGCCGCACTGCGGGACGCCATGGGCGGGGAGCGCCGCGCCGCGGTGTGCAGGGAGCTGACCAAGCTGCACGAGGAGGTGCTGCGCGACGACCTCGACGGTCTCGTCGCGTGGGCCGAGGGCAACCAGATCCGCGGAGAGATCGTGGTGGTCCTGCACGGGGCGGCCCCGGCGCAGGCGCCGGAGCCAGAGCAGCTGACCGCGGTGGTCGAGGAGCTCGTGGCCACCTCGGACATCAAGCTCAAGGCCGCCGCGCGGCAGGTCGCCACCGAGTACGGGGTCAGCACCCGCAGGCTCTACGACGCCGTGATCGCCGCCCGAGCCGAGCAGGGCTGAGCACGACGCCTCCCTCTCCCCGTGGTGCTGCGGGGAGCGGGCGGCGTCGTCGCACCGGGCTCAGTGGGTTCAGTGAGTCCGGTGGGCTCGTGCGCTTGGGTCTCAGCGGCGGGAGCCCCCGCGCAGCGAGGCCGGCCACCACGCGGCCCTCATACGCTTTCCCCGCGTGGCCCGGCGGCGGAACTCATTGCGGATCCGGGTCAGGTCCTCCGGGGTGGTCCGCGGCGTCCAGTCCGCGTGCGGTACCCCGTAGCCCGAGGTCTCAACGTCCTCGACCAGCCGCTCAACGGCCGACGCCGCCGCCGGGATCCCCGCGGAGAGTCTCCGTGCGGCCACGCGTGGCGTGTCCGAGGGCCGGGCGGTCACGCCGTGGTCCGCGGCGAGGGCCAGGAACTCGTCCCAGGCGGCGTTGGCGCGGCGCTGGGGCGGGAGGTTCTTGTCCTGCAGCGCGGCGATCCGCGCACGCCGGCGGCGTCGCCGCAGCCAGCGGGGCAGCGCGGCCAGGACGAGCAGCACGACAACGACGACGCCTCCGGCCAGTGCCCACCAGGGAACGACCAGGGTGGCGGGCCGCTGATCCTCGGGCGCGCCCTCCTCCGACGGCTGGGCGTCCGGGGACTGCTGGTCGGCGCCCGGGGTACTGGGCTGCTGCGACGGCTCGTCCGCGGACTGTGAGCCCTGGGACTGCGAGTCGGAGGGCTGCGCGTCCGAGGACTTCCCACCCGCGGACTCGCCCGGTGAGGGGGAGGACCCGGCGGAGGCGTCCTGCCCGGAGTCCGGCGCGTAGTCCGGGGTGCTGGGCACGCCGGGAGTGGGTTCGAAGCGCACCCATCCCACGTTCTCGAAGTACAGCTCCGGCCAGGCGTGCGAATCCCCGGTGCCCACCGGGTAGGAGCTGCCGCCGTTCGCGTCCACCGTGGCGGCGGTGGGGAGATAGCCCACGGCCACGCGGGCAGGGATGCCCAGCTCTCGAGCCATCAGTGCCATGGCCGGGGCGAAGTGGCCCGAATAGCCCGTGCGCGTCTGCAGGAACTTCTCGAGCGAGCCCATCCCGCCGGCATCGTAGCCCTGGGCCAGCGGTGCGTTGACGTCGTAGTGGAAGTCGCGGCGCAGGTGGTTCTGGAGGGCCAGCGCGCGGTCGTAGTCGGTGCCCGCGCCCCGCGCGAAGTCGCGCGCCGCGTCCGCGAGGGCCTGCGGGCGGTCCCGGGGCAGCTTCAGGTAGTCCTTCATGGCGTCGTCGGACGAGGCCGACGGCGCGCGGCGCAGGGTCTCGGGCGTGGCCTGCGGCGTCGTCGACGTCACGGTGTAGCTCGCCCCGGACATGCCCGTCGACTCGCTGTGGACGGAGAGGTCCTGCGGGTTCCAGGCCCAGCCCTGCTCACCCAGTCCGGCGACGCCCACCGGGGCGTAGGGAGCGGGCAGCCAGTGCTCGTCGTACTGGTCGAAAGTGACCTTGGTGGTGACCTCGGCGCCGCGGGGCACCGGGTTGCGGGACGCGTCCGAGAGCCCGGAGAGGTCCCCGTCCAGTCCGTCCGTCGTGGGGAACCACTCGTCCGAGGAGAAGTCCGAGAGGGTGAGAAGACGCATGTACTGCGCGCGGTCGTCCGAGGCGGTGTAGCTGAAGCGCTGCGTGTGCTCCTGCGAGCGCAGGTCCTGGCCCACCGCCCGCAGGGGCCCCACACCGGCGGCCCGCTGGGACGTGAGAGAGCTGCCCTGGGGGAACGCGCCGTTGAAGAAGCCGGGCATCACCGAGGGCACGAACAGCACCACGGCCAGCACACCGGCCACCACCAGCAGCGCACGCGGCAGGCCGCCGGGCGTGGGGGCGATCCTGCGGGCACGCGTGGCGCCCAGGCTGCGGGAACCGGCCAGCAGGGCGAGCGCGGCGAGCACCGCGGCGGCGAGCCCCAGGGGCGTGACGCTGCCCGGCAGGGTCAGCGCCGGGACCACCAGCAGGGCGACGATGCCCAGGCACGCGAGCCCCGCCATGCGCAGCCCCACCAGCACGGTCTCCATGAACACGGTGACGAGTCCCACCAGGGCGCACAGCACGAACGAGAAGCCGGGGTGGAACGGGTACGGCGCGGCCGTGCCGGCCACGAAATCACCGGAGGAGCCCCACAGCTCGGACGCGGCGCTCAGCGTGCCGGGAACGGGGATGAAGCCGAGCAGCGCCGCGGAGTGCAGGTGCACCACGGTCAGCGCGAGCAGCAGCGCGGCCAGGCCCAGCACGGTCACCACGGCGGAGGGCAGGCGCAGCCAGCGTGCCGCACCTGTCACGACTAGCACCGTGACCACGGTTGCGGCCACGGGGGCGATCCACCAGCCGCCGTCGAGCGCGCCCCCCATCCCCACGCAGCCCAGGGCGACGGCCCCGAGCAGCAGCAGGCACAGCTCCATGACGCGGGGCCGGGGCGGACGGGACAGGGGGCCCGACGCCGCTGCGGGAGCGGAGGCGCCCCGAGCGGTGGGTGACGCAGAGGGGGAATCGGCCGCGGCGGCGTCGTCGTCCCAGGGTGTCGAGCTGGGTGTCGAACGGGGGGTCGATTGGGGCGTCGAGCGGTGGGAGGAGTCGGGGGGTGTCATGCGGTGGTCCTGCCTCGGGTGCGCGCCATCATCTCGTCCATGCTCAGGCGCCGTTCACCCGGCGCGGGGGGAGGCGGTGCCATCAGGGAGCCGCCGCCCACCACGGCGAGCCACGCGGCGTCCACGTCCGTCCAGCGCGTCACGAGCACGACGGACCAGCCCGCGGCCTCGAAGACGTCGGCGCTCTGCGGTCGGGCGATGGGTGGGTCCACGACCATGACCACGGAGTGGGAGGCGCTGCCCGCGGCGGCCCGGACGTAGCGCTGCGCGCCCTCGGGGGAGAGCTTGCCGGTGAGCAGCAGCACCGGGTGGGTGAGGCCCTCGCGGTCCAGCCGCGCGGCCAGCTGGTCCTCCGCGAGCCTGGGCTCGGGGCGCTTCACGAGCGCCACCCGGGACAGCCCGTGGACCACCTCCGTGGCGGTGTCGTCCGTGACGGCGGTGTCCCGCAGCTCGGCGGTCTCGGACTCGCCCCGGGGCAGGGCACGGCCCTGGTCCTCCAGGGCGTACACCACCGTCTCGCGGCGCGTGAGGTGCTCAAGCACGGAGGCCGCCGCACCGACCGCCCACTCGAACTCCTCCGTGGACTCCAGCACGCCGGCCCACACGCGCTCGCCGGGCCAGTGCTGCTCCACGGTGTCCAGGACCAGCACGGTCCTGCGGGTGCTGCGCGGGTCCTCCTGGCGGACCATGAGCTGCCCGTGCTTCGCGGAGGCCGCCCAGTGCACCCGGCGCATGGGGTCACCGTGGCGGTACTCGCGCGTGGTCACGTTGTCCGGGCCCGGCTGCGGCTGGGCGCGGCGGGACGGGTCGCTGCCGGACTCGTGCGCCAGTGCGGCGCCGTGCTCCGTGAGCTCCTCCGGGTCCGGTGCCACGTGCAGCGACGTCCGCTCGGCCACGTCCAGCAGCTCGGAGACCACGCCGAACGGGTCGCTCACGCGCACCGTGGCGGGTCCGAGCTCGTGGATCCCACGACGCCGCGGCCGCACGGTGTACGCCACCGGCACCCCGGAGACCGGGACCGAGAAGTCCTGGTCCCGGCCCAGCAGCGGGTCCACCTTCTCGTGGACGTCCACCGCTGCGCGGTCCGCGGACGCGGTGCGACGCCACGACGCCGCGCGGGTGCCTCCCGCGGGGTCCGCACCGTTCGCGGGGCCCCCGGCCGCGGACGTGCTGCCGGGTGCGTCGCCGTCCGTCGAGGTGCCGTTCGCGGAGGCGACGTTTGGGAAGGTGCCGGGGACGGCGGCGTCGCCGGCCGAGGTGCGGGAGCGGGAGGGGAACGCCGAGCGGCGTCGCACCCGCAGGGAGACCTGCGCCGCGTCCCCCAGAGTGACCAGGGGCGGCTCGACGGAGCGCTTGAGCAGCACCCGCGGCTTCACGAGCCACATGGCCAGCGAGGACAGCAGCGGGACCATGCCGAGAAACAGGGACAGTGCGAGAACGTCCTTGCGCCCGAGCCACGTGGCCAGGGCCAGGCACACCACGGCGGCCGCCAGGAAGCACCAGCCGCGGACCGTGAACTTGGCGCGGGAGTCCACCCGCGCCTTCGAAGCGGCGGTCCTCATCGGGTGCGGGGCGCGTCTTCGGTGGGAATGCGGACGTCGTCGAGGATGGTGCGGACGATGTCCTGGGCGCTGTCCGCGCCGGAGCGGCGCTCGAGGATCAGCCGGTGGGAGAGCACGGCCACGGCGACGTCCTTGACGTCGTCCGGCAGCACGTGGGAGCGCCCGGCGAGCGCGGCCTGTGCGCGGGCTGCGGCCTGCAGCTGGAGTGCGGCGCGGGGGCTCGCGCCGAGACGCAGGTGCGGGTGCGAGCGGGTGGCCTGGCACAGCGCCACGATGTAGCGGCGCACCGCGGTGGAGACGTGCAGGGAGGCCACGTGCTGGACGAGAGCGCGAGCCTGGTCGATGTCCAGCACCGGTTCGAGCCCCTCCAGCGGGGAGCCGGAGCCGTGGTCGGTGAGCATGGCGACCTCTGCGTCAGCGTCCGGGTAGCCCATGGAGATCCGGGCGGTAAAGCGGTCGCGCTGCGCCTCCGGCAGCGGGAACGTGCCGTCCATCTCCACAGGGTTCTGCGTGGCGACCACCATGAACGGGGTGGCCAGGCGGTACGTCGTGCCGTCCGCGGTGACCTGGCCCTCCGCCATCGACTCCAGCAGCGCGGACTGCGTTTTCGCGGACGCCCGGTTGATCTCGTCCCCGATCACGATGTTCGCGAACACCGGGCCCGGCTTGAACTCGAACTCCCGGCGCACCTGGTCGTACACCGAGACACCCGTGATGTCCGTGGGCAGCAGGTCGGGGGTGAACTGGATGCGGCTGACCGTGCCGCCGATCGCCCCCGCCAGCGTCCGCGCCAGCATGGTCTTGCCCACACCCGGGACGTCCTCCACCAGCAGGTGGCCTCCGGCCAGCAGGACCGTGAGGGCCGTGCGGGTCTCTGCGGACTTGCCGTCGATGACCGCGTTCATGCGGTCCAGGACAGCCTTCGTGTGGGCGGCGAACTGCTCCATATTTCCTCGTCTCACGAGCACGGGGGTGCCAGGGGATGGCATTTCCACCATGTTCTCAGGAATTCATGGACTCGGCGGTATTGCCCGGGCACGTGGCGTGCGGTGACGGCGCGGTGACGATGACTGCTGTACTGACCGGGGACGTTGGCCAACCGTGAGAACGGCGGCTGGTTGCCGCAAGCCATGTGTGGCCGGTGGTGGTTGTCGTAGTCCAGCCGTCGAGCTCGTCCCGGCGTTCGGCTTCGGAGGCGTAGCAGCGGGCGTAGGCCCGACCGTCGGCCAGGGTTCGGTGGAAGCGTTCGATCCTGCCGTTGGTCTGCGGCCGATACGGACGGGTCCGCTTGTGCGTGACGCCGAGGTCGGCGTAGGCGACGCGGGAGTGGTCATCGGTGACGGTGTGAACCAAAGCCTTGCCCATCAACGGATGGGCGTACTTGTTGCGGGGCTTGCCCTGTGTGGCGGCCCGGTTCTTCTCGCCTTGACGGCGGCCGACGTAGCGCCAGCCTCCGCCGTCGGGGATGTTGCCGAGCTTCTTCACGTCGACGTGGAGCATCGCCCCGGGGTGGTCGTGCTCGTAGCTGCGGACGGGTTCACCGGTGGAGCGGTCGACGTGCGAGAGCCGGCTCAGGCGGGCATCGACAAGGTTCCGGTGGACCGTCGATGGCGCGATCCCCAGCCGACTGGTCAACGGGACCGGTCCTTAGCGGAGACGCAGCCGGAGCTGGATGCAGCGCTTGGTCGTGGCCTGGCTGGTCTTGTTCGGTGACCGGCCAGCCCTCCTCAACCACGGGACGGTCGGCAATCAGGCAGTGGTGGGGTGTGAGAACGGCGTTGGGGGCGGAACACGTAGAGCCATTCAGATGCGAAGTGGCCGGCGACCTTGCGGTCGCCGGCCAGCTGGCCGGTGCTGTCGCGCGGATGGTCCAGCCCCGAGACATGCACCCGCACGTCGTTTCGGCACACTGGGGGCATCCGGGCGTGGGCCGGCGGGGCGTCACCAGGTGGGAAGCTCGCCCCGGCCTGGGGTGACGCGTCGCTCCTCCTGGCCGATGGGACGGTCGTTGATGCTGGCCTCGCGATGGGTCATGTAGCCCTGTGCGTCGAAGCGCCACAGTTCGTTGCCGTAGGAGCGCCACCACTGTCCGTCATGGCCGTGCCATTCGTACTGGAATCGCACGGCGATCTGGTCGTCGGTGAACGCCCACAGGTTCTTGCGGAGTTGGTAGTCGAGTTCCCGATCCCATTTGGCGGTGAGGAAGGCGATCACCTGGTTGCGGCCGGTGATCGTCTGGTCACGGTTTCGCCAGACGGTGTCGACGCTGTAGGCCTGCGCGACCTTCTCGGGCTCGCGCGTGTTCCACGCGTCCTCGGCGGCCTGTACCTTCCGGGCGGCGGTTTCGGCGGTGAACGGTGGGATGGGGTTACGGGTTTCGGTCATGTGAGTACTCCGTGATCTGGGAATGGGATGTGTCAGTGGTTTGTGGGCATTGGCGACGTGCGCGGCGCCGGGTGGTACTCGACACCGTCCTGTACTTGTCGGGCGCGTTCGGGGCTGGCGAGTCGTCCGACGAGGTGAAGGGCCATGTCGATGCCTGCCGAGACGCCGGCGGCGGTGACGATCTGCCCATCGTCAACCCAGCGCTGGTCAGGGCATGGCGTGATGGTCGGGTCGAGGGCGAGGAGTTCCTCGAACGCTGCGTGGTGGGTGGTGGCGGGGCGTCCGCGCAGGAGCCCTGCGGCGGCAAGTACCAGGGCCCCGGTGCAGACACTGCTCACCAGGGCACGGTTCTCGGCGGCATCTTGTAGCCACCGCAGGTGATCAGTGTCCGCGAGGCGTGCCCTGGCGCCGCGTCCTCCCGGCTCCACGATGAGGTCGGGGCGCGGCACGTCGGCCTTGGCTCCGGTGGGCACCACCTGGAGTCCCTTGGCGCACCGGCGGGTCTGGCCGTCATCGGTGACGAGGTCCACCCGCCAGCCATCCTCCGGATACGCCTGGGTCCAGTACGACAGCACTTCCCACGGGCCGACGGCGTCGAGTTCCTCCGCACCGTCGAACAGGTCGATCACTATGCGCTTGCTCATGGCCTCAACCCTGCCGGGGCACCCCGTCCACTGCGAGCAGCTGGAATGACGCAGTGCACGCAATTCCTGCCATGATCGCTGCATGCCACACCACGTCGTCGCCCTCGCCCTGCCCGGAGTGGTTGCCTTCGACCTGTCGACGGTTGCCCAGGTCTTCGGGCACCCCGCGGAGGAGGAGTACACCTTCGAGGTGGTGACGCCCGATGGTGACGACGTCATGACCTCCAGCGGATTCAGCATTGGTGCCGTCCATGGCCTGGATGCGCTGGACCACGCCCACACGATCATCATCCCCGGCTACCGACCTCACGAACGGCCACAGCTCGCGACACTCGAGGCAGTTCGCGATGCACACCGGAGGGGTGCGCGCATCGCGTCGGTGTGCACTGGCGCCTTCGCCCTCGCTGCAACCGGGCTCCTTGACGGGCTGACGGCCACCACGCACTGGCAGGACGCCGTGGAGTTGCAGCGGTTGTACCCCAACTTCACGGTGCAGCCCGATGTGCTCTACGTCGACCACGGACAGGTCGCCACCAGTGCCGGCGTGGCCGCCGGAATCGACATGTGCCTGCACCTGGTGCGCGAGGACCTTGGGGCGCGGGTCGCCACCCGTATCGCCCGCCGCATGGTGGTACCGCCCCACCGGGCAGGTGGCCAGGCCCAATACATCGAGCCAGCGGCAGCTCCCACAGCACATGGCTTCGCCGAACTCACCGACTGGATCGTGGACCACCTCGACCAGAGCCTCACCGTTGCCGACCTGGCCCGCCATGCGCACTTGTCCGAGCGGCAGCTCGCGCGATGCTTCGCTGCCGAGACGGGGCAGAGCCCCCTGCAATGGATCCTGCACCAGCGAGTCCTTGCCGCCCGACACCTGCTGGAGAACAGCCACCTGCCAGTCGACGTCATTGCCCAGCGCACCGGCCTGGGAACAGCCAGCACGCTACGGCGTCACCTGCGGCGAGAGATCGACGTGACTCCCACGAACTACCGGCGCACGTTCCGCGCTGGCTAAGGACGGGTCGATCAACCTCTCCGGTCAGGACATGGTCGCCTATCGTGGGAGGGTGATCGAGACGCCCCTGACCGAGACCGTGTTCCGAGCCGATGCACCCCGCGAGGCGGTGGTCGGCGAGACCCCGTGGGCCTACCGCCCGGAGCGCTACACGCTGGACGCCGGGGAGGATGTCGCCAGCGGCGAGGGCACCGAGCGGCGGGCGCACACCGACCCGCAGGGCCAGCGCCGCAACCTCGTGTTCCCGGCACTGCCGGCGCCGCTGCCGCACCCGGTGGTGGACAACCACACGCACCTGGACATGCAGGACGGACTCGTGCGGGTCTCCGTGGCGGACGCCGTGGGCACCGCGCGGGGCGCCTCCGTGGCCGGGGTGGTGCAGGCGGGGTGCGACGTCGAGTCCTCCCGCTTCGCCGTGGACGCCGCCCAGGCCGTGCCCGGTGTGCTCGCCGGGGTGGCAGTGCACCCGAACGAGACACCGGAGCTCGCGCTCGTGGGAACCCTCGAGGACGCGCTGCGGGAGATCGACGCGCTGGCCGCCGAAGACCGGGTGCGGGTGGTCGGGGAGACCGGCATGGACCGCGCCCAGACGTCCGAGCAGGGCATCCCCGCGCAGGAGGAGTCCTTCCGCGCGCACATCGAGATCGCCAAGCGCCACGGGCTGGCCATGCAGATCCACGACCGGGACGCCCACGCGGACGTGCTGCGCGTCCTGGGCGATGCCGGGGCACCCGAGCGCACGGTGTTCCACTGCTTCTCCGGGGACCCCGAGCTTGCGCGGGTGTGCAACGAGAACGGGTGGTACATGTCCTTCGCCGGGACCGTGACGTTCAAGAATGCGAAACCCCTGCAGGCGGCCCTGCGGGTGGCTGACCCGGTGCTGGTGCTGTGCGAGACGGACGCCCCCTTCCTCACTCCCCACCCGTTCCGCGGCCGCCCGAACGCCCCCTACATGGTCAACTACACGGTGCGGGGCATGGCCGAGCAGCTGGAGACGGACCTGGAGACTCTGTGCGGGCGGATCTGGGACAACTCGGAGCGGGTCTACGGGCAGTTCTAGAGGGGCTTCTGAGATCTGCGACAGCTGTGCCGCGTTCCACAGTGACGGGGTCCTCTGGGTAGCAAAGCGGCGTGTGGACAGGTGGCGGGTCAGCCACGTCAGCCACTCGTCACGAGGCGGGGTCCCTCAGGTCATCGTGGACCAGCATCCCCGCAAGGCCCACCTCTCGTCCCGCAGGACTTCCAGCCTGTGCATCTCGTCCTTGCAGGCGCCGTGGTCCTGGCCGTGGACCCGACCGTTGAACTCGAGAGCGGTCATGCTCTGCAGCCAGGCGAAGTCCAGGTGCCGGTCGCCGTAGCCGGTGGCCACTCTGTGGTCCATGATCGGTGGGGGAAACCCCGCGTGCACCGAGATCAGCCGCACGAGCGTCTTCATGGGCGACCACGTCCCGGCAGCGCTGCGCTGCAGTGCCGCACGGACCGCCACGACAGCTCGGGAGGCGGGCGGCAGCCGGAGGAGACGGTTCTCGATGAGGCAGACGGACCACGCCGGGGGTCACCACCAGAGCCTCCCCTGGATCGGTCAGCAGGGTTCCTTACGGGCCCCTCACCGGATCCAGGCCGTAGGACCTGGTGCTGCGGACCCCCTCGAGCCCGCAGTGGTGTCGGGTGCGCCATGCCAGGTGCACCCACCACTCCCGGGCCCGCCTGAGATCACTGCCCCGAGGAGGATGTCTCTCGCCAAGGAGTTCCATCACCCACCGGCCACCCCCTGCCGGTCGCTGCCGGAGTCCGACGGGGGTGCACCAGACCGGGCTGGATTCCGCAGTGCCCCCGCTGCGGAACATCTACGGCACGAAGTGCCCGCTGCATCGAACGCCTGCCGGGCGTTTCGCGCCTCGGGTGTTGCACGGGCCCCGGGCAACCCCACCGTGCCCTGCCCGCCCTGCCCGCCCTGCCCGTAGGATTGTCCGGTGACCGAGCACAGCACAGACGGACCGCTCCTGGGGCCCGCGGAGATCAGGGAACTCGCCGAGCAAGCGGGCATCCGCCCCACCAAGACCCTGGGTCAGAACTTCGTGATCGACCCGAACACCATCCGGCGCATCGTGGCGGCCGCCCACCTGGGACCTGAGGAGCACGTCCTGGAGGTGGGGCCCGGGCTGGGGTCGCTGACGCTGGGGCTGCTGGCGGCGGCGTCGTCCGTGACCGCAGTGGAGATCGACCCGCCCCTGGCCCGGCAGCTGCCCGCGACCGTGGCCCGGTTCTTCCCGGAGGCCGCGGACCGTCTGACGGTGGTGGAGGCCGATGCTGCCCGCGTCCGGGACCTGGGGGACGGCCCGGAACCCACGGCGCTCGTCGCGAACCTGCCCTACAACGTGGCCGTGCCCGTGCTGCTGCACATCCTGGAGACGTTCCCCACGGTGCGCCACGGGCTGGTGATGGTCCAGGACGAGGTCGCGGACCGTCTGGCCGCCGGTCCCGGGTCCCGCGTGTACGGCGTGCCGTCCGTGAAGGCCTCCTGGTACGCGGACGTGCGCAAGGCCGGGGTGATCGGCAAGAACGTGTTCTGGCCCGCGCCCAAGATCGCGTCCGGGCTCGTGCGCCTCGACCGCCGGGAGCCTCCCGCCGACGAGAGCCTGCGCGTACCCACGTTCGCCGTGGTCGACGCCGCGTTCGCCCAGCGCCGCAAGACCCTTCGCGCGGCCCTGAGCGGCTGGGCGGGCTCCGGTGCGCGGGCCGAGCGGGTGCTGCGCGCAGCGGGGGTGGAGCCCACCGAGCGCGGAGAGAAGCTGGACGTCGCGGACTTCGCGCGCATTGCCGAGGCCGACGCCGCCGTCCCCGAAGATGCGCCGGACGGCACCGCTGCACCGCTCGCCTCCACCGCGCCGCTGGACGCCCCCACCCCGTCGTTCACGTCCGACGAGCACCCAGAGGAAGGGGCATGACCGGGGCCGCCGCAACCGCCGCCGAGACCCACCCCACCGTCACGGCGAGCGCACCTGCCAAGACGAACCTCGTCCTCCACGTGGGCAGCCCCACCGCGGACGGCTACCACCCGCTGGAGACGCTGTTCGTGGCGGTGGACCTGCGGGAGACGGTGTCCGCGAGCCTGGACCCGGCTCTGGCGCGGCGCGGCAGCGGCGCCGTCGTCACGGTCGAACCGGCTCCGGGCAGCGCGTACGAGCGGATGGTGGAGGAGGGAACGGCCCGCCTGGCTGACATTCCGCTGGACGAGAGCAACCTGGCGGTGCGTGCCGCGCTCGCGGTGTGTGCGGAGCTCGGGATTCCCGTGCCGGGGCTGCGCCTGCACCTGCGCAAGGCGGTGCCGGTCGCGGGAGGAATGGGCGGCGGGTCCGCGGACGCGGCGGCCGCTCTGGTCGCGGTCAACCAGCTGCTGGCCTCCCACCTGGGAACCCGGCCGCTGACGGCTGAGGAGCTGCACCGGATCGGGGCGGCGCTCGGCGCGGACGTGCCCTTCATGCTCCTCGGGGGTGCGGCGATCGGCCGCGGCACGGGCACCGAACTTGAGCCCGTTGCGGCGCACGCCCGGTTGCACCTCGTCTTCGTCCCCCAGGACCAGGGGCTCTCGACGCCGGCGGTCTACCGGCAGTGGGACGCGGCGAACGGCGTTCCGGGACTGACCTCGGGAGACCGCACCGTCATGATCCCCCGCATCGTGGAGCAGCAACCCGCCGGCACCGCCCCGGACCCCGTCTCCGCCGAGGTCCTCGACGCGCTGGCCCACGGCAGCGCGCCCCGGTTGGCAGCTCTCGTCCGCAACGACCTCCAGGCCCCGGCAGTCCACCTCCTCCCCGAACTGGCGACCCTGCTGGAGCACGGGGTGGAACTGGGAGCTGTGGTGGGGTGGGTCTCCGGATCAGGGCCCACGGTGTGCTTCCTGGCCGCCACGGCCGAGGACGCGCAGGCGTTCGTCGGCGCGTTCGGGCGGGAAGGACGTCGTGCGCTCGCCGTGGTCGCCCCGGCACCGGGCGCGCGGGTCGAATCCGCCGGGTGACTGGTGGCCCGGCGCGGGCGGGGGCACAATCGGGACAGCACGGCCGCGTCACCACGGTGTCGGGTCCCGGGGCCTGACCCCGGTGCCCGGTGGGGCGCGGTTCCGCCGCCGGTGAGGAGTCAGCATGGCCATCCGTCCGCAGCAGGCCCGTCCCGTTCCGCCACCGCTCGTCGCCGCGCTGGACGCCCTGCGTCGTGAGCTGGGCATCCCTGACGACTTCCCGCCGGAGGTCCACGCCGCCGCCATCCGGGCCGCAGCCGCATTCCCACCGGGTGCTCCGGGCTCCCCGGTCCGGAAGGAGGAGCGGGCCGACCACACCGACCTCGCCCTGGTGACCATCGACCCCGAGGGATCTCGGGACCTCGACCAGGCGGTGTTCATCGAGCAGACGGAGGGCGGTTTCACGGTCTGGTACGCCATCGCGGACGTCGCGGCGTTCGTGACGGCGGGGGACCCCGTGGACCTCGAGGCGCACCGCCGCGGCCAGACCCTCTATGCGCCGCACCAGCGCACACCGCTGCACCCACCGGAGCTCTCGGAGGACACGGCGAGCCTGCTGCCCGGGCAGGACCGTCCCGCCGTGCTGTGGTGCCTGGGGCTGGATGCCCGCGGCGAGCTGCAGAGCACCTCCGTCACGCGTTCGCTGGTGCGCAGCCGTGTCCAGCTGACCTACCGCGAGGTGCAGGAGCAGCTGGACGCGGGGACCGCCCCGCGGGCGTGGCAGCTGCTGCGCACCGTGGGGCAGCTGCGGGAGCGGATCGAGCGTGAGCGCGGCGGCGTGAGCCTGCGCATCCCGGAGCAGGAGGTGGTGGTGGAGCAGGAACAGTGGCACGTGGTGCACCGCAGCGCCCTGCCGGTGGAGGGCTGGAACGCCCAGATCTCCCTGCTCACGGGGATCGCCGCCGCACGTCTGATGCTCGACGCCCGCGTGGGCCTGCTGCGCACGCTGCCACCCGCCGCGGAGTCCTCCGTCCGCAAGCTGCGAACCACGGCCGAGGCCCTGAGCATCCCGTGGCCCGGGGACATGAGCTATCCGGACTTCGTGCACGGACTCGACCCCGAGATTGGGGCGCACGCCGCAATGCTGTACTCGTGCACCCTGCTGTTCCGGGGCGCCGGCTACGAGGCCTTCAACGGTGCGCTCCCCGAGCAGCGCGCCCACTCCGCACTGGCGACGCCGTACGCCCACGTGACCGCGCCCCTGCGCCGTCTCGTGGACCGCTACGGCAGCGAAATCTGCCTGGCGATCAGCGCGGGGCGCCCCGTTCCCGACTGGGTGCTCGCCGCCCTGCCGCAGCTTCCGGCGGAGATGGCCGCGTCCAGCCGCACGGCCTCCGCCTACGAGCGGGGCATCGTGAACATGGTCGAGGCCATGGCCCTCGCACCCCACGCGGGGGAGGCCTTCACAGCCACGGTCGTAGACGTGAAGCCGGACGGCTCGCGTGGCACCATCGTGATCCGGGACCCCGCGGTGGAGGTCTCCCTGGCCGTCCCCGGCCTGCCGCTGGGCGGCGCCATCACCGTGCGGCTCGCCAACGTGGACGTCTCCGAGGGACGCAGCGAGTTCGAGCTGGTGCAGGGGACGACGCCGCGGCAGGCCCCGGAGGCGACGCCCGGTCAGAGCCCTGTCCCGCAGCACTGAGTGCCCCCTACCGCACAGGAGGACCACATGCACAAGATCACCGCTGGAGAACAGGCACCGCTGCTTGGCAGCCACGACGTCGAGGTCGTCGGGGCCGGAACCTCCGGGCTCACCGCCGCCGATCTGCTCGCCGCGAGCCTCGGGCTGCAGACCTTCACCATGTACGACGACGACGACGACGACGACGCCGCCCGGTCCGGTTCCGCCGCGCACCTCACGCCAGCTCGTGGGGGCTGTGCCTACAGTGGACGGGTCAGCACACCGACGAGGAGGCACAGATGTCCGTCGTGAAGATCAACGCCATTGAGGTCCCGGAGGGATCGGGCCAGGAGCTGGAGGCGCGCTTCGCCGCCCGCAAGCACACAGTGGACGGCCAGGCCGGTTTCGAGGGCTTCCAGCTGCTGCGGCCGGTGGCGGGGGAGAACCGCTACTTCGTGGTGACGACGTGGGCCACGCAGCAGGACTTCGAAGCGTGGCGTGACGGCAACGCCAAGGCCGCCCACGCTGGCGGGAACGGCGGCGGCAAGAAGCCCGTGGCCACGGGGGCGTCCCTGCTGGAGTTCGAGGTCGTGGACCTCGGCGCGTAACACCCACCCACGCACAACCATCGAAGGAGAACCGACATGACAGATACCGTCGCAGGAATCGCGGTGCCGGACACCGCACTGACCCGCGAGATCACCGAGTACATCCGTGACACCGAGGACGACCTGCTCTACCACCACTCCCGCCGGGTCTTCTTCTTCGGTGCGCTGGTGGGTCAGGCGCAGGAGCTCAGCGTCGACCATGAACTGCTCTACGCGGGTGCCATGTTCCACGACCGCGGTCTCACCCAGGACCACCAGGAGTCGATGCTGCGCTTCGAGGTGGACGGCGCGAACGACGTCTTCGAGTTCCTCATGGAGCGCGGGGCGTCCCGGGACAGGGCGCACAGCGCGTGGCTCGGCATCGCCCTGCACACGACTCCCGGGATCCCGGAGTTCATGGCCCCGGAGGTCGCCCTCGTGAGCGCGGGCGTGGAGACGGACGTGCTGGGCATGCACTTCGACGAGGTGAGCGAGGATGCCCGCCGAGCCGTGGTGGAGCTGCACCCGCGCCCGGACTTCAAGAACCGCATCCTCTCCGCGTTCCACCACGGCATGGCGCACCGCCCGGGCTCCACGTTCGGCACCATGAACGCGGACGTCCTCGCACACTTCGAGCCCGGCTTCGAGCGGGACGACTTCGTGGAGATCATCAAGGGCAACGGCTGGAGCGAGTGAGTCTCCCTTCAGCCCTGCGCGGCCCCGCTCGGAACTCGCCGGGCAGGGGCCGCGATTTCTGGTGTCGCCCCTGGCAGGAATTGTGGGAATAACTATCAAGCACCGACCGGACTCGACCCGGTCGGTTCCGACAGCCAGAAGGCACCCATGGACCTTTTCGACGTCGTCGCCGTGGTGGGCGGCTGCGATTCGGGGCGCTGGCGGCACACGGCCCGCGCCCTGCTCAACGTGGAGGACGGCCCGTCCCTGACGGACCCCCGCGTGACAGCCCTGCGCTCGGAGAACGTGCGGCCCCTGCGCCCCGGACGGCTGAAGCGGCTGCTGGCCCGGCGCATCGAGGTCGGGGAGGTCGGCACGGTGGGTTCGCTCGGTGGGCTTCTGCCGCTGCGCCACTCGCTCGCGCGTCACCGCCCGCGGGAGCCACGTGGGCCGCCCGATCCCCTTCTCGCAACTCGCCACCGGTCCCGTGGCGCGGACCGAAGACCGTGATCCGTTTCCGGCGTGGTCGGTGGTGTCCGAGCGGCGCGACTGGGCGGGCGCCGCGCCCGCGCCCGCCTGTCGGGTAGGGGCTCCTCTACTCCAGCGCCTCGCCCAGTTCGAGCCAGCGCATCTCGAGCTCGTCGACCTGCTCCTGAAGCTCGGACTTCCGGGCCGCGAGCTTGCCGAGACCCTCGAAGTCGGAGGGGTCCGCCTCCGCCATGGTGGCGTCCAGCGACTCGGTCTCCTTCTGCAGCTTCTGCAGCCTGCGCTCCACGGCGCCGAGCTCCTTCTGGGCCGCACGCGCCTCGGCGCCGCCGAGCGCGGGACGCGACGGTGCGGCGTCGTCGCCGGACGAACCGGCACCCGAGGCCGCCGTGCCCGGGGCTGCGGAGCCCGCGGATGCAGAGCCGCCCGCCAGCGGGTTGGACGCGCCCTTCGACCCGGCCGCGGAGCCCGAGGCCGAGGACGCCGAGAGCTTGAGGTACTCCTCCACCCCGCCGGGCAGGTGGCGGAATCGGCCGTCGATCACCGCGTACTGCTGGTCCGTCACACGTTCGAGCAGGTAGCGGTCGTGGGAGACCACCAGCAGCGTGCCCGGCCAGGTGTCCAGAAGGTCCTCCATGGCAGCGAGCATGTCCGTGTCGAGGTCGTTGGACGGCTCGTCCAGGATCAGCACGTTGGGCTCGTCCAGCAGGATCAGCAGCAGCTGCAGGCGCCGCTTCTGTCCGCCGGAGAGGTCCTTGACCGGGGTCTTCAGCTGCGCGGAGGTGAACCCGAGGCGTTCCAGCAGCTGCGTGGGCGTCATCTCCTTGCCGCCGGTGAGGTAGGAGGTCTTCTTCTGCGCGACCACGTCGGAGACACGGTCCTGCGCCACGTCAGCGAGCTCGTCCAGCTGCTGCGTGAGCGTGGCGATCTTCACCGTCTTACCCCGCTTGACCCGCCCGGAGGTGGGCTCCACCTCTCCCGTGACGAGGCCCAGCAGCGTGGACTTGCCCGCCCCGTTGACGCCCAGGATGCCGGTGCGCTCGCCGGGGGCGATCAGCCACGTGACGTCACGCAGCACCCGGGTCTCGCCGGAGCCGTCCTCGGCAGGGAAGGCGACCGAGACGTCCTCGATGTCCACCACGTCCTTGCCGAGCCGGGAGACGGCCATGCGGGACAGGGACACGGTGTCCCGGGGCGGGGGGACGTCCTCGATCAGGGTGTTGGCCGCCTCGATGCGGAACTTCGGCTTGGAGGTGCGCGCCGGGGCGCCGCGGCGCAGCCACGCGAGCTCCTTGCGCATCAGGTTCTGCCGCTTCTGCTCCACCACGGCGGCCTGGCGGTCACGCTCTACGCGCTGCAGCACGTACGCCGCGTACCCGCCCTCGAAGGGCTCCACGAGGCGGTCGTGGACCTCCCACGTGTCCGTGCACACGGCGTCGAGGAACCAGCGGTCGTGGGTCACCACGGCCAGCGCGCCCGAGGTCCTCGACCAGCGCGAGTTCAGGTGCCTGGCGAGCCACGTGATGCCGTCCACGTCCAGGTGGTTGGTGGGCTCGTCCAGGAAGATCACGTCCCAGTCCCCGGTCAGCAGGCTCGCGAGCGCCACGCGGCGCCGCTGCCCGCCGGAGAGCCGGCCCACGGGGGTGTCCCAGTCCACGTCCGCGACGAGGCCCTCGACCACGTCCCGCACCTTGGCGTCCGCGGCCCACACGTAGTCGGGGACGTCGCCGACGACGGCGTGGCCCACCGTCTGCTCCGGGTCCAGGGTGTCCGCCTGGTCCAGCATTCCCACGGTGGTGCCCGAGCGCACGGTCACCCTCCCGGAGTCCGGCTGGATCCGCCCCGCCAGCAGGCGCATCAGGGTGGACTTGCCGTCCCCGTTGCGCCCGACGATGCCGATCCGGTCACCCTCGTTCACCCCCACGGTGACCGCGTCGAACACGGTCTTGGTGGGGTACTCGAGGTGCAGGTTTTCTCCGCCGATCAGATGAGCCACCCGCCAAGGATACAAGCGCGGGGGGAGAGCGGTCCGTGCCGCGGTTGCCCGCCCTGGCACCCGGGGGGACGTCGGTGCGCGCCCGTGGGCTCAGGGGCACGGCGGGGCCCCGGCGCCACGCCCCGTGCGTGTCGTGGGACACTGGGTGCCATGCAGGAGACAGGTGCGGGCGCCGGACCCGCGGGAACAGTCTTGGACGAGGCCCAGGACCTCGCGGGGGCACTCGCCGCTGTGGCGGGGCGCCCGGGACCGGTGGAGATCACGATCGGCGGCGACCGCCCGGTGGGCCCGCAGATGGGCTCCGTGGTGCGCCGCCAGGCCGGGGAGCGGCTGCGGGCGGCCGGGGCCGATCCGCTGCTGCTGCGCGCCCCCGTTGCCGTGGACGACGACATCCCGGACGAGGGCGTGATCGCCGCCGTGGACGACGCCCTGGACCTGTGCCGCGGCGTCGGCGCGGGCATGCTCGTCCTCGCGCTGGGAGGTGTGGCCCACCGCGGCCGCCAGCGCCAGCGCCTCTACTCCATGCTCGCCGCGCTCGCCGAGGCCGCCTCGGACCGCGGCGTGCGGCTCATGGTGCAGAACAGCGCCGAGGTGGACGAGGTGGGGATGCTGCTGGCCCTGCTGGACCGCGAGCACGACCAGGGCACCCTGGACGTCAGCGCCCCGGGCACCACCTCCCTGGCGTGGGACCTCTCGCGCTCGCGGGCCGCCGGACAGTCCGACGACGACGCCTGGGCCGTGGTGCGCCGGGCCGCCTCCCGCGCCCCGGTCTTGGTGCGCGGACTGCGCGCAGAGGACGACGCCGAGCTGCTGCGCACCCTGCCCGGATACCGGGAGTGCCGGGCCCTGGGGAGCGTGATCACCGTGCTGACGGCGGATGACCGGATGATAAAGTGACCTCTCGTGTGCCCGCGGGCACACACGTGTGTTGCACCCCGCGGGGCGCAATGCTCCGCCATGGTGTAATTGGCAGCACACCGGCCTTTGGAGCCGTGAGTCTAGGTTCGAGTCCTAGTGGCGGAACGCACGACACATCGAGGCGCAGATGGCCCCCCACCGCCTCACGAGCAACCAGAGGAGTCTGCTCCGTGAGCACCGTTGACACCGTGGAAGGTGGGGAGACCCCCGCCGCAATCATCGTCCTGGCCGCGGGAAAGGGCACCCGCATGAAGTCCAAGGTCCCCAAGATCCTGCACCCCATCGGCGGCCGGTCCATGGTGGGCCACGCACTGAAAACGGCGCGGGAGCTCTCGCCGCAGCGCGTCGTCGCCGTGGTGCGTCACCAGCGGGACCTCGTGGCGGAGCACATCGGCGAGCTGGACGCGGACGTGCTGATCGCGGACCAGTCGGACGTCCCCGGCACCGGCTCCGCCGTGGATGCCGGGCTCGACGTCCTGGACGCCGAGATCCCCGTGACCGGCACCGTGCTGGTGACCTACGGGGACGTCCCCCTGCTTACCGCGCAGACGCTGCGCGAGTTCACCTCCCACCACGTGGCCCACGGCAACGCCGTGACTGTGCTGAGCGCGGACCACCCGGAACCCGGCAAGTACGGCCGGATCCTGCGGGACACGGACGGGCAGTTCACCGGGATCAAGGAGTTCAAGGACGCAACGGACGCCGAGCGTGCCGTGAGCGAGGTCAACTCCGGGATCTTCGCGTTCGACGCCGCTGTGCTGCGCGACGCGCTGTCCCGCGTGGACACGGACAATGCCCAGGCGGAGAAGTACCTCACGGACGTCCCCCGCCTGGCGCGCGAGGCCGGCCACCGCGTGGACGCCCTGAAGATGGCGGACTACATGGAGCTCGAGGGCGCCAACGATCGCGTCCAGCTCGCCGCCCTCGGCCGCTACCTGAACCAGCGCACGCTCGAGCGGCACATGCGCAACGGGGTGTCCATCGTGGACCCCGCCACCACGTGGATCGACGACACCGTGGAGCTCGAGGCGGACAGCACCGTGCTGCCCGGCACCCAGCTCCACGGGCGCACCGTGGTGGGGGAGGACGCCGTCGTGGGCCCGGACACCACCCTCACGGACGTCACCGTGGGTCGTGGCGCCACCGTGGTGCGCACCCACGGCAGCGATGCGCAGCTCGCCGCCGGCTCCATCGTGGGGCCCTTTGCCTACCTGCGCCCGGGCACGGTCCTGGGCGAGGACGCGAAGATCGGAACGTTCGTGGAGACGAAGAAGGCCGAGATCGGCCGCGGCTCCAAGGTCCCGCACCTGTCCTACGTGGGGGACGCCACCATCGGGGAGAACTCGAACATCGGCGCCGCCTCCGTCTTCGTCAACTACGACGGCGTGGCCAAGCACCACACCACCGTGGGCAACGACGTCCGCATGGGCTCGGACAACATGTACGTGGCACCCGTGACCGTGGGGGACGGCGCCTACTCCGGCGCTGGGACCACGGTGCGCAAGGACGTCCCCGCGGGCGCCCTGGTGCTGACCGAGGGCAAGCAGGTCATTGTGGAGGGCTGGGTGCAGAGGCACCGTCCCGGCACGGCGGCCGCCCGCGCGGCGGAGGCCGCCACCCAGTCCGACCGCAACGACCACGCCTGAGCCCGGGCGCACGCTGCGCGAGCAAGTGATCCAGCAGGAATCCTAGGAAAGCGAGTCCACATGACCGGCATCACCAACACGGGTTCGAACCGCATGGTTCTGCTCTCGGGTCGGGCGCACCCCGAACTCGCGCAGAGCATCGCGAGCGAGCTGGGGACGGAACTGGTTCCCACGGACGCGTACGACTTCGCCAACGGCGAGACCTACGTGCGCTTCGGCGAGTCGGTGCGCGGTGCGGACGCGTTCCTCATCCAGTCCCATCCCGCACCCATCAACCAGTGGCTGATGGAGCAGCTCATCATGCTGGACTCCCTCAAGCGGGCCTCCGCCAAGTCCATCACCGTGGTCAGCCCCTTCTACCCCTACGCCCGCCAGGACAAGAAGCACCGCGGCCGCGAGCCCATCTCTGCCCGCCTGATCGCGGACCTCTACAAGACCGCCGGAGCGGACCGTCTGATGTCCGTGGACCTGCACACGGCGCAGATCCAGGGCTTCTTCGACGGCCCCGTGGACCACCTCATGGCCATCCCGCTGCTCAGCGACTACGTGCGCTCCGCGGTGGACGTGGACAACGTCACCGTGGTCTCCCCAGACACCGGCCGCGTGCGCGTGGCCGAGCAGTGGGCTGAGCGCCTGGGCGGTGCACCGTTGGCGTTCGTGCACAAGACCCGTGACATCACCGTGCCCAACCAGGCGGTCTCCAAGGAGGTCGTGGGCAACATCAAGGGCCGCACGTGCGTGCTCATCGACGACATGATCG
The DNA here is from genome assembly GCF_039532055.1 of Kocuria salsicia. Taxonomy (NCBI): domain Bacteria; kingdom Bacillati; phylum Actinomycetota; class Actinomycetes; order Micrococcales; family Micrococcaceae; genus Kocuria; species Kocuria salsicia. The sequence goes on along the minus strand of NZ_BAAARF010000012.1, from coordinate 201,369 downwards.
ACACCGGCGGAACCATCACCGGCGCGGTGCAGGTCCTCAAGGACCAGGGCGCCACCAACGTGATCATCGCCGCCACCCATGCCGTGTTCTCCGGGCCGGCCGTGGAGCGCCTGGCCAACTGCGGGGCGGACGAGGTCGTGGTCACCGACACCCTGCCGGTGCCCGAGGAGAACACCTTCGAGAACCTCACGGTGCTCTCCATTGCGCCCCTGATCGCCCGGGCCATCCAGGAGGTTTTCGAGGACGGCTCGGTCACGAGCCTGTTCAACGGCAACTCCTGAGCGGGCCCGCCCAGCGGGTGCACGAGAACGGCGGGCGGTCCCCGGACCAGGGGACCGCCCGCCGTCGTCATTGGCGCGGTGGGATCAGCCGCGTGTCACAGCCTGACCACCCGCGTGACACCGGTCGCGGTGTCGTAGCCGATCATGTAGCCGTTGGAGAACTGCTGGCGGACCTCGGTGCCCGCCCGGTACTCGTCCGTGGTGGGGAAGCCGTAGCCGCGCTCCATGCCGGCCTTGGCCCAGCGCTGTCCGATCGCGCCGAACTCCTTGACGGCGTGGGACCCGGTGCGGCTGCTCCACATCACCTTGGTGTTCTTGCCCGCGGTGGTTCGGAAGACCTGGTAGGCGCCGCCACTCGTGCTGCGCTCCTGGTTCAGGGGGAAGCCGTAACCGCGCTCTCGGCCCGCGGAGATGAACTTCTTGCCGATGCTCGTGGTGTTGCGCAGCATGTGCCCCCCGGTGCGGCTGTGCCAGTACCCGGTGGACTTCACACCGTTGCGGGAGAACTCCTGGTAGCGCCCGCCGTACGCGGCGTTGCCCTCGCCCGTCACCGGGGAGCCCCACGTGGCGGCGCCGCCCGTCGAGTTGTACACGGCCCCGATGCCGCCGCTCACGCTGTACCCGGAGGCGCGGCCACCCAGGGGCTTGTAGGAGCTGGAGGATGCCAGGGAGGCGAACCGCGCCCAGGACCCGCCATAGACGTTGGAGTCGCCGGAGAACGGCCCGTTGTCCGTGAACTGCCAGATGTCGTGGGTGGACCAGCCGTTGGGCATCCGCCCCGGGCTGGCCACGCCGTAGGACGCGAGGTGCAGGGGGTGGTTGTTGAACTGGGACGTGTTGCCCGTGCAGGTCTGCCACCAGTCCGTGGTGGTGTAGATGGCGGGCAGGCGCCCGGTGCGCTGCTTGTAGCGGTCCGAGAAGGACTTGATCCACGTGTTCATCTGCGCGGCGGACATGTTGTAGCACGTGTTGCCCAGGGACGAGTACGGGTTGTACTCGATGTCCAGCAGCCCGGGCAGGGTGCGCCCGTCCGCGGACCAGCCTCCGCCGTTGTTCACGAAGAAGTCCGCCTGCGCCGCTCCGGAGGACTGGGACGGCAGCGCGAAGTGGTAGCCGCCGCGGTTCATGCCCACCTCGTAGGAACCGGTGTACTGGTCGTTGAACGCCTCGGAGCGGTAGTTGATGCCCTCCGTGGTCTTCACGTACGCGAAGCGCGCGCCCGCGTTGTACTCGGCGCTCCAGTTGATGGCGGGCTGCCAGCCGGAGACGTCCATGCCCGCGATGCCCGCGGGGCGCCAGGTGCTGGCCCGGATCACCAGCGACATCGCGCCCGCCGGGCCCACGGCCGTGGGCCCGGCCGCCTGGGCGGAGGAGGACGACGTCGCGTCCGTGGTGGGCTCCGCCGAGGCCTTTCCGGTGGCCTTGTCGGACGCCTTGCCCGACAGCGTGGCGCTGGGGGAGGCGGCGTCGGAGCCGAGCACCGTGGCCGCCACCTTCTCCACCTCCTTCTCGGAGGCGCCGGAGAGCTTGGTGGTGTCCGCCATGGACTTCAGTTTCTGGCCCATGGTGGCGCCGGGGTTCTTGTCACCGGTCTTGGGGGGAGTGGCCGGGAGCTTGGGGTCCTCGACCACCGTCGCGAGCTCCTTGGTCTCCACGGAAACCACGTCGCCCTTGGCGGGGTTGAGGTTCTCGTGCGGGTCGTCCGCCGCTGCGGCGGGCATGAGGGTGGACAGTGTCAGCACGGCGGCCGTGACGGCGGCGGGCAGGACGGATCGTCTGGGGGAGATCATGCGTGATGCCTTTACTGCGTGGGGGGAAAGCCACTCGATGGGGGAAGAGGAGTGACCTGGGGGGACGCACTAGAAAGTGTAAATGTTCACCATGAAAATCGATGTATCTTGCGTCCCCTGATTGATAACGGAGTCATTTCGGGACGGAAAAGTTTCGATTTCCGAGGCCCCGCGGCCCAGCAGGCCCTCATGGCACTGCCGATGGCCTCGGGCGCCCTGGATGCCGTCGCGGTGCTCCGGGCGCCGTTGCGGCGGCTCGGGCGGGCCCACGACGGAGGACGCCGCCCTCCCCGTGGTGGGAGAGCGGCGTCCTCTACGGGCGGGGTGCGGGTGACGCTCAGTAGGCGCCGTCCGAGGCGAAGACCGCGCGGACGGTGCGCAGCATGATGACCAGGTCCTGGACCGGGGACCAGTTCTCCACGTAGTACAGGTCCAGGCGCACGCTCTGGTTCCAGTCCAGGTCCGAACGGCCCGAGACCTGCCACAGGCCGGTGATTCCGGGGCGGACCCGCAGCCGGCGGTAGACGTGCTGCTCGTACTTGTCCACCTCGCTGGCCAGGGGCGGGCGTGGGCCCACCAGCGACATGGTGCCGTTGAGGACGTTGATGAACTGGGGCAGCTCGTCCAGGCTGTAGCGGCGCATCCACGTTCCCGGCTTTGTCACGCGGGGGTCGTCCTTCATCTTGAAGAGCACCCCGCCCTCGGACTCGTTGGTGGCCAGCAGGGCAGCCTTGCGCTCCTCCGCGTCCACGTACATGGACCGGAACTTGAGCATGCGGAACCGGGTGCCGTCGATGCCCACGCGCTCTTGGGCGAAGAGGGCGGGCCCGCCGTCGTGCGCCCTGACCAGAACGGCCAGCCCGATCATGACCGGCGAGAGCAGCACCAGTGCGGTCAGTGAGCCCACGATGTCGATCAGGCGCTTGACGGTCTTCTTGGCGCGGGTGAACCGGGGCGTGGCCACGTGGATCAGCGGCAGACCAGCAAGCTGCTGCGTGTGGATGCGCGGCCCGGCAATGTCCGTGAGGCCGGTGTTCATGACCAGGCGGATCCGCTCGTCCGCGAGCGCCCACCCCAGGTGCCGGATCTCCGTGGTGCTCAGGGGGACGGCGGCGGCCATCACCAGGGTCTCGACGTCGTGCTCACGGCACGCCTGCACGATGCCCGAGACACTGGGGCGGTCCTGCGCCGCGAGGGCGTTTTGCGGCAGCCGCACCGAGGAGAGCGAAGCGGGGAGGCGGTGGTGGGACGTGGGCATGTAGACGGCCACGGGGTCGAAACCGGCGTCCGGACGCTCCTGCAGCTCGCCCACGAGCTCCACGGCACCGGGGAAGCGGCCCACGACCATGGTGCGGGACATGTTCTGGCCCTTGGCGCGGCGCAGGATCAGCTGGCGCCGAGCCGTCATCCGACCCGCCAGCAGCACGACGGTGCCGACCGGCAGGGCGATCAGGATGTAGCCGCGGGCCGTGGGCACGTCCAGCGCGTAGGAGGCGATCGCAATGGCCGCGAAGAGCGTGAGCGAGGCGGTGACCACCTGCTTGGCCTCCTCGGCGCCGTTGCCGATCAGCCGGACCTCGCGCGTGCCCCGCAGCTCGAGCCAGCCCCACCACACCACCGCGAGCACGAGGCCCACGAACCAGTACGGCACGGGCAGCAGCGTGTCCACGTGCAGCAGGCCCTGGAGCCAGCCGAACCGCAGCGCCTGGGCGAGACTCACCGCCAGGAGCAGCGCCACGGCGTCGTAGAGCCGCAGCTTCTGCTGGTAGCTGTGCCGCCACGAGACGTGCCTGTGCTTGTGCTGTGCTTTTTGGAACACGGTCGACGAACCTTCCCCCAGAACCGTTCGACGGCGAGACACCCCACGCGCTCGCTCGGATGCGGTGACCGAGTCAGAGGCGGCCCCCGCACCACGGTGTTCATCTCCCCCGAGATTTACGCCCGCTAAGCACCGAATATACCCTCCCACGTGGGCGAATACTGCCGAAATGCATGATTCGGTACGCAATTGTGGACATCCGACAGGCCGGGATCGCGGGGTTCGTGGCCCGGTTGGGGGTCACGTGCCTCCGAGTTGTGGACACCGCCGCGCCGGGTGCCTGCGCCCCCAGTGGAGCCCACGCCCCGCTGTTTCCGCGGCTCATGGGCGGCGCACGTGTGCCGGCCCTGCGGAGGGCGACGACGGCGCTCCCCACGGCGGCGGGGAGGGTCCCGTGGGCGGCGGGCGCGCGGCGTCGTCGTGGTACCGTGGGCGGGTTGCCAAGGCGAGGGGGCAGGACTCTGCCCCGTTATCGACGACGGCCTGTGGATCCCGATCCGCCACCCCGGTGAACACGCCCCGGGGAGCGTGAGTGGGGTGCCGCACCACGTCGATCGGAAGTCGTTCGGACACGCGGTGCGAGAGCACCGGAGCTCCGAACGGTCCGAGGTGACCATCCGGACCCACGATCGAAGGAGACCCACCATGGTGGACGTCATCACCATTCCCGCCACCCTGCGCACCGAGTTCGGCAAGGGCTACGCCCGCCGCGTGCGCGCCAACGACCAGATCCCCGCCGTGATCTACGGCCACGGCGCCGAGCCGCTGCACGTGATCCTGCCGGGCCATGACATGATGCTCGCGTCCCGCAACCCCAACGCCGTGCTCGAGATCAACGTGGACGGCGAGGGCCACCTGGCCATGATCAAGGAGGTGCAGCGCCACGCGGTGCGCCCCGAGATCCTGCACATCGACCTGCTGACCGTGCGCCGCGGCGAGCGCGTCGAGGTCGAGGTTCCCCTGTCCGTCGCGGGCGAGGTCGCCCCGACCGCCGTCCACAACCTCGAGGAGAACGTGCTCCTGATCGAGGCGGACGCCCTGAAGGTGCCCGAGCACTTCGAGATCGACATCGAGGGCCGCGAGCCCGGCGAGCACATCTACGCCGCGGACGTCACCCTGCCCTCCGGCGTCACGCTCGTCTCCGACCCGGAGCTGCTGGTCGTCAACGTCTCCGAGCCCGTCGAGCAGGACCTCGGCGAGGAGCCGGAGTCCGAGGAGACCGAGGGCGAGGGCTCCGAGGAGTCCGCCGAGCAGTCCGAGGACAGCGAGTAGGAACCACCCGTTCGCCGCGTCCACCCGGGTGCGGCACGGCCCGTGCGGCGGCAGGCACCCTGGTGTGTCTGCCGCCGTTCGGCGTTGCGGGGCCCTGCACCGCTCTGGCGGTGGCTGGCCCCACTGCAGAGCGCTCGAGGAGAGGGAGAACGAGATGACGGACCGGACCCTGGTGGTGGGACTGGGCAACCCCGGCGACGCGTACGCCGGAACGCGCCACAACATCGGAGCGATGGTCGTGGCCGAGCTCGCGGGGCGGGCGGGGGAGAAGCTGTCCGCGCACAAGGCCCGGGCCGCCGTGGCCGAGACGCGGATGCGCCCCGGGTCGCCGCGGCTCGTGCTCGCGCAGCCGCTGAGCTACATGAACGTCTCCGGCGGGCCGGTGAGCGCGCTGGCGAAGTACTACTCCCTGGGCCTGGAGGACCTCGTGGTGGTGCACGACGACGTCGACCTCCCGTTCGGCGCCGTCAAGCTCAAGCGCGGCGGGGGCGAGGGCGGACACAACGGCCTGCGGGACATCACCAAGGCCATGGGCGGCCGGGACTACGTGCGGGTGCGGGTGGGGGTGGGGCGGCCCCCGGGACGGATGGACACCGCGGACTACGTGCTCAAGCGCTTCTCCGGCGCCCAGGCGAAGGAGCTGCCCCTTCTGGTCTCCGACGCCGCGGACGCCGTCGAGATGCTCACCGAACAGGGCCTCACCGAGGCGCAGCAGCACTTCCACGCGCGCAACCCGGCCTGAGCGGGCGACGTCTCGCCATTGCCCGCCTGCAAAAACTGAGCAGGTGCACTCTGGGGTCTCCAGATGTGCACCTGCTCAGTTTCTGCAGGGGTGGGCGGGCACGCCCCGCCCTGCGGTCAGTCCAGGGTGTCGGGGTCGTTGCCCGCCGCGCGCATCGCCTTGTACTTGGCGTTGCGCGGTGCCATGAACGCCGCACCGATCGCGGCCGCCAGGAGGGAGCCGCACAGGATGCCCACCTTGGCGTGGTCGCTGTGGGGGCTGCCCTCGCCGAAGCTGAGCTCCGCGACCAGCAGGGACACGGTGAAGCCGATGCCGGCGACGAACGTCATGCCGAGCATGTCGAGCCAGGTGTAGTCCTTGTCCTTCTCCGCGGACGTGAACCGGTCCATCAGCCACGCGGCCCCGAAGATGCCCAGGGGCTTGCCGAGCACCAGACCGGCCACGATGCCCAGGGCCACAGGGTCCATGGCGGCGTCCTTGATGCCGCTGAGACCGCCCACGGCCACGCCGGCCGAGAAGAACGCGAAGACCGGGATGATCACGCCGTTGGACAGCGGACGGAAGCGGTGCTCCAGGGTGGGGGCCAGGCCCAGCCGGGGGTCCTCCTCGCGGATGATGCGCGGTTTCTCCTTGAGCACGGGGACCATGAAGCCCAGCAGCACACCCGCGATCGTGGCGTGGATGCCGGACTCGTACACGAGCCACCAGGTGACCAGACCGATGGGCAGGAGAATGACCCACGCCGCCCAGTGCTTGTCCATGAACCAGGTCATGTACTTGTGGGTGAGGAACCAGAACAGGGCGAGCAGCACGGCCGCGCCGATCAGGAACGGGAACTTGACGCTCTCGGTGTACACGAACGCGATGATCGCGATGGCAATGAGGTCGTCCACGACCGCCAGCGTGAGCAGGAACGTGCGCATGGCCACGGGGAGGGACGAGCCCACCACGGCCAGGACGGAGACGGCGAACGCGATGTCCGTGGCGGTGGGGATCGCCCAGCCGTGCAGTGCCGTGGGCTCGCCGCCGGAGGCGAGGTTGACCCCCAGGAAGATCAGCGCGGGCACCAGCACACCGCCGGCGGCCGCCACCACCGGCAGGATCGCCTTGCGGATGTTGTGCAGCTCGCCGTCCACGAACTCGGCCTTGAGCTCCAGGCCGGTCAGGAAGAAGAACACCGCGAGCAGCCCGTCCGCGGCCCAGTGCCCCACGGTGTGCTGCAGTCCGGCCACCTCGCCGGGGCCCACCTCGGCGTCGCGCAGCCCGAAGTAGAAGTCACTCCAGGGAGAGTTGGCCAGCACCAGGGCGAGCACCATGGCGATCAGCAGGAAGAGGCCACCGGTGGTGTCCTTGCGGAGGAAATCCATGACGGATCCACCGGATTCGGAGGACGTCTGCGTGTCCGTACTCACAACAAAAAGCTCCCGTCGCGTGGTTCGGTCGTGAACCGCGATCGTCGTGTCGAATGGAAATGGGTCGGGCTGCGCCGTGTGCGCAGCCCGACCGTCCTGTCAGCGGTGGGTCTCAGCCCTTGGAGATCCACGCCTCGGCCTCGCGGGCCTGCAGGGTGAGCGCCTTGCCGATGTAGGGCTCTGCGGCGGCGGCGATCTTCTTGCCGACCAGCGGGATGTTGGCCTGGACCTCGCCGGTGACGTCCACCGAGGTCTCGTTCTCGCCGAGCGGCTTGATGCTCTGCTGGGCGGTGGCGCCCACGGGCAGCCCGCCGGCCTTGATCTCGGTGCGCACGGTGCGCGAGCCGTCCGCCGCGGGGGCGTCGTAGGTGTCCACCTGGGTCAGCTTCACGCCGCCCTTCACGAACTTCTGCACAACGTCCGGCAGCTTGTCCGAGCCCATGCTGCGCACCGTGGTGACCGTGAACGCGGTGGAGGTGTCCCCGTTGACCTCGAAGGACTCGAGCTCGGTGCCGGCGCGGTCGCTGACGTGGCGGACGAAGATCTCGTCCACGAACGTCTTCAGGACGGTGTCCACGGGAGCCTTGATGGTGGTGGATGCGTTGACGGACATGGTGCTCCTTCTGGGTCGGTTCAGGGGCGTGGGTCCCCGTGCGGGCGTGCACCCGTACGGGCTACTGCCCTCATCCTAATCGCGTGAGTCGCATGGGGCCCCGCCGCACGGGCGGAGCAGGCGCTGCCGGGCCCCACTCGGAGGTGCAGGCGGGCCCGGTCTACTGTCCGCCAAAGAAGGGGCAGTGATGATGCACTCGAACGCAGGATAGCCCGGCTTCCGCTCCCTAGACTGGGTATCGGCCCCCGCAGAGTCTTCGCGGAGGAGCCGGTCCCGGCGGGATGGGGATCCCGCCGCAGGCGCAAGGTTGCGCTTTTCTCAGGGGCGCGCCGCAATTTTTCCGGCGGGCGTGAAGTCATCGGGGGACTCATGTATCTGCAAGAACCGACGTCGGCCGGGCAGGCACCGGACCGCGCTCCGACGTGCGTGGACGACATCGCCACCACGGCCGGGGGCGGCAGTCCCGGCCACCCGCCGGTGGTGCTGCACGTGGTCGAGGCGTTTGGCGGGGGAGTCGCCGCGGCCGTGCGGGACTACGCCCGTGCCACGCCCGAGTGCGAACACCACCTGTTGTGTAACCTGCGCCCCGAGGCCGTAAACCTCGAGACCAACTGGGACGATGACTTCTCATCGGTGCGCTCCCTGCCTGGGGGACACCTGGCGAACATCACCGCCACGCGCTGGGCCATCAGGGAGGTCAAGCCGGATGTCATCCACTCCCACTCCAGCTACGCCGGGGTCTACGCGCGCCTCGCCGTCGGGCACCTGCCGCGGCGTCGCAACGACACCCTCTCCCCGCTCAATGCACCGGGAGCGCCCACGACGCGCGCCGAGCGCCAGGGGTACCTGCTGAGCGGTACGGGCCTGGAGCCTGCGGCAGGCGGGGGAGGCGGCGGCGTCGCGTCCGGCACGGGGAGCCCCGCTCGGCGCGGCTCGGGCGCCGCGCGGTGGTCCCGCGCCGTCCACGAGCTGACCAATAACAGGTACGTGGACCTGTCCCTGTCCCGGATCAAGCAGGTGTACACGCCGCACGCGTGGTCCTTCTCGCGCCTGGACCGCTCGCGTGCCACCCGGCTTGGGTACTGGTTGCTGGAGGGGGCGCTCGCGGCCCGCACGGACGTCCTTGCGGGCTGCTCGAAGGCAGAGAACAATGTGGCCCACTGGGGGCCGATCGCCCCGCACACCGTCTACGTGCCGAACATCGCCCCCTCCTACGGGGCCCGCAAGCCGCGCCCCGGTGTCGGTGAGCCGCTCGTGCTCGCTGGCGCGGGCCGGCTCGCCGCGCAGAAGGACCCTGTGTTCTTCGCACAGGCGGTGGACGCCATCCGTGCGGCCGGCCACGACGTCCGGCCCCTGTGGATCGGCGGCGGGGACGAGGACGTCGAGCGGATGCTGCGCGAGCACGGCGTGGAGGTCACGGGGTGGGTGGGCCACGAGGACGTGCGCCGGCACCTGCAGCGCGCGGACGTCTACCTGCACACGGCGCGCTGGGAGGGCTTCCCGATCACGGTGCTGGAGGCGGCTCTGAACGACATTCCGGTGATCGTGCGCAGGATCCGGGTCTTCGACGACGCCGGACTGCCTGTTGTCGTGGACACGCCGGAGGAGGTCGCGGCGCGCTGGGAGGAGATCACGGACGAGCGCGCGCGCAACGAGGTCACGCGCTGGGCCGGGCAGGCGCTGTGGGAGAACTGCCGTGCGGTGCAGCGCCGCCGGCTGGGAGAGATCTACGGGCTGCGGGTGCCGCTCGTGGAAGGCGCCACGACGCGGTGACCACCCGGGGCGGCCAGACTGCCCGGGGGAGCACGGAACGCTCGTGGAGCACACAAGGGGAGAGACATGACGGAGACATTGGAGCAACGACAAGCGGCCACGGCTGGGACCGCGGACTCCGCGCCGGCGGGTGTGCTGGGCACGGGGATGTGGACCGGGACGGGGCGAGGCGCCACCTTCACATGGGTGCACACGCCCGAGAACGGCAGGACGCGGGGCCTGGTGGTGCTTGCGCCGCCCGTCGGCCGGGAGGCTGTGCAGGGTTACCGCGCGCTGCGCCAGCTGGCCATGCTGCTGGCCGGGGCGGGGTACTGCGTGGCCCGGGTCAGCTACCGGGGCACGGGGGACTCGCACGAACTGCAGCCGCAGGACGACGTGCTGCGCGTGTGGGAGCGCAACATCCTGGACGCCACCGCGCAGGCGCGGCGGGTATGCGGTGTGGAGCAGCTGCCGGTGTACGGCATCGGCTACCGCGTGGGCGGCGGACTGCTGGCGCGGGTGGCGGAGCGCTTCGACCGCGTGATCGCGTGGGAGCCCGTGAGCGGACGGACGTTCGTGAACCAGTGGTCCCGCCTGCGCCGGGCCACCCTGCCCGAGATCCCCGTGACGGACGGGGTGGACCTGATGGGGCTGTGGCTCACGGACGAGCAGGCCCGCGAGCTCTCCTCTCTCCCGGACCCCCGCACCATGGGCGCCCGGCCGGAGAACCTCGAGGTCCACCGCGAGAAGGATCAGCCGCGCGCCAAGATCATGTACGGCGTGGATTCCCTGGACGTGCGCGTGCACTACGACGTTCTCGAGGACCTGCTGCGGCAGCTGCCGCGCGAAGAGCTCGTACCGCTCACGGGCACAGGTCGCGGTCCGCGGCGCAACGAGTTCCGTGCCGCGGGCGGCACCGCCTGCGCGGAGGAGATCGTGGCGGTGACGCCCAGGGGCTACCCCGGGATCCTCACGGGTCCCCTGACAGGTGAGGGTTCGCTGACGGACGGCGGCCGAGCTGCACATGACGGCGCGCACGCCGCGATCGCGCCCCGGCCGGGCATGCCCACCACATTCTTCGCCCCCGGTGCGTCCGAGCCCCGGGACGGCTCCGCGCTGTGGTCCGAGACCGCACGTCGGCTCGCGGGGCTGGGCGTGGCGAGCCTGCGGGCGGACCGTGACGGCGCGGGCGACCGCGCTCTGCTGTGGTCCGACCGGGACCCGAACCCGTACCGCGACCTCAACGCCGAGGCGCTTCGGGAGCAGGCTGCGTGGCTCGCGGAACGATTCGACGCTGACGTCGTGTCCACCGTCCTGTGCTCCGGTGCCTGGGCCGCGCTGCGTGCCGCCCGGGAGCCGGCCGGTCTGCCGGTGAAGGGCATGGTCCTCGTGAGCCAGAACGAGTGGCGCATGAACCAGGCATTCTTCGACCAGCAGCGCACCGCCTACGACGGGGACGCCAAGCTGCGGGCCAAGGCAAATGCCACGACAAGTGCGACGGTGGGCGCCACGGCCGAGCGTGCGGCGTCGACGTCGGCACGCTCCGCGCGCCCTGCGGGCGGTGCAGCTGACGGCAGCGGGGCCGGCAACAACGCGGTGGCCAACGGGATGGTGGCCAACGGCGTGGGGGGCGACGACGGCGCCCGCCCGGGTGCCGCGTGCCGGCTGGCGACCACGGGCAGAGCTGCAGCGCGCCGGGCACTCGCCGGGGCGACGTCGTGGGGCAGGGAGCTGCTGACGAAGGGCAAGCGGGCCGGATCGCGGGCGCTACGCCGGCACGCGCCCGAGAGCGTGTGGAACCTCATGGGACGCAACCCGGCGGCGTCGATCCCGGACCACGTCCTGGACCGTGCGAGCCAGGACCGCTGCGTCGTGCTCATCGTGGGCCCGCAGGACGAACCCCGGTACCGGGAGACCACCGCGGACCGCGCCGTCGCCCGGCTGCAGCGCCGCGGGCGCAGCATCGACGAGCGCTTCTCCCCGGGCGTGGACCACTCCGTGCTCTCCCGCACCGCCCGCAACGAGCTCGCGGGCCACCTCGACGAGCTCTTCGCCCATTGGAAGGCCCAGTAGCAACCCCATGACAGACACCCGCTCCAGCCCCGTACCCGCCGCCGAAACGCAGACGTCCCGGGTGGGGACCAACATCCTGTGGAACTACATCTCGGGTTTCACCAGCGTGTTCGGACTCCTGCTGCTCTACCCCTTCGCGATCGCCATCGTGGGGGCCGAGTCCTACGGCCTGTGGGTCATCACGTTCAGCGCCATCCAGCTGCTGACCATGTCGGACTTCGGGCTGGGTACAGGGATCGTGCGCACCCTCGCGGACATCCCCGACGACGATCCGGGCGCCCACGCCAAACGCCGCAGCTTCGTGGGCGTGGCCCTGCTGGTCTTCCTGGTGCTCGCCGTGGTGCTCACGGCGCTGTACTTCGCGGTTTTCCCGCTGTACCTCACGACGGTGGCCGTCCCCGAGCGGGACCGGCACGCGGTGACGCCGCTGCTGCTGGCTGCGGGGGTCACGCTGTTCTTCTCCGTGCTCGGACGCGCGTGCAACTCTCTGCTGTGGGGCCTCAACCGCCCGGACATCGAGCGCAAGGCCGCCGTGGTGGCGATCCTGGGCCGTGCGGCCGGCTACGCCCTGCTCATCCCGCTGCACGGCGGGCTGATCGCGCTCGTCCTTGTGGAGTGCGCGTCCCTGCTGCTGCCGCCCATCGTGTGCTTCTGGGCCGTGTACCGCCGCTTCGGGCTGGCGCGGCCGCTGCCCGGTGCCTGGAAGGAACAGGGCCGACCGCTGCTGCGGATGTCCTCGGTGCTCTCCATCGGGTCCCTCTCGCTGCTGGGCGTGTACCAGCTGCCGCTGTTCATCGTGGGCCCCACCCTCGGGCTGCAGGCCGCCACGGCGTTCGGTGCACTGATGCGGGTGAACCAGAGCGCACGGCTGGTCGTGAGCTGGATCTCGATGCCCTTCGCCTACCCCATCAAGAAGTCGCGAGGTGCCGAGGCTGCGGAGCACATCCGGGTGGCGACGACGGTCGCCCTGCTGGTGGGCCTCATGCTCAGCATCCCGCTGCTCGCCATCCCCACGGAGCTGCTGACCGTGTGGCTGGGCGCGGGCATGGCCTTCGCAGCACCCGCCCTCGCCATGGTGGTGCTGGGTGTGCTGGGGGAGTCCCTGGGCCAGGTCCCCAACCTGGTGATGACACTGCGGGGCAACCCCCTGGTGGCGTCCCTCATCAGCCTGGGCGTCCTGGTGGTTACGCTGCCCGCTGTGTGGCTCGCCGCCGGCACCGACAGCCTGGAGCTCGTCATGGCTGCTTCCGTGGCACCCCTGCTGCTCGCGGTTCCGGTGCAGCTCTACTTCAGCGAGCGTGCCGAGCCCTCGGGGGTCACTGGGGCGAATCTGCGCACGTGGGCGCTGATGGCCCTCGGGTCGGCCGGGGCCGTGGGGGTCTTCATGCTCGTGGGCCGTGTGCTGCCGGACGTGGTGACGATCGGTGTGTGCGCGGCCGCGCTCGGCGCCGTCTTCGTCATGGCCTTCCGCCGGATCCGCCGCCGCGACCGGGAGATCAACGAACGCGCAACGCAGGAGCACGGCGGGCGTCAGGAACCGTCCGTCAGCTCCTCGTAGAGCTCACGGTAGCGCCGGGCGGTGCCGCGGCTGTCGAACTCGGTGCGTCCGAGCTCCCAGCTGCGACGCCGCCACTCGCCACGCTCCGCGGCCGGGAGGTCCACGAAGCGGTTCATGGCACGGCCCAGGGCTTCCGGATCGCGGACGGGCACCACGGCCTGCGGGTCCACGGCCAGCAGCTTCGCGTCGCCGGTGTCCGTGGTGATCACCGGCACGCCCTCGCTCAGCGCCTCCAGACCCGCCATGGGCAGGGCCTCGTGGTTGCTCGCGAAGACCACGGCGTGGGCGGTGCGGATCAGCGCGTGGACGTCCGAGACCGAGCCCAGCAGAGTCACGGCCTGACCGATGCCCAGCGTCTCCAGCTCGATGGTGAGTGCCTCGTTCCCGGGGTCCACCAGGTGGCCCGCGCAGAACAGCCGCGCGTCGGGGTGCTCGGCGAGCACGCGCGCGAAGGCGCGGAAGAGGGTGGGGTGGTCCTTCTGCTCCACGCAGCGGCCCAGGTGCACGAACACCGGGGGACCGGAGGGCTCAGGGGCGGGAACCGGCGAGATTCGCGTGCCGTTGTGCACGACGCGGATGTGCTCCGTGCCGAAACGGTAGTGCGACTCCGCCGCGAAGCCGAGGGCAGAGTTGGAGCACGCGACCACGGCGTCGAGCCGGGCGGAGGCCTGCGCCGCAAGCCACCAGGTGACCCGGGTGACGGGCTTCTGCGCCAGGTGCAGGCTGTTGTGCAGGGTGGCCACGCGCCTGGCCCCGTGCGGGGTGACCTCGTTGACCAGGTCTGACTGCTGCAGGTGGGAGTGCACCACCTGGATGCCGTGCTCCGCGACGAGCCTTCGCAGCGCGCGCATCGCCCTCAGGGGCACCACGTCGCGGCGGGTCATGCCCACGTAGGCGGTGCTCGTGGCGGCGGCCTCCAGCCGTGGCGAGAGCGCTCCCTGGCCCATGAGGACCAGGAGGTGGGCGTCGTCGCCCTCGGGGCGCGCGAGCATCAGCTGCTCGATGAGGGTCTGCGCACCACCGGTCTCGGCGTCGTTGACAATGTGGAGAACGCGCACGGGGCGGGCCTTTCTGGGGAGAACGGAAGAGTTCGGGTGCCGTGGGGGAGATGCCGCCGAGGCGTGCGGGGATCACAAGTGGGGTGACGGGCCCGCTGGGCCGGTCGGCGCGGCGGTGGGAGCGCCGATTGACTCGGCGCCCTCCGGAGCCCACGGGGCTGCGGTCTCCCGGGTGTCCTCGGAGCGGGTGATCTCCAGCCCCAGGCACACGCCGGCGGTGCCCCACACCCAGAAGGCGGAGTCGTAGCTCGTGGTTCCGCCGGCGACCACGATCCACACCACCAGCGTGCACAGCCCGAGCCACAGCGGGTTGCGCCCGCCGGACCTCAGGCACATCACGGCCATGAACAGGACGAGGGCCAGTCCGAAGACCATGCCGTCCTCGAGCACCACGCGCCCGATCACGGAGTAGATGTCCGGGAGAGGGTTGTAGTGCTGCAGGTCGCCCAGGGGCATCCGGCCCGCCAGGAACAGCTCGTTGGACCGGCCCCTGCCCACACCCAGGAGGAAGACGAGGGGGTCGGAGAAGAGGTAGCGGACGGATGCCGTGATGGAGGAGCCTCGGTCCGCCCAGGACCAGTTGAAGGACTCCTGCCGGTCCTGCAGCACGCCCACGCCCACCCACACGGCGCCGGCGAGCCCGGTGGGCACCAGCAGCACCGCGGCCCACGCATGGCGCACGGCGTAGGGGGCGATCGCGGCCACGAGCACCACGCCCAGCACCACCACGGCGGCACCGGAGCCGGAGATTGCCACGGCCCACAGCACCAGGGCGAGGGCGACGACGTCCCGCGCCGTCATCCGTCGCCGGTAGTGGCGCGCGAGGAGCACCAGGGCCATGGCCATGAGCGAGAGGGTGCCCACCATGAAGGAGGTCTCCGGGAAGAGCCCGAAGGGCCGGCGCACGTACTGCATGAACGTCTCGCTGAAGTCGGAGACGTTCGCGTAGCCGGGGAGGTCGTAGAGGCCCTCAAAGGGAATGGTGTCCAGCACGTCGAAGAACACGTACTTCTGCACGAGCGTGAAACCGGCGCTGAGGAGCATGGCCCAGCTGAGCCAGGGGATGGTGCGCGCTCCCAGGAACACGGTGGCTGCCGCGGTCCCGGCCAGGGGGAGGGTAAACACGAGCCAGGTGATGGACCCCGGGATCTGCAGCGGCTGGGACGTGAAGAACATCCGCAGGAACGAGGCCGCGAAGGGCACCGCCCCCACCAGCAGGGCGGTCCACATCACGGGCATGTGGCGCCCGCAGCGCACGATCAGGACCACCGCCACGAGGCTGGACAGTGGCAGGTTGGTGTTCGAGCCCAGGGGGACCGCCGCGTAGGGCAGCACCGAGAGCACGATCAGCACCGCGGCCAGTGCGCGGTCCAGCCGGGTGCCCCGTGCGCCGGTCACGGGCGGGTCCCGACGCGCGGCGGCGCGGGCGGCACGCCGGGTGCGGGACCGGTCCGTGGGGGGCACGGCGGTGGGGCTCATGCGACCTGCACTCCCAGGACGGCGGCCACGGAGGGCTCCCAGTCTGTGTGGTCGACCGGGGCAGGCCCGGTGCCGTGGGAGGGGGCGACGCCGCTCGCTCCGGCACCCGCGCGCGGTCCAGACGCCACGGCGTTGTCGAACGCCGCGCGCAGGGCGCGCCCGAAGGCGGCCGGGTCGCGGATGTCCGCGGCGGTGAACCCGGGGTAGTCCCCGGCTTGCTCGCGCAGCGAGGCGAGGTCCGAGGCCACCACGCGGGTGCCCGTGCCGATGGCCTTGGCGAGGACGCCGGAGTGGGCGTCGAAGTGGGTGTAGGGCAGCACGATGACCGCGGCGTCGCGCACGTGCCCGGCGAACTCTTCGCGGCTCAGGAAGCGGTCCTCGAAGTCCACGGCGGGGTAGCGGGTGGCCAGGCGGGTGAGCTCCGCGCCCAGCTCCGGGCTCTCGGCCGCGCCGCGCACGAGCAGCGGCACCCCGGCCTCACCGGCGGCGACGACGGCGTGCTCGATGCCCTTGTTGGCGCGGACCTCACCGATGCACAGGGCGTGCGGCCCCGCGTCCGTGCCGGTGGTCGCGGTGGGCACCTGCGGATCGAGCCGCGAGGACACCGGCAGCGCCACGGCGCTCACAGGGCGGTCCGTATAGCCCCGAACGATCTCGGCCTGCTCGGCGCCGTGCGTGATGACGCGGTCCGCCCGGCGCGCGCAGGCCCGGTCCAGCCACAGCAGCACCTTCTCGCGGACGGAGGCGCTGGCGAGGTCGAAGTGCGGCTGGGCGTTGTGCACGAACACGGCCGTGCGCTGGGTGCGCCGAGCGCGCAGAGCCCCGGGGACCGGGTACTTGGTGGAATCCAGGGCGAGAACGGCGTCCGCGCCCGCGCGCCGGGCCGCGGCGCGCACCGCTAGGTGCTCGCGCAGCAGGTCCGCCACCTGCAGGCCGGCGCGCAGCACCTTGCCCGGGGACGAGGCCGGAACGGTGGTGCGGCGCGGCGGAACGGTCTCCACTACGCGCACGGGGTGCCCCGGACCCCAGCCCAGGTACTCCCGGGCCCCCGGGCGGGAGACGAGCGCCACGGCGGCGACGTCCGAAGACGCCTCCAGTGCCAGCGCAAGGTCTGCGGCGTGCTCAAGCTGTCCGCCGTACTCGGTGGGGCACACGACGACGACGTCGCGCGGGTGCCCGGGGCGGGAGCGCTCAGTGCTCATGCGAGTCGTCCACCGCGGCACGGGCACGGCGGGTGGCGCGGTGCTCCGCTCCGGCGCGTTCGCGGGCGCGCAGGGACCGGCCGCCGCGCAGGAGCACCAGGAGCAGACCCGCGATCAGACCCACGAGAGCGCCGAGGGCCGCGTTGACGGCGGCGGAGGGGCCCGAGGACTTCTGCGGCACCGCGGCCTTCTGGACCACGTTCAGCTTCACGTTGGCGGGCTGCTGGCCGTCCTGCGCCTGCGGAATGGTCTCGAGCGAGCGGCTGACCTCCACGAGGCTGTCCGCGGTGGCCTGGGCGATGTCCGCGGCCTGCTGAGCGGAGGTTCCGGTGGCGGTGAGCGTGATCATCGCGGTGTTGGGCTGGTTAGTGGCGACGACGCCGGACTCCGCAAGCTCCTCGGGCGTCTCGTCGAGGTGGACGCTGTCCACCACGGGCTGGAGCACCGAGTTGGTGGTGGCCACCCGTGCGTAGGACGCGGCGCGGGCCACGGCGAACTGCTCGCCCATCTGCAGGTCCGTGACGGAGCGGGGATTCGCGACATTCACGAAGACCTGTGCCTGGGACTCGTAGGACTTGGGCATCAGCAGGCCCGCCGCGGTCCCGAGGAGCACCCCCACCACCGTGGTGAGCACCACGAGCAACCACATGTCCTTCAGACAACGGACGTACTGACTAAGATTCACGCTTCTCCCCCTTGACCGATGAGCACACTGCCTCGGTCCTTGCGAGCCCACGGCTCTCCCCTTGGACGTGGCCAACTGCAGAAAAATCCTACCGAGGGGCTACGGCAGGGAGCCCCGAAAACACGTCGTTCGGGGCAAACGTGCCCCTATGTGTGGACGGATCCCAGCGGGGGCGGCTCTGCGCGATTCCTAGACTTGGACGGGTGCCAGGTCAGGAGACCGGCGCCGCACTTCGGGGGCGGGCAGCACGCCGAGCTCCACGGTGAGCCACGGGCCGCACGGTGTGGCAGCGAGCCACGACCGTGAGCAACGACAGGGGAGAAATGGCACACGAGAGCACGCCCGGTACCGAGGGCGAGGTCCCGCTCGTCAGCGTGGTCATCGCCGTCTACAACGGCCAGGACCTGGTGGGGCAGGCGATCAGCAGCGTGCTGCGCCAGACGCACCCGCGTGTGGAGGTCTTCGTGGTGGACGACGGGTCCACGGACAACACCGCGCATGTGCTCAGGGGCTATGAGGCCGTGAACCGCCCCGGCAGGACGGTCCGGGTCATGCGCCAGGACAACGCGGGATGCGGTGCAGCCCGCAACCGGGCGCTTGGACTCGTCGCGGGGGACTTCGTCACGTTCCTGGACGCGGACGACCAGCTGCTGCCGCACCACCTCGAGACACTGCTGGCCCGGTACCGGGAGCTGCAGCGCGAACCCGGACGCGAGCGCACCGTGGTCTACGCCAACGGCTGGCAGTGCACGCCTTCGGGGATCAACGCGGAGCGGGTGCAGTACCGCGAGCGGATGCCCGAGCCGCAGCAGCAGCGCAGCGTGGTGCTTGAGTACAACATCGGCAGCCTCTACGGCCTGTTCCCGCGCCGCTTCTTCGAGGAGGTGGGCGTCTTCGACCCGGAGCAGGTCTTCGTGGAGGACTGGGAGCTGTGGCTGCGGGCCGTCTACTCGGGGTGGCGCTTCGACCGGGTGGACGATGTCACCTCGATCATCGCGTGGTCGGGCGGCTCCATGCAGTCCCAGCGGGACCGGATGGCCGCGGGGGAGGAGATGGCGCTGCGCAAGACGCTCACCCGCTTCGAGCGGGAGCTGAGCGAGGAGGAGCGCCAGAAGCTGCTCACCCGGTTGCGCAAGGGCTCCCCGCTCGCCGCCGTTTCGGACGCCGAGCAGGCCCTGCGGGAGGGGCGCGCGGCGGATGCGCGTCGGTATCTTGAGCTCGCGGCCCGGATGATGCCGAGCCAGCGCCGCGTCACGGTCAAATCCCGCCTGGCTCGCCTGCCGGGCGGGACGGCGTGGCTCGTGCGGCGCCAGCGCGCCGTGGACCGCAGCGTGGGGTACACGGACGCCATGCGGCGCTGAACCAGGCCGGTCGGCGGCACAATGGACCGGGTGAGCACCTCCACTGAACCAGCCCCCGTCCTCCTCGCGTGCGCGCACGGTACCCGTGACCCCGCAGGCCAGAGCGCTGTCGCCGCGCTCGTCGCCGAGGTGCGCACCGCACTTCCAGACGTCCCCGTGGTGGACACCTGGGTGGACGTCCAGGAGCCGGACCTCGTGGCCCGCACGGCGCAGCTCGCCGGGGACGACGCCGTGGTGGTCCCGCTGCTGCTCTCCGCCGGCTACCACGTGTTCGTGGACATGGCCCGCGCGGTGCGGGGCACCCCGCGCCACCGGGTGGCGGCGGCGCTCGGTCCGGACCGCGGGCTCGCCCGCATCATGGCCCGCCGGCTCGCGGAGGCGGTGCGCGTGAGCGGCGGGCCCGACGTCGGCCCGGGAGACAGGATCGTGATGGTGGCCGCCGGCTCCTCGGACCCCCGCGCGGGCGAGGACTGTGAGCGCACCGCGCGGCTGCTCACCGAAGAGGTGGGCCTCCCGGTCACCCCCGCCTACCTCTCCGCGGCGCGCCCCACGCTGCCGGAGGCCGTCGCGGAGGCCAGGCGCGAGCTGGGCACCCCGCCGGAGGACCGGGCGGGGGACGACGCCGCGGCGGAGCGACGTGGCGACCCCGGCTGCCCCGAGGCGCCGACCGAGTCAGAGATTCGCGCGGCCGCCGCGGGTGATGCCGCCGTGCCGCCGCCGTGCCCCGTGTCACCTGCACACCAACCCACCACGTCCGCGACGCCGCGGTCCGGGCACGGCGGGGCCGCGGGTCGGGTTCTCGTGGTGCCGTACCTGCTGGCCCCCGGGTTCTTCCACGGCCGCGCACTTGCCGCGGGCGCGGACGTGACCGCCGAGCCGCTGCTCGTGGCCGGGGGCGAGGTGCCCCAGGAGCTCGTGGCGCTCGTCGTCGAGCACTACCGGGAGGCGGCCGCCCTCGCGTGATCGCACACGGCCTTGACCATGGCCCCGAGGCGGAAGCGCTCGGGGACCACGGCGTTCGTGATGCCGGCCTCCTCGAGCGGCTGCACGCAGACGGGGCCGATTGCCACGGCGGTGCAGCGGCCCTCCCGCAGCGAGGCCACGACGCCGTCGCGGCAGCCCGCGGCAGTGGCGGCATCGAGCACCGCGTCCACCGCGGGGGCTGCCGTGAAGGTCACATAGTCCAGGTCCCCGGCCGCGATCTCGCGAACGAGCCGGGACAGCCGTGAGCCCTCGTCCGCAGACTCCCAGCGGTAGGGGGCGAACACGCGCACGTCCAGTCCGGCGGATCGCATCCGACCGAGCTGCTGCTCGTCCGCCGTGCCGTGCAGCTGGAGCGTGACGGTGCCCGGGGAGGGCATCTCGAGCACCCGGTCCACGAGCTCGGCGGTGCGCCCGGAGGAGCCCGTGTACGCGCACGGGATCTCGAGTGCCTGCAGCTGGCCCTTCGCCTTGGCGCCGCGCGCGTACACGGTGCTCTCGCGCAGAGCCGCGAGCAGCTCCTCGCGCAGGCCGTGCTCCTCGGCGACGGACAGCCAGCGCTTGACCCCGTAGCCGGTCGTGACCAGCACGGTGCCCGGCGCGGAGGCGACGGTCTCGCGGACGGCGGCCACCACGTCGTCGTCCTCGTCCGTGGGCGTGATCTTCAGCGCGGGTGCGTACTGGACGCGCGCGCCGTGGCGCTCGAACGCACCGCCCTGTTCTTGGGCGCGGCGGTGCGCCGTGATGGCCACGGTGAGGCCGGTCAGGGCGTGGGGCTGGGACGTCGTCATGGACTCCAGGGTACGAGCCGACGACGGGTGGCTGCACCGGTGTGCGTGTCGGGACTCGCGGGTAGGCTGAAACGCGATCAGGGGGGCGGCGTCGGCGGGAGCACCACGGCTCGGCGCGCCGTCCCGCCCACGATCCCCGTCACTATTCCTCATCACGATTTCTCGGCACGGACCCGGTGACGGCGCCGCTCACCGCCCCTGCCCATTCCGTCCGCTCATCCCGTCGACTCACCCAGGAGCCACCCACCCATGTCCCTGACCGGTCTGCTCACCGCCCTCTGCGAGGACCGCGGTTTCGCCAACATCCGCTCGCAGGCGTCACGCCCCCTCGCGGAGCGCTCGGCGGAGACGATCATCAGTGCCACGGACGGACTGCGCGCGCCAGTGCTCGCGCAGATCGCGAGCGGCCTGGAGCAGGCGCACGGGGCTGTCTCCAGCGGGGCGGCGGCGAACGGTGTCGCGAGGCCGGTGCTGCTCGCCGTGACCGCCACCGGGCGGGAGGCTGAGCAGGTGCAGGCCGCGCTCGAGTCCTACCTGCCGGCCGGGGGCATCGCGAACTTCCCGTCCTGGGAGACCCTGCCGCACGAGCGGCTCTCCCCCCGTTCGGACACCGTGGGCCAGCGCCTGGGCGTGCTGCGCCGGCTCGCGCACCCGGACGCCACCGCTGAGCCCCTGCGCGTGGTCGTGGCCCCGGTGCGCTCGGTGCTGCAGCCGGTGGTCGCCGGGCTCGGTGAGATGGAGCCCGTGACGCTGCGCACGGGGCAGGACTACGACTTCCAGGGGCTCGTCAAGGACCTCGCGGCCGCCGCGTACGCGCGCGTGGACATGGTCACCAAGCGCGGCGAGTTCGCGGTGCGCGGCGGGATCGTGGACGTCTTCCCGCCCACCGAGGACCACCCCGTGCGCCTCGAGTTCTTCGGGGACGAGCTGGACGAGATGCGCTGGTTCGCCGTCGCGGACCAGCGCACGCTCGCGGACGCGGCCCACCCGAGCGTCGTCGTCGCCCCGCCGTGCCGCGAGCTGCTCGTGACGCCGTCCGTGCAGTCGCGCGCCGCCAAGCTCAAGGAGCAGCTGCCCGGGGGCCGGGAGATGCTGGAGCGCATCGCCGGGGGACAGTACGTGGAGGGCATGGAGTCCCTCGCGCCGCTTCTCGCGGACGACATGGTCCAGGTGCTGTCCCTGCTGCCGGAGGGCTCCATGACCGTGGTGCTGGAACCGGAGAAGGTCCGGGCCCGCGCACACGACCTCGTGGCCACCAACGAGGAGTTCCTCATGGCGGCGTGGGAGTCCGCGTCCGGCGGCAACGACGCGCCCCTGGACCTGAACACCGCGCTGGACACGGACGACGGCGCCACCCGTTCGCTGGCCTCAGGCTCCTTCCACACGATTGCCGAGGTGCGCGAGCTCGCCCTCGACCGCTCGGTGGGCTGGTGGTCCGTCACGGGCCTCAACGTCAACGCCGTGACCGCCTCCCAGATCGACGCCGACACCTCAGAGGAAGAGGTGCACCTCGCGGACACGGACGCGGACACCCTCACCGTGGGTGGACGCGAGCCCACCCGGTTCGCCGGGGACGTGGAGGCCATGCTGAGTTTCCTTGCCCAGCGCGTGCGCGAGGAGTGGCGCGTGGTGCTCGTGACGGACGGGCCCGGGCCCCTGCAGCGGCTGAGCGAGCTGCTGCACGGCGCGGAGATCCCCGCGGCACGCTACGAGACCCTCACCGAGAGCCCGCAGCCGGGGCTCGTGGAGCTGACGACGGCGCGCGCGGGTCGAGGCTTCGTGCTCGAGGCCACGCGTACCGCCCTCCTGACGGAGGCGGACGTGCTCGGCCGGGCGAGCACCTACGACACCCGCGCGGAGCGCAGGCTTCCGCAGCGGCGCAAGCGCAACCAGGTGGATCCCCTGGCCCTGCAGAAGGGCGACTACGTGGTGCACGAGCAGCACGGCATCGGCCAGTTCGTGGAGCTCGTCCAGCGCCCGATCGCCGGTGCAATGACCGTCCCGGGCCAGCCCAAGCCCGTGCGCGAGTACCTGGTGCTGGACTACGCGCCGTCCAAGCGCAACGGTCCGAGGGACCGGCTGTTCGTGCCCACGGACCAGCTCGACCAGGTGAGCAGCTACGTGGGCGGTGAGGCACCGTCGCTGTCCAAGATGGGCGGTGCGGACTGGAGCAAGACCAAGCGCAGCGCCAAGAAGGCCGTCAAGGAGATCGCGAACGAGCTGATCCGGCTCTACTCGGCGCGCATGGCCTCCAAGGGCCACGCGTTCGGCCCGGACACCCCCTGGCAGCGCGAGCTGGAGCAGGCGTTCCCGTACGTGGAGACACCGGACCAGTTGACCACCATCGACGAGGTCAAGGCGGACATGGAGCGGCCTATCCCCATGGATCGGCTGATCTCCGGAGACGTGGGCTATGGCAAGACCGAGGTGGCGGTGCGCGCGGCGTTCAAGGCCGTGCAGGACGGCAAGCAGGTGGCGGTGCTTGTGCCCACCACGCTGCTCGCCCAGCAGCACACCGAGACCTTTGCTGAGCGCTTCTCGGGCTTCCCCGTGCGCCTGGCAACCCTCTCCCGGTTCCAGAGCGCCAAGGAGTCCAAGGCCACCATGGAGGGGCTGCGCAGCGGCGCGGTGGACGTGGTGATCGGCACCCACCGGCTGCTGAGCAAGGAGATGCAGTTCAAAAACCTGGGGCTGGTGATCATCGACGAGGAGCAGCGCTTCGGCGTGGAGCACAAGGAGAAGCTCAAGGCCATGCGCACGGACGTGGACGTGCTGGCGATGTCCGCCACGCCCATCCCGCGCACGCTGGAGATGTCCATGACGGGCATCCGCGAGACCTCCACGCTGGCCACCCCGCCGGAGGAGCGCCACCCCGTTCTCACGTACGTGGGTCCCTACACGAACAAGCAGGTCTCGGCCGCGGTGCGCCGCGAGCTCATGCGTGAGGGGCAGGTGTTCTTCATCCACAACCGGGTGTCCACCATCGAGGCGCGGGCCAAGGAGCTCGCGGAGCTCGTCCCGGAGGCGCGGATCGCCGTCGCCCACGGGCAGATGAGCGAGTCCCGCCTGGAGCAGATCATCGTGGACTTCTGGGAGAAGAAGTTCGACGTGCTGATCTGCACCACCATCGTGGAGACCGGCCTGGACATCGCCAACGCGAACACGCTGATCGTGGACCACGCGGACCGCTACGGCCTCTCGCAGCTGCACCAGCTGCGCGGTCGCGTGGGGCGCGGGCGCGAGCGGGCGTACGCCTACTTCCTGTACCCGGTGGAGAAGCCGCTGAGCGAGACCGCGCTGGAGCGTCTCAAGGCCGTGGCCGCGCACAACGAGCTCGGCTCCGGCATGCAGCTGGCCATGAAGGACCTCGAGATCCGCGGCGCCGGAAACCTGCTGGGCGGCGAGCAGTCCGGGCACATCGCCGGCGTGGGCTTCGACATGTACCTGCGTCTCGTGGGCGAAGCCGTGGCCGAGCACCGCGGGGACCAGGACACCGGGCCCGCGGAGATGAAGATCGAGCTGCCCGTCAACGCGCACCTCCCGCACGACTACGTGCCGGGGGAGCGGCTGCGCCTGGAGGCCTACCGCACCCTGGCCAACGCCGCCACGGAGCAGGCCGTTGTTGAGGCCGCGGAGGAGCTCGAGGACCGCTACGGACCCGTGCCCACCCCCGTCGCCAATCTCCTTGAGGTCGCGCGGCTGCGGATCCGCGCCCGCGCCGCGGGCCTCACGGACGTGGCCACGCAGGGAAACATGATCCGCTTCTCGCCCGCGGACCTCACCGAGTCCCGCGAGATGCGCCTGCAGCGCCTCTACCCGGGATCCCAGGTCCGTCCCGTGCCGGGCACAGACGCGCGCATGGTGCTGATCCCCAAGCCCAAGACCGCGCGGATCGGCGGCAAGGATCTCGTGGACGGGGACATCCTCGCGTGGGCCGGCGAGGTGCTGGACGCGATCTTCCCGGTGCTCGAGACGGCCGGGTCTGGCTCCGAGGCCGGGTCCGCTTCCTAGGGACGCAGGGGGACGACGACGCAGCTCGGCAGGGGTCGGGGACGCCGCACGTCCCGCGGTGCCCACCTCCCGGCCGCTCCGTGACGAACAGTCATGGGACATCTGCTCGTGACCGGTGGCGCCGGCTCCATCGGCGCCACCTTCGCGCAGCAGAACATGTCCTTCAGCGGCACCCGGGGCACCACGCGCTGCATCCACGCCGAGCCGTGGGACACGGACGACTCGGTCGTGACCGGCCGGGTCTTCGGCGTGTGGGTGGACCTGCGTGAGGGGCCCGGCTGCGGCGCCGTCGTCGCACGGGAGATCACTCCCGCCACTGCCGTGCCCGTGCCCCGCTACAGCGCGGTGGTCAACGCGGCCGCGTTCACCGCCGTCGACGCCGCCGAGACGGACGAGGGTTGCGGGGAAGCGTGGGTGGTCAACGCCTAGGGTGCCGCCGCGCCGGCGCCTGCGGCCGGGCGGTGCACCAGGCCGACGCGCGGGGTCCGAGCTCCGAGTCTGACTTCCAAGTTCCCGGCGGCTGCCGGTGCGGCGTCTGAGGTGTAGAAGTGCCCGGCTTCCCTGAGGGTTTCGTGGTTTGTCCACACCTCAGATTCCTCCACGGGGGTGCGCCCCGGGCAACGGCCAGGTGGGGCCGACCGGCCGTGGACTGAGAGACGGCGGGGCGAAGCGGGGGCACCCCCGACAACGCGAGAGCCCCGCTCGTCCGTGGACGGGGCGGGGCTCCTACAGGTGCGCGGTGCGCTCAGCTGGTGACGCGGTCCTGGCGCTGGCCCACGGGACCGGTGCGCTGCGCCATCTCGGAGGCGTCGCGGGGAAGGTCCAGGGTGAGCTCGGTGCCGCCCGTGGAGTGCTTGGCGGTGCTGCCGTTGAGGAACAGGGTGGGGACCATCAACGCCAGGCCGTAGACCAGGATGCCCACCAGGAAAAGCACCCAGCTGTCCGGGTAGGTGCTGAAGAGGTACAGGCTCAGCACAACGGTGATGAAGCCGCCCACGAAGAGGATCGCGTTCTTCACGACGTCCCCCTGGCCGGAGTACTCATGACGGTTGCGGGTGTTGGCCCCCCGGTGCGAGTGGGCGGTGCGGGCGTCCGCGTCCGCGTCCACGGCGTGGCTACCGTCCTCCACGGTGCGCCCCGCAGCGTGCCCGGAGGAGTGCGCAGCACTCGTGGGAACGTCGGCTTCCGATCTTCTGACCATGACTTCACCCTTTCGGACCGCCACTGCGGGCGCATTGCTGTCTTGCGGTCAGTCTAGTGCCTGGGACCCGCACTTGGTGACATTCCGTCTGTGGCCCGCGCGGGGGACGTCGGGGGACGACGCTGCGGGTCCGTGACGGGGCGCGGAACCTGCCTCAGAGCTGGGCGACGACGTCCGCGAGCAGCCGGGAGATGCGCGGGCCCGCCGCGCGCCCGGCCTCCAGCACCTCCTCGTGGGAGAGGGGCTCGGGGCTGATCCCGGCCGCGAGGTTCGTGACGAGGGACATCCCGAGCACCTCGAGACCGGCCTGGCGGGCGGCAATGGCCTCGAGCGCCGTCGACATGCCCACGAGGTCCGCGCCGAGCACCTTGGCCATCTGGACTTCGGCCGGGGTCTCGTAGTGCGGGCCTGGGAACTGGGCATAGACGCCCTCGTCCAGTTCCGGGTCCACACGGTGGGCGATCTCCCGCAGCCGGGAGGAGTAGAGGTCCGTGAGGTCCACGAACGTGGCGCCTTCCAGCGGGGACCGGGCGGTGAGGTTCAGGTGGTCGCTGATCAGCACGGGTGTCCCGGGGCCCCACGCGGGGTTCAGCCCGCCGCAGCCGTTGGTCAGGATCATGACCTGCGCACCCGCGGCTGCAGCCGTGCGCACCCCGTGGGCGACGGCGCGCACTCCCTTGCCC
The DNA here is from genome assembly GCF_039532055.1 of Kocuria salsicia. NCBI lineage: Bacteria > Bacillati > Actinomycetota > Actinomycetes > Micrococcales > Micrococcaceae > Kocuria > Kocuria salsicia. The sequence goes on along the minus strand of NZ_BAAARF010000012.1, from coordinate 174,605 downwards.
TCGTAGAAGTGGGTGCGGGCACCGATCACCAGGGCGTGCTCGTCGTCCGGCAGTCGAATGGAGCGCAGCGTGCCGCCGTGACCTTCCAGTGCGGGCTTGGAGAAGCCGGGGATCTCGTGGGCGGGAACCTCGGCCACGGTCTCACCGAGCAGGTCCGCGGCGCCGCCCCACCCGGAGCCCAGCGTCAGCGCGATCCGGTGGCTCTGCACACCCGTGCGCTCGCGCAACGCCTCGGCCGCCTGCCGGGCCAGGTCGAAGGGGTCCGTGGTCTCTGTGGTGGTGGTCATGGGCCCACTGTAGGACAGCCATCGCGCGGCGTCAGCGTGTGGGAGCCCCCGGTAGGCTGGTGCCCATGGCAGACATGACTGTGCAGAGGGAATTCGCGGACCAGAAGCTCGTGATCATCGGCGGTGGCCCGGGCGGCTACGAGGCGGCGCTCGTGGCGGCGTCGCTGGGGGCGGACGTCACCGTGGTGGAGGAGCAGGGCATGGGTGGTGCCGCCGTGCTCACGGACGTGGTGCCGTCCAAGACGCTCATCGCCTCCGCGGACACCATGAACCGCTTTGCGTCCGCCAGGGACCTGGGTGTGCACGTGGGGGACGACCTCGATGCCACGGAGGAGCTCAACAACCTCCGCGTGGACCTGGACAAGGTCAACGTGCGCCTGCTGCGTCTGGCTGCCACGCAGTCTCGTGACATCAAGCGCGGCCTGGAGCGGGTGGGTGTGCGCGTGGTGCAGGGCCGCGGGCGCATCGTGGACCGCCACACCGTGGTGGTGGAGCCCAGTGACGACGAGCCCTACGAACTGAGGGCGGACGTTGTACTGGTCTCCGTCGGCGCGCACCCCCGCGAGCTGGAGACCGCCAAGCCGGACGGCGAGCGGATCTTCAACTGGAAGCAGATCTACCAGCTCACCGAGATCCCCGAGAAGCTCATCGTCGTGGGCTCAGGTGTCACCGGCGCCGAGTTCGCCTCGGCCTACAACGGCCTGGGATCGGACGTCACGCTGATCTCTTCGCGCGAGCAGGTGCTCCCCGGTTCGGACAAGGATGCCGCCCAGGTGCTGGAGAACGTCTTCGAGCGCCGCGGGCTGCGCGTGCTCTCCCGTTCCCGCGCGGACGCGGTGGAGAATACCGGCGACGGCGTCCGGGTCACCCTCTCAGACGGCCGCAAGATCCGTGGCTCGCACTGCCTCCTGGCGGTGGGGTCGATCCCGAACACCGCGGACCTGGGCCTCGAGGGGGCGGGCGTGGCGCTGACGGACAGCGGCCACATCCGGGTGGACACCGTCTCCCGCACCACGGCCCCCGGCATCTACGCGGCCGGTGACTGCACCGGTGTGATGCCGCTGGCGTCCGTGGCCGCCATGCAGGGACGCATTGCGATCGCGCACATCCTGGGCGACACGGTGCACCCGCTGCGCACGGACGAGGTGGCCTCCAACATCTTCACCTCGCCCGAGATCGCCTCGGTGGGCATCACCCAGCAGGATGTTGAGGACGATCCCGCCATGTTCGTGGGGATGTCCATGAACCTGGCCACCAATCCCCGCGCCAAGATGATGGCGGTGGATGACGGCTTCGTGAAGATCTTTGCCCGCCGCGGCAGCGGCACCGTGATGGGTGGCGTGGTGGTGGGCCCGCGCGCCTCCGAGCTGATCTTCCCGATCGCCCTCGCCGTCACGCACCGCCTGGGTGTTGACGACCTCTCGGACACCTTCGCGGTCTACCCGTCCCTGTCCGGCACGATCGCCGAGGCCGCCCGCCGCCTGCACGTGCACCGCTGACGCAGCGGCCCCGGTCCTTCCCCGACGGGGCTGACCGCCCGGGCTTCCCGTGACGCCTCGGCCGGGGCGAGTACCGCGTGCTCGGCTACGACGACGCCGCGGTGACCTTCAGGAGAAGGTCACCGCGGCGTCGTCGTAGCGAGGGAAAGCGGCCCTACGGCGTGGGGGTGCCCACGGCGTACATGTCCACGTGGCGGGTCTCCGGGGAGAACCACAGGGCCACGAGCGTGATGACCGCCGCGAAGGACAGGTACAGGCCCACCGAGCCCACCCCGTACGAGGAGTTGAGCATCACCGCGATGTACGGGGTGATGGCCGCGCCCAGGATGGAGGCCACGTTGTACGCGATGCCAGAACCGGTGTAGCGCACGTTGGTGGGGAACAGCTCCGGCAGGATCGCGGACATCGAGCCGAAGGTCAGGCCCATCAGCGTCATGCCGAGTGTGAGGAAGAACAGGATGCGCGGCAGGGACGCGTCCGTGCCCGTGCCCACGTGCGCCGGGTCCATGATCAGCCCGAAGCTCAGGCCGAAGAGCAGGATGGCGGAGGTGATCACCAGCTGGGAGGAACGGCGTCCGAAGCGGTCCGCGAGCCAGCCGGAGACCGGGACCATGGCCGCGAAGAGAAGCACCGCGAGCAGCTGCAGGATCAGGAACGTGCGGTACTGCACGCCCAGCCCCCCGGCGGCGGGCTTGCCGATGCCGTAGGAGAGGATCCACGCGGTCATCAGGTAGAAGAGCACGTAGGTGGCCAGCATGATGAACGTGCCCTGGACGATCTGCACCCACGAGGTCTTGAAGACGTCGATGACCGGGGCCTTCACCTTCTCACCCTGCTGCTCCGCCCGCTGGAACACGGGGGTCTCCTCGAGCTTGACGCGCACCCACAGACCCAGAAGGACCATGACCACGGAGGCCAGGAACGGGATGCGCCAGCCCCACACCAGGAACGGGTGGTTCGCGCCGAGCTCGTGACCGGCGGTGCCGAACTGCATGGCCACGGTCAGCAGCAGGAAGAAGCCGTTGGCCAGGATGAACCCGAACGGGGCCCCGAGCTGCGGCCACATGGCGGCCCGCGCGCGCTTGCCCTCCTCCGCGTACTCGGTGGCCAGCAGGGATGCGCCGGACCACTCGCCACCCAGGCCCAGACCCTGGCAGAAGCGCAGGATCGTGAGGATCAGAGGCGCCCAGATGCCGATCTGGTAGAAGGTGGGCAGCATGCCGATCAGGAACGTGGCCACACCCATGGTCAGCAGCGCGCCGATCAGGGTGGCCTTGCGTCCGATGCGATCACCGTAGTGCCCGAAGATCACAGAACCGATGGGGCGGCCGAAGAACGCGGCGGCGAACGTGGCCATGGAGGCCAGCAGCTTGGCGGTGTCGTTCTCGCCCGTGAAGAACAGGGCGGGGAAGACGGCCACGGCGGCGGTGGCGTAGACGTAGAAGTCGTAGAACTCGATCGTGGTCCCCACGAGGGAGGCCAGGATCACGCGGCTGCGCGGAACGGCGGGGCGTTGCGCTGCAGAACCGGGGTCCACGGTGGACACGGGCGAAGACATGGTGAACCTCACAGGACAGGTGGTCTGAATGTCTTCAAGATAGAGCGCCGGATACCACATCGTGAACTGGGGAGTTCACATTCTGAGACGCCGTCTTGACCGCGGCGGCGTCGTCGCGCTGCCCCTATCCGCTCAGCCCGTGATGGAGGCGAGCACGGTCCCGGCGGAGACGGTGTCCCCCTGCGAGACGTCCAGGTCCTTGACGACCCCGGACTTGTGCGCCGTGAGGGGCTGCTCCATCTTCATGGCCTCGAGCACCACGATCAGATCGCCCTCGGAGACCTCATCCCCGTTGGACACGGCGATCTTCACGATGGTGCCCTGCATGGGTGAGGTCAGTGAGTCCCCGGATGCACCGCGGGCCGCGGCCGAACCACGCGTGGCCCGCTGCTTGCGCTGCTTGCTCTGCGCGGTGGGGGCGGCCGAGCGGGGGCCCGCGAGCTGCTGCGGGACGGTCACCTCCAGGCGCTTGCCGCCCACCTCCACCACGATGCTCTGCCGCTCCGGCTCCTCCTCCGAGGGCTCGGGGGCAGCGCTGAAGGGTTCGATCTGGTTGTCGAACTCGGTCTCGATCCAGCGGGTGTGCACGGTGAACGGGGTGCCTTCAGGGGTGGCGAAGGCCGGATCGGAGACGACGGCACGGTGGAACGGGACCACCGTGGGCATGCCCTCGATGCTCAGCTCCTGCAGGGCACGGCGGGAGCGCTCCAGGGCCTGGGTGCGGTTCGCGCCCGTGACGATGAGCTTGGCGAGCATGGAGTCGAAGCTGCCGCCCACCGTCTCTCCGGCCTCCACACCAGAGTCCACGCGCACCCCGGGCCCGGAGGGCATGGTGAACGTGGTGAGCGTGCCGGGGGAGGGCATGAAGTTGCGCCCGGCGTCCTCGCCGTTGATGCGGAACTCGAAGCTGTGGCCGCGGATCTCGGGGTCCTCGTAGCCGAGCGCCTCGCCGCGGGCGATGCGGAACTGCTCGCGCACCAAGTCCAGTCCGGAGACCTCCTCCGAGACGGGGTGCTCCACCTGCAGGCGCGTGTTGACCTCCAGGAAGGAGATGGTGCCGTCCTGGCCCACGAGGAACTCGCACGTGCCCGCGCCCTGGTACCCGGCCTCGCGCAGGATGGCCTTGGAGGACTCGTAGAGACGCTGGTTCTGCTCGTCCGTGAGGAACGGTGCCGGAGCCTCTTCCACGAGCTTCTGATTGCGGCGCTGCAGCGAGCAGTCGCGGGTTGAGACGACGACGACGTTGCCGAACTGGTCCGCGAGGCACTGGGTCTCCACGTGGCGGGGTGCGTCCAGGAAGCGTTCGACGAAGCACTCACCGCGGCCGAACGCCGCGGTCGCTTCGCGCACGGCGGACTCGTACAGCTCCGGGATGGCCTCGCGTTCGCGCACGACCTTGATGCCGCGTCCGCCGCCGCCGAAGGCCGCCTTGATGGCGATGGGCAGGCCGTGCTCGTCCGCGAAGTCCAGGACCTCCTGGGCGCTCGTCACGGGGTCCGCGGTGCCGGGCACCTGCGGGGCGTTGACCTTCTCCGCGATGTGGCGGGCGGCCACCTTGTCCCCCAGCTGGCGGATGGCCGCCGGGGGAGGGCCGATCCACGTGAGACCGGCGTTGAGCACGGCCGCCGCGAAGTCCGCGTTCTCGGAGAGGAACCCGTAGCCGGGATGGACGGCGTCCGCGCCGGAGCGGGCGGCGGCGTCGAGGATCTTGTCGATCTGCAGGTAGGAGTCCGCGGCGGTGGTGCCACCGAGGGCGTAGGCCTCGTCCGCCATGCGCACATGCAGGGCGTCCCGGTCCGGGTCCGCGTACACGGCCACCGAGGCGATGCCCTCGTCACGCGCGGCGCGGATGACACGGACCGCGATCTCCCCACGGTTGGCCACCAGGACCTTGGTGAGCGGACGGGGTGCGGTGGCGGCCTCTTCGTGCTGCCGCGAGGTGGTGGTCACGTGATAACTCCTTGTCGACATCTCTCCGAAAGATTAGTGCCCCGCCGGGGGGAACGCCTAAGTGTCGGCGCCGAGAACCGCGTGAACTGTAGAAGTTCTACAAATCATTGCGCGCTGTGCTGTGCGCCCTCCGGCTGGGCGTCCCACCACGTGGTGACGCACACGCCCGCGTCGCGCAGCAGTGCCCGCAGCGTGGACAGGCTCAGTCCGACCACCGCGTTCGGGTCCCCCTCCACGCGTTCCACGAACACGGATCCGCGCCCGTCCAGCGTGAAGGAGCCGGCCACCTGCAGTGGTTCTCCGGTGCCCACGTAGTCCCGGATCTCCTCGGGGGACATCTGCGCGAAGTGAACGGTCGCCGAGCTCAGGGCCCCGTGTCCGGCCTGGTGGGCCGCGTCGTCGTGGGCGTCCACCAGCCAGTGGCCGGTGTGCAGCGTGCCCGCCCGCCCGCTCATGGCGGTGATGCGCTTGAGCGCGACGTCCGGTTCGTACGGCTTCCCGTACGACTCCCCGTCCAGCTCGAACACGGAGTCGCAGCCGAGCACCAGGCGGCCCTGCGCCTGCGGCAGCTGGGCGACGGCCTCCGCCTTGGCGCGGGCCAGGCGCAGCGCGGTCTCCGCCGGCGTGAATGGCCCCTCGGCGCGAACCAGGGCGTCCTCGTCCACGTGGGAGACGACTGCGTCGAACGGGATGGCGGCCCTGCGCAACAGGCCCGCGCGGGCCGGGGACTGGGAGGCGAGGATCAGGGAAGGTTCCACGCTGCAACTGTACGGCGGCAGGATCGGTTGCACCCGCGCAGGTTCCATCCACTCCGGTCAGCGCCATCCGTTGCCCGCTCGCATCGGTTCGGTCCGTCCCTGATTGCGCCGCGCGGTCCTCGTCCGAGCGCAGGACACCCAGCTGCACCAGGCTGCGGATGCTGCGACGTGTGAACTCCTCCGCCCGGGGGTCCTCGCCGTGCTCCTCCCTCAGTGCAGCGGCCAGTTCGTGGACGGAGCGGGGGCAGCTGGTCCAGCAGGGTGCGGATCAGGGTTCCGTGTCTGTGGACTGCAAGCACGGAGGACTCCTGATTCTCAGTCCGGGAGGGCGCGTCCTCGACCGAGGGGCCGGGGAGCGGGCGGGGCGGCAGCGGTGCGGTGGCGGGGCCCGTGAGGAGGGCGGCAACGTCGTCGACCTACCGGTAGCGTGCGGCCCGCACCCCGCGCACCCGGCGACCGTCCGCACGAGGGTGCTCAGCGGTGCGGGCACCGAGGGCAGCGCGGAGATGCTGGGCGCGAGGCTCGACAGCGCGAGCACCAGGGGCAGGGTTTCGCTGAGTCCGGCGGGGGGCAGGATCTGCGGCATCCGTCGTCTGCCGCTCCACCAGGACGAACGAGCCCAGCCGCACCTGCCTGGTGACCGGCCGCAGGCCGAGGTCCCCGGGGGCGACCTGCCGTTGGGAGCCGCCCTTGCGCGTGACGACCGACAGCGGCTTCGGACAGGGGCGCGCAGGTCACTCGGGTCCACGCGCACCGTGTCGTTGGCCAGGTACTCCAGAGCGCGCCCGAGGGTCGCGGCGACGGTGGTCTTTCCCGTGCCTGCGCTCGGCCCAGAAGGGTCCGAGGGCCCCGGCCAGCGTCACGTCCATGCCCGTGCCCCTGACGCTCAGTCGCACGGCCTGTGACGCGTCGCACATGGATGCATCGGTCGCCTTTCCATGGAGCCGCTCAGCCGGATCGCGGCCGGTCGGGGGTGGGACCTGCCCGCGCGAGTCAGTCCGCGACGAGTCCCGCATGCGCCTCTGACTTGGGGACGAATCCACGCAGACGCATGCATCTTGCTACGATGACGCGAGAAATTCCGGGGCAGGAGGTGATCGCTGGTGCACGTACGCGGTGGAACGCATCAGGCGTCTCCCCAGGCATCAGTGTCGCCCGAGACGGAGGCGCGTTCGGCTCCCGAGGCGCTTGCCCGGGCGGCATCCGGGGCGTCTTCTCAGCTGGCACCCGGTGCCGCGCACACGCTGGTCCCGGGAACGGCGCGCCAGGAGCCTGCCGGGGCAGGGCCGCCCGCGGGCGACGTCGCCCCCGCCCACCGCCCCGGGCTGGTGCGCGACATCGCAGAACCGGCACCCGTACACGGTCCGCTCGGCACCCCGTGGTGGGTGCCCTACAGGGCCGCGGCGCTGCTGTGCGACCTGCTCGCGGTGGGCGCGGCGATGGGCGTGGCCACCGGGCTGCGCTTCGGGCGCGCGAACACCGCCACGGTGGTGGGTGCGCCGTGGCTGAGCTGCCCCGCGATCTCCGCGTTCATTGGGCTCGCGTGGATCGCGGCGCTCGCCGTGCGCAGAGCGTACTCGCGCCACCACCTGGGCTTCGGCGACGTCGAGTACCGGGTGGTGGCGAATGCCACATTCGTGCTGTTGGGCGGGCTGTCCCTGGCCGCCGTGGTCTTCCAGCTGGATGTGGCCCGCGGCTTCCTGGCGCTCGCGCTGCCGCTGGGGTTCGGGCTGCTCATCCTGGGGCGCTGGCTGCTGCGGCAGGTGCTCGTGCGCCGGAGGGCCGCCGGAACCATGATGGAGCACGCGCTGCTGATCGGCTCCACACCGACGGTCACGTGGACGGCCGGGCACATCGCCCGGATCCCCGCGGCGGGCTACCGGGTGGCCGCCGTGCTCTGCGCGGAGCCGGACGCTCCCGATCAGATCCAGCTGATGGACGGCACGGTGCTGCGCAACCTGGGCTCGTGGGAAGGCACCCAGGAGGTGCTCGACGAGACCGGGTTGCGCACCGTGATCGTGGCCGACGACGCCGACACCGACCGCCAGTTCCTGCGCTCCCTCTCCTTGCAGCTCGAGGGCTCGGACGTGCGCCTCGTGCTGACCAGCCGCCTGACCGACGTGGTGGGTCCCCGCATCCACTGGCGCCCCGTGGCGGGCCTGCCGCTGACAACCGTGGACGCCCCTCGGCTCACGGGTGCCAAGTACGTGCTCAAACGCGGCTTCGACCTGGTGGTCGCGGTGCTCGGGGGGCTGCTCTGCTCCCCTCTGCTCGTGCTCGCGGCGCTCGCGGTCAAGCTGCAGGACGGCGGGCCCGTGCTCTACCGGCAGCAGCGCGTGGGGATCGACGGCGCGGCGTTCACGATGTACAAGTTCCGCTCCATGCGCGTGGGCGCGGAGGTCGAGGTCACGGGGCTGCGTGCGGACAACCAGGGCCACGGGTCTCTCCTCACGCTGCACAACGACCCGCGCGTGACGCCCGTGGGCCGTGTGCTGCGCAGCTGGTCCGTGGACGAGCTGCCCCAGCTGCTCAACGTGCTGCGCGGGGACATGGCCGTGGTGGGTCCGCGCCCCCAGCTCGCGAGCGGGGTGGCGCAGCTGCCGGAGAACCACCAGCCCCGGCTGACTGTGAAGCCGGGGATCACCGGGCCGTGGCAGGTGAGTGAACGCTCCTCCTTCTCCGCGGACGAGAGCGTGTGCCCAGACCTGGCCTACGTGGAGAACTGGTCCCTTGCGGGGGACGCCATCATCGTGCTGAAGACCGTCAGGGCCGTGCTCACCCGTGACGCGGCGTACTGAGCCGTGAGACCACCGAACCAGGCGGCCGCCTCGTCGGGCCGCGCCGTGGCGCATCTTCTTCCCCGGCTTCACGGGGGCGGTCTTCGGGCTACTGACGGTGCCAGCAGCGGGAGGATGGTGGCGACGCCGCGCTCCAGGCGCTGCACCGTGGCCCGTGCGGCGTGGATGCCGCGCAGGTGGGGGTCTCGGACGCCCTCGTCCGGCACGGCGGGGGAGCGGGCCACGGTGCCGTGGCAGACGAAGAGCAGGTGGGGCATGGCTGAGAGTGCAGGGCGCAGGATGTGGGGGAGCCCTCCGGGATCTCCGCCCCGCATCGACCCAGGCACCCCGGCCCATGAAAACCCGCATCGTTGTGATGCTTCTCGTGGCCGGGGGCGACATCCCTTCTGGACCTGCTGGCCGTGGCCTCTCGCCTGCTGCTCACACAGTTGCTCACGTCGGGGGCCGAGGTTCCAGGGGCCGTGCAGCGCATCGTGGTTCCTCTGGCCCGTACGGAGGACCGTCAGCCGCGCCACGAGCCGGGGACCCACGAGAACGTCAACGTCTGTGCTGTGCCCGCATGGGTGGAGCAGCCGGGGGTCCGTGGCGTAGCCCTTGACCCGCAGGGCGTCCGCGTGCGTGTTACGCGCAAGGAACTGAACCTCGGCGTGTGCCAGCTCCACGCGTGCCGAGAAAGGGATCTCCGAACGCCGGATGGTCCCAGGTCACCGCCATGTGTGTCCTAGACGGAGCACAGTTCGCTGCGCGTGAGGAAGCGCTTGCCCGTGGGGGTCTCCAGGGAAAATCCGGAGCCCCGGCCCGGGACCGCGTCAATCACCAGACGGGTGCGGCGCCACGCCTCGAACTGCTCGGCGGAGATCCAGAACTCCACCGGGCCCAGCGCGGATCCGTCCTGTGCCGTGAGATCGGCAACGCCGAGCAGGACGTCCGAATCCCCGGTGCGGAACTCGCCCGCCGGGAAGCACATGGGAGCGGACCCGTCGCAACACCCACCGGACTGGTGGAACATGAGCGCCCCGTGGCTCTCCCACAGCTGTCGCATCAGCTCCACGGCGGCCGGGGTGAACCCCACCCGCGACTCCGTCTCCCCGGCCACGGTGGCGGTGGCGGTGAGGGCCACGTCGATCCCGGGCGGGAACTCGACCGCGGACTCCTGCTCGCCATGGGGCCCGTTTTCGGGTCCGGCGGGAACCGACGCGGTGGTCTGTGCTCCGATGCTCATGTGCGGCCTCTGTTCGTGGTCGGGGACGCCCCATGGGGCGCATCGCGTGTGCCCCCAGCATGGTCGTGGAGGTGCGGCCGGGGGAAGAGATGGCTGGCAATTGTTCCGCCTGCGGCGGACGGGCTCGCCGCTACGTGGCGCTGGTCGGCAATCTCCTCGTCGCCTCGGGCCTCATGCTGGCGTTGCTGACCTTCTCGCCCTGACCCGGACCGTCCAGGGACGCCGGGACGACGACCCGGGGCGGGCACTGTGTGGACACCGCCCCGGGTCTAACCGCTGTCTCAGTGGGGTTTAGAAGAAGCCCTGCGGCGACTCGGTGTAGCTCACGAGCATGTTCTTCGTCTGCTGGTAGTGGTCCAGCATCATCAGGTGGTTCTCGCGGCCGATGCCGGATGACTTGTACCCGCCGAATGCCGAGTGCGCCGGGTAGCTGTGGTACTGGTTCACCCACACGCGGCCGGACTGGATGGCCCTGCCTGCGCGGTAGGCGGTGTTGCCGCTACGAGCCCACACACCGGCGCCCAGACCGTAGAGGGTGTCGTTGGCGATCGAGATGGCGTCGTCGTACGAGCCGAACTTCGCCACCGAGAGCACCGGCCCGAAGATCTCCTCCTGGAAGATGCGCATGTTGTTGGTGCCCTCGAACACGGTGGGCTGCACGTAGTAGCCGCCGGCGAGGTCGCCCTCGAGCTCCGCGCGCTCGCCGCCGATGAGCACCTTCGCCCCCTCCTTCTTGCCGATGTCGAGGTAGGACAGGATCTTCTCCAGCTGGTCGGTGGAGGCCTGCGCGCCGATCATGGTGTCGGTGTCCAGGGGGTTGCCCGCCACGATCTTGGACACGCGGTCGATGCCGTCCGCGAGGAACTGGTCGTAGATGGACTCCTGAATCAGGGCGCGGGACGGGCACGTGCAGACCTCGCCGGAGTTCAGAGCGAAGAACGCGAAGCCTTCCAGCGCCTTGTCGTAGAAGCCGTCCTTCTGCTGGGCGACGTCCTCGAAGAAGATGTTGGGCGACTTGCCGCCGAGTTCCAGGGTGACCGGGATGATGTTCTCGGACGCGTACTGCATGATGAGTCGGCCCGTGGTGGTCTCACCGGTGAACGCGATCTTGCGGATGCGCTTGTTGGACGCGAGCGGCTTGCCGCACTCGACGCCGAAGCCGTTGACGATGTTGACCACGCCGTCCGGGACGAGGTCCTGGATCAGCTCCATCAGCACGAGGATCGAGGCGGGAGTCTGCTCGGCGGGCTTGAGCACCACACAGTTGCCGGCGGCCAGCGCCGGGGCGAGCTTCCACACGGCCATGAGGATGGGGAAGTTCCAGGGGATGATCTGGCCGACGACACCGAGGGGCTCATGGAAGTGGTACGCCACGGTGTCCTCGTCCAGCTGCGAGAGATGGCCCTCCTGCGCGCGGATCGCACCGGCGAAGTACCGGAAGTGGTCGATGGCCAGGGGGATGTCCGCGTTGAGGGTCTCGCGGACCGGCTTGCCGTTGTCCCAGGTCTCGGCGACGGCGATCAGCTCGAGGTTCTCCTCCATGCGGTCCGCGATCTTGTTGAGCATGATCGCGCGCTGCGTGGGCGTGGAGGCGTTCCACGACGGTGCGGCGGCCCAGGCCGCGTCCAGCGCGGCCTCGATGTCCTCCGCGGTTCCGCGCCCGACCTCTGTGAACGCCTGGCCCGTGACCGGGGTGACGTCCTCGAAGTACTGACCCTTGACCGGCGCCACCCACTGGCCTCCGATGAAGTGCTCGTAGCGGGGCTTGAAGGTGACGACCGAGCCGTCCTTGCCGGGCTGTGTGTACACGCTCATGAAACCGACCGTCCTGTCTGCGGAAGTGATGTGCACCACATCCTAACGGTCATCGGTGCCCGCGTACACGCCCCCCTTTGTGGGACGCGGAAGGGCGGCCCGGGAGACTCCGGACCGCCCTTCCGCACCGTCGCCGTACCGACAGTCGCGGGTTGGGGAACCTACTCGGTGCGCTGGCCGTCGGACGGGCCCGCGGGGGCGTAGGCCGAGGCTCCGGACGCCGAGGCGGTGGCGAGCTCGGGATCCGACGACGCGGCGTCGTCGTCGTTGCCGAAGTCGCCGTGGCGCGGGGCGTTGTAGAGGTCCATGTCGAGGATGCCCTCGCGCTTGGAGACGATGGCCGCCACGAGCGCCTGGCCGGTCACGTTGAGGGCGGTGCGGCCCATGTCGATGATCGGGTCCACGGCGAGCAGCAGGCCCACACCGTCCAGGGGCAGGCCCAGGGTGGACAGCGTCAGGGTCAGCATCACGGTGGCGCCGGTGGTCCCGGCCGTGGCGGCGGAGCCGAGCACGGAGACCAGGGCGATCAGCACGAAGTGCATGGGCGTGAGGTCAACTCCGTAGAACTGCGCCACGAAGATGGCCGCGACCGCGGGGTAGATCGCCGCGCAACCGTCCATCTTGGTGGTGGCGCCCAGCGGGATGGCGAAGGACGCGTAGTGCGTGGGCACGCCCAGGTTGCGCTCGCTGACGTGCTGGGTCACGGGCATGGTGCCCAGCGAGGAGCGGGAGACGAAGCCCATCTGCATGGCCGGCCACACACCGGTGAAGAACTGCTTCACGGACAGGCCGTTGAGCTTCACGAGCACCGGGTAGACGACGAACGCCACGAGCAGCAGGCCCACGTAGATGGTCAGCACGAACTTCACGAGCGAGCCCATGGAGGTCCAGCCGTACTCGAACACGGCGGTGCCGATCAGGCCGAGCGTGCCGAGGGGAGCGAGGCGGATGATCCACCACACGACCTTCTGCATGATCGCGAGGCCGGACTGCATGAAGGTGAGGAACGGGGCGGCGGCCTTGCCGGTCTTCAGCGCGGCGATGCCGACCACCAGGGAGACCACCAGGATCTGCAGGATGTTGAAGTTCACGGAGGTCTTCACGGTCTCCGGGTCCAGGACCTTGGAGGTGGTCTCCAGGCCCAGGACGTTCACGGGGATCAGGCCCTTGAGGAACGCGAGCCAGGAGCCCTCGGTGCCGGAGTACGCCCCGGGCTGCGCCTGGCCCGTGCCCACGCCGGGCTGGGCGACGACGCCGAGCACCATGCCGATCACCACGGCGATCAGGGACGTGATGGCGAACCACATGAGGGTCTTCCACGCGAGGCGGGCCGCGTTGGAGACGTCGCGCAGGTTGGCGATCGAGGAGATGACGGCGGTCACGACCAGCGGCACCACGGCGGCCTTGAGGATCGTGACGTAGCTGGAGCCGATGGTGTCCAGGGTGGTCATGAGCCAGTTGGGGCTCTCCTCGGCGTCCCCGCCCATGGCTGCTGCCACGGACCCGAGGAGGACACCCAGCACGAGGGCGATGAGGATCTGCCACCCGAAGGACGTCATCCAGCGCGGGAGACGGCGGGTACTTTCTGCGGAATTCATACCGGAAACAATAGGGCGACGAATCATAAACTGCACGCGGCCCGTGACGAAATATTACGCAGAGACCCGGGAATAAACCCCGTGTTCCCGGGGGAATCCCCGGGAACACGGGGCCTCACAGGGCGAGGGCGTAGGTGAGTGTGTCCAAGCCCACGGAGCCCAGCCGCAGAGCGCGGCTGTGGAAGCGCTTGAGGTCGAAGTCCTCGCCCTCCCGCGACATGGCCGCCTCGCGGGCGTCCAGCCACATCTGCAGCCCGATCCTGTAGGAGGGGGCCTGCCCGGGCCAGCCCATGTAGCGCAGCCACTCGAAGCGCAGCGTGCCCTCGGCCATGGCGACGTTGTGGCGCAGGAACTTCCAGCCGTCCCCGGGGTTCCAGGTCTCACCCGCGCGCGCCCCGCCGAGCAGGTCCCCGAGGTCCGAGGGGATCTCGAAGCCGCAGTGGAATCCCACGTCGAAGATCACCCGCACGGTGCGCAGCCGCTGCGAGTCGAGCATGCCCATGCGGTCCCCCGGGTCGTCGAGGAAGCCGAGCTCGTCCATGAGACGCTCTGCGTACAGGGCCCAGCCCTCGCCGTGACCGGACACCCAGATGCCCATGCGGCGCCACTCGTTGAGCTCGCCCGCGTTGGCCAGGGCGGTGGCGCACTGCAGATGGTGGCCCGGAATGCCCTCGTGGTAGACGGTGGTGGTCTCCTCCCACGTGTTGTGCTGGGACACGCCCTCCGGCACGGACCACCACATGCGTCCGGGGCGGGAGAAGTCGGCACTCGGCGGGGTGTAGTAGATGATGCCGTCGTGTGTGGGGGCAATGCGGCACTCCAGCGTGCGCATGGGTTCGGTGATCTCGAAGTGCGTTCCGGACATTTCCGCCAGGGCGGTGTCCGAGAGCTGCTGCATCCACGCCTGAAGCTCCTCGGGGGAGTGCAGCTGGCGCGCGGGGTCCTCGTTCAGCGCGGCCATGGCCTGCTGCACGGTGGCCCCGGACAAGATCTGGTCCGCGACGGCGCGCTGCTCGGCGTCCAGCTCCAGCAACTTCTGCACGGCCCAGTCGTAGACCTCACGGGGGTCCCGGCGGGCGCCGAGGAAGGAGGCGAGGTGCAGTCGGTAGTCCTCGAGTCCGCACGCGCTGCTCTCCCGGGCGCCAGGGGCGAACTCTTCGCGCAGGGACCGGGCGATCTCCCGGTAGGCCGCGCGGGCGGCGTCGGCGGCACGGGCGAGGTCCTCCCGCACGTGCTCAGGTGCGGAGGGATCGTAGGCGAGCGTGGCGAAGGAGCCCTCGTCGGAGGCGTACTGCTCCGCCTGCGTGGCGGCCTCCACGATCTGCGGCGCGGCCGGTGGCCGGTTCAGTGAGACGGCCTCGCGCAGGCCCTCGCGGTACTGCTCCAGCGCGGCGGGGATGTTGGCCATGCGCCCCGCGAGGTGGCGCCAGTCCTGCTCGGTCTCGCGTGGCATTGCGTCCAGGATCTGGCGGATGCCCTGCACGGGGGACTCGATGTTATTGACCACGGCGACATCCAGGTTGGCCGCGTGGCGGTCCCGTTCCAGCTCGAGCTCGTTGCGCATGGCGTGCAGGGTCACCCGGTCCACGTCGTCCTCGGGGGTCACGTCGTCCAGGCGTGCGAGGGTGGAGCGGACGAGCTCGGCACGGGCCGCACGGCCGGCGGGACCGAAGTCAGGGTACTCGGTCTCGTGCCCCGGGAGGCCCAGGAAGGTGGCGCCGCTCGGATCCAGGGCGAGGGTCTCGTGGAAGTAGGCCTCGGCGAGCCGGTCGGCGGCCGTGGCCGTGCGCTGCGTGGAACCCAGGGGTGCGAGGGATTCGTGGGAATGGGGTGCGGTGTCGGAGTGAGTCACGGAATGTCACCCTAGTCACACTGCCGACACGGACAAGCATCGCCGCGCTGGTCGGCACCACCGGCCAGCGGCGGATCACCGTGCCGGCAGGACCGGTCCGAGCTCACGCGTGGCGTCGATAAGTGGGGGAACGTGCTCCTCGAGCTGGGTCGCCGTGCTGCGGAACAGGGGAGCCGCAAGTGCCACGGCACCCAGCAGCCGCCCGGACGGGGGCCGTGATCGCCACCATGCCGAGGTCGTTCTCCTCGCTCTGGGACGTCCAGACTCCCTCGCGGGCGGTGACGACCTGGCGGGCGAGCTCGTCCCGGTCCGTGAGCGAGTGCGCCGTGCGCGGTTCGAACTCGATGTCCCGCAGCAGCTGCTCGCGAGCGGCGGGCTCGGAGAGGGCGAGCAGGATCTTGCCTGATGCCGTGCTGTGCAGTGCCGCGCGGTCACCCGGATCCGTGGTGGCGCGGAACTGCGGACCGTCCTCCGTGCGCACGGTGAGGGCCCTGTCGCCGTCCGGCACATGGAGCACGGAGCTTTCCCGGGTGCGTTCGGTGAGCCGCTGCAGCACGGGGACGGCGGAGCTCTCGAAACCCTGGGGGGCCGCCACGGTGTGCGCCAGCTGGAACACGCGCAGTCCCAGGTGGTAGCGCTTGTCCTGCGCGTCGTATCGGGCGAAGCCGGTGGACACGAGCGTGTTCAGCAGCCGGTAGCACGTGCTGAAGGGGTGGGACGTCTTGCGCGCCATCTGGGCCGCAGTAACGCCGTCCGGGTGCTCTCCGAGCAGGGCGAGGGCGTCGAGGGCCTTGACCACGGTGCCGGCCTGGTGGCCGGTTCCGCCCCTGCCCCTGGTGGTTGTGGGTCCGCCCGACGTCGCCGCGTTCCTGGGCGGGGTGCTCGAGTACCACGACTTCTTCGGCTACGCGACGGCTGCCTCCGTGGTCTTCAGCCAAATCTTCTTCCTGGCCTGCGATGCCACGATCGCGCTGATCCCAGTCCTTCGCGATCTTCGGCGTGGGCGACCTTTTCCGTTCCCCGGGCGCATTCGTCTTCGGACACCTGAGCGAGAAGATCGGGCGCAAGAACATCTGGTCATCACGCTCGTGCTGATGGGCGCGGCCATCTTCCTGATCGGCATGCTCCCGGACTTCCACAGCCTGGCCACTGGGCGCCCGCGCTCTTCGTGCGGCTGCGCGTGATTCCGGGTCTCTCCGCCGGGGGTGAGACAGCCGGAGCGTCGTCGTTGGCCATGGAGGAGTCCCCGGTGGGGCACCGTGCGTTCTTCCCGAGCTTCGCGAGGAGCGGCATCTCCGACGGCCCCGTGATGTTCCGGACCCACTTCGCGCCGTTCGCGCAGGTCGCCCTGATGTCCTTCCAGACAGTCACCAACACTTTCATGCAGGCGTTCGGCCTGGCATGCGCCACGCAGGTCGTGGGGATCCCCACCGCGGCCATGCTGTGGGTCAGCAGCGTGGGCAACGTGTGCGCGATCGCCACGCAGCCGCTGTTCGCCAGGTTTTCCGACAGGTTCGATCGCAAACCCGTGTTCCTTGCGGGTGTCACCGGCTCCGCCGTGCTGATCTTCGGGTCCTTCACCGTGCTCTCTCCAGGCAACATCCCCGTGGTGTTCCTGGCAAGCACGCTGATCACGGCGGGCAACTACGTGCTGTCCAACTCCGTGTACCCCGGCTAATTTCCAGAGCTTTTTAGCGTGCGCGTGCGGTATTCGGGCATGGCGATCGGCCTGCAGATCGGCATTCTGTGTGCGGGCTTCACGCCCTCCCCTGGCACGGCTCTGGTGGGCGGGGATCCCGCCAACTGGGTCCCTGCGGCATGGATCGTGGCGGGCTCTTCGACCATCGCGATCGTGGGCGCGCTGTGGGCGCGGGAGACCTACCGCACGCCCCTGGACCGGCTGGGCCGCGGCGTCCACCACCCGCAGGCCGGGGAGGCGCTCACCCGGTAGTCCGCGTCCGCTGACTCAAGCGGTGAACCGGTCCTGCAGCTCCTGCAGCAGCTCCAGGACAACGCCTCCACCCACCACGGGCCCGCCCGCGAGCAGGCCGTCCGCGCCGAGCACCACGGCCCATATGGTTGCGGTCTGCTCGAAGACGACGGCGGCGGAGGAATCCGCGTCCACGAGCCCCGCCGCCCGCAGTGGGGCGGGGAGCAGGTCGAGGCTCTCCTCGCGGGAGACCACCGTGTGCAGGGCCACAGGGCCCAGATGGTCGCCGAGGGTTGCCAGTCGCTCGATCACGGGCACGCATTCGCCGCACGTGGGGTTCACGAAGAACAGGGCACGCGCCTCGATGGCCGCCAGTGCGCGCAGGGTCACGGAGCCACTTTCGCGGTTTCGCAGCACTGTGTGGGGGATTGGGGCGCGCTCGTAGTCCGCTTCGAGATCTGCTTCGTTGTCCGTGCTGTCCGTGCTGTCCGTGCTGTCCGTGCCGACGACGCCGTTGCCCGCCGCCGCGGCCTCCTCCGGCCCCGCACCGTGGCCCGTCGCCGTGAGCGGCGCCGTACGCAGGGAGGTTGTTTCGGCGTCGTCGTACCCGCGTCGAGGCGGCAGCGCAGGCAGCTGTGAGACGTCGGGCGCGGAGCGGTCGCGGCCGTCGCGCTCGGCCCAGAGGCAGAGCAGGAGCAGCAGAACCGGGACGAGCAGGGCGAGTCGGGTCCCCCACGGCAGCGGGACCACCGGGCCGCGGGGCTCGGTCACCGTCACGGCGAGCAGGGCGAGTGCGGCGACCATCGTGAAGGCCGTGTTGCGCACGACCGTGCGTGCGGAGACCGGCGCCCGGGACAGCGCGCCGAAGCAGCCGCACGGGGCGGGATCGGGCCGGCGGGACTCGGGCACCACCGCCGCAGTGAACAGGACAAACAGTGTCAGAGCCGCGGCGCTCGCGAGCCACAGTAGAGCGCCAGCGGTGAGCACCAGTGCGAGGGCCACGAAGATCTCCACCCACGGCAGCACTTCACGGAGCCATCGGCCACGCAGGAACCGGGGGAGGGGAAGTCCCGCCACGAGCTGCAGGCTCGCACCGGGGGACACGAGTTTGGCTGTCCCGCTCACGAGCAGGACTGCGGCGAGGGAGACGAGGAGGGAGAGGGGGAGGGCGGTCACGCGCCCATTGTCCCAGGCAGGTGTCCCGGGCGGGTCCGGCACCGCCACCAACGCTGTGTGTTCCATGACATGTCATGCAGCGTGGCGCGCAGCAGAAACGGAGTCCCCGAGAAGGTGCCCCTCGACGCGTCTGATCCGTCGGGGGTTCGGGCGCCGGACCCTCGCCAAGGACGCGGTGTGGGCGGTGCCAACGATAGCCCTGGCGGTAGCGGCGCCCGCCGACGCCGCCTCGCGGGCGTCTGTGGCGGCTACGAGCGCAGCCTCGAACAGGGGTCAGGAACGGTCAACTACCAGATGCTGGTGGTCTCGCTCGGCATCCGGGCATCCAGTCCCAGTTCCCCGAGATCCTGGACAGCGTGCTGAGCGCGATGGAGGTTGCCCGTTGTGGAGACAACAACGGCAACGACTCCTCCACCATCTCTGTGGACAAGTCGAGTGCGTACCAGCTTCCTGCGGGCCAGAACCCGGTCGCCGTGGTTGTTCCTGCCCACGCGTGAACGGCTTCCACGGTCACCGCTCCGGCTGTGCCCTCCGCCACGCACCCCGGCCGGGGCGCAGCCGCAGACCCAGCCGCAGCCGGCGGGACTGCGCCTTGGGGGTTTTGCGGGGCGTGGCCCCGCCGCTCTTCTCCTCCGCGGCCGGCCGGGCGCTGAACAGTGCCACGAGCACTGCGAGCTCCTCTGGCGTGGGGTTGCCGCGGGTGACCGTGAACAGCGGCTCCTGCTGGCTCGTGGCCTCGGGCAGTGAGGCCACGGCCGCGGTGCGGGGATCGACGCCCGGGAGCGCCGGCGCGTTGGGGACGCTCACAGCGGAATGTTCCCGTGCTTCTTGGCTGGCTGGGACGCACGCTTGTCCGCGAGGCCGCGCAGCGCCTTGATGATCTGCTCGCGGGTCTCCGACGGGCAGATGACGGCGTCCACGTAGCCGAGCTCAGCGGCCTGGTAGGGGTTGAGGAGGTCCTCCTCGAACTTCTGGGCCAGCTCCGAGCGCAGAGCGTCGTCGTCCTCGCCGTTCTCCTTCGCGGCCTTGAGATCCCGGCGGTAGAGGATCTCCACCGCCCCCTGCGAGCCCATCACGCCGATCTGCGCGGTGGGCCATGCGAGGTTGATGTCCGCACCGAGCTTCTTGGAGCCCATCACGATGTACGCACCGCCGTAGGCCTTGCGGGTGATCACGGTGACCAGCGGCACCGTGGCCTCCGCGTAGGCGTACAGCAGCTTGGCGCCGCGGCGGATGATGCCGTTGAACTCCTGGTCCGTGCCGGGGAGGAACCCGGGGACGTCCACGAACGTGAGGATGGGAATGTTGAACGCGTCGCAGTGGCGCACGAAACGGGCAGCCTTCTCGGAGGCGGCGATGTCCAGGGTGCCGGCGAACTGCATGGGCTGGTTCGCCACGATCCCCACGGTGTGGCCTTCCACCCGGGCGTAGCCGACCATCACGTTGGGCGCGTAGAGCTCCTGGACCTGCATGAAGTGGCCGTCGTCCACGACCGTCTCGATCACGGTGCGCATGTCGTAGGGCTGGTTCGCGGAGTCCGGGATGAGCTCGTCCAGGGCGAGGTCCTCGTCCGTGGTCTCCTCCACCTGGTCGTGCTCCAGCACGGGGCTGTCCTGCAGGTTGTTGCCGGGCAGGAACTCGAGCAGCTCGTGCACGAAGTCGAAGGCGTCCTGCTCGTCCGAGGCCAGGTACGCCGCCGTGCCCGTGCGCTCGTTGTGCGAGCGGGCGCCGCCCAGGGTCTCCATGTCCACGGTCTCGCCCGTGACGGTCTTGATGACGTCCGGGCCGGTGATGAACATGTGGGAGGTCTTGTCCACCATCACCACGAAATCGGTCAGGGCGGGGGAGTAGGCGGCACCGCCGGCGCACGGGCCCATGATGAGTGAGATCTGCGGGACCACGCCGGAGGATCGCACGTTCATGCGGAAGATGTCCGCGAACATCGCCAGGGAGGCCACGCCCTCCTGGATGCGCGCGCCGCCGCCGTCGTTGATCCCGATCACGGGGCAGCCGTTGCGCAGCGCGAACTTCTGGACCTTGACGATCTTCTCTCCGTTGACCTGGGAGAGGGAGCCGCCGAACACGCCGAAGTCCTGCGAGTAGACCGCCACGAGGCGCCCGTCCACGGTGCCGTAGCCGCTGACCACACCGTCCCCGAGCAGCTTCTTCTTCTCCATGCCGAACATCGTGCTGTGGTGCACGGCCAGCGCGTCGAACTCCACGAAGGACTCGGGGTCCAGCAGCATCTCGATGCGCTCGCGCGCGGTGTTCTTCCCGCGCGAGTGCTGCTTCTCCACCGCGCTCTGTCCTGCAGGCACGGCGGCCTCCTCGCGGCGCTGCCGGAAATCGGCGATCTTGCCTGCGGTGGTGGACAGGTCGTGGCTCATGGGACCTCGCGTTGTCGAGACGGATGACGGGGCGGGCAGCCGCGCGGGTGCCCAGGATCGGGTTCCAGTGTAGTTGCAGCACTCCCGGGCATGTTTGTAGAGGTCCCACAATCTGTGCGGCTTTTCTTGCCCGTGGGCACGCTGTTCCCGTCCGGGCCTCCGGTGGATTCCTCCGGACGACGACGCCGCAGCGCCGGCCTCCGCGCGCACCACTCCACCCCTGCGCGTCTCAGGAGCCCTGCGGCGCCCCGCCCACGGAGCCGATGGTCACGTTCCACGGCTGGATCTCGTGCTCGGTGACGGCGCCGTGCACCACCAGGGGGTCCTTCGCCACGATCTCCTCGACCTCCCGCTGGGAATCCGCTGAGAAGATGATCAGGGCCGCGTCGTCCCCCAACGGCCCCGAGGCGAGATTGCGTCCCTGCTCGTTCAGCTCACGGAGGTAGGCGCGGTGCGCGGGGCGGTGCTCGGCGAGGACCTCCTGTGGGCCGCCGTAGATGTAGGTGAGGGCAAAGATGCTCATGGGGTTCCTCTCATGGACTCTCGTGGTGCGCCCTAGCATAGGTGGGTCCCTCGTGCGCGGACCGGGGACGCGAACCGGGAGCCGAACCGGGGCTCGGGCCGGGACCGGTTCGGTTCGCCCGCGGTGCCGGGCGAACTCGCAGGTGGTGGCCGCTGTGGAGGTCGGGGACCCCACCTAAAATGTCACGGGTGCGGGCATGCCCCCGTGCCCAGGACCGCAGCAGAAGAGCAGAAATAGAGGACCCATGGACGCCACCACCGACCAGCCCGCCGCGGACTACCGTGCCGAGGACGCGGCGCGCGCTCTGCGGGGTGCCGGGTGGGGCGAGGTCGAGGTGCTGGACACGGTGGCCTCCACGAACGCGTGGCTCGCGGAGCGGATCGCGGCGGCGGCCTGGGACCAGACTGGTGGGGGAGCGTCCCACGGGGCCACCCTCGCAGAGTCCTCGCCCCGACGGGCAGCGCCCCGAGATTCCGCGCCCTGCGCGCCAGCACCCGGAGACGCCGCGCCCGCAGGGTCCGCGCCCCGTGCGGTGGTGGCCGGGTTCCAGGCCGGCGGGAGGGGCAGGCTGAACCGCCAGTGGGTGACACCGCCCGGCACCGCGGTGACCTTCTCCGTGGCGTGCGTGCCGGTGGACCACGCCGGACGCGCCTGGAGTCCTGAACTCGTCCCGTGGCTCACCCTGCTCATGGCGCACGCCGTCACCGGTGCGGTGCGGGACCTCACCGGCGCACCTGCCACCATCAAGTGGCCCAACGACGTCCTGGTCCACGACCGCAAGCTCTGCGGCATCCTGGCCACCATGGTCCCAGCCGCGGCAACCGGCGGTGCAGGAGCAAGCAGCGCCCCCACGGTGGTTGTGGGCGCGGGCATAAATGTCGCGCAGACCGAGCTGCCGGTGCCCACCGCCACGTCCCTGCGCCTGGAAACCGCCGCCGACACCTCCAGCGACGACGCCGCCGTCCCCAACCGGCCCGCCGTTCTCACCGCCGTGCTGGAGCGCCTCGCGGACCTCGTGTCGCGCGTGGGCGAGGACCCCGCCCGCGAGCTCGGCCCCCACGGAAGCGTGCGGACGGAGATCGAGGCGCGGCTGGACACCATCGGCCGCCGCGTCGCGGTGCAGCTGCCGGGCACGGACCAGCCCGCCGTGGGAACCGCCGTGGGCCTCGGCGCCGCCGGTCAGCTGGTGGTGCGGGGACAGGACGGCGCCCTGCGAGAGTTCTCCGCCGGCGACGTCGTCCACGTACGTCCCGCGGTCGGGCAGGCGGCCCGCGCGTGAGCCGTGCCGGCGCGCTGGCCCTGGCGCCCGGGGAGGAGACGGTGGTGTACACCCGCGCGCACCCCCTGAAACTCCTAGGCCCTGCGCTCGCCGCGTGGTTGATCGTGCTGTGCTACTCCGCGCTGAGCCGCGTCCTGGACCTGACCTGGCGGCCCACGGACACCCCCTGGACCACCGTGCACACCGTCGTGGGATGGGTGCTCGCGCTCGCCGCGCTGCTGGCCGCGTGGCACTTCGTGGTGGCGCCGGTCTGGCGGTGGCTGCGAACGCGCTTCGTGCTGACCACCCGGCGGCTCGCACTCGTTGGCCCGCCCGTGCGCAACGGTGAGGTCGCCCTGCCCCTGGAGGCCCTGCGCTCCGTGCGGGTGACCCGCGGAGCCGCGACGCCGGGCGAGGCACGGGAGAGCCTGGACCGGGGCACGGTGCTCGCGGACTTCGGCCACCTGGGAGGTCTCAAGCTCTCGGGCTGCCCCCAGCCGGCCCGGTTCGCGCAGCTGGTGCGCGAGTCCGCGGCGGGCGCGTCCAACTCGTGGGCCTAGAGTGGTGCAGACAACACCGTCGTGCCGGTACCGCCGGTAGTACAACAGCCAGCAAGGAGGACCGGGTGGCCGATGCCCCCTCTGACGACCCGCAACGGTACGCGACGGGTCCCCAGACAGAGCAGCTGAACCTGAACCTGAACAACCCTGTGCAGTCCAACCTGTACGGCTCGGATGAGTCCCAGGCGGCCGTGCGCCACCTCGATTCCCTGCTGCTGGGCTCCCAGCGCAACCTGCGCCGTCGTGAAGCCGCGCGCGAAGCCGGTCTGTCCACGGCGTCGGCCCAGAAGATCTGGCGCGCCCTGGGCTTCCCCAACCTCAGCGACGACGACGTCTACTTCACGGGCGAGGACGTCCGCGCCCTGCGCGTGGTTTCCAACCTCGTCCAGGAGGAAAAGCTCAGCGAGGAGGCGGCCCTGTCCCTGGCCCGCTCCGTGGCCCAGCTGACGGACCGCATGGTCGTGTGGCAGATCGAGGCACTCGTGGAGGACATGGTCGCCCACCGGGACATGACGGACGCCGCTGCCCGCCGCGAGCTGCTGCGGCTGCTGCCCGAGCTGCTGGAGCCCCTCGAGCAACTGCTTGGCTACGCGTGGCGCCGTCAGCTCTCGGCGGCCGTGCAGCGGCTGGCTATGAGGGGCGAGCGCGCAGACGGCTCCACCGTGAGCCTCAACGACGTCGATCCCGGCGGCGGCGCGCTGCCCCTGGCCCGCGGTGTCGGCTTCGCGGACCTCGTCTCCTACACCTCCCTGTCCCGGCAGATGAACGAGCGCACGCTCGCGAACCTCGTCCAGCGCTTCGAGAAGCGCTGCGCGGAGGTCATCTCGATCGGAGGCGGGCGCGTGATCAAGACCATCGGGGACGAGGTCATGTTCCTCGCGGAGACCCCGGATGGTGGCGCGCAGATCTCCCTGGCGCTCGCGCGGATCATTCGTGAAGACCCCCTGCTCCCGCAGGCGCGCGTGGCCTTCGTGTGGGGGCGCGTACTGCCGCGCCTCGGTGACCTCTACGGGCCCACGGTGAACCTGGCCTCCCGGCTGGTGGCCCTCACCGAACCGGGCGGCGTGATGGTGGACGCCTCCACCGCCAAGGTCCTGGAGGGGGACGAGCGCTTCGTCCTCACCCCCCAACCCACTCGTAACGTGCGCGGTTTCGGGGACGTGCGCCCGGTGTCGATCAGCCAGGGCCGTGGGCCCCTCCTCGAGGAAGAGGTCGAATGAGCGAAGCACTCACGATCCGGTCGGGCGGAGTCACGGACCGTGGCCTGCGCCGCGAGACGAACGAGGACGCCCTGATCGTGACCGACACGATGTGCGCCGTCGCGGACGGCATGGGCGGCCACGAGGCCGGCGAGGTGGCCAGTGCACTGTGCGTCGCGACCCTCGGCGCCTCGGACCTGTTCTCCCTGGACGACTTCCGCGACTACCGGATCACGGAGCCCGAGCCGGGTTCCGACGTCGCCCGCTTCCGCGCGACCATCGACCGCCAGCTCAAGCTGGACCCGGACGTCCCCAACGGGGCGCTGGACGCCGTGCACCGCGTGCGTTCGGTGCTGTGGGAGGCGGACCAGGCCATCCAGGCGCAGTGCGGCACCCGGGCCGGGACCACGGTCACCGGTGCGTGGCTCGTGGAGATCGAGGGCGCGTGGCTGTGGATCATCTTCAACGTGGGGGACTCCCGCACCTACCAGCTCACGGGTCCGCTCGTGGGCGAGGAGGTCACGGAGGCCTCCGGCCCGGTGGGGGTCACCCAGCTGACTGTGGACCACTCGGAGGTGCAGTACCTGGTCTCGATCGGGCAGCTGACTCCCGCGCAGGCGCTCGTGCACCCGCGCCGCAACGTGATCACCCGGGCACTGGGCACGGGACAGATCTGGGAACCGGACGTGGTCGTGGTGCCCGCGGTGCCGGGCCAGCGGCTGCTGATGTGCTCGGACGGTCTCACCGGCGAGCTCTCCCCGGCGCACATCGCGCGCGTCCTGCACTCGGTGCGCCACCCCAAGGAGGCGGCGGACGTGCTCGTCCAGGCGGCCCTGCGCACCGGCGGCCGGGACAACGTGACGCTGGTGGTCGCGGACGCCCTCGACGCCGAGGATCCAGCGGCCCACACCAGCACCATCCCGCGCGTCCGCTGAGACCCGCGCGCTGAAGCGGCCCCGCGGCGTCGTCGTCCGACGATGCCCCGGGGCCGCGTGCGTCAAGCGCGCCGGTCAGGCGTGGTGGCCGCGCGTCTGGGCTCCCGGGTCCTTGGCGGGCTTGGGCTCCTTGACGGGGGCGTCACCGCTGGCACGCAGCCGGCGGTAGTAGTCCTGCGCCTCCTGCTGACGCTCGGCCTCCACCGTGCCACCGATCTCCGCGCGCAGCAGCTCGGGGGAGAGCCCAAAGGCGTCCACGAGCTCCAGCGAGTACGGCCGCAGCCGCGCGATCAGGCGGTTGATGTAGGACTCCAGTGCACGGCCGCGGCGCATGGACAGGCGGCCGTAGGAGAGGTACCAGGCGAGGTCCTGCTCGATCAGGCGCAGGCCGAAGAGGTCCCGCAGCCACGTGAGCACGCGCTTGGTGTCCGGGTCCTCGATCTTCTCCAGACCGGAGGTGAACGCCTCCCACTGCAGCAGCTGCGCGTGGGAACGCGCTGCCTCCAGCAGCCGGTTCTGGTTGCGGTTGAAAGCCTCGGCCTGCTCGGTGCGGGACTTGCGGGCCACGGCGCGAAGCTCCTCCGCGACGTCCCCGACCATCGTCTGCACGCGGTCCGTGAGCAGCGCGCGCTGGGCGGCGGGATCGCGCAGGGCGTTGACGGACTTGCGGGAGTCCCCGGTGTCCGAGAACGCCTGGGTGAGCTTGCGCAGCCCCGAGCGGTTGAACCCCGCCTCGGTGGCACGGTCCGCCACGTAGCGGGCCATGACTCCCACGTCCGCGTTCTTGAACTCGGCCGAGTAGTCGTTGAGCAGGCGCTTGGCCACGAGCTGCAGCAGGATGGTGTTGTCGCCTTCGAAGGTCACATACACGTCCAGGTCCGCACGCAGCTCCACGAAGCGGTTCTTGGCCATGAAGCCTGCGCCGCCGCACGCCTCGCGGCACTCCTGCAGGGTGTCCAGGGCGCTCCAGGTGGACATGGGCTTGAACGCCGCCGCGAGGGTCTCGAGCTCCTGGCGGTTGCCGTCGGACTCGTCCTGCCCGGAGAAGACCTCGTGGAACTTGTCCAGCAGCTGCTGGTGGGCGAACGCCATCGCGTACGTCTCCGCGATGCGGGGAATCAGCCGGCGCTGGTGGCGCTGGTAGTCCAGCAGTGTCTGCTCGCGGATGTCCGAGTCCGAGGTGAACTGGCGGCGCTGCTCCGCGTAGCGCACGGCAATGCTCAGTGCGGCCTGGTTGGCGATCGTCGCCGCGCCGTCCAGGGACACGCGGCCCTGCACCAGGGTGCCGATCATCGTGAAGAAGCGGCGGCCCGGGGACGGGATGGGGGAGGAGTAGACGCCGTTCTCGTCCACGTCCCCGTACTTGTTGAGCAGGTTGGTGCGGGGCACGCGCACGTGGTCGAAGTGAAGGCGGCCGTTGTCGATGCCGTTGAGCCCGCCTTTGCGGCCGTCGTCCTCGCCGCCCACACCGGGCAGGAACTCGCCGTTCTCGTCGCGCAGCGGCACGTAGAGGCAGTGCACGCCGTGGTTCATGCCGTCCACGATCAGCTGCGCGAACACGGTGGCGGCTCGGCCGTGCAGGGCGGCATTGCCCAGGTAGTCCTTCCACGCCGCCTTGAAGGGGGTGTGGATCTCGAACTCGTCCGTCTCGGGGATGTACGTGGCGGTGGTGCCGATCGAGGCGACGTCCGAGCCGTGGCCGATCTCCGTCATGGCGAACGCGCCGGGCATGCTGAGGTCCAGGATGGCAGGCAGCCACTTCTTGTGGTGCTCCTCGGTGCCCAGGTTCAGCACCGCGGAGCCGAACAGA
Source organism: Kocuria salsicia (assembly GCF_039532055.1). Classification (NCBI taxonomy): domain Bacteria; kingdom Bacillati; phylum Actinomycetota; class Actinomycetes; order Micrococcales; family Micrococcaceae; genus Kocuria; species Kocuria salsicia. The sequence goes on along the minus strand of NZ_BAAARF010000012.1, from coordinate 147,490 downwards.
CCCCACTGCACGCCGGACTTGATCTGCAGAGAGGGGTCCGCCAGCACGAGCTCCTCGAACGCGGAGAGGTTCGCCCCGGGGCTCATGGCGCCGCCCACGCTCTCGGGCATGCCCAGGTACTGCGGCCCGGCCTCGGTGAGCAGCTTGAGCTGCTCCAGCGTGGTGGCGCGCTGGTCCGCGACCGTCTGGTCGTACTTGGACTGGAAGCGGGGATCCTCGGCGCGCTTGCGGGCAGCCAGGCGGGCCTCGGGCCAGCGCCCGAGCAGGATGGCGCCGAGCTCGGCGGTGTCGATGCCCGACGGCGCGGTGGCACCCTCCTCGGGCAGGTCCTCGATGCGATCGGTGTCCGGAATGGTTCCGCTGACCGAAGTGGTGGACATGGTGACTCCTGAATTTTCTCGTGGACGGTTGGTCCGTCCGGGGTGAGGGTCATGGTTGCGGGAAGAGGAAAAGGGTGAGGGGATGCAGAACTAGGGGTGGGTCGACGAGAGGGGCGATGCGACGTCGGGCCTTCCCGGCGGGCCGCCGCTGCCCAGGGGGCGCAGACCTTCCACGGCCCATGCGGTGATGGTGCTGCTCATGTCGTGACGGTCCGGAAGTCCCGGGGCGTCGCCCTGCGCGAGCCACGCCTCCCCGGCGCCGCGAACCATGCCCACGGTCGAGGCGGCCCAGCACCGCAGCACCGCGGTGTTCATGGCCTCGTCGCCGTGGAGCCGCAGGTGCTGCTCCACGAGCAGGTCCCGCACTGAGTCGACGAAACGCTCGATGGTGGAATCCTGCTCATCCGGGGCGGTCACGACGAAGCGGTAGACCTCGGCCGAGCCCGCAACGGAGCGAAGGTACTCCGAGACCAGCGCGTGGATCATGGCGGCGAAGGTGTCCGCCTCGCTCGCCGCGGCCACCATGCGGCGGCGCATCCGTGTCACGAAGTACTCGCCCACGGCGGCCTGCACGCCGGCCTTGTCCTTGAAGTACCGGTAGAACACGGACTTCGAGGTGCCGCACGCGGTGGCGATCTCCTCCATGGAGATGGCGGCGCCGTGCGCGGCCACGGCGTCGCGCGCGGCCGTGATCAGCTCTATGCGCCGCCTGGCGCGGTGTCGCTGCCAGCGGCTGTTTCTGCCATCGACGGGGTTCGTGACCTGTTTCACGATACCGAGAGTATCAGCTACTGTGGGTTTCAAGTGATCCACGTCGCACAAACCCTCAGGAGCAACCCCCATGTCCGAGAACACCCAGAAGCCGAACTCCACGTCCACGCACGCCGCGGGCAAGCACGCCTCGAACGCCGCCGGTCCCCGCCCCGTGGTGGTCGCTGGCAACCGCATTCCCTTCTCCCGGGCCGGCGGTGCGTACGCGAACGCGTCCAACCAGGACATGCTGACCGCCGCGCTCGACGGTCTCGTGGCACGCACCGGGATCGCCGGTGAGCGCCTGGGTGCCGTGGCCGCCGGCGCCGTCATCAAGCACTCGCGGGACTTCAACCTGACCCGCGAGTCCGTGCTGGGCTCCGCCCTGGACGCGGCCACCCCGGCCTACGATGTTCAGATGGCGTGCGCCACGGGCATGGAGACCGTCAGCTCGATCTCCAACAAGATCCGCCTGGGTCAGATCGAGGCCGGCATCGCCGGTGGTGTCGACTCCTCCTCGGACGCGCCCATCGCCGTGAGCGAGCGGCTGCGCCACGCGCTGCTGCGCCTGCAGCGCGCCAAGACCGCCGCCGAGAAGATCAAGGCGTTCAAGGGCCTGCGCCCCGGTGACCTGGCCCCCTCGGTCCCCACCTCGGGAGAGCCCCGCACGGGTCTGAGCATGGGTGAGCACCAGGCGATCACCGCACTGAAGTGGGAGATCACCCGCCTCGCGCAGGACGAGCTGGCCGCCGCGTCCCACAACAACCTCGCCGCAGCGTACGACCGCGGGTTCTTCGACGACCTCGTCACCCCGTTCAAGGGCCTGTCCAAGGACAACAACATGCGTCCGGGCTCCACCGTGGAGAAGCTCGGCGCCCTGAACCCCGTCTTCGGCAAGAAGCTTGCGGGGGAGGCAACCATGACCGCCGGTAACTCCACTCCGCTCACGGACGGTGCCTCCGCAGTGCTCATCACCACGGACGAGTGGGCCTCGGACCACGGCCTGACCCCGCTCGCGGAGGTCGTGGACAGCGAGGCCGCCGCGGTGGACTTCGTGACCGGCAACGAGGGCCTGCTGATGGCTCCGGCCTACGCCGTGCCGCGGCTGCTCGCCCGCCAGGGCCTCACGCTGCAGGACCTGGACCTCGTGGAGATCCACGAGGCATTCGCCTCCACCGTGCTGTCCATCATGAAGGCGTGGGAGTCCCCCGAGTTCTGCAAGGAGCGCCTGGGCCTGGACAAGCCGCTGGGCTCGATCGACCGCAGCAAGCTCAACGTCAACGGCTCGTCGCTGGCCACCGGCCACCCGTTCGCCGCCACCGGTGGTCGCATCGTGGCCTCCACAGCCAAGGAGCTCGCGGCGCGCGCCAAGGCGGAGGGCAAGCCGCAGACCGCACTGATCTCGGTGTGCGCCGCCGGCGGCCAGGGCGTGGCCATGCTGCTGCGCTCGGCCTGAGCACCGCACGGCAACCGCGAGACAACACGAGATCTGGGAGAGACGAACAGTGACTGACACATACCTGGACATGGTCAACTCGGGGCTGGGGAAGCAGGTCGCGGGCAAGCTCGGGCTGCCGCGCCCGGTGACCCTGCGCCGCTTCAAGGCCGGTGCGGACTTCCCCGAGGGCTCCGTGCTGGTGCTCGGCAAGGGCCGGGCCGCCGACGCCGCCGCGAAGGACCTGCTCGCGTGGGACCTCGACGTCCGGCGCACCGCGCAGGACGTGGACCGCGTGGGAGCCGTGGTCATCGACTACACCGAGGCGGAGACCCCCTCCCAGCTGGGTGGGCCCGCGCTGGAGCTGGCCTCCGCGCTGCGCAAGCTGCGTCGTGGCGGCCGCGTGATCACGCTGTCCCGTCCGGCGCTCGGGATCGGGACCGGCGCGGCGTCGGGCACTGCGGCGAACGCGGAGCCCCTGAGCCCCGCCGTCTCCGCGGCCCGCCAGGGCGTCGTCGGCATCCTGCGCTCCGTGGCCCAGGAGATGCGCGGCGGCGTGACCGCCAACGGCGTGCTGATCGCTGACGGGGTCTCCCCGGACGTGGCCAGCGTGACCGGGGCTATCCGCTTCTTCCTCTCCGGGCGCAGCGCGTACGTGGACGGCCAGTTCCTGACCGTCAGCGACGACCGCGGCGACGCCGGAGTGGACTGGGATCACCCGGTCGCCGGCAAGATCGCCGTGGTCACCGGTGCCGCCCGCGGCATCGGCGAGCAGGTCACCCGCACGCTGGCAGCCTCCGGCGCCACGGTGATCCCTGTGGACGTCCCCATGGCCGGTGACGCGCTCAGCACGCTCGCCAACGAGCTGCGCGTTCCCGCCCTGCAGCTGGACGTGACCGATCCCGAGGCCGGGCAGAAGATCCTGGACCTCGTCACCGCGCGCTACGGTCGTCTGGATCTCGTGGTCCACAACGCCGGGATCACGCGGGACAAGATGCTCGCCAACATGGACGCCGCCAAGTGGGACTCCGTGCTCGCGGTGAACATCGAGTCGCAGCTGCGGATCAACGAGACGCTGCTCGCCTCGAAGGACCTCGGACCGGCCCCGCGAATCGTGTGCCTCGCGTCTACGAGCGGCGTTGCGGGCAATCGCGGCCAGACCAACTATGCCGCCTCCAAGGCGGGCGTGATCGGTCTCGTCGCGGCCACGGCCCCGCTGATCGCGGCCAAGGGCGGCACCATCAACGCGGTGGCGCCCGGGTTCATCGAGTCGGACATGACGGCCAAGATCCCCGCGGCCCGCCGCCAGATCTCTCGCCGCCTGAACTCGCTGCAGCAGGGCGGGCTGCCCGTGGACGTTGCACAGGCCATCACGTTCCTGCTCTCGGACGCCGCCGGCGGCATCAACGGCCAGACGCTGCGCGTGTGCGGCCAGAGCCTGGTGGGGGCGTGATCGCATGAGCGAGGAACTGCCGGGGCTGCCCGGCGACTACGAGGTCGAGCTGCTCCGCGGACCCGTGAAGCTCCCGGGGCTCTACGCCTCGGCGGGCGCCCACGCGGCGGCGTCGGCACTGGGCGGCGCGGCGGCGTCGGCCACCCGCAGGGTGCTGCCCGCCCTGCGCAACTCGCCCGCGAAAAAGGTGCTGCCGGCGTCGCTGCGCGGGGAGGCACCGGAGCGCGTGGACGCGTCCCTGGAACTGCCGCGGGTGGCACACCAGGTGCGCGGGCTGAGCGCGGATCCCGAGTGGCACGGGAAGTTCTGCCGCGTGGTGCATGCAAGTCCGCATCCGGTGGCACCCGGTTCGGAGCTCAGCGCCGTGTACTCGGGCGCGCTGCACGCCCTCGCGTTCCCCGTGGCCATGTCCGTGCTGACACGCCCGGACTTCCCGCTGCCCGTGCTCGGCATGGTGCACCTGAGCAACACAGTCCACCACATCACGGACGTGGCGGTCGGCGAGCCCGTCACCGCCACGGCGTGGGTGGACAACCTGCAAGCGCACCGCTCCGGAACCCTGGTGGATGCGATGGTCACGCTGGGCCGCGAGGACGGCGACGTCGTGTGGGCCGGGCGCTCCACGTATCTCGCCAAGGGGGTTCACACCGCGATCGCCGGGCAGTCACCGAGCAGCGGCGACTCTGGGGAGACCGACAAGCGCGAGGAGTTCACGCCTCCGCACCCCACAGGCGAGTGGCGCCTCGGGGCCGGTACGGGGCGTGAGTACGCGGCCGTCAGCGGCGACTACAACCCCATCCACCTCTCGGACCCGTCCGCGCGGGCCCTGGGCATGAAGTCCGCGATCGCGCACGGGATGTACACGGCGTCGCGCGCCCTCGCGATGACCGGTGTGCCCGCCGAGGTCCCGTTCGTGTGGTCGGTGGACTTCGCCACCCCCGTGCGGCTTCCTGCCACGGTGGCCGTGGCGGTGGACGACGACGGTCGCGGCCACTCCTGGCGCGGTTCCACCGTGGACGTGTGGGACCCCAAGCGCAACCGCCCCCATGCGCAGTTGCGGGTGACCGCCCTGTAGCGGGACCCAGCGCACAGCTGCGACGAGCGTCGCCCCCGGACCACTGCACGAGGTCCGGGGGCGGCGCTCGTCGTCGTTCGGCTCGGGCAGCGTGGGCCCGCAGGCGCGGGCCTCTGGGCGCGGGCTCGACGGCGCGGCGTCGTCCCCGGTGCGGCACGGGGCCCACTGTGGGACCGTGCCGGGACCGCGGACTCAGCGTGTCGGCGTCGTGGGTCACAATGGTGCGGTGAGCACAGAGACAGCCAAGACCGCCCAGCGGGCCACGGACGTGAACGGCCAGGACCTCAACCCGGAGGAGCCCAGCGAGGCACTGCGGGAGCAGTACGCCGAGCTCTCTGACCGGGTGCGCGAGGCGCGCGCCGCCTACTACGTGCACGACCAGCCCGTGATCTCGGACGCGGAGTACGACGCCCTGTACCGCGAACTCGAGGAGTTCGAGGCGTTGCACCCGGAGCTGAAGGCCAACGACTCACCCACGCAGGAGGTCGGCGGCGAGGTCGGTGTGGCGTTCAGCCCGGTCACGCACCTGGAGAAGATGTACTCGCTCGAGGACGTCTTCTCCACGGACGAGCTCGTGGCGTGGCTCGAGCGCGCGCAGCAGCAGGTCGAGCAGCTGCCGGGGGCACCGGAGGTCGCGTGGCTCAGCGAGGTCAAGATCGACGGTCTCGCGGTCAACCTCCTCTACCGCGACGGCGTACTCGTGCGCGCGGCCACGCGCGGGGATGGCACCACGGGCGAGGACATCACGCACAACGTGGCCACCATCAAAACCATCCCGCAGCGGCTCACCGGTGAGGACTTCCCGGAGGAGGTGGAGGTGCGTGGCGAGGTGTTCATCTCCTCCAAGGACTTCCGCGCGCTCAACGAGACGATGGTGGAGGAGGGGCGCGCGCCGTTCGCCAACCCCCGAAACGCGGCCGCGGGTTCGCTGCGCCAGAAGGATCCGGAGGTCACCGCGCGGCGACCGCTGTCCATGTTCGTGCACGGCATCGGCTACGTGCGCGGCGTCGAGCTGACCACGCAGTCCGAGGCCTACGACGTCCTCAAGGGCTGGGGGCTGCCCGTGAGCCCATATTCCCGAGTGCTGGCCTCGGTGCCCGAGGTCCTCGAGTTCATCGCCGAGTTCGGGGACAGGCGGCACAGCCTGCTGCACGAGATCGACGGCATCGTGGTCAAGGTGGACGACCGCCGCACGCAGTTCCGCCTCGGTTACACCTCCCGCGTGCCCCGCTGGGCGGTGGCATACAAGTACCCGCCGGAGGAGGTCAACACCAAGCTCCTGGACATCCTCGTGAACGTGGGGCGCACCGGGCGGGTCACTCCTTTCGGGCTCATGGACCCCGTGCGGGTGGCCGGTTCCACGGTGGAGATGGCCACACTGCACAACCAGGACGTGGTGAAGGCGAAGGGTGTGCTGATCGGGGACACCGTGGTGCTGCGCAAGGCCGGGGACGTGATCCCGGAGATCGTGGGACCCGTCGTTGCCCTGCGGGACGGTTCCGAGCGCGAGTTCGTGATGCCCACCGAGTGCCCGTCCTGCGGCACCCCGTTGCGCCCCGCCAAGGAGGGGGACGTGGACATTCGCTGCCCCAACGCGCAGACCTGCCCGTCCCAGCTGAAGGAGCGCGTGAACCACGCGGCCGGGCGCGGTGCGTTCGACATCGAGGCGCTCGGGGAGGAGGCCGCGAAGGCCCTGACCCAGCCCGTCCCGCTGGACGCCCCGGACGGCACCGACTTCTCGGCCCCGCCGCTGCGCAACGAGGCCGGGCTGTTCGACCTCAGCCCGCAGGACCTGCGGGACGTCATGGTGTGGCGTGACTCCCGGCGCACCGTCAAGGACCCCGAGACGGGCGAGAAGGTGCAGCGGGTCACGCCCGAGCTCGTCCCCTATTTCTGGACCAAGCCCACGAAGGCCAGGCCGAGCGCCCCGTCCAAGACCACGGAGCAGATGTTCGCGCAGCTGGAGAAAGCTAAGGACACAGACCTGTGGCGCGTGCTGGTGGCCCTGTCCATCCGGCACGTGGGACCCACGGCGGCTCGCTCACTGGCGGTCGCTTTCCGCAGCATGGATGCGATCCGCGCGGCGGACCAGGAGACCCTCGCCGGCACCGACGGCGTGGGGCCCGTGATCGCCCAGGCGGTGATCGAGTTCTTCGAGGAGCCGTGGCGGCGCAACGTGGTGCAGACCTGGGCCGAGGCCGGGGTCCGCATGGAGGAAGAGGTGGACGAGTCCACGCCCCGCACCCTGGAGGGGGTCACCGTGGTGGTCACAGGCTCGCTGGAGGGCTACAGCCGCGACTCCGCCAAGGAGGCCATACTGGCGCGCGGCGGCAAGGCGGCCGGATCGGTCTCCAAGAAGACGGACTTCGTGGTGGCCGGCGAGAACGCGGGCAGCAAGCTGGACAAGGCCGAGTCCCTGGGTCTGACCGTCCTGGACGAGGCGGGCTTTGACCTGCTGCTCGCGCGGGGCCCGGCGGCGTTCGAGGACGCCGCGGCCGCGGCAGATGAGGAGTAGACCGGACATGGCTGACGCACTGGAGGGGCTGGGCCCCGGGACGGACGAGCTGGAGGACCTTTTGGCGGTTGCGCTGGAGGCGGCCGAGGCAGGGGCACAGGTGCTTCGCGGCAGGGACACTGCGCAGCTGCATGCCGTGAACAAGTCCTCGGAGGGGGACTGGGTGACGGCCTTCGACGTCGCCGCTGAGGACGCCGTCAGCGAGGTGCTGCGCGGGGCCAGGCCGTACGACGCGATCACCGGGGAGGAGTCCGGGACCTATGTGCCGGGCCAGCGTTCCGGCGTGCGCTGGTCCGTGGATCCCCTGGACGGCACCACCAACTTCATCCGGGACATCGTCTACTATTCCACCTCGGTGGCTGCGTGCGACGAGCACGGCAACTGGCTCGTGGGGGTTGTGAACGCTCCCGCCCTGGGGCGGATCTACTACGCCGTGGCGGGGCTTGGCGCCTGGGTGCGCCGCAACGGCAGGGACACCCGGTTGACGGGCCCGGTGCCTTTGCGACGGGGAGCGCTCTACGGGACGGGGTTCTCGTACGACCCCGCGGTGCGCCGCGAGCAGTTCGGCGCTTTCCTCGAGACCATGGAGAACTTCTCGGACATGCGCAGACTGGGAGCCGCATCACTGGACCTCTGCATGGTGGCGGAGGGGACCCTGGACGGGTACTCGGAACGGGGGCTGCACGAGCACGACTGGGCGGCCGGTGCGCTGATCGCCCACGAGGCCGGAGCGGTGGTGGAACGCCCCGATCTGCCCCCGCCGCCGGCGCTGTGTGAGGAAGAGCACACGGATCCTAGTGCGATTGTGAACGTCTACGAAAAGGCCCGTGTGGCCAGCGTCATCGCGGCGTGGGCGGCCAACTGAGCGGGAGATATCAGACCGTTATGCACTGGCTATCAGTCCGTTACCATGGCGTGGCCGATGTGCGAGGTTGACCTCTGCGACGGGGGTGCCCTAGCGTGTCACGAGTTGAAGGGCCCTGCGGGCCGTGATACGCGCCCAAGACTGGGGTTGTCCCCAGAATTGGTATAACGAAAACGTAACGCTGCACTTGGCTGAACGCGGAATGTTACGCTATCGTTATCAACAACTTCCTCAGCGGACTTTCGTGAGCGGAAGTTCGCTACCGGACCACTGATCCGTGGTCTGGACTGTGCTGGATGCTGCTGCAACACCGTACGTCGTCTGTATGGCAGCATTCCGTAGTTTCTACCCCTAACACCAACTGTCAAGGGTAGACGACGGCGCGAAGACCCCCGGGGACGGGAGCGAGCGTAGGTGGCCTTACGGAGCATGATGAAGACTTCAACCGCTATTCGCCGTGGTGCCGCTGCTGTCGTGATGGGTGGTGTGGCCGTCGGTGCCTTCGCCGTTCCCGCCAACGCCGCTCCGAGCCTCGACGCAATCAAGCAGTGCGAGTCCGGCGGAAACTACCAGGCCGTCAACGCCTCCTCCGGTGCCTCCGGCGCCTACCAGTTCCTCGACAGCACCTGGGCCGGCATGTCCCAGTCCGCGGGCTACGCCCACGCCGCGGATGCGCCTGCCGCCGTCCAGGACGCTGCCGCCGCCGAGCTCATGGCCCGCTCCGGTGCCAGCCAGTGGGAGTGCTCCTCCATGATCTCCTCGGGTTCCTACTCGGCCCCCGCCGCCGCCGCGTCGGTGTCCACGCAGTCCTCCTCCGTGCAGGAGGCCGCCCCGGTCGAGCAGGCTGCCCCCGCCGTGCAGCAGGCCGCGCCGGTGAAGGAGACCGCACCCGTGCAGGAGACCGCGCCCGCTCAGGAGTCCGCTCCCGTGGCCCAGGCACCGGCTGTGGAGTACTCCGCCCCCGCTGCCCCCGTGCAGCAGGCTGCTCCGGCCGCCGGCACCTACACCGTGCAGGCCGGCGACACGCTGGGCACGATCGCCAACAAGCTGGGCGTCAACGGCGGCTGGGAGGCCCTGTACGCGGCCAACTCCGGCTCCGTGGCCGATGCCAACCTGATCTTCCCGGGCCAGGTTCTCAACATCCCCGCCTGATTTCAGGCACTCGTCCCCCGGGACGAGCCGGTCGTGACGCTGAACTGATCAGCAGAATGCCCACTCGGAACCCCGTTCCCGCCCACGTGGCGGGGACGGGGTTTCTGCGTTGCCGTTCAGTTGCAGGCAGGGGTGCGAGAATGGGTCCATGTGCCAGGAGATTGTGATCATCGGTGGCGGGATCGCCGGACTGTCCGCGGCGTCCGAACTCGCCCGGTTGCGGGGGGCAGGACACGGCATCCTGGTCCTGGAGGCCGAGGAGGACGTCGCACTGCACAGCTCCTCCCGGTCGGCGCAGCAACTGATCCCCGGCTACGGCCCGGGACCGGTGCTTGAGCTGACGCGCTGGAGCATCGACCAGATCCTGCGGGCGGGTGAGGAACTGGCGGCGCCGCTCGCCTGGCCTAGTGCGTTTGTGGTCGCCGGTCGCCCGGAGGACGTCGCAGCCATGGCGGCCCCGGGGATGCGGTCACTCAGCCGGGAAGACCTCGTTCTGCTCTGCCCCGAGCTTGCGGCGAACCCGGAGCGGTACCCCTCGGCGGCCGTGGACGACTCCGCCGTTCGGACGGATGCCTCGGCCCTCGTGGCGTGGCACCGTGCTCGGGCCGAGGCCGCCGGGGTGGAGATTCGCACGGACGCGCGCGTGGTGGGACTTTCCCCGCAAGAAGGAGAGACCTGGGTGGTCGACGTCGTCGGTTCCGGCAAGACGGCAGCGAGGTCGGAGACGGCGGTGCGGGCCCGTACGGTCGTCAATGCCGCGGGCTCGTGGGCCGAGCACGTCGGCGCGCTGGCGGGCGCCACCCCGCAGGGGCTCCAGCCCTACCGCCGCACGGCCGCGCTGGTGAGCCTCGCCGAGCCGTTCGTGCCCGAGCACCCGATGGTCGACGACGCCGCCCAGGACTGGTACTACCGCCCCGACCCGGTGGGGGCCATGATCTCCTGGGGTGAGGCGGAACCGAGCGAGCCCTGCGATGCCACTCCCCACGACGGCGCTGTTGCCGCTCTGATCGAGACCCTTGAACGGGAGACTGCCCTGCGGATCACCGGCACGGTCAAGGAGTGGACCGGTTTGCGCACCTCCCGCCCGAGCGACGTGCCGGTGTGCGGCTGGGATACCGCCGCTCCCGGGTTCTTCTGGCTGGCCGGCCAGGGCGGCTACGGCTTCCAGACCAGCTCTGCGCTCGCACGGGCCACCGCGGAACTCGTCGTTCAGGGGCGGGTGGGTTGGTGGCTGAGCGCGGACACGGTCGAGGCGCTTCGCCCGGCGGCCAGGGACGCGGACGTCGTCCTGCGGTGCCCCACCGGCACTGACGGGAACCCCGCTACCGGGGGAGCGGCGTTGTAGACCGCCCCGATCTCCTGCTGCCTGCCCGCAAGCTCAAGCACGCCGCGTTCGTGACGGGCAAGCGTGCCCTGCGGCTGTGGAGCACCATCGTGTTCGCCACGGTGAGGCGGGTGGGACCGCGCCACGCCGCGATGAGCCCGCACACGTTCGACCCGTCGCGGTACCACCGCTCGTTCCTGCCGCCGGACGCACCCGACCGGGGCCACGGGGGAGAGCAAGCTGCCTCGCAGTGTGTTCGTGCCGTGGCTCGGGGATAGCCCGTTGACACCGCGTCGACGGGAGAAACTGGTGGTTCTGCGGGAATGGATCGGGCTCCCGGTGAAGCTGGTGACCCCGGAGAACCTGAGCGACTGGGTGCTGCCCCAGCACCCGCTCCACCGGGCCTACGAGAACCTCTCCCTGGTCTGCCGTTCCAACTACCTGCGCGCGTCCCTGACGCACCACCACGGGGGCGGCTACTGCGACCTTAAGGCGTCGGCGGCGGGTTGACAGGACGCATTTGTCCGCGCGGAACGGAACCCGGAGGCGTGGTTGACGGGTTGTGCCGAGGCAGCAGCAGGGGGCGTGACTCGCTTGCCGGAAGACCTCGAACTTGTGGGCTGCCCGGTCTCCTGGACCCGGCTCCTCGGCGGGGTCCTGCACCCGCGGCAGCTCAAGCACCTGGAGTGCGCGAGGCAGGACCCGGACCTGCTGCTCGAGTTCGAGAACTACCAGTAGACACGACGGCGCCGCCGCGGCGGGGGCGCCCGCTTCACCGTCGACGTCGGTCGGGACGTGGCCCTGTCGGGGACGCGCCGGGTGCGCCCGGTCCAGCCCACCAGGACGGACGAGTTCGGTCCAGGCCACGGCGCCTGTCACGCCCGGCCCGACCTGCGGCGACGCCGCCCGGCCCCGGGGTGCTCAGTCCGCGACGCCCAGGCAGCGCATGAGCCACGCGTACTCCCACGCGGTGTCCTTCCACTGGGCGTACCTGCCGGAGGCACCACCGTGACCGCCGGCCATCTCGCAGCGCAGCAGCACGGTCTCCGGGTGCGCAACCTTGGTGCGCAGCTCCGCAACCCACTTCGCGGGCTCAACGTACAGCACGCGGGTGTCGTTGAGGCTCGTCACCGCGAGGATCGGCGGGTAGTTGGCATCGCGCACATTTTCGTAGGGGGAGTAGGAACGCATGTACTCGTAGACCTCTGCGGACTCCACGGGGTTGCCCCACTCCTCCCACTCGAGGGCGGTCAGTGGCAGCTCGGGCATGAGCATGGAGGTCAGCGCGTCCACGAACGGCACCGCGGCCAGCCCGCCGCAGTACAGCTCGGGGGCGAGGTTCAGCACCGCGCCCGCGAGCAGACCGCCCGCCGAACCGCCCATCAGCGCGATCCGCCGCGCATCCACGTCCTGGCGTGCGGCCAGGTGCCGGGTCACGGCCACGAAATCGGTGAAGGTGTTGGTTTTGGTGTTCTTCTTGCCGTCCTCGTACCACGCGCGTCCCAGCTCACCGCCGCCGCGCACGTGGGCCACGGCCCAGATCACACCGCGGTCCAGCAGGGACAGCCGCGAGATGGAGAACGCCGGGTCCGTGCTGATCTCGTAGGAGCCGTACGCGTACTGCAGCACGGGCGCGGGCACCGCGGGGTCCAGGTCTGCGCGGCGGATCATGCTCACGGGAATCCGCGTGCCGTCCTCCGCGACCGCCCAGTCCCGCTCCACGGTGTAGTCCTCGCTGCGGTACCCGCCCAGCACAGTGGCCTCGCGCCGCAGCGCGGGCTCACCCACGCCGAACGCGTCCAGCGCACCGGCCCCGGGCTCGCCCGTGGGGATGTCGTACACGCGCGGCGGCGTCACGAAGGATGTGTAGGACACGCGCACCACCGAGTTCTCGTACTCGGCGGAGAGCACGCCGGTGCTGCTGAGGTCCTCGTCGAACGCGGCCTGTGTCCCGGTCAGCAGCCCGGCGTTCGCCGCCGTGCCGGTGCCCGCAGACGACGGCGCCGCACCGCCCGCCCGTGCGTCCGTTCCGTCGTGCGCCATCCCGGTCACCAGTGGTTCCAGGGCCGTGCGGGGGATCAGGCGCACCCGGGGCGTGGTGTCCTCACGCAGGGCCACCACCAGGTGGGTGGCCGTGGGGATTGCGGACTCTACGCGCACGGTGTCCGAGGCGGGGACCACGTCCACCAGCTCCACCTCCGTGAGGCCCCGCCCAGCGTGCTCCATCGGCATGAGGCTGACGCGCCCGTTCGGGGCGTGCGCGTCGTGGGAGAGCAGCAGCACATCGGTGCCGGCCACGGTGAGCGGCTCCACCTCGTAGAGCACCCGCTCCTCGCGGGAGAGCACAACCCGCCACGGCAGGTCCACAGGGGCCTCGGGGTGTGCCTCCTCCGTGCCGTCACTACGACCGGGGTCCGCCCCCATGCGCTCGTCGGGCGCGTCCTGGTGCGCGGGGGAGGGCGCCGCTCCGGAGGACGGGCCACGGGAACCCGGCGCGGCGGCGTCGTGCTCCGGGGTGTGTGAACCGCGCGCGGCAGCGTCGGCGGCGGAAAGCTCGCTCAGGCGCAGGACGCTGTACTCGCTGTACTCCGAGCACGAGGAGGAGAGCATGAGCCACTGCTTGTCCGCGGAGAGCTCCGCACCGAGCCACAGGCCGGGATCGTCCTCCTGGAACAGCAGCTGGTCTGCGGAGACGTCCGTGCCGATCACGTGGCGGTACACGCGGTACGGGCGCCAGGACTCATCCACCACGGTGTAGACCACCTGCGAGGCGTCCGGGGTGAGGAACGCACCGTAGGAGGTCTGGGGGATCCGGTCCGCGAGCAGCGCCCCGGTGGTGAGGTCCTTGACGTGGACGGTGAACCGCTCGTCCCCGGCGGTGTCCTCGGACCACGCGAGCCGGGAGCCGTCCTCGGCCACGCTGAACGCGCCGAGCGCGTAGAAGTCGTGCTCCTGCGCCGCGGCGTTCGCGTCCAGGAGGGTCTGCTCACCGTCCAGGGGCGTCCCGGGCTCCACGGCGGGCGGGGTCCAGTCCGCAGGGTCCGCCGCGGGTACCCGGCAGAACACCTGGTGGGCGCCGCCCTCCACGGTGCGCGCGAAGTACCACCAGTCCCCGTGGCGGCTGGGGACCGAGAGGTCCGTCTCCTGGGTGCGGTCCTTGATCTCCGTGTAGATGCGCTCCCGCAGCGGGGCGAGGTCTGCAGTGACCGCCTCCGCGTAGGCGTTCTCACCGTCCAGGTGTGCCCGGACCTCGGGGGAGTCCTTCTCCCGCAGCCACTCGTAGGGGTCGCAGAACGTGTGGCCGTGGAACGTGCGCTTTACGGGACTGCGGGGGGCCACGGGGAAGGTCTGCTGCTCGGAAGTCATGCGCCCCAGTCTAGGGACGTGCCGGCGGGCCGTGCGGGTGCCCGACCGCACGGCCCGCCGGGGTGGTGTTGCCTTCCAGCTCCGGCTCGTCGCGCCGGGTGCTGCGCCCCGTCCCCGCGTGCCCCAGGACCGGCGGACGCCGGCCCGCGCGCTCCGGGACCGGGGTCCGCGACCGGTGGCGCGGCCCTCAGCCCCGCAGGGCCTCCCGCCACTTGAGCGCTCTGCCGGTGCGCAGGATGGAGCGTTCGTAGATCACCGCGGCGAGCCAGATGGCCAGGGCGGTTGTCACGACCAGCAGCACCAGCGAACCGACGTGCTCCCACCCCTGCCCCTGCCCCAGGAAGATGCGCAGCGGCACGGCCACCGGGGCGGAGAACGGGATCCAGCTCATGATGCGCAGCGCCTCCGGGTTGTCGTTGAAGAAGATGACCCCGAAGTAGGGGAGCATGATCAGCATCATCACGGGCATGGATGTGGAGCCGATGTCCTCCTGCCGGGACACCATGGACGCAGCGGCGGCATAGAGGGCCGCGATCATCACGAACCCGGTGGAGAACAGCACCACGAACCACAGGATGGGTACGCCCATCCCGTCCAGAGGCAGCACGTCCCCGTTGATCTGCAGGCCCAGCAGCAGCGCACCAGCCAGCAGGGCCACCTGCAGGATGGCCATGGCCGCGTTGCCCAGCACCTTGCCGGCCATCATGGCCCGCGCCGGGACCGCGGCGAGCAGGATCTCCACGACCCGCGACTGCTTCTCCTCGATCACGGACACCGCGATCTGCTGGCCGAACGTCACGGAGGCCATGAAGAACACGAGCCCAAAGCCGAAAGACATGAGGTATCGCAGCGCGGGGTTCGGCGCGGTGGGATCCAGCAGCTCCACTCCCGGGCGCGTGGACAGCGCCTGCACCAGATCCGAGGGGGCGTCCGTCATGGCCAGGACACTCACACCGGCCGGACTGTCCGGATCCGGCACCACGGCGGCGTCGGCCGCACCCGAGAGCACCGCCTCCCGGGCCGCATCCTCGGAACCGACGGTCTGCGGGGCGTAGTCCTCGCCGAGGGCCTGGACGGACGGCACGGTCTGCTCCACCACGGCCACGCGGGTAGAGCCCCCGGCGAAGAGGTCGCCCAGGCGTGGCACGAGCAGCGTGGCGGCCAGTGCGGCGGCCAGCAGGATCAGCGTGGTGATAATGAACGGCTTGGAGGCGGCCTTCACCTTCATCTCGCGCGCGGCCACGGTGCCCACCGCGGTCCAGAAGGATGTGCGCCGCGGGCTGCGCGGCTGCGTGGTGCGATCAGGGGTGCTGGTGACGGTGCTCATCGGGTGACCTCCGTGAAGATCTCGTGCAGGGTGCGGGTGACAGGTCCGAAGCGGTGGACGGTACCCCGGGCCACGGCGTGGGCAAGGACGGCGTGGGCGGCGGCCTCGGAGTCGGCCAGGAAGTGCACGCGCCCGCCGTCGAAGGAGAGCACCTCCACGCCGGGTGCCTCGCGCACCCAGCCGGTGTCCGCGGCGGCGTCGAGCTCCCACTCGGGCTGCGTGTGCGCAGCCAGCAGCTCGGAGCGCGAGCCCGCGGCGCGCACCCGCCCGTCCGCGAGGATGACGAGCTCGTCGCACAGCCGCTCCACGACGTCCAGCTGGTGGGAGGAGAACAGGACAGGAACCCCGGTGTCCGCGGTCTCGCGCAGCACCTGCACCGTGGTCTCCACGGCGTGGGGGTCCAGCCCGGAGAAGGGCTCGTCCAGCACGAGGGCCACGGGATCGTGCACCAGGGCGGCGGCGATCTGGGCCCGCTGCTGGTTGCCCAGGGACAGCTCCTCGAGCCTGCTGCCCGCGCGGTCGCGGAGCCCCAGGCGCTCGAGCAGCGCCATGGCCCGGGCCTTCGCGTCCGCGCCGGTCATGCTGTGCAACCGGCCCAGGTAGACCAGCTGGTCCAGCACGGTCATCTTGGGGTAGAGCCCACGCTCCTCGGGCATGTACCCGATGCCGGCACGGTAGTCCGCGGTGATGGGGGAGCCGTCCACCTCGATCTGCCCCGATTCCACCGACAGCACGCCCAGGAGGATGCGCATGGTGGTGGTCTTGCCCGCGCCGTTGCCGCCCACGAACCCCGTCATGAGGCCAGGGCGGATGCTGAAGGTCAGATCCTTGAGCACGTGCGCCGACCCGAAGGACTTGTTCACCCCGTTCACTGTGATCATGGTCCGAGCCTAGGAAGGCCCGGGCGCGTCCACCTCCCCCTCGGGGTGGATCTTCCGCGCCGTGACCACCTCCGCCGGCGGGCGGAGCCGGGCACGGGTTCCGTCCGCGGCGGGCCGTGCGCTCAGGTGCCGGAGTGCCCGTGCTCGAAGGCCCAGATCACCGCGTGGACCCGGTCCCGGGCGCCCGTCTTCTGCAGCACGTTGGACACGTGGGTCTTCACCGTGGCCCTGCCCACCACCAGCTCGCGGGCGATCTCCGCGTTGGACAGCCCCCGGGCCATGGCGGTCAGCACCTCGGTCTCCCGGGCGGTGAGCCCCGCGCGGGAAGCGTCCTCGCCTGGCCGCGCTGCCGTCCCGGCCACGGCACCGGGCGCACCGGGTGACGACGTCGCCGCGTCGCGCTCCCGGGCGGGCGAGCCCGGGGCAGGTGCCGCGGCGTCGCCCGCCGGAGCGGGGGAGGGCGGCGTCGTCTCCCCGGCCAGTGCGGACGCCCCCGCGGTGCGGGCCAGCACCTTGCGCGTAACGAGCGGATCCAGCAGGGCGTCCCCGCGCCCCAGCACCCGGACGGCCTGGATCAGCTCCTCCGGTCCGGCGGACTTGAGCAGGAACCCGGAGGCCCCGGCGGAGAGCGCGGCGAACAGGGCTTCGTCCGTGTCGAACGTGGTGAGCACGAGCACCGCAGCGCGGGAGCCTGCGGCGAGCAGCCGACGGGTGACCTCGATGCCGTCCAGCCGCGGCATCTGCACGTCCATGCACACGACGTCCGGTGCGAGGGCGGCGGCGAGCTCGAGGGCCTCCTGGCCGTCGCAGGCCTCGCCCACCACCTCGATGTCCTCCTGAGAGGTGAGGATCGCGGAGAATCCCACGCGGATCAGAGGCTGGTCGTCCACCAGCAGCACACGCAGACTCACCGCTGCTTCTCCCGGTCGTTGCGGGTGGGAACGGTGGGGCGCACGAGCCAGCCACCTCCGGATTTCGGGCCCGCCTCCAGGGTGCCGCCCACCGTGGTGATCCGTTCTCTCATGCCGGGCACCCCCATGCCTGCGCTGTCGGATGCTGGAGCCCCCGCGCGGCCGCCGCGTCCGTCGTCGCTGACCTCCAGCTCCACCCGGTCGGCCCCGGTGCGCAGCCGCACCGCGACCGAGGCCCGCGGGCCGGCGTGCTTTCGGGCATTCGTGATCCCCTCCTGGGCGGTGCGGTACAGCGCCAGCTGGGCCGGGGGCGGCAGATGCGGCTCGGGACCGATGCGGTGCAGCTCCGCGCGCTGACCGATGGCCCGTGCTTCCGCCACGAGCGCGTCGAGGTCCGGGAGGCGGGGCAGGGAATCGGGGGCCTCCTCGCCGTCGCGCAGCGTGTGGAGCATGGTCTTGAGCTCGGTGACGGCGTCACGCGCCGAGGACTCCACGCCGCGCAGGTGTGCGGTGGCGGCCTCGGGATCCCGCGCCATGCTCAGCCGCGCGGCCCCGGCCTGGACGCCCATGGCCGTGACGTGGTGGGCCACGACGTCGTGCAGCTCCCGGGCGATCCTGAGCCGTTCGAGGCTCACGGCCTGCTCCGCAAGCCGCTCCTGCTGCTGCCGGATCTCGGCGTGGGCGGCCTCGAGCTCCTGCCGCTCGATGGCCGCGTTCCACGCCCGGTCGCCGAAGACCCACGCCCCGGCGAAGTAGGCGATGTTCACGAGGAACTGGATCGCGGCGATGGCCATGTAGGCGTTGACGCCGTGCTCACCCACCTTCGGATCCGTGAACTGGTCCACGGTGCTCCAGCCCAGCCACACCGCCACCCCCACGGCCACGGCTGCGCGGGACCACGTGGCGCGGGGGCGGTCCGGGCACCAGGCCCCCACGGAGTAGAAGCCCAGGAACAGCACCACCTGGGAGGCGTACATCTCGATCCCGGCCCACGTGCCGAGCGCGAAGTACACGAAGGACACCGCCACCATCACGGCCACAGGGAAGCGACGCCGCCAGGCGAGCGGGGCGGCCAGCACCACGGCGCCCATGGCAACCCACCCGACGTCCGCCTTCCACGGGACCGACTGCACGAAGTCGGAGAGGTAGACCAGTTCAACGCCGGCCAGTGCCAGCACGCCGGCACCCAGGGCATCCCGCCGACGCCACCCCGGCTGCAGGGCTCGGTGGGGCGGGGAGGTGTCCGTGGCGACGGGGCTCGGGCGCATGGCTTCCCACTACCGACGGAGCGACCCGAACGGCGGGGCGCGCCGTCTCGCGGGTGGACCCGACGACGGCCACCTTCACGATGGGTCCGCCCGACAACGGATCCACCGACGGGGCGGCGGCAGGGAGGGCGCGTGCTCGGCGCGGGGCGCAGCGTGCCCGCACGGTTGCGGCGGGACGCTCCCGGGAACTGCCGACGCGCGCACCGGTCCCGCCGCGCGCACAATGGTGGGGTGACCGATTCCCTCGAGCCACCGCCCCGTGTGCCCCGCGCCGACCTGCGGATGCAGATCCTCCTGGTGCTCGGGGTCTCCCTGGGCGCCTCCGCCGTGTACTCCGTGCTGGACCTCGCGGAGATGGCGCTGCGCTCGTCGATCGCGGAGAGCTCCACGACGCTCAACCAGCCTCTGAGCCCGCTGCCCGTGCTGGATGCCCTGCGCCGGCTCACCGGGATCTGCTTTGCCCTGGTGCCCGTGGCGCTCGCGCTGCACCTGCTCGCGGGCACCACCTCCCGGATCCCGGCCGTGCTGCACTGCATCGGCGTGGACACCCGGCGCCCGGGGCACGACGCCGCGTGGGGCCTCGTGCTGTTCGTCCTGATGGGCGGTGGGACGCTCGCCCTCTACCAGGCCGGTCGCGCGCTTGGGATCACGGCGGAGATCACCACGTCCACGCTGGAGACCACGTGGTGGACCGTCCCCCTGCTGCTGCTCACCGCCCTGCGGCACGCGCTGGTGGAGGAGATCATCGTGGTGGCGTTCCTCGCGGACCGGATGCGGCGGCTGGGGCGTTCGTGGTGGACGGTGGCAGTGGTGTCCTCGATGCTGCGCGCGAGCTACCACCTGTATCAGGGCATCGGTCCGGCACTCGGCAACCTGGTGATGGGGCTCGTGTTCGTGTGGTGCTACCGCCGCGGTGGGCGGCTCGCCCCGCTGCTGCTCTGCCACTTCCTGCTGGACGCCGTGGGGTTCCTGGTGCCCCAGCTCCTGGGCGGCTGAGCGCCACCGCGAGCACCAGCCCGGGGGCGAGGCTGATGGGGTCCGCAATCATGGTGCCCCCCGTGGCTCGCCCCGACGACGAACCGAGTCGCGGGGCCGTGCGAGCGGCGTCGTCGAACCCGGAGGGCTCGGTGCCCCGGATCAGATGGTGACGGGCCCGTCCGGCGTGCCGAAGGTGACCGCCAGAAGACCGGGCGTGCCGTGGGGAGCGGACCACGTGACGTCCACCGAGCGCAGGACGTCCTCCACGGGGCCGCCGAGCCAGTCCGTCACCCGCTCGGGGGAACCGGCGATCTCCATGCCCGTCAGGCTGACGTCCGTGAGGCGCGCCTGCGAGGGGTGCATCTCGTCCGCGGAGTCGAAGTGGATCATGAACGGCAGCTGCGGATCCGCGATCAGGCCCTTGACGCCGATCTGGTGCCAGTCCAGGCGGCGGCCGTCCGGGAAGATCCGGCCGCCTGGCGCGGAGGGTCGGCCCAGCTTCTGCTCGAACGGGGCGAGGTCCGGGACCTCCACGACCCACCCGAGCCAGCCGCCGCCGGCCTCCGAACGTGCACGCACGGCCTGCCCGAACGGCGCCTTGTCCGCGGCGGGGTGCTCCAGCACGGTCACGACCTCCACGTACTGGTGGTCTGTCAGCGGCAGGATCATGTTCCGGGTGCCGAAGCGGGGATGGACCCCGCCCTTCACCGGCTCGATCCCCAACCGGTCCGCGATGCGTTCGGTGGTGGCCTCCAGGCCGTCCGGCTGTGCTGCGAAGGAAACGTGGTCCAGCTTCATGCAGTCATCGTGGCACCCGTCACACGGGCCTCCAAATCCTCGGGTGCAACACTGCGGACACCGGACTTGACGTGGCAGCGGCCGGGTTCCCAAACTGGAGGTCTAGGTCACGAGAGTCAGCGTCAAGCCCCAGCTTGCTGACCGGCAACCCTCCCACCGCGGCGGGGTGCCCTGGGTGAAGACCTGGCCGGGACGTCGTCCGACGCCCACGGCAAGCGCGGGCCACCGGTCGCCCGTTCGTGCGGGCACCGTGCGGACGGTCGCCTGGCCCCTGATCCTTCCGAGAAGGCGAATGGCCATGAGCACAGCACCCACCCCCGACAACCCCCAGGACTGGGCGTTCGAGACACGGCAGATCCACGCGGGGCAGAACCCGGACCCCGTGACGGGTTCACGGGCCCTGCCCATCCACCAGACCTCGTCCTTCGTGTTCCCTGACGCGCACACCGCCGCGGCCCGGTTCGCGCTGCAGGACATGGGCCCCATCTACTCCCGCCTGACCAACCCCACCACCGAGGTGGTGGAGAACCGCCTCGCCTCCCTGGAAGGGGGAGTGGGGGCGCTGATGGTCTCCTCCGGGCAGGCCGCCGCAACCCTGGCCGTGCTCAACCTGGGCGGGGCGGGCACGCACGTGGTGGCCAGCCCGTCCCTCTACGGCGGCTCGTACAACCTGCTGCGCCACACGCTGCCGCGGTTGGGAGTGGAGACCACGTTCGTGGCGGACCCGGACGATCCGCAGCAGTGGCGGGATGCCGTGCGGCCCTCCACCGTGGCGTTCTTCGGAGAGATGATCCCCAATCCCCGCAACGACGTCCTGGACGTGGAGACCGTTGCCGGGATCGCCCACGAGGCCGGGGTGCCGCTGATCGTGGACAATACCGTGGCCACCCCGTACCTGGTGCGGCCCATCGAGTGGGGCGCGGACATCGTGCTGCACTCGGGCACCAAGTTCCTGGGCGGTCATGGCACGGCGATCGGCGGATTCATCGTGGACGCGGGGCGCTTCGACTACGGCGCGGACCCGGAGCGGTTCCCGGGCTTCAGTCAACCGGACCCTACGTACAACGGCCTGGTGTACGCGCGGGATCTGGGGGAGGGCGGAGCCTTCGGCGTCAACCTGTCCTACGTGCTCAAGGCCCGTGTGCAGCTGCTGCGTGACCTGGGCGCGTCCATCTCCCCGTTCAACGCCTTCCTCATCGAGCAGGGGATCGAGACGCTGTCACTGCGCGTGGAACGCCACGTTGACAACGCCCAGCGGGTGGCGGAGTGGCTCGAGGCCCGCCCCGAAGTGCGCTCGGTGTCCTACGCCGGGCTGTCGTCCTCGCCGTGGCACGGGCGGGCTCGCAAGTACGCCCCCCGAGGAGCCGGTTCCGTCCTCGGTTTCGTGCTGGAGGGCGGCAAGGAGGCGGGAATCTCGTTCGTGGACGCGCTGAGCCTGCACTCCAACGTGGCGAACATCGGGGACGTGCGGTCCCTGGTGATACACCCGGCGTCGACGACGCACGCGCAGCTCTCCGAGGACGAGCAGCGCGCGGCGGGCGTGGAGCCCGGCTTCGTGCGGCTCTCGGTGGGCACCGAGGGGATCGAGGACATCCTCGCGGACCTCGAGGCGGGCTTCTCGGCGCTGGCCGCCACGGAGTCGAGCGCGCCCACCCGCACCGGGCCAGGCGCGGACCCCGCCGCTGGCACGGACGGTGGCTCGACGGCGCGTGCGGGCGCGGACGCCGAGCCCGCGGCATGACCGTGAGGCAGACGGACCCGGCGGTGCGCCGGGACGGTGTGGTGCGGGCCGCGGAAATCGGGGAGCTCACCCTGGAGTCCGGGTTCCGGCTGCCTGACGTGCGCCTGGCGTACGAGACGTGGGGCGAGTTGGCCCCGGACGGTTCCAACGCGGTGCTTGTCGAGCACGCGCTCACGGGTGACTCGCACGCGGCGCGCGGCACCACCGTGGGCTATGGGGACACAGCGCCCTTCGACATGGACGGCCGCCGTGCCGCCGCGGACGCCGGTGGCTGGTGGGACGGTCTCATTGGACCGGGCGCGGCCATCGACACCAACCGCTGGTTCGTCGTGTGTGCGAACATCCTGGGCGGCTGCCACGGCAGCACGGGCCCCGCGAGCCTCGCCCCGGACGCCACGCCGTGGGGCTCGCGCTTCCCGCGCATCACCGTGCGGGACACCGTGGCTGCGGAGGCGCGGCTCGCGGACCGGCTCGGGATCCGGCGATGGAGGCTTGTTGTGGGCGGCTCGATGGGCGGTGCCCGCGCGCTGGAGTGGGCCGTGTGCCACCCCGAGCGGGTGGCGGCGTGCGCGGTGATCGCCGCCAACGCCCGCGTGAGTGCGGAGCAGCTCGCGTGGGGTCACGCGCAGGCGCTCGCCATCCGGCAGGACCCTCGGTTCTGCCACGGCAACTACTACGCGGGCCCGCACCCCGTCGAGGGGCTTGGGCTGGCACGCCGGATCGCGCACATCACCTACCGCAGCGCCCACGAGCTCGCCGCCCGCTTCGACCGGGAGGCCCAGCCGCGGGAGGACCCTGCGGGCACGCACCCGGGCACCCGGGGCCGCTACCGGGTGGAGGGCTACCTGGACCACCAGGCGGGGAAGCTTGCCGCGCGCTTCGACGCGAACGCGTACCTCAGCGTCAACGAGACGCTGATGTCCCACGACGTCGCCCGCGGCCGCGGCAGCCTCCGGCAGGCCCTCGCGCGAACCCGGTGCGAGTGGCTCGTGGCCGCGGTGGACTCCGACCGGCTGTTCCTGCCCGAGGAGTCCGCCGAGCTCGCGGCCTCACTGCCCGGTGAGCACGAGGCGCGCACCATCACGTCACCGAGCGGGCACGACGGCTTCCTGCTGGAGACCCCGCAGGTGGGTCGGCTGCTGCGGACGGTGCTGCCGGACTGAGGCCCGGATGACGTGAGATCGGCGCGGGACGGGCGGCGCAGCATCCGTCCCATCCCGCCGTGTGGCCTGGATGCGCAGGGGTGGGGAGGCCTTGCCACGCGGGGTGGTCGGTGTCACACTCTCCCGCATGCGGACCCGAACACTGCTCGACGCCTACGACACGCAGCTGCGAGGTGATGCCGAGATGCTCGACGCACCCGACGTGCTGCGTCTCGGACCCCTGCTCGCCGGGGTGTTCCCGGCGCGGCGGCGGGCCTTCGTCTCCTCCGCGCCCTTCTCGATGGGCGGGGCAGAACTGGACGACCTGATCGCCCACGTGATCACAACATGTGAGGCGGACCCCCGCGTGGACCACATCTCGTGGAAGACCCGGTCGCACGACCCGCTGCCCCACCTGCTGAGCCGACTCCAGCACCACGGTTTCGCTCTCGGGGAGCCCGAGACGGTCATGGTGGGTGAGGCGGATGCAGTCCTCGCCGCCCTCGCCGGGCAGGAGCCCCTCCGGGGGTACGCCGTGGAGCGGGCAGCCAGGGAGGCGCAGCTGCGGGAGGCGGAGCACCTGGCAGGACGGGTTTTCGAGGACTCGCCAGAACGCATCCGGCTCCAGCAGGACGAACTGGTCGAGCGGTGGCGCAGTGCCCCCGAGTCGTTCGAGATGTGGGCGGTACGCGACGGGGACGGCCAGGTGGTCTGTTCCGGGCGCATCGAGTTCCTCGAGCACACTGACTTCGCCGGGCTCTGGGGCGGCGCGTGCCTGGAGGAGCACCGTGGACGCGGGCTGTACCGGGCCCTGGTGGACCGGAGAGCCCGCTCGGCCCGGGACCGGGGGCGGACACTGCTCCACGTCGACTGCAGCGAGTACTCGCGGCCCATCCTGCAGCGGGTGGGACTCGTGCCCGTCACCACGGTGAGATCGGCCACGCGCACGTGCGCCTCACCGTGACGGGGACGAGTCCTCGTCTCCGTGCTGGTGGCCCTCCCACGCGGGCGGCTCGGCGGCGGTCCGTGCAGGACGGCGCCCGCACTTCGGAAAGGGGCGGGCGCCGTCGTCGTGCGGTTGAGCGGAGCGGGGGTGCTCAGGCCCCCTCGGTCTGCTCTGGAATCTGCTCGCCCGCTCCGGGGATCGTTGCCTGGCCGAACGCGGGACGCTTGGCGGTGATGTAGTCGCCGGAGCTGCGGCGGCGGATGCGGCGGCCCACCCACGGCACGAAGTACTTGCGGGCCCACACCATGTCGTCCCGGCGGGCCTCGCGCCACGTGCGCTCGGGGCGCTCCTCGGGGTGGCCCGGGGTGAGGCCGTGGTCCACGCCCAGGCAGTCCAGGGTCTCGCACGCGATGAGCTGGTGGCCCAGCGGGGAGAAGTGCAGCCGGTCCGGCGCCCACATGCGCGGATCGCCCAGCTGGTGCAGACCCCACAGGTCCACCATCACGGCGTCGTGGCGGGCGGCCACGGTGCGCACGTTCTCGTTCCAGATGGCCACGCGCCCGCGGATGCTGCGTAGCACGGGGGTGTTGCCGATGTCCGGACCGTCGAACATGGCCACGGTGGCACCGGTGGCCCTGATCTGCTCGATCACCGCGTCCAAGCGGGAGGCGATGTCGTCGGGATCCGCAGCGGGGCGCAGCATGTCGTTGCCACCCGCGCTGATGGTCACGAGGTCCGGTCGCAGCTCCAGGGCCGGCTCCAGCTGCTCGTCCACAATGGGCTGGAACAACCGGCCGCGGATG
This sequence comes from Kocuria salsicia, assembly GCF_039532055.1. NCBI lineage: Bacteria > Bacillati > Actinomycetota > Actinomycetes > Micrococcales > Micrococcaceae > Kocuria > Kocuria salsicia. Next base: position 122,380 of record NZ_BAAARF010000012.1, on the reverse strand, counting down.
GCCAGGTTCGCGTAGGCGAAGTCGTCCGTGTTGCGCGCAAGCTCCTCGGCCACGCGGTCGGCCCAGCCCCGGAACCCGCCCGGGACGGAGTCGTCGGGGTCGCCCACACCCTCCGTGAAGGAGTCGCCGATGGACACCATCCGGTGCCAGGGGTGCGGCGGCTGCGCGGTGCTGTCCGCGGCGGGAACGGGGGGCGTCGTCAGGGGCGGAGTGCTCTCATCCATACCAAAATTACTAACACGTATTGCAGAGCTGTGTCGTCACTGTCCGTCACAGCCGCGTGTGAGGATGGAGCCATGGAACCAGCACCCCACGTCATCTGGAACAACGAGGCCGAGGAGCGCGCCGGGACACCCCTGGTGGTCATGTTCCACGGCTACGGCTCCCACGAGGGCGACCTCATGGCCCTCAGCGCGTCCCTCCCCGGTGGACTCAGCATCGCCTCCGTGCGCGCGCCGCAGCGGGCTGGCGCGGGCTTCCAGTGGTTCCCGCTGTCCTCAGAGCTCGGCTTCACCACGGACGCCGTGGTGGCCGCCGCCGAGCCCGTGGTGCCGTGGCTGCGGGACGAGGCACTGCAGCACACTCACGTGATCCTGCTGGGCTTCTCCCAGGGGATGGCGATCGCCACCACGGTGGCCCGCCACGCCCCGGATCTGGTGGACGCCGTGGTGGGGCTGTCCGGTTTCGTGGTCCCGGTGGCCGACGACGACGCCCAGGCGGACTTCTTCCACGACGCAGCCCTGCGCCAGGATCCCCTGCGGATGTTCTGGGGCCGCGACCCCGAGGACCCGGTGATACCGCCCGCACTGGTGGACCTCACCGCCGAGTGGGCCCAGCAGCACGCGGAGGCCACCAAGGTGCAGTACCGGGGCATCGGTCACGGGGTTTCGCCCCAGGAGCTGTCACACGTCTCGGAATACCTGCGGGCACTCACGGACTGAGCGCACCGCCCACCCGCACCGTCCTCCGCTCCGGCGCGTCCACTGCGGCGGGGGAGTGGAACGCACTACGCGCTGACGATGCGCACGGGCGGCATGCCGGAGGCCGGGACCTCCAGCACGTCACCGGGGTGCAGCTGCGCGCCCCGGCGGGTCTCCGCCTCTCCGTTGACCTGCACCGCGCCCTCGGACACCAGGGTCTTCGCGTGGTGGCCGTCCTCGGCCAGGTTGGCCAGCTTCAACGCCTGTCCCAGGCGGATCATCTGGTCCCGGATGGGCATCTCTTCGTACGCAGTGTCGCTCATGCGTCCATTGTCTCAGGTGCGCCCGGGCGGATCACTGGGAACGCTGCTCGGTGCCCGGACGTGCCTGGCCGGGGTGGGGTGCGGAGGGACGGAAACGCATCCGGGCGGCGTCGTGACCCCAAGTAGTTGCACGTCCAACGAAGTGGGGATACGTTCGGGGGAGACGTGCATCACACCCGAGCCCCACCCCAGGAGCAGCCATGACCCTCGTTCCCCACTTCGTCGCAGGCCGGAGGACCCCGGGCGACTCCGGTCGCACGCAGGACGTCTTCAACCCCGTGGAGGGGGAGGTCAGCGCGCAGGTGCCGCTGGCATCGGCGGAGGAGGTCGCGCAGGCCGTGACCGCCGCCGAGGAGGCGTTCCCGCAGTGGTCGGGGCTCAACGCCCAGCGCCGCGCGCGGATCCTGCTCACGTGGGTGGACCTGATCACCGAGAACATGGACGAGCTGGCCACCCTGCTCTCCAACGAGCACGGCAAGACCTTCCCGGACGCCAAGGGCGACATCCAGCGCGGCGTGGAGGTCGTGGAGTTTGCGGCCGGAGCACCGCACCTGCTCAAGGGCGAGTTCTCCAGCGGCGCGGGCACCGGGATCGACGTCCACTCGCTGCGCCAGCCGCTCGGCGTGGTCGCGGGTATCACCCCATTCAACTTCCCCGCGATGATTCCGCTGTGGAAGGCGGGCATCGCGCTCGCCGCCGGCAACACCTTCGTTCTCAAGCCCTCCGAGCGGGACCCCTCCGTGCCCGTGCGGCTCGCGGAGCTGGCCGTGGAAGCCGGCATGCCCGCCGGTGCGCTGAATGTGGTCCACGGTGACAAGACGGCCGTGGACGCCCTGGTCGAGGACCCGCGCGTGCGGGCGATCGGGTTCGTGGGCTCCTCGCCCATCGCCCAGGCCATCTACAGTGCGGCCGCCGCGCAGAACAAGCGCGCCCAGTGCTTCGGTGGCGCCAAGAACCACATGGTGATTATGCCGGACGCGGACCTCGAGCAGGCCGCTGACGCCCTGATCGGGGCGGCCTTCGGCTCCGCCGGCGAGCGTTGCATGGCCATCTCCGTGGCCGTGCCCGTGGGGGAGGCCACCGCTGACAGGCTGCGCGCGCTGCTCGAGGAGCGGATCGCCATGCTCACGCTCGGCCCGTCCCTGGAGGAGTCCTCGGACTTCGGTCCCGTGGTCAGTGCCCAGGCCAAGCAGCGCATCGAGTCCTGCATCACCGCCGGTGAGAAGGAGGGTGCGGAACTGGTGGTGGACGGCCGCGGCGCCACCGTGGACGGCCACCCCAACGGGTTCTGGGTGGGTGCCACCCTGTTCGACCACGTCACCACGGACATGAGTATCTACCGCGAGGAGATCTTCGGCCCGGTGCTGTGCATTGCCCGCGCCGCGGACTACGAGGAGGCCCTGCGCCTGCCCAGCGAGCACGAGTTCGGCAACGGCGTGGCCATCTTCACCCGGGACGGGGACACGGCCCGGGACTTCACCACCCGCGTGGAGGTGGGCATGGTGGGCGTCAACGTCCCCATCCCCGTGCCGATCGCGTACTACACCTTCGGTGGCTGGAAGGCCTCGGGCTTCGGGGACCTCAACCAGCACGGCACGGACGGGCTGAAGTTCTACACCAAGACCAAGACGGTCACCACGCGCTGGCCCTCCGGCACCAAGGAGGGCGCGAGCTTCGTGATGCCCGCCGGTAGCTGAGCCGCACGACGACGACCGGCGGGGTCCCAGCGCCCCGGCACTACCGCAGCTCCGCGACCCGTGGAGCCGCCGCCCACCCCTGGAACAAGGAACGTCATGACCGAGACCCCCAGCCAGCAGCTCCCCGCCGTCGCCTTCTTGGGCCTGGGCCACATGGGCGGCCCGATGGCCGCGAACCTCGCGGCGGCGGGGGTGCAGGTCACCGGCTACGACATCGTCCCTGAGGCGTGTTCTGCGGCCCGCGAGCAGGGAATCGAGGTGGTCGAGACCCCGCAGGAGGCGGCGCGGTCCGCAGACGTGGTGATCACCATGTTCCCGTCCGGCAAGCACGTGGTGGACGCCTACGTGGGGATCGACGGCGCCGTGGGCCTGCTCGCCGCAGCTCCCGCGGGTACCACGTTCCTGGACTGCTCCACAATCAACATCTCGGAGGCGCAGGAGGCCACGGAGCTGGCACGGGCGGCGGGGTTCACCGCCGCGGACGCCCCGGTCTCCGGGGGTGTGGTGGGCGCCACCGCCGGGACGCTGGCCTTCATGGTGGGTGCGGAACCCGAGGTCTTCGAGCGCGTGCGACCCCTGCTGGAGATCATGGGCGGGCGCGTGGTGCACTGCGGCGGCAGCGGCATGGGTCAGGCCGCCAAGATCTGCAACAACATGATCCTGGGTGTGTCCATGGTGGCGGTCAGCGAGGCGTTCGTGCTGGCCGAGAGGCTGGGGCTGGAGCACCAGGCGATGTACGACGTCGTCTCCAACGCCTCCGGGCAGTGCTGGGCGCTGACCACCAACTGCCCGGTTCCCGGCCCCGTGCCCACCAGTCCCGCCAACAAGGACTTCGAACCCGGCTTCGCCGGGGCCCTGATGGCCAAGGACCTCAACCTCGCCACCACCGCACTGGACGAGACCGGGGCCGCGGCACCGATGGGGCGCCTGGCGGCGGAGCTCTACAACCAGTTCGTCGCGGACGGCCACGCGGGCAAGGACTTCTCCGGGATCATCACGACCCTGCGCGACGGGGGTCGGAAGAGCTCTCGGGAGAAGTGAAGTCCCCGCAGCGCGCGCGAAAACCGTTCAGCGCACCGACGACCGCTTCCACCTCGTGGTCCTCGAAGCCCGTGGTGAGGAACAGGTCCTTGTTCAGCGCCCGGGTGGCCTGGGCCACGACCTCCAGCCCCTCGGGAGTGAGGGTCACGTTCACGGCGCGGCGGTCCGTGCTGACAGGCTCGCGGCGCACCAGGCCTGCGCCCTCCAGGCGGTCCACGGCGTTGGTGATGGAGGTGGGGTGGACCTGCAGCAGTGCGCTCGCCTTCTTCATGAGCATCCTGTGCTCCCGGGTGAAGCTCAGCAGGGCCAGCACCTCGTAGCGGGAGAACGTGAGTCGGAACGGCTTGAGGATCCGGTCCGCCCGGGCCAGCAGCAGCTGTTGCGCCCGCATGATCGACGTCACCGCGGCCATGGGTCCGGCGGCCTGCGTCCAGCCCTCGCGCTCCCAGTTGCGCCGTGCCTCGGCAACGGGGTCGCGGGGGAGGGGCTCGTGCTGGGGCATGCCCGCATTCTACGTGCCCGGCGCAGGCACTCCGTGGCGGACGGCGTCGTCGACCCTGCCCCGGGCGGGTTTCCGTCCGCCGGGTCTGCCGCGACTGCCGCGCACCCGACCGGGGAGTGTGATCCGCACCACCAGCAGGTGCATTCCTCGGATATAGTCGGACGTACTACTTTCGACCTGCCCACTACCCCGAGGATCAGGATCATGAGCCCAGCCGCATCACCCCAGCGCGCCACCGCCCACCTTCCCAGCACTGACCTCCTCCACCTGGAGCACCTGCTCAGCGCGCAGGAGCGCGAACGGTTGCGGGGCATCACGGATCATCTCCAGACCCAGGTGCGTCACCAGAGCGTGGGCTACTGGAACCGCGAGGAACTGGCCAGAGAGCTGCTGCCCGGGCTGGCAGACCTGAGCCTGGGGCGGCTGGCCGAGAGCGGCGGGTCCCGGCTGTTCCAGAACCTCGTGCACGTGCAGGTCGCCCGGGCGGACCTCTCCCTCTCCGCGCTGCTGGGCATCCACAACGAGCTGATTGTGGGCACCCTGGAGGCGTTCGGCTCCGAGGAGCAGAAGCAGACGTGGCTGCCCGGACTCAAGGAGCTACGGCAGCTCGGCGCGTTCTGCCTCACCGAGCCGGAGCACGGCTCGGACATCGCCGGTGGGCTGGCCACCACCGCCACCCGGGACGGGGACGGCTGGGTGCTCAACGGCTCCAAGCGGTGGATCGGGCTCGGCACCGTGGCGGATCTCGCGCTCGTGTGGGCCAGGGACACCGCCGACGGACTCGTCAAGTGCTTTGCCGTGGACACCGCTCTGCCGGGGTACTCGGCCACCAAGATCGAGCACAAGATCGGGCTGCGGATCATGCAGAACGCTGACGTGGAGCTAACCGACCTGCGTCTGCCCGCGGATGCGCTGCTGCCGGGTGCCGCGGACTTCGCGGCCACCAACGACCTGCTCAAGGACTCGCGCGCGTGGGTGGGCTGGCAGGCGGTGGGCGCGCAGCAGGCGCTGCTCGACATCCTGCGCGACTACACCCTTGAGCGCGTCCAGTTCGGCAGGCCCATCGCGAGCTTCCAGCTGATCCAGCAGGTGATTGCTGAGGTCGCCGGCAACCTCGCGGCCAGCTCCGGGCTGATGGCACAGGTGACGCGTGTGCAGGACGACGGCGAGCTGGAGATGATGCACGCCGCACTCGCCAAGTCCACGGCCACGCGACTATCCCGCCAGTCTGCCGCGCAGGCCAGGGACGCGTTGGGTGGAAACGGGCTGCTGAGCGACCACGGGATCGCCAAGATCATGGCGGACGTCGAGGCCATCCACACCTACGAGGGCAGCTACCACATCAACTCGCTCATCGTGGCCCGCGCGCTGACGGGGATCTCCGCGTTCGTCTCGTAGCGGGCTGGTAGCAGTCCCGCAGCGGGCGAGGAACGGGACCCGCGGCGAGCAGGGGAACGGGCGACGTCGCCGTGGCCGGACGTGTGCGCGGCGGCAGGGACAGAGCGTGTTTAGGCGAGCGTCGCGGCACCTCGCTACGCTTGTCCCTGAACCGCGCGCCCGCGCCCACGGGCAGCGCACCCCAGACCGATTCCCCACGCGCGAGCCCTCGCGAGGTCCGCGCGAGAAACGGAAGTGAGACCGTATGGCCCCGAAATCCACCCTGGACAATGTCATCTCCCTGGCCAAGCGCCGGGGCTTCGTGTTCCAGGCGGGTGAGATCTACGGGGGTTCGCGCTCCGCGTGGGACTACGGGCCCCTGGGCGCGGAGCTGAAGGAGAACATCAAGCGCGAGTGGTGGCAGACCTTCGTGCGCGGCCGCGCGGACATGGTGGGCCTGGACTCCTCGATCATCCTGCCGTCCGCGGTGTGGCAGGCCTCCGGGCACGTGGAGACCTTCACCGATCCCCTGGTGGAGTCCCTGCACACCCACAAGCGCTACCGCGCGGACCACCTGCTGGAGGCCTACGAGGCCAAGCACGGGCACCCGCCGGTCAACGGGTTGGCGGACGTCAAGGACCCGGAGACGGGCCAGGACGGCAAGTGGACCGAGCCGCAGCAGTTCTCCGGTCTGATGAAGACCTTCCTGGGCCCCGTGGACAACGAGGAGGGCAAGCACTTCCTGCGCCCGGAGACCGCCCAGGGCATCTTCGTGAACTTCCTCAACGTGGTGACCGCAGCGCGCAAGAAGCCACCGTTCGGCATCGGGCAGATCGGCAAGGCGTTCCGCAACGAGATCACCCCGGGCAACTTCATCTTCCGCACACGGGAGTTCGAGCAGATGGAGATCGAGTACTTCATCCACCCGGACGAGGCGAAGAAGTACTTCGACGAGTGGGTCGAGGCGTGCTGGGACTGGTTCGTGGACCTGGGCGTGAACCCGGACAACATGCGCCGCTACGACGTCCCGGCGGACGACCGCGCGCACTACTCGGACGGCACGATCGACATCGAGTACCGCTTCGGCTTCCAGGGCTCCGAGTGGGGTGAGCTGATGGGCGTGGCGAACCGCACGGACTTCGACCTCACCAACCACACCGAGGCCTCCGGCACCAAGATGCAGTACTTCGACCAGGCCTCCGGCGAGCGCTACACCCCGTACGTGATCGAGCCGTCCTTCGGGCTGACCCGCTCCATGATGGCGTTCCTGGTGGACGCCTACCTCGAGGACGAGGCGCCGAACACCAAGGGCGGCGTGGACACCCGCACCGTGCTGCGCCTGGACCCGCGCCTGGCGCCGGTGAAGGCCGCGGTGCTGCCGCTGTCCAAGAAGGAGGATCTGCGCCCCGCCGCCCAGAACCTGGACGCCGAGCTGCGCCGCCGCTGGAACATCGACTACGACGACGCGGGGGCGATCGGGCGCCGCTACCGCCGCCAGGACGAGATCGGCACGCCGTTCTGCATCACCGTGGACTTCGACACCCTCGAGGACCAGGCGGTGACCATCCGCTCGCGTGATGAGATGACCCAGGAGCGCGTGGGCCTGGACCGCGTGCAGCAGTACCTGGCCGAGCGCCTGGAGAAGTAGGAACCGCATGAGCATCGACTACCGCCCCTGGCGCGAGGACGACGACCTGCGCCTGCTCGAGCTGTGGCCGGACGCCGAGTCCGCACCGGTCCAGGCGTTCCGCGCCCGGCTGGGTGCGCAGGACCAGAGCGGGTTCTCCGTCACGCTCGTGGCCACCGACGACGGCGTCCCGGTCGCGGCCGGGGTCTGCTACGCCTCCGCGTGGCACCCGCAGCGGCTGTGGCTGTCCGTCGAGGTGGCCCCGGACCACCGGCGCGAGGGCATCGGCCGGGAACTGGTGTCCCGGTTGCGGGCCGCTGCCGCCGCCGGCGGGGTGGACGTCAGCGCCCTGCGCACCCGGGTGGCACCCGAGTCCACGGGGGAGGGCTTCGCCCGCTCACTGGGCTTCACGGGCGCCATGCGCTCGCGGGTGGTCCGCGTGGACGCCGGTGCCCTGCCGCTGCCCACGCTGGACAGCACCCCGGAAGGCGCGGCCACCGAGTCCGTGGAAGACCTGGCCACGGGCTCCGTGGAGCTCACACGCGCCGTCGAGGCGTTCTACCGAGCGGTCCACGAGTGGGACCCGGTGGGGGATGTGAGCATCGGCGCCGTCAACAAGCAGTTCCTCTCGGACACCGCCGGGGCCTACGGGGCCGTTGTGCTGCGCCGCGGCATCTCGCCGGAGGATGAGCGGGGCCAGATCGCGGCCTTCGCCGTGAGCTACCGCCCGTTCGACCCGGCCAACCCGCACGACGAGCCGCAGCCCAACGAGATCGCGGATGTGCTGCTCGGGTACGTGCCCGGCGCCGCCGGTGCCACGGAGGCGCAGACGGGTGCCGCGCTGGAGAAGCTGCTTGCGCTGCTCGTGAGCGACTACCCGGTGGAGGTCGAGGTGGACGACGCCATGGGCCCACTCGTGGCCGTGGTGGACAACCTCCTGGACGCCGGGGTGGCCCGCGTGATCACGGAGACGGAGACACTTGTCCTCGACTGAGGACCGGCCCCAGCCGATCCGTTGAACGTTGCAGCCCTCCCGTCGTGTTCGTGCTCGCCACGATCGGCTGCGCGGCCGCACCGTCCATCCCGGTCCTGGTGGCCGCACGGGCAGTGCTGGGACTCGCGGTGGGTGCCTCGTCCGTCGTCGTCCCGGTGTTTCTCGCGGAGCTTGCCCCCGTCCACCTGCGCGGGCGACTGGTGGCCCAGAACGAGCTGATGCTCGTGGGTGGGCAGGCGCTCGCGTTCGTGTTCAACGCGGGGCTGGCGACGGCCTTCGGCCACGTTGCGCACGTGTGGCGCTACATGCTCGTGCTCGCCACCGTTCCCGCCCTGGCGCTGTGGATCGGGATGACCGTGGTCCTGGAGTCCCCGCGCTGGCTGGCCGGACAGGGGCGGGCCGAGGAGGCGCGCCGGGCGCTGCACCGGATCCGAGAAGACGCCTACAGTCCACGGGAGGCCGAGCAGGTCCTGGAGCTCGCCGCGCGGGACGGAGACCGGGATCGTGACCGGCCACGCGCCGGGCTGCTGGACCTGGTGCGCATCCCGTGGATCCGCAGGGTCTTCGTGCTGGGTTTGTCCATGGCCGTGATCAACGAGATCTCCGGCATCAACGCCGTCCAGCACTACGGGGTGAGCGTGCTCCAGGACTCCGGATTCGGAGGCAACGGTGCGTTCTACGCGAACATCGTCCCCCGGCCTCGTGGGGGTCGCGGCAGTGGCGCTGTCCATGGTGCTGCTGCGGCGCGTGGGCATGGGCGTGTGCGCGTGGCTGCTGTGGATGATGACCTTCGTGGTGGGGCTGACGCTCCCGCCGCTCACGAACGCCCTGGGCGTGGGGTGGACGGTGCTGGTTTTCGTGGCACTGCAGCTCGTGGCCCTGGTGTGGGTGCACCGGGTGGTTCCGGAGACCAGGGACCGGAGTCTGGAAGAACTCGGACAGCACTTTCGCGCGGTGTGGGCGTGTAGTGGACAATGGGGTCTCGCGCACCCCACCCGGGCCGTACCCTGCCCGGCAGTGGGCTGCCCGCTGAGACGGCACGGTGCGCCACCGCCGTCCGTCCCCGTCCGCCCGCACCAGGAGGAACCCGTCCGTGTCCTGTGAACTCAGCGTCGCCACCGTCCCGGAGGAGGGCGACTGCCCGCAGTGGGTGGCCCAGCCGGACGTCGCACGGCGGGCCCGGGCGCTGGGGGAACACTTCGAACAGGCCTTCGGACGCCCCCCGGTGGGCGTGTGGGCGGCACCGGGGCGGGCGAACCTCATGGGCGAGTACACCGACTTCTCCGGCGGCACGTGCCTGCCCTTCGCCCACCAGTACGTCACTCTCACAGCCGCGGCTCCGCGCACGGACGGGCTGCTGCGCGCGCGCTCGCTGCAGGACGCAGACGAGTCCGTGGCGGACGAGCGGCTGCGCGAGGTGCGCGTGGCGGACGTGGCCCCCGGCTCCGTCGGCGGCTGGTTCGGCTATGCGGCCGGCGTGGCGTGGGGCATGGACCGCGTGGCCACAGGCCGTTCGGCCCACCCCGTCGCGGTTCCCGAGCTCGCACTGGCCCCCGGCTTCGGGGCGGACCTCATGGTGGACTCCACCGTGCCGATCGGTGCTGGCCTTGCGTCCTCCGCGGCGCTCGAGTGCTCCGTGGCCCTCGCCCTGTTCTCGCTGAGCACGGGCAACGACGATCCGGACGAGGCCCCGCGCCGCGCCCTGGCCCGCGCGTGCATGGACGCGGAGAACTACATCGTGGGCGCCAACACGGGCGGTCTGGACCAGACGGCGTCCCTGCGCTCGCATGCGGGGGAGACACTGGCGCTGGACTGCCGGGACTTCGACGTGGCGAGCCTGCCCGCGGAGCCCGCCGCCGCCGGACTCACCTGGCTCGCGGTGGACACCCGCGCACCCCACCGGCTCGCGGACGGGCAGTACAGCTCCCGCCGCGCCGAGTGCGAGGCGGCCGCCGCGGTCCTCGGCGTGGGCCGGCTGCGGGACGCGCTGCCGGAGCACCCCTCGGAGGACGACGCCGCCGCGGCGCTCGCCCGCTTCGACGCCGTCCTCGCGGACGGTGCGCCCCTGGACGGCGACCCCGAGGGCGTGCGGCTGCGGCTGCGGCACTCGCTCACCGAGATGGTCCGCTCCGTGCGGATTGCGGACGAGCTCGCGACGCCGGACGCGGACTGGTCGCTCGTGGGCCGCCTGCTCGTGGCCGGCCACGAGTCCATGCGACTGGACTGCCAGGTCTCCGTCCCGGAGCTCGACGCCGCCGTGGCCGCGTGCGTCGACGCCGGCGCCCTGGGTGCCAAGGTGGTGGGCGGTGGCTTCGGCGGCTCCGTGCTGGCACTCGCCCCGGTGCACGCCGTTGACTCCCTGGCGCGCTCCGTGTGCTCCACCTTTGCCGAGCGCGGTTTCCGCGATCCTCTTTTTCTGACCCTGCAGCCGTCCCCTGCCGGCCGCCGGATCCTCTGAGCACACAGCCCCTGCCCGGCAGACTCGCTCTGCCACCCGCCCGGATTCTCCACCGCCCGTGTTCTTCACCCGTCCCCTCCGACCGTCTCAGACCGGGAGCCCCCAGTGTTCGCAGCACAGACCTCCGCCCGTCGCCTCAAACGGGGCACCGCCGCCGTGCAGCGCGGGGACGTCCCCGGAGCCCGGGAGGCGTTCTCGGACGCGCTGCGGACCGCGCGCCTGGGCGAGGCGTGGTGCCAGGCCGGCGACGCGGCCTCGTCGTTGGGAGACCTGGAGCGCGACGCCGGGAACCTCGCGGCCGCCGAGCACCACTACCGGATCGGGGCGGTGCAGTACCGCCGTGCGCCGCGCAGCGCTCGCACCGTGGGCGGGCGGGTGCGCTGCCTGGAGGAACTTGGGGACGTGCTGCTCGCGCAGGCCCGTCCGTGGGACGCGTACCGCGTGTTTCAGGAGGGGGCCGACGCCGCGGGGGTGGTGGATCCCGCGCGGCCCGCCGGGGAGGCAGACGGCCCGGTGTTCGTCACGCGCGAGGACCTGCGCTGGACCTCCCACCTGGCCACGGCGGCACAGGCGGCGGGACGGCGTCGGCTGGCCGCGGAGCACTACGAGACCGTGCTTGCGGGCTGCGAGCGGCGCCGGGACGTGGCCGGGCAGATTCTGTGCTGGCAGGGCCTGGCGCACCTGGCCGCTGCGGACATGGCCTGGCCCGAGGCGGCGCACGCGCTCACGAGCGCGTCCTCGCTGTACTCCTCGCTGCCGGATCCGGAGGTCCACACGGACGAGTGGGTGGCGTGCCTGCGGGAGCTCGGGCGGGTGTGCAAGATGTTGGGTCGCCGCGACGAGCAGATCCGGGTGTTCAAGCTGGCGGTGCGCATCGAGCAGATCGGGGCCGGGGTCGCACCCGGGAGTGAGACAATGGCGGGCGATGAACACCGAGACCACTGAGACCACGGACCGTGAACCGGCCGTGCTGAACCTGAAGCCGCTGCACCTGGGACCCCTGACCGTGGACGTCCCCGTGGTGCTGGCACCCATGGCCGGGGTGACCAACAAGTCCTTCCGAAAGCTGTGCCGCGAGTACGGTGGGGGGCTGTACGTGACCGAGATGGTCACCGCACGTGCCCTGGTGGAGCGCAGGCCGGAGTCCCTGCGGATCATCCACCACGACCCGGACGAGACCCCGCGCTCCATCCAGATCTACGGGGTGGACGCCGTGAACGTGGGCAAGGCCGTGCGGATGGTTGCGCAGGAGGACCGCGCGGACCACATCGACCTCAACTTCGGCTGCCCCGTCCCCAAGGTCACCAAGCGCGGTGGCGGCTCCGCCCTGCCGTGGAAGACGGACCTTTTCCGGGCCATTGTGGGCACTGCCGTGCGCGAGGCCTCCGCGGCGGACATCCCCGTGACCGTAAAGATGCGCATCGGCATCGACGACGAGCACCAGACCTACCTGGACGCCGGACGCATGGCCCGCGACGAGGGCGTGGCTGCCGTCGCGCTGCACGGACGCACGATGGAGCAGCACTACTCGGGCACCGCGAACTGGGACGCCATCGCCCGCCTGCGCGAGGCACTGCCGGACATTCCCGTGCTCGGCAACGGGGACATCTTCTCCGCGGAGGACGCGGTGCGGATGGTCGAGCACACGGGGGTGGACGGCGTCGTCGTAGGGCGTGGCTGCCAGGGGCGGCCGTGGCTCTTTGGGGACCTGCAGGCCGCGTTCGAGGGCAGCCCCCGCCGCTACCGGCCGGGCGTGCGGAAGGTCGCGGACACCGTGTACCGCCACGCGGAGCTGCTCACCGAGGAGTTCGGGGACGAGGCCAAGGGCTGCCGCGAGATCCGCAAGCACGTGTCCTGGTACTTCAAGGGCTATCCGGTGGGAGGGGAGCTTCGCGCGAAGATGGCGCAGGTGCCCACCCTCGCCGCGCTGCGCGAGCTGCTGGACCAGCTGGACCTGGACCAGCCCTACCCGGGGGCGGACGTCGAGGGGCCCCGCGGCCGTGCTGGCTCGCCCAAGAAGCCGCACCTGCCGGACGGCTGGCTGGACTCGCGCATCCTGGGCGACGCCGAGCGCCTGGGCCTGTCGGCCGCCGAGCTCGACGTCTCGGGAGGCTGAGCACCGTGCACACCCCGGACCGTCTGGGCATCCTGGCCCCCGGTTACGAGCCCTCGGACGTCGAGCGCTTCGTCACCGAGGACCACCACAACCGGCACCGCAGCCACTTCGAGCGGGACCGCGCCCGCGTGCTCCACAGCTCCGCGCTGCGCCGGCTCGCCGCGAAGACGCAGGTGGTGGCGCCGCAGAGCGACGACTTCGTGCGCAACAGGCTGACCCACTCCCTGGAGGTCGCGCAGATCGGGCGCGAACTGGGCAAGGCGCTGGGCTGCGACCCGGACGTCGTCGACGCCGCGTGCCTGTCCCACGACCTCGGGCACCCGCCCTTCGGGCACAACGGCGAGACGGTGCTCGCGCAGCTGACACGGGAGATCGGCGGTTTCGAGGGCAACGCGCAGACGCTGCGGCTGCTCGTTCGGCTGGAGCCCAAGATCATGACTCCCACAGGGGAGCCCGCGGGACTGAACCTCACGCGGGCCACGCTGGACGCCACGTGCAAGTACCCGTGGTCCGCCACGGATGCCCCGCCTCGCGCGGACGGGCGGCCCAACCGGAAGTTCGGCGCGTACGAGGACGACCTCCCCGTGTTCGAGTGGTTCCGCGAGGGCGCGGTGGAGGGCCGCAAGTGTCTGGAGGCTCAAGTCATGGACCTCGCGGACGACATCTCCTACAGCGTGCACGACGTCGAGGACGCCGTGGCCGCCCATGCCCTGCAGCTCGAGGCGCTCGCGGATCAGCATCAGCGCGCCCGGGTGGTCGAGTGCGCGCGCAGCTGGTACGTGCCCACCGCCACAGGATCCGAGCTCGATGCCGCGCTCGCCCGTTTGGAGGCCACCTCCGCCTGGGTGCCGCGCATGGACGGCACCCGCGGGGACCTCGCCCGGCTGAAGAACATGACGAGCCAGCTGATCGGGCGCTTCGCGATGTCCGCGGTGGAGGCCACGCGGGAGGTCGCGGGAGATGAGCCACTGACCCGCTACCGGGCGTCCCTCGTGGTGCCGTGGGAGACGGAGCTGGAGATCGCCGTTCTCAAGGGGATCGCCACCGCGTTCGTGATGACCGTGCGGGACGCGATGCCTCTCTACGACAACCAGCACGAGATCCTCACCATCCTGGTGGGGGCCCTCATGGAGACCGACGGGCGGTTCCTCGCGCCCGACTTCGCGGCGGACTGGCGCGCGCTGAGCGACGGCCCGGGGGTGGAGGCCGCGCGGCTGCGGCTCGTCGTGGACCAGATCGCGTGTCTCACGGACCACTCCGCCGTGGCGCTGCACGACAGGATTCGCGGCACCAACTGGCGCACGGGGGACAAGCCGCTCTGGTGAGGGCAGGGCGCTGGGTGCGGGCCCGACCGTGCGGCGCCTGTCGCGGTGCGTCCTGAGGCCGGTGCGGGAGCAGGACGGGGACCGGAATCGTTCCGCGCTCGCGGGGATTCCGTTCAACGGAACCAGTGATGTGGACCATACGCACCTGAGATTAGGATCACGGTGTTCTTCGCTCACTGCCCCCTCACCCCACCGGAAGTGAATCCCGTGCGTTCCGTGCCTCCCACAGCCTCCCGCGGCGTCGTCCTGAGATCTCCGGCCTGGGTCGCACCCCTGTGCTGGGTCGCGGTGCTGCTCGACGGCTTCGACGCCGTGGTCCTCGGTGCCGTGATGCCCAGCCTCCTGGCCGATCCGGAGTGGTCAATGACGACCGGTCAGGGCACCGTGGTGGCCACCGCCGGGTTGTTCGGAATGATGCTGGGTGCGCTCGGCATGGGGTACCTCACGGACCGCTGGGGCCGGCGCAAGCTGCTCATAGGAGCGGTGATCGTGTTCTCGGTGCTCACCTTTGCCGCGGCCTTCGCGCCCACGATCCTCGCCTTCGGCGTACTGCGTTTCCTGGCCGGCCTCGGCCTCGGGGGCTGCCTGCCCACGGGCATCTCCATGGTCACGGAGTTCTCCCGTCCCGGTCGTGGATCCAACGCCACGACCGTGATGATGACCGGCTACCACGTGGGTGCCGTGCTCACGGCGGCGCTCGCCATCTGGGTGCTGGGGCACCTCTCGTGGCACGCCATGTTCGTCGTCGGCGCGCTGCCAGCGCTGGTCCTCGTGCCGCTCATGCTCGTCTTCCTGCCCGAGTCGCCGTCGTACCTCGCCTCACAGGGCCGTTACCAGGACGCCCGCCGGGTCGCAGACCACTACGGCATCCACCTGGAGCTGCCCACCGCCCACGGTGCGGGGGCCGTCCACAGCGACCCCCCGGTGTCGTCCTCCGTGCAGGCACAGCAGGCCGAGAAGAAGGGCGCCGCACTGCTGCTCTCCGGCACCTACGCCCGCAACTCGGTGGTCATCTGGATCGCATCCTTCATGGGCCTGCTGCTGGTGTACGGGTTGAACACGTGGCTGCCGCAGATCATGCGAGCGGCGGACTACGACCTCGGCAACTCCCTCGGTTTCCTGGTGATCCTCAACGTGGGTGCCGTGGTGGGGCTGTGGATCGGCGGCCGCGTGGCGGACCGGATCACGCCGCGCGTGGCGAGCATCCTGTGGTTCGCAGCCTCCGCCGTGCTGCTCGCCGCGCTGGTCATCAGGCTGCCGCTGGCCGGGATCTACGTGATGGTCTTCCTCACCGGCTGCTTCGTGTTCTCCTCGCAGGTCCTCGTCTACGCGTTCACCGCGGCCAACCACCCGCCGCAGGTCCGGGCGACGGCGCTCGGGATGTCTGCCGGGGTGGGGCGGCTGGGAGCCATCAGCGGACCCATCCTCGGAGGCTCGCTGCTGGGCGCCGGGCTGGCCTACCCGTGGGGGTTCTTCGCCTTCGCGGCGGTGGGCGCCCTCGGCGGGGTGGCAATGCTCGGGTCGAAGACCGTGGGGGCGCCGGACCGGGTCACACCGGATCGCGGCGCACCGGACCGGGGAGCGCCGCGCGCGGACGACGTGCCGGCATCCGATTCCTGAGAGGGCCCGCGCGGGTGGCCTCGCCGCCGCTGACGGCCCCGGCCTTCGCAGGCGGGGCGCGCAAGGGTGACCGGCAGGGGGTGGGCGTCGTCGTCCTCACCGGAGACGACGCTCGGATCGCGGCCCTGACGCCCCGTGCGGGGCGGTCTGCACATGCCGCGGGCGCGGTGCTCGGCCGGTTTGACGGGGTGCCTAAACTGGCCCAGTGGCCGGACTGATCAAGCGCGAAGACATCGACGAGGTACGGGCGCGCACGGACATCCGCGAGGTCGTCGAGCAGTACGTGACGCTCAAGCCCGCGGGCATCGGATCGTACAAGGGGCTGTGCCCGTTCCACGACGAGCGCTCGCCGTCTTTCCACGTCCGCCCGCAGATGGGCACGTACCACTGCTTCGGCTGCGACGAGTCCGGGGACGTGATCGCGTTCCTCATGGAGATGGACCACACCCCCTTCACGGAGACCGTGGAGCGGCTGGCCGCGCGCATTGGCTACGAGCTGCACTACGAGCAGGGTGGGGCGCCCAACCGCGAGGAAGTCGGCCGTCGCCAGCGCCTGCTGGACGCCCACAAGGTGGCCGCCGAGTTCTTCCAGCGCAACCTCTACACACGCCAGGCCGCCGCGGCCCAGAAGTTCCTGGGGGAGCGGGGCTTCGACCAGGAGGCCGCCCGCACGTACGGCGTGGGCTACGCGCCGCAGGGCTGGTCCCACCTGCTGCAGCACCTGCGCAACCACGGCTTCACGGACCAGGAGCTCAAGCTCACCGGCATGTTCTCCGAGGGCAACCGCGGGCTCTACGACCGTTTCCGCGGCCGGCTGATCTGGCCCATCCGCGCGGTGGCCGGGGAGGTCATCGGCTTCGGCGCGCGCAAGCTCTACGAGGACGACCAGGGGCCCAAGTACCTCAACACCCCGGAGACGCAGCTCTACAAGAAGTCCCAGGTGCTCTACGGCATCGACCTGGCCAAACGGCCCATCGCCAAGTCCAAGCAGGTGGTGGTGGTGGAGGGCTACACGGACGTCATGGCCTGCCACCTGGCCGGGGTCACCACGGCGGTCGCCACGTGCGGGACGGCGTTCGGGGCGGAGCACATCAAGATCGTGCGCCGCTTCCTCTCGGACGACTCCGCGGGTGGCGAGGTGGTCTTCACGTTCGACGGCGACGCCGCCGGGCAGAAGGCCGCGCTGCGCGCGTTCCAGGAGGACCAGCGGTTCGTGGCCCAGACCTACGTGGCTGTGGAGCCGAACGGCATGGACCCGTGCGACCTGCGCCTGGCGCGCGGGGACGTGGCCGTCCGCGACCTCGTTGACACCCGCACCCCGCTGTTCGAGTTTGCGCTGAGGGCCACCATCAAGGAGTACGACGTCAACAGCCTCGAGGGGCGACTGCGTGCCATGCGCGCGTGCGCACCCATCGTCGCGCAGATCCGCGATCCCTCCCTCCGCCCGGCGTACGCGCGGGAGCTCTCGGGCTGGCTCGGCATCGAGACGGACGAGGTGATGCGGGCAGTGGCCGCGGCGTCGGCGCAGCGCAGTGGTCCCGGCAATGACGGCGCCCGCTCCGGGCAGCGCGGCCAGGAACCCAGCCGCCTCGCCGGTGCCTCCCCGCAGGACGGCCGCGCACGGCCGGGCGACGTGGCACCCGGTTCCGGGTCCGACGACGATCAGGGTTCGCGGCCCGTGGAGCTGCCGGATCCCCGGGAGCCGGTGTCCCGCATGGAGCGGGAGGCACTGGAAGTGGTGCTGCAAGTCCCGGACCTCGTGCCCACGACCTACTGGGGGCACTTCGAGTCCGCGGGCATGACGTACCGCGTGCACCAGGTCATGCACGACGCCCTTGTCACTGCCCGCTCGGAGATCGGCGAGCAGGTCCAGGGCGGAAGGGTCTGGCTGGAAGCCGTCCGCAGCCACCTGCCCGATCAGCTGCACGGCTACCTGGCACAGCTGTCGGTCACACCGTTGCCGGCGGCCACGGAGCAGCAGATGCGTAACTACGCCGTGGGGGTGCTCACCTCGCTCGTGGAGATGCACATCAACCGGGAGAAGTCGGACAAGCTCGCGCACCTCAACCGGCTCAACGCCCAGCGCGAGCCGGACCTCTACCAGCAGCTCAACCGTGAGCTGCTGGAACTGGAGCTGCAGCGCCGCAGTCTTATGGGGGTGTGAGCCTCGGCATCTCGGCATCTCGGCAGCGGCGGGGAGGGGCGCTGCCCTGAGGCCCGGGCACTCAGGCAAGTTGAGGATGCCCGCCACGGGAGGTAGAGTATCGTCTCGTCGCGCGGAAACGTGCACGTTCCCCCGTAGCTCAATTGGCAGAGCATTCGACTGTTAATCGAAGGGTTACTGGTTCGAGTCCAGTCGGGGGAGCCACCGCGGAGGCCTCCTCCCCGGAAGGGGAGGGGGCCTTTTTCGTGCCCTCTTCCGCCCGGACCGGTTCGGCCGTGCCAGATCCCCTGTGGCCTCGTGGCCCTGTGACGGAGCGGTGGTGTGCGTCCGCCCTCCCGCGTCTAGGGTGTGAGTGCGCGACCGCGGGAGGTTCCGGTCATATGCAACGGATCCTGCGCCGTCACACCACCCCTGATCTCCTGGCCCAAGGACTTCCGCGATGACCGACTTCGAGTCAACCTCTTCACCACAGGCCGCCGCCTCCGGATGCGGCGCCACCGCCGTGCAGCAGAGCCCGGAACCACAGTCCCCAGCGCCGCAGGCACCGGCCCCCGCTCCCACGCCGCGGCAGATGTGGCACGACCCCTACGGCCGGTCCGCCATCCGGGCGCTGCAGACGCTGATCCTGGCAGTGGCGATCGGGCTGGTCGTGTGGCTGGCCGCAACGCTGAAGATCGTGGTGCTGCCGCTGCTCCTGGCCGTCATCATCGCGTCGGCCATGCACCCGATCATGCGGTTCCTCCGTAGGCGGGCCGGTTTCAACCGCATCTGGTCGGCGATCACCGGTCTGCTGGGCATCCTGGTGGGACTGGGCGCCGTGCTGTTCGGCATCGCGCTGACGGTGCGCAACGAGTGGTCCGACCTCGCGCAGAAGACCCAGGAGGGCGTGAACAAGCTGGTGGAGATCCTCACCGGCTGGGGCATCCCGCTGGACAGCACCCACCTGAACGAGTACTTCACCCAGGCCACCGAGTTCCTCAAGAACAGTGGTGCAGAGTCCAGCGCACTGTCCGGTGTCTCCGTGGTCACGGAGATCCTCACCGGTGCGCTGCTGATGATTGTGATGCTGTTCTTCTTCCTGCTGGACGGAGAACGCATGGCCGGTTTCCTGGTGGGGTTCCTGCCGGAGCGGCTGAGGGAGCGGGCCAACCAGGCCGGGCGCGCCTCCGTGCACGTGCTGGGCAGGTACATCCGGGGCACCGTGGTCATCGCGGCTTTCGCAGCTGTGTGCGACCTGATCACGATGCTCGTCATGCGGGTGCCGCTGGCCTTCCCCCTGGCTGCCCTGATCTTCCTGGGCGCCTTCATCCCCATCGTCGGAGCCCTGGTCACCGGGCTGGCGGCCGCACTGGTGGCGCTGGTGGCGGCCGGGCCGGTCGCCTCGATCGTGCTGGTCGTCGTGGTGATCCTCGTGAACCAGGTCGAGCACCACATCCTCCAGCCCAAGGTCATGGGCACCGCACTGGGCCTGCACGGCATCGTGATCATCGCGGCCCTGGCCATCGGCGCACACGAGGGCGGGGTGGCCGGCGCGCTGCTGGCGGTTCCCCTCACAGCGGTGGTCTGGGCCAGCTTCAAGACCTTCCGGGACATGCGCGACGGCGCCCCGGGCAAGTTGCCCGCAGAGGATGACGAGGCGGCACCGGCCGTGCGGGCCTGACCCAGCACCGTCGTCCCTCCCACCGCATGGCCGCGCGCCGGGGCGCGCGATCACCCCACTCATCTCACCTGGTGAACCGCTTGCCTGTGAAGATGCCCGGAATTTCCCCACCCCCTAGTGTTGAGACCCGCATCACAGGTAGTGGAGGAGGATCACCGTGACGGAACAGACCCCGGCCGAAGGAGTGGGTATCGTGCCCCCGCAGGTCAGCGGCACGCCCGGCGGGCAGGGCGCCGAGCGGCTGAGGCGCGTCAAGCAGGGCATCCGTGAGGCCGCGGAGCAGGTGCGCGACGACGTCGTGGACCTGAGCCACGCGGTGCACGCGGACCCGGAGATCGCCTTCGAAGAGACTCGCACTGCCGCGAAGCTCACCACGGTCCTTGAACGGCACGGTTTCAGTGTGGAGACCGGGGTGGCGAACCTGGACACAGCGTTCGTGGCGTCCTACGGGACGGGACCGTTCGTCGTCGGCATCTGCGCGGAGATGGACGCGCTGCCCGGCGTGGGGCACGCGTGCGGACACAACATCATTGCCGCCTCAGGCGTGCTGGCGGGGATCAGCCTGGCCCCGGTCGCGGACGAGCTGGACCTCACCGTGAAGGTCTTCGGCACCCCCGCCGAGGAGTACGGCGGCGGCAAGGTCCTCATGCTGAACCAAGGGGTCTTCGACGGCGTCCACGCGGCCATGATGCTGCACCCCGGGCGAGGAGGAGAACGCGGACCACGTGACGCGAGCTGTCGTGGACCTGGAGATCGAGTACACGGGCAAGCCCGCCCACTCCGCCGAGGCGCCACACCAGGGCGTCAACGCGGGGGACGCCGCCACCGTGGCGCAGGTGGCCATCGGGCTGCTGCGCCAGCACCTGCAGCCCGGTGAGCTGGTGCACGGCATCGTGCGCAGTGCAGGGGACGCCCCCAATGTGGTCCCGCACCGCGCGCGCCTTGCCTACGACGCCCGCGCGGACACCCTCGCCGAGCTCGAGGGCCCCGGCGGCGCCAAGGAACGACTGCTGCGCTGCTTCGAGGCCGGTGCCCTGGCCACCGGCTGCACGCTGGAGGTCCACGACGACTGGCCCGCGTTCTCCGAGTTCCCCAACGACGACCCCATGGTCGCCGCGTACCGGGCCAACGCCGAGTCCCTCGGCCGGGCGTTCACGGATGCGCCCATGAGCCGACGACGCCGCCTGGCCGGCTCCACGGACATGGCCAACGTCTCGCTGCGGATCCCCGCGATCCACCCCACCATCCTGGTGGAGGCCGGGGGTGCCACGTGCCACGAACCCGAGTTCGAGCGCTACTGCGCGCTGCCCGCGGCAGATACCGCGATGTGGGAGGGCGGTCTGAGCCTGGCCTGGACCGCCGCGGACATGGCCGCGGACCCCGCCCAGCGCGAACGCCTGGCCCGTACCGCGGAGGAGCTGGCGTCCCGTGACTGATCCCCACACCCACGGCAGCACCCCGGGCCCCGCGGCGTCGTCGCCCGGCGGTGCGGCCCCGGAGAGCAACCGGAGCCTCGCTGACCGGGCGCGGGAGTCCACGCCCACAGCGGCGCAGACCATCGTGCCGCGCCGCCAGAGCATCCCCGCCGGGCGCAGGGCGCTGTGGTGGGCGGTGTGCCTGTTCCCGTTCCTGGCCGCCTTCGTCCTGCAGTGGCTGTCCCCGCTGAACGGACCCCACCTGATCCTGGGCATCCCCGTGATCATGTGGTGGACCTGCATCCCGTGCAGCCTGCTGATCTGCCTGTTCCTGTGCATCGTGGAGTTCACGCGCACGGACCAGGACCGCGAGGAGGTCCTGGACCTGCTGGCCTCCCGGGTGGGGGACGAGCGCCGCGCGGCCGCCCGCGCCGACTCCGGCACCAGGGACCCGCTGGCCGCGACCGGCACGCACCCCGCACCCAGCGGCCCCGAAGAGACCCCGTGAGCACCATTGTCGTCGTCACTCTGGGAGGCATCCTCCTCATCGCGGCGCTGGGCTTCATGGGCCGGCGCAGCCCGGACCGGGACCTCGCCGAGTGGACCGTGGGCGGGCACAACTTCGGCACCACCACCACGTGGCTGCTCCAGGCCGGGGAGGTCTTCACCACCTTCACGTTCCTGGGCACCGCGGGCCTGGTGGTCTCCGGCGGAGCGGCGTCCTTCTACTCCATGCCTTACGTGCCCCTGGGCTACATCGCCATGCACTTCATCGGCCCCAAGATCTGGCGCCTGGCCCGAGCCCGCGGGCACCTCACCCAGGCGGACTTCCTCCAGGACGTCTACAACTCCCGGTTCCTGGGCATCCTGGTGGCCGTGGCCGGCGTCGTGTTCCTGCTGCCGTACCTGCAGCTGCAGATCACCGGGCTGGGACTGATCGTGGAGCTCGTGACCGGCAACGGCTCCCTGGGCAACTGGTCCATGGTGATCGCCTTCGTGCTGGTGGTGGCCTTCGTCCTGTGGTCCGGGCTGCGCGGGGTGGCCACCACCGCGTACTTCAAGGACGTGCTGATGATCCTCATGCTGTTCGTGGTGTGCGTATCCGTGCCGATCCACTACACGGGCGGTTTCACGAACGTGTTCCACACTGTGCAGGAGCAGATGCCGCAGATGCTCTCGGTGCACGGCACGGGGGAGTACGGCATTCCGTGGTACGTGTCCAACATGGCCATCAGCGCCATCGGGTGCGCCTTCATCACCATGCCCAACGACTGGCCGCCTGTGCTCTCCGCCCGCAGCTCCACCGTGCTGCGTCGCAACTACCTGTTCCTGCCGTTCTACAACACGCTGATCGTGATGCCCCTGGTGGTGGGCTACGTGGCTCTGGTGGTCCTGGGCACCGGCGCGGACCCGGACAGCTCCCTGCTGACGCTGGCCTCCGGGGTGTTCCCGGGGTGGCTGATGGGTGTGCTGGCGGTGGCTGGCATCGCCACCGCCATGGTGCCCTCCGCGTCCCTGCTGATCGCCACCGGCACCCTGGTGTCCCGCAACCTGATCCGCGCCCGCACGGAGAAGGCGCAGTTCGCCACGACGCAGGTCACGGTGGTGGTCGCCACCGCCGCGGCTCTCGGACTGGCCGTGGCCATGCCGGACCTGCTGGCCAACCTGCTCCTGCTCACGTTCTCCGGCATGGACCAGCTGGCCCCGGCCATCGCGGCGGCCCTGCTGCTGCGGCGCCGGATCGCGGCGTCGTCCATCCTGGCCGGTGCGCTGACGGGACTCGCGCTGGTGATCGGCTACACGTTCTGGTGGCACCTTCCGTGGGCCATCAGCGAGGGCATCATCGGGCTGGCCGCCAACATCGCTGTGGTCGCCCTGTGCGAGGCGTTCCGCCGCGTGCGCACCGGGCAGCGGGCCCCCGTGGGCTCCGAAGAGGAGCGGGAGCTGCTGCGCGCCTGAGTTCTGGAAGCGGCGGCCTGCGAGCCGCCCCTCCGAACGGTGCAACCGCACTGGGCGGAGGGGCGCTCTCCTCCACCACCGCTGCGAGGCCTGCCACGCCCCCGAGCACTCGAGCCCGCGCAGTGCCCTACTAAAGTGAGCGGTGCTGCGCTCGTGCAGTTCCACGACGACAGGTGGGTGATTCGGCTCCATGACCCTCGCGTCCCGTCGCCTCAGTCTGGTGGTGGCGCTGCTGTACTTGACGTGGCTCGCAGCCCCGCTGCTGAACCCGCAGCTGCATCCGTGGACGTCCTACGCCTCGGAGTACGTCGTGGCGGACCACCCCGCGGGCACGATGCCGCGCACCACGGACGGGATCTTCGGGATGCTGCTGATCATGATGGCCGTTCTGTCCCACTCTCGGGCCCGCACACCACGGCGCGGGCTGCCAGACGGCCTCGGTGCACCGAAGGCCGCCCCGACCCCGCGGCGTCGTGGGCGCTTCGCTGTCCGGGATCGACGTGCTGATCACCAGGATCCCCACCGAGGGGATCACGCAGCGGGCGTCGATGGTGGTGATCGTCGTGTGGCTCGTTGCCGTGTCCGGTCTTCCCGTGGTCGAACGGGTGCGGACGTCGCTCGAAACGACCCCGGCATGGGCACCCCCACGGGAGCGCTGTGGCGGGAGCACCTGCGGGAGCTCGTCGTCATGGGCGAGCCGACCCGCGTGCTGGACATCGGCTCCGGACCCGTTGTTGCGTGCTGCTCGGGCGTGGCCTCCGTGCTGTGGGACTGGGCCCCCGTGGTCGAGCTGCTGCGAGGGGAGCACCGTGTGATCGTGCTGGACCGCCCCGGATACGCGCCGGGCCAGCAGGTCTCCGAGACACTCCCGACCCTCGATACCGAGGCGGCCCGACTGCTCGCGGTCCTCACCGCGCTGGGAGCCACTGGCCTGGTGACGGCAGTGGGCCACTCCTTCGGCGCGGCGGTCGTGGAGGCGGCGGCCCGCCTCCATCCCGGCAGGCTGGGGTCCCTGGTGTTCCTGGACGGCTCTGTCCCCGAGGCCGAGGGCGCGGACTGGGCGCACGACGGGGCCCGCGCCGCTGGCCGCTTCCGTCACGGCACCCACCCCGCGGTTCGATCCACGTCCGTGCGGGTGCTCTGGCAACTGGTGGGGCCCGCCGTCTCGGTGGCGCTAGTCCCAGGACGGCGGGGCGTGGCGCGGGCGATGGGCGGACTGCGCGCCGAGGGCTCCTCCTCGAACATCCTGCTGGCCTCGCTGCGCGACCTCGCGGGCTACGTGGCCTGCATGAACCGGCTCCACGAACTGCGCGGTCGCATGCCCCTGGAATCCGGGGTGCCCCTCACGGTCGTGGCCGCCAACGGCCGCGTACCCCGCCCGGGGCTCAGCCGGTGGGCTCGCCACGTCCTGGCCCAGGCCGCCCGGCTTGCGCAGGAGACCTCCGTGCGCCGCGTGGTGGTGTCCCGCAGCGGCCACTTCGTGATGCTTGACCAGCCCCGTCGCACCGCCGAGCTGATCGCCGAGGCCGCTCGCTGACCCCCGGGCCACCCGCGGACACCGCTCGGTACGTCTGGGCAGCTCTCACCAGCGGGGCCTGAGCGACGGCGGGATCGCCTTGCGGATTTGGCCCCTGCGGGGGGCCGCAGCCCTGGGGCTCGTGCCGTTCACGGCGTCATCGAACGTCCTGGGCGGTCACGGCACGGCGGCGCGAGCTCAATGCTCATGGGCTGGCGGTGGGGGACCTGTGGGGCCGTCCAGCAGCGGTCCAGCGAAGATCGTTGCGTTCTCATGGTCTACCCCGACACCGGCCACCGCTACGCCGGGGTGGTCCGCTCAGTGTTCGAACACGTGCGGCCCGTCACCGACTACACGCCGCACCGCCTGGTCTCCCGGGGGCAGGCCCAGCGGCTGCCCTGGTACTGCGTTCACTGGGGCGGCTCGGTGCCCGGTCAGGGTCTCAGATGACGTGCTCCTCCCGGGCGCGGCTGACCGCTGCGGTGCGGTTGTCCACGCCGAGCTTGTCGTAGATGTGCACCAGGTGCGTCTTCACAGTGGCCTCGGAGATGAAAAGGGACTTCGCCAGCGCCCGGTTGGACGCGCCCGTGGCGAGCCCGCGGAGGATGTCGATCTCGCGCGCGCTCAGGGTGGCCCCCGGCGCGCGCACGCGGCTCACCAGGTGGGCGGTCACTGACGGCGAAAGCACCGGACGCCCCGCCGCGGCGTCGTGCACCGCCTGCCCGATGGTCGCGGGCTGGGCGTCCTTGAGCAGGTAGCCGGTGGCGCCGGCCTCGAGGGCAGCGACGACGTCCGCCTGGGTGTCGTACGTGGTCAGGATCAGCACGGGCGGTCCACCGGACGCGACGATCCGCCGGGTGGCCTCCAGCCCGCCCATGCCCTGCCCCATCTGCAGGTCCATGACCACCACGTCCACCCCGTGCGCCGGGCGCGCGAGCACGTCCAGCGCGCCGCGCCCGTCCTGCGCCTCCGCACACACGGTGATGTCCCCGAGGGACTCGAGCACGGCGCGCAACCCGGCGCGCACCACGGGGTGGTCGTCCACCAGCAGCACCTGGGTGGTCATGAGGGACTCCTGTCTCCGGGGGTGTGGTGGGGCGGTGCGGGCAACGACGACGCCGCGTCCGCGAGCGGCAGCCGCACGTTCACCACGGTGCCGCCGTGCGGTTCGGACTCCACCGTCAGCTCGGCGCCCAGCTCCTCCGTGCGGCGTCGGAGGTGGGAGAGGCCGTAGGAGTCGTCGCGCCCCCGGCGAGCCGCTGCGCGGGGGTCGAAGCCCACGCCGTCGTCCACGACGTCCAGGGTCACGGCGTCCTCCCACCCCGCGAGCGTGACCACCGCGCGGGAGGCGTGCGCGTGGGAGGTCACGTTCGCCAGGGTGGACTGTGCCGCACGGATGAACAGGGTCCGCTGGGGACCCGTGAGCTCGGGGAGCTCGCCCTGCACCGAGAACTCGCACGTGAGCCCGGTGCCCGCGGCACGCGCGCCCTCCTCGGTGCGGTGGCAGACCTCCGAGAGCGCACCGGGCAGGGACTCGTCCAGGGCGGGGGAGGCGAGGTCCCGCACGAACCGGCGGGCCTCGGCGAGGTTCGCGGCCGCGGTTCCCTCGATGGTGGCCAGGCGAGCGGCAGCGACATCCTGCTGGCCGTCCGCGAGGGACTGCTGGCCCGCACGGGAGACCAGCACGATGGACGTGAGCCCCTGGGCGAGCGTGTCGTGGATCTCCCGGGACAGTCGCTCCCGCTCGGCCATGGTGCCTGCCGCGCGCTCCTGGCGTGCGAGCTCCTCGCGTGTGGACTCGAGCTGACGGATGACCCGCACGTGGCGCTGGGCGTCCCGGTAGAGGGCGCGGTAGCCGTAGCTCACGAGCAGCGCGACCACGGCACCGATCGCCGGGCCGATCACCATGGGTGCGGTGAAGGACCCGCTGGGCGTGTGGAGGTACTGCGAAACCCCCACCACACCCACGAGCAGCGCCACGCACACCAGGGCCACCGGGGGGCTCAGCAGCACCGGGTAGAGGAAGAAGAGGGGGAAGACCACCCAGGAGAAGTCCGCGCTCTGCAGCGCGAGCAGCGCCCACAGCAGGGTGACGACGAACAGCCACGCCGGTGCCAGGCGCATGGTGGCGCGGTCCGCGCGGCCGCGCGCCACGCGGTTCTCCGCAATGGTTCCCGCCAGGTAGAACGCGGCGAGCACCAGCGCACCGCACAGCAGCGTCACCAGCGGGGCCGTGTGGCCCCGTGGCCAGCTCAGCAGCGCGCGCACGAGCGCGAGCGCGAGCAGCCCGGCGAAGCTCACGTGCAGCGTGACCCGCATGGTGCGCAGCAGCACGGGGGTGGACAGCTCGTGGCGCACGGTGTGCCTCCCTCGACGGTGCTCTGCGGACGGCGACGGGTGCCGGACGGGCAGCCGAGGTCCGTGGTCATGGTATGCACGGGCCACCCGGTGGACATCAACCGAACGGTTGATCCGCGGTTCAACCGCTCGCGCCCCGACCTTCAACCGGGGTGGCGATCCCCGCGTGCCGCCGCCGCCGGAGACTGGAGGCAGTTGTCCACCACACCTTCGTCACGGGAGCCACCCCATGTTCTTGTCCCTGAGGGACATCACCTTCGCCAAGGGCCGCTTCGCGCTGCTCGCCACGGTCGTGGCGCTCATCACCCTGCTGCTGGTCCTGCTGACCGGTCTGACCAACGGACTCGGTCACCAGAACACGTCAGCGCTCGAGCGCCTGGCTGCCCAGCACCTCGTGCTGAGCGCGCCCCCGGGGGATTCCGGCACGTCCTCGTTCACCACGTCGCAGATCACGGACGGCGAGCTGCAGAGGTGGCGCGACGGCGTGGGCAAGGACAGCGTGGAGCGCCTGGGGATCACCCAGGCCAGCGCCCGCAGCGGTGCCGAGACCCAGGACGCGAGCACCACGACGTCGCGCGCGGGCACCACCGCGGCCGCCGCCATCGCCCTGGAGCCGAGCTCGAAGCTCGCCCCGGACCTGAAGGCGTCCTCCGGCCAGACCCATCCGGACGAGGGCCAGGTGGTGCTGAGCAGCACTCTGGCCGACGACATGCACGTCTCCGTGGGGGACACCGTCTCCATGGGCGGCAAGGCCCTGAAGACCACCGGCGTGGTCGAGGACGAGTACTACAGCCACGTTCCGGTGGTGTGGATGAGCATGGCCGACTTCCCGGCGGTGGCCCACACCACGAGTGACGAGCAGGCCACTGCGCTGGCCCTGACCACGCAGGACTACCCGCAGGAGCTGCCTGGTGACACCGACACCGTGGCCATGAGCACCAAGGAGGCGTTCGCAGCACTTCCCGCCTATGAGTCCGAGCGCGGTTCGCTGCTGATGATGCAGGGCTTCCTGTACGGGATTTCTGCACTGGTCGTGGTCTCCTTCCTGACCGTGTGGACCATTCAGCGCACCCGTGACATCGCGGTGCTGCGCGCCCTGGGTGCCGACCGTGGCTACGTGGTGCGGGACTCGATCGTGCAGGCGGCCGTGGTCCTGACGCTGGGCGTGCTCGTGGGCGGCGCACTCGGACTGCTGGGCGGGCTGCTCGCGGGATCCGCCGTGCCGTTCCAGCTGAGCCTGGCCAGCGTGGGACTGCCCGTGCTGGGTGTGCTCGTCCTGGGCCTGCTCGGCTCCCTGCTCGCGGTGCGCCGCGTTTCCACCGTCGACCCGATGATTGCCCTGGGAGGTAACTGACCATGCACGCTTCCGACACCAAGCCCCGCCACCGCGCCGATGCCCACGGCCCCGCCGAGTTCGTGGGCCAGCACGACCACCGGCCCGAGCACCTCGCCGGCGACGAGCTCGAGTCCCGTCATGGGGGCCCCTGCGGCACCCGCCACGCGGATGCCGACGCCGCCGCGCTGGATGTGCGCGACGTGTGCCTCGAGTACCCGGACGGCACTGCGCGCACCGTCACCGCCCTGGACCACGTGCACCTGACGCTGCACCGCGGCACGATGACGGCGCTGATCGGGCCCTCGGGCTCCGGCAAGTCCTCGCTGCTCGCCGTGGCGGCCGCCCTGATCCGCCCGACCTCCGGAACCGTCACCGTGGCGGGGGAGTCCCTCACGAGGCTGCCCGAGAAGGAGCTCGCGAGGATCCGCCGAGGGCACACCGGCATGGTCTTCCAGCAGCCCAACTTGCTGGCGGCCCTGACGTCGCGCGAGCAGCTCGTGCTCGCCGCCCACATCGCAGGGGCCCGCGGCAAGGAGCTGAAGACCGCCGGTAAGCGCGCGGACGAGTTGCTCGAGCAGGTGGGCCTGACGGACTGTGGGGACCGCCGCCCCCACCAGCTCTCCGGCGGGCAGCGCCAGCGCGTGAACATTGCCCGGGCGCTCATGAACGACCCCCAGCTGCTGCTCGTGGACGAGCCCACCGCGGCACTGGACCAGGAGCGCTCACGCAGCATCATGGAGCTGCTCGCCAGCCTCACCCACGAGTTCTCCCTCGCATCCCTCGTGGTCACCCACGACACCGAGTTCGTGCCGCTCGCCGACGAGTGCGTGACCATGGAGGACGGCCGCCTGCGGTGACCGCACGGGGCCCGTGTGCCGGGCTCCGGCGGGGCCGGAGGCCTCCCGGGCGGATGGTAGTTTGATACCAGATCGTTCCATCACCACCACCACGCACTCACCGGAGGCGGCATGAGCCATGCAGTGGGCCCCAACAGCGGCCACTCACCCACCACAGGAACCCGCACCACCAAGAGGCCGGGGGCGGCGCCCATCACGGACGTCGTCAAGGTCTTCGTGCGCCTGCTCCCCAAGCAGCTCAAGGACGAGGCCCAGCTGGCCGTCCTCGAGCTCAAGGACAAGGGCATCAAGGTGGGTGTGGGCGCTGCGTTCGTCGTCGTCGGCCTGCTCTTCCTGGGTCTCGCGGTGATCGCCTTGGTCGGCGCGGCGATTGCCGGGCTCTCCCACGTGATGCCCGCGTGGCTCGCGGCCCTGCTGCTCGCCGTCGTGTTCATCGTGGTCCTCGCCGTCCTGGCTCTGATCGGTGTCTCCAAGATCAAGA
The DNA here is from genome assembly GCF_039532055.1 of Kocuria salsicia. Lineage (NCBI taxonomy): Bacteria > Bacillati > Actinomycetota > Actinomycetes > Micrococcales > Micrococcaceae > Kocuria > Kocuria salsicia. The sequence goes on along the minus strand of NZ_BAAARF010000012.1, from coordinate 92,634 downwards.
ACGCCATGCCGCTCGTGCCGGAGAAGACGATCTTCGGGCTGCGCTACGACCTCGGCGTCCTCAAGGAGGGCTCCGCGTACAACGAGGGCCGCGTCCAGCGCGAGATCAACGAGGCCGAGCAGAAGAAGCAGCGCGAGAAGGAGGAGGCCGCGAACGATCCGAACCGCGTCAAGCCGGTCAAGCCCACCGAGGAGCAGTTGCGCTCCCGACTGAAGCTGCGCCGCGAGCACCTCAAAAGCCTGCGCGACGACGCCCAGAACCGCGCGGACTCCGTGCAGGCCGCCACCAAGGGCTTCGTCAACCGCACCTCGCGCACCGTGAAGGCCACCCAGGCCTCCGTGAAGAGCATGTTCGCCTCCAAGGGCGGCACGCAGGGCGTGCGCGCGGAGGGCTCCACCTCTGCGGCGGACGTGCTCAGCGAACGCTGGCAGCCGCTGGCCGTCGCCGCTGCGGCAGGAACCGCGTTCCTCGTGTTCCTGCGGAAGCTACTGCGCAAGTAGTTCGAGCAGCCCACGGGCGGCTCTGTCGAGCTGTTTCCCGAGGCACCGGGCCGGGTCCTCTTCGGAGGGCCCGGCCCGCGGCATCTCCGGAGTCCGGCGGGATGAGGTGCGGAGCGCGGTGGCAGCGGTGCCCCTACGATGAGTCCGTGGACCAGCAGAAGACGGGACGATGAGCCAGTGGATCGCGGTGGCGCTGGCGATCGCCTCCGCCGTGTGCCTCGCGGTGGGCACTCAGACGCAGTCGGCGGCCGTCAGGGGCGAGACCTCCGGGGCCCTGAGACCCCGCAATCTGGGGGCCCTGCTGCGCAACGGCCGCTGGCTGCTCGGCACGGGCCTGCTGGGGCTGGGGATGGCGCTGAACGTCTCCGCGCTGACGCTGGCCACCGTGACCGTGGTGCAGCCCATCGGTGTGGTCGCGCTGGCGATCACGACACTGCTGCACGCGCGCCACCAGCACCTCACGATCAACCGCCGAACCTGGCTCGCCGTGGTGCTGTGCACGGTCGGCGGCGCCGGATTCGTCGCGTGCGCCGTCTCGGCCACGGACCCGTCACGCAGGCCGGGCGCGGCCGCGGAGAACACCGTGGTGCTCATGCTGCTCGGTCTCGTGGTGCTGCTCGGCATCGCGGAGGTGGTGTTTCGCCGTCGCCGGATCAGCATGTTCTACGTGCTCGGCGCCGGGGTGCTCTACGGGTTCGTGGCGGTGCTCGTGCGCCTGAGCATGACCGCTCTCACAGCGGGCGGGCTCGGGGCGTCCAACTGGCTGGCCGTGCTGATGCTGCTGGTCACGGCCGTTCTGGGCGGCTGGATGGTGCAGTGCGCCTACTCGAGCGGGCCTCCGGACCTCGTGATCGCCGGGCTCACCGTGGTGGACCCCATGGTGGGGGTGGCCCTGGGGCTGCTCGTCCTCGATGAGGCCGGAGAGGGGCTCACCGGGTGGCTCGCCGCGGGCATGGGGCTTGCAGGTGTCGTTGCTATAGTCGGCGTGGTCCTGCTCTCCCGGTTCCACCCAGAGGTCATCCAGCGCCGAGCGGCCGCACGCGCCCGCTCGAGGACGCAGGATGGCGGCACCGGCCAGCAGGCGGCGTCGTCCCGGAAGGTCGCGCGCCCCGACCGATGACTCACGTACGGAACACAAGGCATTGAAGATTCTGATCACCGCAGAGACCTATCCGCCCGACGTCAACGGTTCCGCCCAGTTCGCCCGCCGTCTGGCGCACGGCATGCTCGATCGCGGTCACGAGGTCCACGTGATGGCACCCATGCCCACCAGCGGGGCGTCCCGGACCATGGACGACAGCGGCGTGACGGAGCACCGCATCCGCTCCCACCACGCGTTCACCCACCCGTACTTCCGGCTGTGCTTCCCCTGGGAGGTGGCCCGCGAGATCACCCGCCTGTTCGACGAGCTGCAGCCGGACGTGGTCCACATCCAGTGCCACTACATCCTGGGGCGGCTGGTCGCCAGGGAGGCGTCCCGCCGCGGGATCCGGCTGATCGGCACCAACCACTTCATCCCCGAGAACATCGAACCGTTCCTGCCGTTCCCCGAGTGGTTCATCAAGGGGTACCGCAAGGTCTCCTGGTGGGACCTCGCGAAGATCTACGACCGGTGCGACGTCATCACCGCGCCCACTCCGCTCGCCGTGCGGACCATGGTGGACAACGGCGTGGCGGACCGTGCGGTGGCTGTCTCCAACGGGATCGAGGCAGGGCACTACGAGGCCCGTGAGGGGGAGGACGTCGGACACCAGGACCATCCCGTGGTGCTGTTCTGCGGGCGGCTCGCGGTGGAGAAGAACGTCAACGAGCTGATCGAGGCCATCGCCCTGATCCCGCGGGAGAAGAACGTGCACGCGGAGATCGTGGGGGAGGGGGAGCAGCGGGACGGGCTCATTGCCCTCGCGCACGAGAAGGGGGTTGCGGATCGAGTGCACTTCCTGGGGTTCCTCACGGACGAGGAGCTGCGCCGTGCGTATCTGCGTGCGGACGTCTTCTGCCAGCCGGGCACCGCGGAGCTGCAGTCCCTCGTGACGCTCGAGGCCATGAGCGCCTCGAAGCCCGTGGTGCTCGCCAACGCCCGTGCGCTGCCGCACCTGGCTGACGAGGGCCGCAACGGCTACCTGTTCTCGCCGGGCGACTCCGGAGACCTGGCGCGCAAGCTGCAGCTGGTGCTCGACGCCACGCAGGAGCAGCGGCGGGCCATGGGGGAGCACAGCCACCACATGGTGTCCCAGCACTCCTTCACCCGCACGCTGGACCGATTCGAGTCCCTCTACAGCGGTGCCTCCCGCTGAGCAGCCACGGTTCGTTGCACCGGGGACGACGACGTCGCACGGGCACCGCACCCGAGCCCGGCCCCGTGGCGCACCACCGGAGGTCACGGTGGGGTACCGTGGTGCGGCGGCCTTCGGGTCGTCACGAGGGGCGGTAGCTCAGCTGGTCAGAGCAGAGGACTCATAATCCTTGGGTCGTGGGTTCAAGCCCCACCCGCCCTACGCGCACCGCCCTCCCGCCAGGTATCTCGCCCGGCGGGAGGGCGATTTCTTTGACCCCGTCCGAGCGGCGTCTCCGCCCGGTTGGCGAAGACGCCAGCCGCTTCCCGCAGGATCCATTTCCCGCAGGACCCGTCCCCACCCCTCCGGCTCGAACTGGCCGGACCTATTCCTCCCGCTCACTGCCGCTGCGGCACGGGCAGCAGGACCGAGGGTCGCAGATCGACGACGAACTGCAACGGATTGACGTACTCCCGGTCCTCTCGCACGCCCCAGTGGACGGCCGTACCTCCGGGACCGTGACCGGGCTCCGCCACCTTCCCGATCACCTGACCCCTGGTCACCCGGTCGCCACCGCCCACCGTGGCCAGGACGGGCTCGAATGAGGACTTGTGGCCGTCCCCGTGGTCGATCGTGAGCACCTCCCGGTCCACCACCACACCCGTGAAGCTCACCGTCCCCGCCTGCGGGGCGTGCACCTCCGTGCCCGGTGGAGCGTGCAGATCCACACCGCGGTGGCCCGGCAACCACTTCTTCGCCGGGGCTTCGAAGTGCCGTTCCACGGCGGGACGCGGGGACACGGGCCACGCCCAGCCCGCAGGTGCCGCCGCGGCGGGGGAGAGCGCCCCGGGGTGCACGAGAACCAGGAGCAGCAGCAGCGCCAGCGCCGTGGCACCCGGCAGCCCCGGTGCGCGAGGCTGCGGCACGGGCGCTCCGGAGGAAGGGACAGGAGGATCTGAGGGAGTCATGCCGCCAGGCTGGCGCCGCGGCGTCGTCGTGCGGCGACGTACCGCGGGATGTGGAGCGGGCACACCGCGCGATGCGCTAGACTGGACGGTGCAGTTGCCCTGCCATCGGTTCCTCATGCCCGCTCGCGGGTGGGAACAACGGCGGGCAGCTGACTTCGCGCGCGAGGGAACCCACCACGAACACGCTTCGTGCGGGTGCGTGCCCCTCGGTCCGAGACCCCCGTTCCACGGGAACTCGGTACGGGGCACGTGCGAGCACCTTCTGAGAAGGAGTGGCCCGCCGCATCGCGCCAGGGACCGGCACCGCCGGTCGAGAACCGTCAACCCATGACGGCCCCCGGGCCGTCAGATACTCACAGGAGACGACATGCCCGTCGTAACCATGCGCCAGATGCTCGACAACGGCGTCCACTTCGGCCACCAGACCCGTCGCTGGAACCCGAAGATGAAGCGCTTCATCTTCACCGAGCGCAACGGCATCTACATCATCGACCTGCAGCAGTCGCTGGGCTTCATCGACAAGGCCTACGAGGCCGTCAAGTCGACCGTCGCCCACGGCGGCACCATCCTCTTCGTCGGCACCAAGAAGCAGGCGCAGGAAGCGATCGCCGAGCAGGCGACCCGCGTGGGCATGCCCTACGTGAACCACCGCTGGCTCGGTGGCATGCTCACCAACTTCCAGACGGTCTCCAAGCGGATCGACCGCATGAAGGAACTGGAAGAGGTCGACTTCGACGACGTCGCCGGCTCGCAGTACACCAAGAAGGAACTGCTGCTGCTGCGCCGCGAGAAGGAGAAGCTGGAGCGCACGCTCGGCGGCATCCGCAACCTCACCAAGACCCCGTCCCTGATCTGGATCGTGGACACCAAGAAGGAGCACCTCGCGGTCGACGAGGCCCAGAAGCTCGGTGTGCCGATCGTCGCGATCCTCGACACCAACTGTGATCCGGACGAGGTCGCGTTCCCCATCCCGGGCAACGACGACTCCATCCGCTCCGTCTCCCTGCTGACCCGCGTGGTCGCGGACGCCGTGGCCGAGGGCCTCATGGAGCGCCACAACGGCAAGTCCAACGCCGCCGAGGAGCCCATGGCCGAGTGGGAGCGCGAGCTGCTCGAGCAGCACGAGGAGCAGAAGTCCGAGCAGGCCGCCCCGGCCGAGGAGTCCGCTCCCGCCGCCGAGCAGCCGGCCGAGACCGCTGAGCAGAAGGACGCCCCCGCCGCCGAGTGAGGCCGCGGGAGGTGTTCACCTCCCATTCTTCCCGGTGACCCACAGTGGTGACCGGAACCGCACCGGGCGTCCGAGGACGCCCGGTGCGGACACAACCGACAACAGAGGAGTTCACATGGCGAACTACACCGCTGCTGACATCAAGGCCCTGCGCGAGCGCACCGGCGCCGGCATGCTGGACGTCAAGAAGGCCCTGGACGAGGCCGACGGCGACACCCAGAAGGCCCTGGAGATCATCCGCGTGAAGGGCCTCAAGGGCGTCACCAAGCGCGAGGGCCGTTCCACCGCCGAGGGCATCATCGTCGCCCGCGCGGAGAACAACGTGGGCTACATGGTCGAGGTCAACTCCGAGACCGACTTCGTGGCCAAGTCCGCGCCGTTCGTGGAGTTCGGCAACAAGGTGCTCGACGCCGCCGTGGCCGCTGACGCCGCGGACCTCGAGTCCCTGCTGGCCACCGAGGTGGACGGCAAGACCGTCTCCGAGCTCGTCACCGAGACCGGTGCGCTGCTGGGCGAGAAGGTCGTCGTGCGTCGTGTGGCCCGCGTGGCCGGCGACTACGTGGCCGTGTACCTGCACAAGACCTCCAAGGACCTCCCCGCCCAGGTGGGTGTCCTGCTGGCCGTGTCCGGTGCCGACGCCGAGGCCGCCGCGCACGACGTCGCCGTGCACATCGCCGCGATGTCCCCGACCTTCCTCTCGGAGGAGGACGTTCCCGCCGAGACGGTCGAGAACGAGAAGCGCGTGGCCGAGGAGACCGCCCGCAACGAGGGCAAGCCGGACAAGATCATCCCGAACATCGTCCAGGGTCGCCTGAAGGGCTACTACAAGGACGTCGTGCTCGTGGACCAGGACTTCGCGAAGGACTCCAAGAAGTCCGTGGGCCAGGTGCTCTCCGAGGCCGGCGCCACCGCCACCGCGTTCGCGCGGTTCCGCGTGGGAGCCTGATCTCACCACCGCGTCCGCCGCGTGCACCACCGAGGTGACGTGCGCGGCGGACGTAGCGGCGTCGTGAACGGGAGACCGTCCGCGCACCGCACCCCGCGACGGCGGGGCCCTGCCGGAAGACCGGTGGGGCCCCGCCGTTTCTGTATGCTGGTGGGCGGTCTGCCACGCGCCGGCCGCTCTCACGGGCACCCCGTCACGACACACGGGGGTGGTGCCCGGGGAAGCACCCTGACGACACACCGGCCCCGGGAGGTTCCATGCCCACCACCAACGAATCCGAGCCCCAGGACGAGGCCATCCGCATGAGCCGGGAGGTGCGTCCGGGAGCGCCGGCACGTCGTCGCGTGCTGCTGAAGCTCTCGGGCGAGGTCTTCGGCGGCGGCAGCGTGGGTGTGGACACCACCGTGGTGCGCCAGATCGCGGAGCAGATCGCCGCGACGGTGGGCCGCGTGGAGACCTCGATCGTGGTGGGCGGCGGCAACTTCTTCCGCGGCGCCGAGCTCTCGCAGGCCGGGATGGACCGTTCCCGCGCGGACTACATGGGCATGCTCGGCACCGTGATGAACTGCCTCGCCCTGCAGGACTTCCTGGAGCAGTGCGGCGTGGACACCCGTGTGCAGTCCGCGATCAAGATGGAGCAGGTTGCCGAGACCTACATCCCGCGCCGCGCCATCCGGCACATGGAGAAGGACCGCGTGGTCATCTTCGGTGCCGGCGCCGGGCTGCCCTACTTCTCCACGGACACCGTGGCCGCACAGCGCGCACTGGAGGTGCACGCCACGGAGGTCCTGATGGCCAAGAACGGTGTGGACGGCGTGTACACCGCCGATCCTCGCAAGGACCCCGCCGCCGAGCGCCTGGCGAGCCTGACCTACAACGAAGCCCTTGCCCGAGACATCCGCGTGATGGACCAGACCGCGTTCGCGCTGTGCCGTGACAACAACGTCACCATGCGGGTCTTCGGCATGGAGGGGGCGGGGAACGTGACCCGCGCGGTGCTGGGCGAGGAGATCGGCACGCTGGTCACCCCGTGACCCGCTGACGCCGCGACATTGTGCGGTGACGTCGCTGGCCGCCGTGCCGTCGACGTCGCCGCCAACGGTGGTTCCCCGGACGGTGCCGCGAGCGGCGCGGGGGTCCAGCCCGTTAGAGTGGAGACAACGAACCGACGCCACCGGTCGCGCTCCCGCGGGCCGGCCATGCCAAAGGAGAACCAGCCGTGATTTCAGACGTCCTCTCGGATGCCACCACCAAGATGGACAAGGCGGTGGACGCCGCCAAGACCGACTTCTCCAGCGTGCGCACCGGCCGCGCCAACCCGGCGCTGTTCTCCGGCCTGCTCGTGTCCTACTACGGCACGCCCACCCCGCTGCAGCAGCTCGCCTCCTTCCAGACCCCCGAGGCGCGCACCCTGCTCATCACCCCGTACGACCGCTCGGCGCTCAACGACATCGAGAAGGCCCTGCGGGACTCGGACATCGGCGCGAACCCCGCCAATGACGGCAACGTGATCCGCGTGGTCATGCCCGAGCTCACCGAGGAGCGCCGCAAGGAGTACGTGAAGATCGTCTCCACCAAGGCGGAGGAGGGCCGCGTGTCCGTGCGCAACATCCGCCGTCACGCCAAGGAGGCCATCGAGAAGCTCGTCAAGGACGGCGAGGTCGGCGAGGACGACGGCAAGCGGGGGGAGAAGGACCTCGACGCCGTCACCAAGAAGCACATCGACCAGATCGACGAGCTGCTCAAGAACAAGGAAGCCGAACTCCTCGGCGCCTGATGCCCTCAGCCGACTCTCCGCTCTCCCCGCCACCCCCTGACCAGGGTGACGCCGCGAACCGTGCCGCGTCCCCGTCCGGCGGGGGCTCGGACGCCCACTCCTCCCAGCGCGAGCCGCTCGTGTCCACGGGGCTGCTGCGACAGGTTCTCACGCGCCCGTTCCAGCGCAGCACCGAGCACAGGGCGCCCTCCCGTGCCGGGCGCAACCTCCCGGCCGCCATCGCGGTGGCGGTGGTGCTCATCGGGGCGCTCGTCACGGGGCTGTTCTTCGTGCCCCTCGTGCTCGCGCTGCTCGCTGGCGCCGCCGCCGGCATCGGTGTGTGGGAGATCGCACGGTCGCTGACCTACAAGGGGGTGCAGATCCCCAAGGTCCCGGCCGTGCTGGCCGCCGTGGCCATGCCGCTCGCCGCGTTCTTCGGGGGCGCCGAGTGGCTGTCCATGGCCCTCGTGCTCTCCGTGACCCTGGTGGTGGTGTGGCGCGCCTTCGGCTCCCGCGACGGCATGATGCTGTCCATGATGGGCTCCATCTTCGCCCTCGTGTGGGCGTCCTTCCTGCTCAGCACCGCGGTGCTGCTGTACCACTCGCCGGACGGGCCCCAGAAGGTGCTCACGGTGATCCTGCTGGCCATCAGCTCCGACACCTTCGGCTACGCCGTGGGCGTGGTGTGGGGCAAGCACCCCATGGCCCCCAAGATCTCCCCCAAGAAGTCCTGGGAGGGCTTCGCGGGATCGCTCGGCGGTGCCGTGGTGGTGGGCGTGCTGTGCGCGGTGCTACTGCTCGGAATTCCCTGGTGGCAGGGCGCCGTGCTGGCCGTGGCGGTCGTGGCCGTGGCCACCGTGGGGGACTTCTCCGAGTCCATGGTCAAGCGCGAGATCGGCATCAAGGACATGGGAACGCTGCTGCCCGGGCACGGCGGCGTGATGGACCGGATCGACTCCATCCTCTTCGCCGTGATCACCGGCTACGTCATCTTCGAACTGTTCAGCGTCCTGGGATGAGCCGTGGGCGGACGGCGGCGACGGCCGCCACCCGCCCGCGCACGGACGGAAAGGGCCCCACATGACCACGCAGCAGCCCCGCTTCGAGCGGGTGGCGGACCACGCCTGGGGGTACGACCCCGCGCAGGTGGACGACTTCCTGGCCCGTGTGCGCGCCCTGCGGGCCGCGGAGGACGGGTCCCGGGAGTACCGGGAGACCGCCGGGGACGGGGTGCCCGACGCCGACGGCGTGCGGCACGTGGGCAGCCGACAGATCCGGGAGCGCGTCTTCGACAGGGTCCGCGGCGGCTACGATCCCGCCGTGGTGGATCCCCACCTGGACGAGCTCGAGGACGCGATCTTCGCCGAGGAGCAGCGCGCCTTCGTGGCGGAGCACGGGGTGGCCCGCTGGGACGAGCACGTGGAGCTGCTGGGGGAGCTGCTGCTCGGCCGGCTGAACCGGCCCCGGACGCAGCGCTTCCGGCGCCCCGCCACGCACCGCACGCCCGGCTACGCCGTGGCGGACGTGGACGTGCTGTGCGACCGGCTCGTGGAGCAGCTGCGCAGCGCGCCGGAGGTGGACCCCCGGATGCTGCGGGAGGCGGTCTTCCGCTCCGCGCAGGGGCAGCGCTGCTACGAGGAGCAGCAGGTGGACGCGTTCCTGGACCGCGCGGTGGAGTTCGTGCTGGCCCTGCGCACCCGCGCGTGACCGGACGCCCCCGGCATCTGTGTATACACAGATGTTAGTGATTTAGTGAGGTCCCCTAACTAATCCGCGTCATATCGCGGATTTTTTGCATCATTGACCGGCGCCACTGTGTCTTTGGATACACAGACCGTACTGTGTTCCTCATCACACAAGGAGGCACACCATGGCGTCCACGCCCCCTGTCGATCCGAACGGCTCCGTCGCCACGACCGGCATCGACTTCCCCGCAGCGCAGCGCTCGACAGAGTTCCAGCGGCTGCGCTCCACCCACCGTTCGTTCGTCTTCCCCCTCGCGGTGGCGTTCCTGGTCTGGTACCTGCTCTACGTGGTGCTGGCCATCTACGCCCCGGGCTTCATGTCCACGCGAGTGGCCGGGAACATCAACCTCGGACTCGTCCTGGGCCTGCTGCAGTTCGTGACCACGTTCGGCATCACCGCCGCCTACGTGCGCTTCGCGAACCGCACGCTCGACCCGCAGGCCACCGCGCTGCGCGAGGACCTCGAATCCCAGCAGTCCCACCGGGCTGAGACCACCCAGGAGGCCCGGCCATGATCGCCGTCCCCGCACTGTCCCTGCCGCTCGTCCCGCTCGCGGACACGCCCACCTCCACCGTGGGCAACCCGGCGATCAACATCTCCATCTTCGTCTCGTTCGTACTCGTGACGCTCGTGGTGGTGATCCGGGCCTCGAAGTCCACGGCCACCGCGGCGGACTACTACGCCGGCGGCCGCTCGTTCTCGGGAACGCAGAACGGGCTGGCCATCGCGGGCGACTACCTCTCCGCCGCCTCGTTCCTGGGCATCGTGGGAGCGATCGCCCTGCAGGGCTACGACGGCTTCCTCTACTCGATCGGCTTCTTCGTCGCGTGGCTCGTGGCGCTGCTGCTGATCGCCGAGCCCCTGCGCAACACCGGCAAGTTCACCATGGCGGACGTGCTCTCGTTCCGGCTGCGCCAGCGCCCGGTGCGCGTGGCGGCCTCCATCTCCACGCTGGCCGTGACGTTCTTCTACCTGCTGGCCCAGATGGCTGGAGCGGGCGCGCTCGTCTCCCTGCTGCTGGGCATCGGCTCCAAGGCCGGGCAGTCGCTCGTGATCGTGATCGTGGGCGTCATCATGATCGTCTACGTGCTCGTGGGCGGCATGAAGGGCACCACGTGGGTGCAGATCATCAAGGCGTGCCTGCTCGTGACCGGCGTGGCCGTGATGACCGTGTGGATCCTGGCCATGTTCGGCTTCAACTTCTCCTCGATCCTCGGGGCGGCGGTGGAGACCAACAACAACCCGGCGATGCTCGAGCCCGGGCTGAAGTACGGCGTGAGCGAGATCTCCAAGCTCGACTTCATCTCCCTGGGCCTCGCCCTGGTGCTCGGAGCCGCGGGTCTGCCGCACGTGCTGATGCGCTTCTACACGGTGCCCACCGCCAAGGAAGCCCGCAAGTCCGTGGTCTGGGCGATTTCGCTGATCGGCCTGTTCTACCTCTTCACCCTGGTGCTCGGCTTCGGTGCGGCTGCGCTGATCGGTTCGGACCGGATCAAGTCGGCACCGGGTGGTGTGAACTCGGCAGCCCCGCTGCTCGCCTACGAACTGGGCGGTTCCGTGCTCATGGGTCTCATCGCGGCGGTGGCGTTCGCCACCATCCTGGCCGTGGTCGCGGGCCTGGCCATCACGGCGTCGGCGTCGTTCGCGCACGACATCTACACCTCCGTGATCAAGAAGGGGAACTCGGACCCCCGGCAGGAGCTGCGCGTGGCCAAGACCACCGTGGTGATCATCGGCGTGATATCGATCCTCGGCGGCATCGGCGCCCAGGGGCAGAACGTGGCGTTCCTCGTGGCCCTCGCCTTCGCCGTTGCGGCCTCCGCGAACCTGCCGACGATCCTCTACTCCCTGTACTGGAAGCGCTTCACCACCCGCGGGGCGGTGCTGTCCATGTACGGAGGTCTGATCCTCTCCGTGGTGCTGATCGTCTTCTCGCCGGTGATGTCCGGCTCGGAGACCTCGATGCTCCCGGACGCTGATTTCGCCATCTACCCGCTGTCCAACCCGGGCATCATCTCCATCCCGGCGTCCTTCCTGCTCGGGTTCATCGGCTCGATCACGGAGCGCCGCAGGGAGGATCCGGTGAAGCAGGCGGAGATGGAGGTTCGCTCCCTCACCGGCGTGGGCGCGGAGAAGGCCGTCAACCACTGACCGGGGGCGCTGCCTCCAGGCTCCGCGGCTGTCGTCCGCAGGGCGGGAGCGTGTGCTACACCACCCTGTGACCTGTGTCCTTACGCCGGAAACAAGTAGTAGAATGATGGTGGTTCCCTGAATACGATCACAGCGGACACCCGCATGTGTGACAAACGTAACTAGAGGTGGAGACATGGGCATTTTCAGCTGGATCATCCTCGGTCTGATCGCGGGCGCTCTCGCCAAGCTGATCCTTCCGGGCAAGCAGGGTGGCGGGATCATCGTCACCATCATCCTCGGCATCGTGGGCGCGTTCCTCGGTGGCTGGATCGGGTCCATCATTCCCGGTCTGCACGCCGGTATCGACGAAATCAGCTTCGGCACCATCATCACGTCCGTGATCGGCGCGATCATCGTGCTGCTGATCTACGGCTTCGTGGCCGGCCGTCGCCGCTGAGTCCACAGCGGTCGCACTGACCCAGCGAACAAGGGCGTCACCTCCGGGTGGCGCCCTTGTTCCGTACCCGGGTCCGTATCCGTGCCCCAGGCCGTGTCCGCACCCGGGCGGGTCCGCGTGCGTGCCAGGGGCCGAGCACGCGGGATACTGGGGGCATGACTGAGACCCGCGCCATGACCCCCGACCTCGACGCCGCCACCAGGGATGCCCCCCGCCGCCTGGTGATCCTGGGGTCCACGGGCTCCATCGGCACGCAGGCCCTGGACGTCGTCGCGGAGGCCGCCGGGCTGCGCAGGCCGGGGGAGGGTGTAGGTCACTCGCCGTTCGAAGTCGTCGCCCTCGCTGCAGGCAGGTCCAACCTGGATCTGCTGGCCCGCCAGGCCGTCGCCTTCCGGGTGCGGGCCGTGGGTACGAGCGGTTCCGCGGACGACGCCGCCCGCCTGCGCGAGGCGCTCACGGCCGCCGCCCGCGCGTCGTCGTCGCCCGTGCCCGAGATCCTGCACGGCTCGGACGCCGCGGAGCGGATCGCGGCGTGGGAGGGCGCGGACCTCGTGCTCAACGGGATCACCGGCAGCATCGGACTCGCTCCCACGCTCGCCGCCCTCGGGGCGGGTCGGCGGGTGGCGCTGGCCAACAAGGAGTCGCTGATCGCCGGCGGCCCGCTCGTGAAACGCGCAGCCGCGGCCACAGGACTCGAGGACGCCCTGATCCCGGTGGACTCGGAACACTCCGCGATCGCCCAGGCGCTGCGCTCCGGCACGGCCGCGGAGGTGGACCGCCTGGTGCTGACGGCCTCCGGCGGTCCGTTCCGCGGGATGACGCGCGCGCAGCTGGCGGAGGTGACCCCCGAGCAGGCGCTGCGCCACCCCACGTGGGACATGGGCGTGATGGTGACCACCAACTCCGCGACCATGGTGAACAAGGCCCTGGAGGTGCTGGAGGCGAGCCTGCTCTTTGACGTGCCGCTGGAGCGGATCGACGTCACCGTCCACCCGCAGTCCGTGGTGCACTCCATGGTCCAGTTCGTGGACGGCTCCACCCTCGCGCAGGTCTCGCCGCCGGACATGCGCCTTCCCATCGCGCTCGGCCTCGGCTGGCCCCACCGTGTGCCGGGCGCGGCCGCCGCGTGCGACTGGACGCGGGCGGCCGAGTGGACCTTCGAGCCGCTGGACCCGGTGGCGTTCCCCGCCGTGGAGCTCATGAAGAGCGCGGGAACCACCGGCGGCACGGCACCGGCGGTGTTCAACGCGGCCAACGAGCAGGCCGTCCACGCCTTCCACCGCTCGCAGCTGGGTTTCACGGAGATCGTGGACATGGTCGAGTGGGTGCTGGGGGAGCACGACGTCGTCGCGCAGCCGGGTCTCGAGGACGTCCTGGCCGCCGAGCAGTGGGCCCGCCGTGTCGCGGACGAGCGCATTGCGGGGCGCCGTTGAGGTCCCGGGGCGTCACGGTTCGTCACACGTCGCGTGCTACGATTCTGTGCGGATGACGAGATCCGGCGCGTAGCTCTGGCTGGCCGGACGGCAACCCTCTCCCGTAGCGGGGTGCCCCAGATGACCATCCGGCCGCGATTCGATGCGATCACGGCAAGTGCGGTTTTTCTCTGAAATGGCACATGCCTGATCTGCACCCTCCGTCCAGTGCGGGACCGTTTGCGCGGCGCAACCACTCCCGACCCTGGAAAGGCACGATCATGCGAACCAAGCGTCTGATTCCCCTCGTTCTGGCCACCACCCTGGGCCTCTCCCTGACCGCGTGCGGTGGCGGGTCCGACAACACGGACCCGGCCGCGGACGGCAAGATCACCATCGGCATCGTGGGGGCCACGCCGGTGCAGGACGCCCTCAAGGAAGTGGCCGCCGAGAACGACGTCACCGTGGAGTTCGTGGACTTCAGCGACTACAGCCAGCCGAACCCCGCGCTGAAGAGCGGCGACATCGACATGAACTGGTTCCAGCACATCGCGTACCTCGCGGACTACAACAACAACTCCGGGGACACCATCACCCCGGTGGGCTCCACCTCCATCTTCCCGCTGGGGCTGTACTCCAAGACGCTGAAGTCCGTTGACGACTTCAAGCAGGGGGACGAGATCGCGGTTCCCAACGACTCGATCAACCTCTCCCGCTCGCTGAACCTGCTCAAGCAGCAGGGTCTGGTGAGCTTCACGAAGGACACGATCGCCCCCACCGAGCAGGACGTGGATACGGACAAGTCCAAGATCAAGGTGCGCCCGGTCTCTGCGGAGCAGACCGTGCTCTCGATGGACTCCGTGGCCGCCTCCGTGGTGAACAACGACTTCCTCGACCGTGCCAATCTCGAGCCCAAGTCCGCGCTGGCCCAGGACGACCCCACGGCGGACAGCGCCAAGGTGTACGACAACATCTTCGCGTCCACCGAGGCCAACGCGGACGACGAGACCCTGAAGAAGGTCGCCGGGTTCTACTACGACGACAAGGTCCAGGAGGCCGAGAAGAAGGAGACCAAGGGCACCGCGGTCCCCACCAAGGTGGACCAGCAGGAGCTCAAGGACCTCCTCACGCGCTACTCCCAGGACCTGAAGGACCAGACCAAGTGAGTGCAGCCCCCGCCGCCGGGGACACCCTGGTCAGCTTCCGCGACGTCAGCAAGGTCTTCACCACCGGGCCCAAGCGACGCCCCCGTGAGGTCACCGCCGTGGACGGTGTGACCCTGGACGTCAAGCGCGGGGAGATCTTCGCCGTGATCGGCTACTCGGGCGCGGGAAAGTCCACCCTGGTGCGGCTGATCAACGGTTTGGAGACCACCACGTCCGGCACCCTGGAGGTCGGTGGCCAGCAGGTCAGCGGCCGGTCGGAGACCCAGCTCGCCTCCGTGCGCCACAACATCGGGATGATCTTCCAGCAGTTCAACCTGTTCACCTCGCGCACCGTGGCCGGGAACATCGAGTACCCGCTGCGCCGGGCGGGGTGGAAGCCCGAGGAGCGCCGGGCACGTGTCACGGAGCTGCTCGAGTTCGTGGGGCTCACCGAGCGGGCCCGCAACTACCCGGAGCAGCTCTCGGGCGGGCAGAAGCAGCGCGTGGGCATTGCCCGGGCGCTCGCGTCCAACCCCGAGCTGCTGCTCGCGGACGAGTCCACCTCCGCGCTGGACCCCGAGACCACGCAGGAGGTTCTCGCGCTGCTGCGCCGGGTGAACCGCGAACTGGGGATCACCGTGGTGCTCATCACCCACGAGATGGACGTGGTGCGTGCCATCGCAGACCGCGTGGCCGTGATGGACAGCGGTCGCGTGGTCGAGGTGGGGACCACCGCAGACGTCTTCGCGCACCCGCAGGCCGAGACCACCCGCAAGTTCGTGGGTTCCGTGATGCACACGGTGCCCAACGCCGCGGAGGTCGAGAAGCTGCGCCGCGAGCACCCGGGACGGCTGGTCATGGTGGACGTGCGCGACCAGAACCGGATCGGCGAGGTGCTCTCGGACGCAGCACGCACGGACGTGCGCTTCAACATCGCCTTCGGAGGGATCTCCATCCTGCAGTCCAGGTCCTTCGGGACGCTCACGCTGTCCCTCACGGGCCCGCCGGACGCCGTCGAACGGACCGTCGATGCCCTCCGGGCGGTCACCAAGGTTGAGGAGGTGGCTGAGTGATGGAGTGGTCCACACTGGCACCGCAGCTGCTGAGCGCCACGGGGCTCACGCTCTACATGGTCACCGTGACCCTCGTGCTGGCCGGGTTCATCGGCCTGGCCGTGGGCATGGGGCTCTACGTGACCCGGCGAGGAAGCATCATGGAGAACGGGGCGGTCTTCACCGTCCTGAACCTCCTGGTGAACTTCGTGCGCCCGATCCCGTTCATCATCCTGCTGGCCGCCCTCGGCAAGCTCACGGAGAGCGTGGTGGGGACCCGGCTGGGCCCCAACGCCGCGATCTTCGCCATGACCATCGGGGCCACCTTCGCGGTGGCGCGGATCGTGGAGCAGAACCTCATGACGGTGGATCCCGGCGTGATCGAGGCGGCCCGCTCCATGGGCGTCTCGCGCTGGAAGATCATCACCACGGTGATCCTGCCCGAGGCACTGGGCCCGCTGGTCCTGGGCTACACGTTCCTGGTCATCGGCATCACGGACATGTCCGCGATGGCGGGCGCGATCGGCGCCGGCGGCCTGGGTGACTTCGCCCTGCGCCTGGGCTACCAGCGCTTCAACGACCAGGTGACGTGGGCCGCGGTGATCGTGATCATCATCCTGGTCCAGCTGGTGCAGTTCTTCGGCAACTGGCTCGCGCGCAGGATCATGCGCCGCTGAGGCGCCCCCGCGAGTTCCCGACGCCGCCCCGGCAGCCTGTGCGCTGCCGGGGCGTCGTGGTGTTCGGCGGGTCACGCGCGGCTGCCGCGTGTCGGACGAGTGGGGCACAATGGGGGAAGTCTTTCCCACGGGGCGCGTGTCGCGGGCCCCGCACGCCAAATTCCCTGGAGGAAATTCGTGACCTCGGTCAACCTCGGCATGCCGGCGGCACCCCAGCCGGTCCTCTCACCCAGGCGCCCGACCCGCCAGATCCGCGTGGGCTCGGTGGGTGTCGGCTCGCAGAGCCCCATCAGCGTCCAGTCGATGACCACCACTCCCACGACGAACATCAACGCCACGCTGCAGCAGATCGCGGAGCTCAACGCCGCGGGCTGCGACATCGTGCGCGTGGCGTGCCCGTCCCAGGACGACGCGGACGCCCTGCCGATCATCGCCATGAAGTCCCCGATCCCGGTGATCGCGGACATCCACTTCCAGCCGAAGTACGTCTACGCGGCCATCGACGCCGGGTGCGCGGGAGTTCGCGTGAACCCGGGCAACATCCGCAAGTTCGACGACCAGATCGAGGGCATCTCCCGCGCCGCGGAGGCGGCGGGGGTCTCCATCCGCATCGGCGTCAACGCCGGTTCCCTGGACAAGCGGCTGCTGCAGAAGTACGGCAAGGCCACCCCGGAGGCGCTCATGGAGTCCGCCGTGTGGGAGGCCTCGCTGTTCGAGCAGCACGACTTCCACGACTTCAAGATCTCCGTGAAGCACAACGACCCCGTGACCATGGTCCGCGCCTACCAGCTGCTGGCCGAGCGGGGGGACTGGCCCCTGCACCTCGGCGTGACCGAGGCCGGGCCGGCGCTGCAGGGAACGGTGAAGTCCGCCACCGCGTTCGGCATCCTGCTCTCCCAGGGCATCGGTGACACCATCCGCGTCTCCCTCTCCGCGCCGCCGGTGGAGGAGGTCAAGGTGGGCAACCAGATCCTGCAGTCCCTGGGGCTGCGCCCCCGCAAGCTGGAGATCGTCTCCTGCCCCTCGTGCGGGCGCGCCCAGGTGGACGTCTACAAGCTCGCCGAAGAGGTCAACGAGGGTCTCGCCCACCTCACGGTGCCGCTGCGCGTGGCCGTGATGGGCTGCGTCGTCAACGGACCGGGGGAGGCCCGTGAGGCGGACCTCGGCGTGGCCTCCGGCAACGGCAAGGGCCAGATCTTCGTCCGCGGCGAGGTCATCAAGACCGTTCCCGAGGACCAGATCGTGGAGACCTTGCTCGCCCAGGCCAACGAGATGGCCGAGGAGATGGGCGTGGACGAGAACGGCCAGCCCGTCGAGGGTGCCCCGGTCGTGACCGCCGGGTGATCCGACGCCGCGACCCGAGGCTGCTCCCGCCCGCCGCCGTGGGCCGGGGGGAGTTGGACCGGCTGCTCGACGAGCACGCCGTGTCCTCGGTGTTCGTGGCCGCCCACGTGGAGCGCATCCGTGACGGCGGCAGTGCGACGCCGCCCGTCTACGGCGTGCGGGGCCCGGACGGCCGGCTCGAGGGGGCGTGCTGGGTGGGCACGAACGTCGTCCCGATCGCCCTCGACGAGCGGGGAACGGACCTCGTCGCGGACCTCCTGCTGCGCGGCGGGCCCCGCTTCGCCTCCGTCTTCGGCCCGGCCGAGCCCGTGCTGGGGCTGTGGGACCGGGTGCGGGAGAACTGGCCCGCACCGTTCGACGTCCGCGCCCACCAGCCCCTGCTCGTGATGGATCGGGACCCCGCCCCGGCTCTGCTCGGTGGCACGGCCTCGCGCGTGCGCTGGGCGGGACCCGAGGAGTTCGACCGGGTGCTTCCCGCCGCCGTGGCGATGTTCACCGAGGAGGTGGGCTACTCGCCGCTGACCAGCGGGGCCGAGGGCTACCGACGACGCGTGCGCTCGCTGCTCGCGGAGGGTCGCACCGCGGTGCTGTGCGACGAGGACGGCACCGTGGTGTTCAAGGCGGACGTCGGCTCCCGGCACGGGCGCGTCTGCCAGATCCAGGGCGTGTGGATCCACCCCCGGTACCGCGGCCGCGGTCTGGCCGTGCCGTGCATGGCGGCCACCGTGGCCCTCGCCCGTGTCCGCACCCCGGTGGTGAGCCTCTACGTGAACTCCTTCAACGCCCCGGCCCTGGCCACCTACCGCCACGTGGGCTTCGAGCAGACCGGGGAGTTCGCAACCGTCCTGCTGTGAGGGACGGTCCTGCTGCCAGTGGCGCCGCCCGGCGAGCGGTGCCGTGCTGCGAGCGGCGTCGTGCGGCATGCGACGCCGTGCCGCCGTGAGCATCCCCGGGGCACAGCGATAGACTCCCAGGAGACATCCATTGCCCAGATCGGCCCGTTCCCCGGGCGGTTAGGACCTTTTCGTGCCGCTTCGCCTGAGCTCCCTTTTCCTGCGCACCCTGCGCGAAGACCCCGTGGACGCGGACGTCGACAGCCACAAGCTGCTCGTGCGTGCGGGCTACATCCGCCGCGCGGCGCCCGGGATCTACACGTGGCTGCCCCTCGGACTCGCGGTGCTGCGCCGTGTGGAGGGAATCGTGCGCGAGGAGATGAACGCGATCGGCGCGCAGGAGGTGCACTTCCCGGCGCTGCTGCCGCGTGAGCCCTACGAGACCACCAACCGGTGGACCGAGTACGGCGAGAACCTCTTCCGGCTGCAGGACCGCAAGGGCGCGGACTACCTGCTCGCGCCCACGCACGAGGAGATGTTCACCCTGCTGGTCAAGGACATGTACTCGTCCTACAAGGACCTGCCCGTGTCCCTCTACCAGATCCAGACGAAGTACCGGGACGAGGCCCGCCCCCGCGCCGGGCTGCTGCGCGGGCGCGAGTTCATCATGAAGGACTCCTACTCCTTCGACGTCGACGACGCCGGGCTGGACGAGTCCTACGCCAAGCACCGCGCCGCGTACGTGCGGATCTTCGAGCGGCTGGGTCTGCCGGTGGTGGCGGTCGCCGCGACCTCCGGTGCCATGGGCGGCTCCCGCTCCGAGGAGTTCATGCACCCCTCACTGGTGGGGGAGGACACGTTCGTGCGCACCGCGGGCGGCTTCGCGGCGAACGTCGAGGCCGTGACCACCGTGGCACCGGAGCCGCTCGACTACTCGCAGGCCCCGGCCGCGCAGGTGCACCGCACGCCGTCGAGCCCCACGATCGACACGCTCGTGGAGCGCTCCAACGAGCTGCACCCCCGCGAGGGCGAGCCCTGGACCGCCGCGGACACCCTGAAGAACGTGGTGCTGTCGGTGACGCTGCCGGACGGCACGAAGCAGCTCGTGGCCGTGGGCGTCCCCGGGGACCGGGAGATCGACCTCAAGCGCGTGGAGGCCGGCATCGGCACCGCCCTGGGACAGGGCGGTGAGCTCGAGGTGGCCGCCGCGAGCGAGGAGCAGCTGCGGGCCGTCCCCCAGCTCGTGAAGGGCTACATCGGTCCGGGGCTGAGCACGGACGAGCCCCTGCTGGGCGAGAAGTCCGCCACCGGCATCCCGTTCTTCGTGGACCCCCGCGTGGTTCCCGGAACCGCCTGGATCACGGGCGCGAACCTGGCGGAGAGCCACGTGTACGGGCTCGTGGCGGAGCGCGACTTCACGTGGGACGGCACGCTGGAAGCCTGCGCGGTGCGCGAGGGCGACGCCGCCCCGGACGGCTCCGGACCGCTGGAGATCGCGCGCGGCATCGAGATGGGCCACGTCTTCCAGCTCGGCCGCAAGTACGCGGAGTCCCTGGGGCTGAAGGTCCTCGACAGCAACGGCAAGCTCGTGACCGTGACCATGGGCTCGTACGGCATCGGCGTGACCCGCGCGCTCGCGGCCATCGCGGAGCACTACCACGACGACAAGGGCCTAGTGTGGCCCCGCAACATCAGCCCCGCCGACGTCCACGTGGTGGCCACGGGCAAGGGCGCGGAGATCCTGGAGGCCGCAGAGGAAATCGTTGCGGAGCTGGAGTCCGCCGGGATCACGGTCGTGTTCGACGACCGTCCCAAGGTCTCCCCGGGCGTGAAGTTCCGGGATGCAGAGCTGCTGGGCGTGCCCACCGTGCTCGTGGTGGGTCGCGGTCTGCAGGACGGTGTGCTGGAGCTCAAGGACCGCGGCACCGGCACCAGCCGCGACATCGCACGCGACGACGTGGTCGGAGAGATCACTGCCGAGGTCCGGGGCGACGCCCCGGGCGTCGGTCGCTGAGTCCGCTCGGAACGGGCGGGGTGGTGGATCTCTCCTTCCTCGCGGGCTCGGGGCTGGACACCGCGACCCCCGGTCTCCTGCTGCTGCTCGTGCTCACCGGCCTCGCCGCGGGGTTCATCGACGCCGTGGTGGGTGGCGGTGGACTCCTGCAGCTGCCCGTGACGCTGATGCTCCCGGGGCTCACCCCGGTGCAGGCACTGGCCACGAACAAGATGGGCTCGGTCTTCGGAACGGCCACCTCCGCCGTGACGTTCCACCGCCGCATCCATCCGGACCTGCTCACGGCGCTGCCCATGGCGGCGGCGGCCTTCGTGGCCGCAGGGGCGGGCGCGGCCGTGGCGGCGGCGCTGCCAGCCGGGGTGTTCAAGCCGATCATCGTGGTGGCGCTCGTCGCGGTTCTGGCGTTCACGGTGGCGAAGCCGTCGATGGGCCGGTTCACCGACCTGCGGCACAGCGGCGCCCGGCACTACGGCCTGGCCGTCCTGCTGGGCGCCGTGATCGGCTTCTACGACGGCGTCATGGGACCGGGCACCGGCTCGTTCCTCATCATCGGCCTCGTCTCGCTGCTCGGCTACAGCTTCATGCAAGCCAGTGCGAAGGCAAAGATCGCGAACCTGGCGACGAACCTCGGTGCTCTCCTGGTGTTCGGGGCCCACGGGTCGATCCTGTGGGGACTGGGGCTGGTGCTGGGGCTGAGCAACATGGCGGGCGGGTACATCGGCGCGCGCACGGCGGTGGCCCGGGGCAACTCGTTCCTCCGCGTGGTGTTCTTCGCTGTGGTCTCGGTGCTGATCGTGAAGCTCGGCTGGGACGTGCTCACCGGCCACTGATCCGGGTTCCCGCCTGGTGGACGGCGACGTCGCGCCGGATCGGATGCGCGGGCGCCCCCGGGGTCAGCCGCGACCGGGCAGCGCGGCCACGGGTTTCTGGGGGTCCAGCCGCTGCGCGCCGTGCGCAGTGTCCTGCAGGATGCCCAGCCACCAGGAGCGCTGCCCGGCGGTGCTGGTGGCCACGGCCCGTACAACCGCCTCGCTCGCCTCCCGCTCTGCCGTGCCCGTCGCACGGACGGGATCCGCGGTGAACCCCTCGGGGAGGTCGTACCACGCTGCCACCGGGCCGGGATCGCAGCCGAGCAGGCCCGCGGCACGCCCGTCCTCGAGCGCGTGGTGGAGCCGTGCGACGGTGGCGTCCACATCTGCCCGCGCGGCGTCCCCGGTGGAGATCCGCGCCTGGGCGGCCTCGGCAACGAACTGCGCGCGGTCCACGGCGGTCACGGCCGCGAGCTGCTCGGGCTCGCAGCCCTCCGGCCCAGCGGGTGTCGCCGAAGCCGAGGGTGAGCCGCTGCCCGCGGCCTCTCCGGCCGCACCCTCACCATCCGAAGCTCCACCGGCCGCACCCTTGCCGGTCGTAGCTCCATCGTCCGTCGCCTCGCTGGTCTCCGACCCGCCGGTTGAGGAGGAGGCGTCCGCGGCCCACCACGATGCCGCGACGGCCGAGAGCGACGCCGCGAGGTCGCCGTCGTGCACATCGTCCGCGGCCTCGGCGAGCCGTCCCGCGGCGTCCGAGAGACTCTCCACCGCGGGGGCGTGCTCGCCGCGCTCCGCCATGCGCCGGGTCTGCGACGGCGTGGCCGGGGGTCCGAGCTCGTCGAGCTGACGGTCGAGGACCGCGTCCGGAAGCAGGGAGCCGTCCGCGAGCAGGGCCGTGTCCGGACGGGGGGAATCGTCCGCGGGTGCGGTGCTGTCCGAGGGCTTCGCACTGCCCGCCTGCGCGGAGGACGCGGAGGACCCCGGGTGCAGCTGGGCGCGCACGGACTCGGCGGTGGCTCGGGCTGCGAGCCGGGCGGCGTCGTCGTCCGACAGCGGCCGCCAGTGCGCCCAGAGACCGGCGGCCACCACGAGCAGCAGGAGGACGGCGAGAACCGCGGCCGCGGTGCGCCAGCTCCGCTCGCGGGGCATGGACGGGTGAGAACTCACGAATTCCTCCGGGGGACGGGTCTGCTCCATGATAGGGAGAAGCGCCGCCCGGCAGAGGCCGCCCGTGCGGCGGACGACACGAACCACAGGAGACGAGAACCCATGACGTCGCACGAGAATGCCACCATCCGCAAGACCGTGGCCCCGGTGGTCGAGGCCGCGGGGCTCTTCCTCGAGGAGTGCGAGCTCACGGGGGAGGGCGGCACGCGCACGCTGCGAGTGCTCGTTGACGTGACCGAGGGCACGGAATCCCTGGACCTCGACGGCGTGGCGGCCGTCGCGCGCGAGATCTCCGACGCTCTGGACCGTGAGGACCCGGTGCCCGGCCCGCCCTATGAGCTCGAGGTCTCCACCCCCGGTGCCACGCGCTCGCTCGAGACCCCGCGGCACTGGCGCCGCAACGTGGGCCGGCTGGTGCGGGTCCGCCCGCTCGAGGGCGAGCGCTACACGGCCCGGCTGCTCGAGGCGCACGAGGACCACGCCGTGCTGCAGCGCTGGCACCAGCCCAAGAAGGGGATGCCCGTGAAGTACCTGGACCCGGAGGACGTGGCCTACGACGAGGTGCGCTCGGCGAAGGTGGAGGTCGAGATCTGACGTCCCCGCGGGGATGTACGATTACCGCAACAGAACACGACGAACACCACGCCGCAGCGCACCGCACGACACGTGCGGCGCGCTGTTTGGTTCCCGGCCCCACCCGGAACGGAACCCGGCGCGGTGCGAGGGAAGGCGGGACACATGGACATCGACATGAGCACACTGCGGCTGCTGGAGCGCGAACGCGACATCCCGGTGGACGTGCTGATCCCCACCATAGAGCAGGCGCTGCTGCTCGCCTACATGCGTTCCCCCGGTGCCATCAACGGCGCTCGGGCAGAGGTGGAGCGCCGCTCCGGGCACGTGACCATCTGGGCGCCGGAGCTGGACGACGAGGACCACCGGATCGGTGAGTTCGACGACACCCCGGCCGGCTTCGGACGCATCGCCGCGGCTACGGCCCGGCAGGTCATCCTGCAGAAGCTGCGGGACGTCGAGGACGACAACGTGCTGGGCCACTTCAAGGGCCGCGAGGGCGAGCTCGTCTCCGGCCAGATCCAGCAGGGCAACAACCCCAAAATGGTGCAGGTGAACCTGGGCACCGTCGAGGCGCTGCTGCCGCCGCACGAGCAGGTCCCCGGGGAGACCTACAAGCACGGCGACCGCATCCGCGCCCTCGTGGTTGAGGCGAAGCGCGGCTTCAAGGGCCCGTCTATCACCCTGTCCCGGTCGCACCCGGACCTCGTTCGCCGACTCTTCGAGATGGAGGTCCCGGAGATCGCGGACGGCTCCGTGGAGATCGTGACCCTGGCTCGCGAGGCCGGTCACCGCACCAAGATGGCGGTAGTCGCCACCCGCCCAGGAGCCAACGCCAAGGGCGCCTGCATCGGTGACATGGGCTCCCGTGTGCGCGCGGTGATGAACGAGCTCGGGGAGGAGAAGATCGACATCATCGACTACTCGCAGGACCCCGCCACGTTCATCGCGAACGCCCTGTCCCCCTCCCGCGTGAGCCGTGTGGAGGTCCTGGACGAGGCGGGGCGCTCGGCGCGCGCCGTCGTCCCGGACTCGCAGCTCTCGCTGGCGATCGGCAAGGAGGGGCAGAACGCCCGTCTCGCCGCACGCCTGACCGGTTGGGGGATCGATATCGTCGCGGAGTCCAAGGCCCAGTGAGCCTCGCGGCGCGGTGATTCGGGCGAT
This sequence comes from Kocuria salsicia, assembly GCF_039532055.1. Classification (NCBI taxonomy): domain Bacteria; kingdom Bacillati; phylum Actinomycetota; class Actinomycetes; order Micrococcales; family Micrococcaceae; genus Kocuria; species Kocuria salsicia. The sequence continues at coordinate 68,434 of NZ_BAAARF010000012.1, read as the reverse complement.
TCCCCGGCGGCGCGCTAGACTGTGGTCTGATCAGGCAGACCATCTCTCGTGATCCTGCACGTCCGCGTGCTCGGGGGAGCGGGTTGTGGATCATGAGGAGCGTGGATGAGCACTGCGAGTCTGCGCACCTGCGTGGGATGCCGAATCGTCGCACCACCTGATCAACTCGTCCGCGTGACGATGGAGGAAACCCCTCACGGCCCCCGGGCCGTGGCGGACCCCCACCGCCGACTGGGAGGTCGAGGAGCCTGGGTGCACGCCACCCGGCAGTGCGTCGAGCAGGCGATCCGGAGGCGGGCGCTGAACCGTTCGTTCCGGGCGGCCGTCTCGACGGACGACCTCGCGGAGCGGCTCCGCGTCCTCCTGCCGGCGCAGGAGGACGAACACAAGGAAAGCGAGTCAGAAGACCATGGAAAACCGATGAGTGCCGGCCGATGAGTACTCATACGTACTCACCCCGCCGCCACGCGGGACGCGTGAGCACCATGCCCGTGTCCGGTGGTTGCGTCAACGGAAGATAAACGGTTCGTACCTGTTTCGGTGCGAGCTGAGACAGGAGAACAGTGGCCAAGCCCCGTGTCCACGAGCTCGCGAAAGAGCTCGGAATCACGTCCAAGGAAGCAATTTCCAAACTTCAAGAACTCGGCGAATTCGTTCGCGGCGCCTCCTCCACGGTAGAGCCGCCCGTCGCCAAGAAGCTGCGTTCCGCCTTCCCCACTGGCGGGGAGAGCGCGAACCAGTCCAAGCCCGCCGCAGGTCGTGGCAACTCCGCGCAGGCGGCACCTTCGCAGGGTGCCCGCAAGCCGGCGGCGGCCGGACCCAAGCCCGGCGGCCGGACCCACTCCAAGCCGGAGTCCGGCGCGGCGAAGCCCGCGCCGTCCGCTCCGGGCTCCCCGAACCCTGCGGCGAAAGCGGCACCCGCCTCCGAGCAGGCAGCACCCGCGCAGACCTCCGGTTCCCAGGAGCCCACCGACTCCTCGGCGTCCGCCACGCCGCGTTCGAGCGCCGCACCCGCACCCCGCTCTGACGCACCCAAGCCGGGTGGCGCCAAGCCGGGCCAGTCCGCGCCGCGTCCGGGCAACAACCCGTACGCATCGCAGCAGGGCATGGGCCGCAGCGGCGAGGGCGGCCAGCGTGGCGGGGCTTCCCGTCCCGGTCAGCAGCGCTCGGCCAAGCCCGGTGCCCCGCGCCCCGGCAACAACCCGTTCGCACCCCAGCAGGGCATGCGCTCGAGCGGCTCCGGCCAGGGCGGTCCCCGCCCCGGTGGTCCCCGCCCGGGTGGGCCCCGTCCCGCTCAGGCGGGTCAGGGTGGCCCGCGTCCCGGCGCTCCCCGCACGGGTGCGCCTCGCCAGGGTCAGGGCGGTCCTCGCCCCGGTGGTCCCCGCCCCTCGCCGAACATGATGCCCGGCCACACGACCGGTGTCGCCCCGATCGGTAGCCGTCCGGCTCCCGGCTCGGGTCCGCGCCGCGGTGGGGGCGGACCCGGCGGCACGGGTGGTCCCGGCGGCGGTTTCCGCGGTCGTGGTGGTCGTGGTGGCACGCAGGGTGCATTCGGCCGCGGTGGAGCCCGTGGCAAGCACCGCAAGTCGAAGCGGGCGAAGCGCCAGGAGCTCGAGCAGATGTCGGCACCCGCCGTCGGCGGTGTGTCGGTTCCCCACGGCGACGGCAGCACCGTGGTGCGCCTGCGCCGCGGCGCGTCCCTCATGGACTTCGCGGAGAAGATCAACGCGAACCCGGCGTCGCTGGTGACCGTGCTCATCCACCTGGGTGAGATGGCCACGCAGACGCAGTCCCTCGACGAGGAGACGTTCCAGCTGCTGGGTGCCGAGCTCGGCTACCAGATCCAGGTGGTCTCGCCGGAGGACGAGGAGCGCGAGCTGCTCGAGTCCTTCGACATCGACCTCGACGCCGAGCTGGAGGCGGAGGGCGAGGACGTCCTCGCGCCGCGGCCCCCGGTCGTCACGGTCATGGGCCACGTGGACCACGGCAAGACCCGTCTGCTGGACGCGATCCGCAACACCAAGGTGATCGAGGGCGAGGCCGGCGGCATCACCCAGCACATCGGTGCGTACCAGATCGCCACGGAGGTGGAGGGCCAGCAACGGCTCATCACGTTCATCGACACCCCGGGTCACGAGGCGTTCACCGCCATGCGTGCCCGTGGTGCCCAGGTCACGGACATCGCCGTGCTGGTGGTCGCCGCGGACGACGGCGTCATGCCGCAGACCGTGGAGGCGCTGAACCATGCCCAGGCGGCGAACGTGCCGATCGTCGTCGCGGTCAACAAGGTGGACAAGCCTGACGCCAACCCGGAGAAGATCCGCGGCCAGCTCACCGAGTACGGTCTCGTGCCCGAGGAGTACGGCGGAGACACCATGTTCGTGGACGTCTCCGCCCGCGAGAGCCTCAACATCGAGGAACTCCTGGACGCGATCGTGCTTACCGCGGACGGTGCCCTGGAGCTGCAGGCCAACCCGAACAAGAACGCCCGCGGTGTGGCCATCGAGGCCAACCTGGACAAGGGCCGCGGCGCGGTCTGCACGGTGCTGGTCCAGTCCGGCACGCTGAAGGTGGGCGACTCGATCGTCGCCGGTGCGGCCTACGGCCGCGTTCGTGCGATGTTCGACGACACGGGAAACACGGTCGAGGCGGCGCTGCCGTCCAGCCCGGTGCAGGTCCTGGGTCTGTCCACCGTGCCGCGAGCCGGTGACACCTTCCTGTCCACGCAGGAGGAGCGCACCGCCCGTCAGATCGCCGAAAAGCGTGAGGCCGCGGACCGCAACGCCGCACTGGCGAAGCGCCGCAAGCGCATCACCCTCGAGTCCTTCGACGAGGCCGTGGCGGAGGGCAAGATCGACACCCTCAACCTCATCATCAAGGGCGACGTGTCCGGTGCCGTGGAGGCGCTCGAGGACTCACTCCTCAAGATCGACGTGGGGGATGAGGTCCAGTTGCGCGTGATCCACCGCGGTGTGGGCGCCATCACGCAGAACGACGTGAACCTGGCCACGGTGGACAACGCCGTGATCATCGGCTTCAACGTCCGTCCCGCGGAGCGCGTCACGGACCTCGCCGAGCGCGAAGGCGTGGAGATGAAGTTCTACTCCGTCATCTACAACGCGATCGACGACGTCGAAAGCGCGCTGAAGGGCATGCTGAAGCCGGAGTACGAGGAGGTGGAGCTCGGCACCGCCGAGGTCCGCGAGGTGTTCCGCTCCTCCAAGTGGGGCAACATCGCCGGTGCCTACGTCACCAAGGGTGTTGTGCGCCGCAACGGCAAGGCCCGCCTGGTGCGCGACGGCAACGTGGTGCAGGACAACCTCACCATCGACTCGCTGCGCCGTTTCAAGGATGACGCCACCGAGGTGCGTGAGGGCTACGAGTGCGGTATCGGACTCGGCTCCTTCAACGACATCCACGAGGGTGACATCATCGAGACCTGGGAGATGCGCGAGAAGCCGCGCGACTGACAGGTCGTCCCTCCCGTCCCCGACCTGCCGGTCCGGGGGCGGGCGGAACCGCGCGGCCGGGTGCCCGGGTGACCGGGTGCCCGGCCGCGTCCCGCGGTCCGTGCCTCACGGGCGGACCGTTCCGGGTGGGCCCCGCCCTGGCGAGGCCACCCCACGACTGTGCGACGCCGCGGCGTCGCCCGAGGACGAGGAGCACCACCATGGCCGACGCCGCACGCGCCGCCCGCCTGGCCGATCGCATCAAGGTGATCGTGGCCCAGGCACTCGAACGCCGCATCAAGGACCCGCGGGTCGGTTTCGTGACGGTCACGGACGCCCGCGTCACCAGCGACCTGCAGCACGCCACCGTCTACTACACCGTGTACGGGGACGAGACGCAGCGCGAGGAGACCGCCCGCGCCCTGGAGTCCGCGAAGGGCATCCTGCGCTCTGAGGTGGGCAAGAACATCACAGCTCGCCTGACCCCCACGCTGACCTTCGTGGCGGACGAGATCCCTGCCGACGCCGAGCGGCTGGAGTCGCTGCTGCGCACCGCCCGCGAGCAGGACGCCCGCGTGGCCGAGCAGGCCGAGGGCGCGCAGTACGCCGCGGGGGAGGACGCCTACCGCACCTCCGAGGACGAGGCGCAGGGCGACGTCGCCCCCGAGAGCCGGTCGCAGGACTGAACCCGGTGACCGCGCGAGAAGACGTTCCGAGCCCGGCACCCTCTCTCCCGAGGGTGGCCGGGCTCGTCGTCGTGGACAAGCCGCTCGGCTGGACCTCCCACGACGTGGTCTCACGGATGCGCCGCCTGGCGGGCACGCGGAAGGTGGGCCACGCGGGCACGCTGGACCCCGCGGCGTCGGGCGTACTCGTGCTCGGGGTCGAGAGGGCCACCAAGCTGCTCACCTACGTCACGGGCGCGGACAAGACCTACGAGACCACCATCCGCCTGGGGGCGGCCACGGTCACCGACGACGCCGAGGGTGACGTCATGCGCCAGGCCCCGCCAGAGCGGCTCGAGGCCCTCACGGAGGAGCAGGTCCGCGCTGCGGTGGGGAAGCTGACCGGTGAGATCCAGCAGGTCCCCTCGTCTGTGAGCGCCATCAAGGTCAACGGCGAGCGCTCCTACGCCCGGGTCCGCAGGGGCGAGGACGTGGAGCTCGCGGCGCGTCCCGTCACCGTGCGGGAGTTCACGGTGCACACCGTCACCCGGTCCACGGACGCCGCGGCGGTGGACCTCACTGCCACGGTGACCTGCACCTCCGGCACGTACATCCGCGCCCTGGCACGGGACCTGGGCGAGGCGCTCGGGGTGGGTGGGCACCTCATGGCGCTGCGCCGCACGCGCGTGGGCTCCTTCACGCTCGAGCAGGCCCACACCCTCGAGGAGCTCGCCGAGCAGGTCCGCTCCGGGGGCACGGTGAGCACGGTGCCCCTGGACATCGCGGCACGCGGCCTCTTCCCCGTGCGCGAGCTGAGCGCGGTACAGGCCACCGACCTCTCACACGGGCGCAGGATCGCCGCCGAGGGGAAAACCCTGGCCGTCTCCGGGGACTCGGGTGACGGTGTCGTCGCCTGCTTTGCCCCGGACGGAACCCTGGTGGCGCTGGCCGAGGAGCGGGGCCGGGGCGAGAAGCGCTACGCGACGTCGGTGCTCGGCATCGCAGCGGGCGTGACCTTCACGGATCCCGCCGAGGTCTCCACAAACAACGAACCCGGCTCAGAGGGGAAGTCCTGATGCTGTGGGGCTACGACGGCTGGTTCTGGGCCTCCGCGGTGCTCGGCGCGCTCTCGTGCCTGGTGTGCGTGGTGCAGGCCCTGCGCGGACGCGTACCGGACGACTACTCGCAGGGCTCCGTGCTGCTCCTCGAGGGTTTCCTGCTCGCCTACGCGATCGGTTCCTTGCTGCTTCCCGTGCTCGGCCCGCCCGCCTCCGGCAGCGTGCTCGAGTACTGGGGCTACCTGCTCACCGCGCTGCTCATCCCGGCGGGAACCTTCGTGTGGTCTCTCGTGGAGCGCTCCCGGTGGTCCACGCTGATCCTGGGGGCCGCGGGGCCCGTGGTGGTCGTGATGGTCTACCGCATGAACTTCATCTGGTACTACCAGTGACCCCATCGACCCCACTGACCCCACTGACCCCACTGACCCCGGTGGCGCCGGCCGGCGCCCGCGTGACGAAAGGACGGCCATGGACCCCGAGTCCTCCCACTCCACGCTGCAGAAGCGTTTCGGCGGTTCGATGCACACCCGGCGCACCGACCGCAAGAGTTCCGGCTTCGGGCGCGTACTGATTGTCGTGTACGGGATCTTCTCGCTCTCCGCCGGTGTGCGATCGCTGTACCAGCTGGCCACCGAGTTCAGCATGGCACCCGTGGCCATCCTGCTCTCCACACTGTCCGCGGCGATCTACGTTCTCGCCACCGTGGCGCTGACGAAGACCGGTCCCGGCTGGCACGCAGTGGCCACGTGGGCCGTGGGTGCGGAGCTCCTGGGTGTCCTGGGCGTGGGAGCGCTCAGCATGTTCGAACCGCAGCTGTTCCCCAAGGCAAGCGTGTGGTCCGAATTCGGAGCGGGGTACGGCTACGTGCCGCTCGTGCTGCCCGTGGTGGGCCTCGCGTGGCTGTGGATGACGCGGCCCTCCCGCGGTGAGCGGTAGGCTCTAGACGGTGCGCCCCGCACTCGACGAACGACGAGGAGAACTGTGATTCGCTGGAGAAGCCTGGACGAAGTCACCCCCGGTTTCGGTCCCTCCGTGGTGACGATCGGGAACTTCGACGGTGTCCACCGCGGACACCAGCGAGTCTTCGCGCGCCTGCTCGACGTCGCCCGGTCCCACCACGCGCGCTCGGTGGTCGTGACCTTCGATCCTCACCCGGCCCTCGTGCACAGGCCCGATTCGCACCCCGGTCTGATCATGGGCCCGGAGGACAAGCTGGACGCCCTCGAGGAGACCGGTGTGGACGCCGTCCTCGTGCTGCCCTACAGCCTCGAGTTTTCCGAGCTGACCCCGCAGCAGTTCGTGGTCGACTACCTCGTCAAGCCCCTGGGTGCGGTGTGCCTGGTCATCGGCTCGGACGTTCGGCTTGGGCGGGACAACACCGGAGATCTCAGGGCGATCACCGAGCTCGGCCGGGAACACGGCTTCGAGGTCGTGGTCGTGGACGACGTCCGTGGCACCGTGCCGGACGAGGAGGATCCGCAGGAGCAGCCAGCGGACCGCCGCGCCGAGCGCCGCTGCTCCTCCACCTGGGTGCGCTCATGCCTTGACGCCGGTGACGTGCGTGGGGCCGCGCAGCTGCTCGGACGACCCCACCGCATGCGCGGGGAAGTGGTCCACGGCGCCGCGAGGGGACGCGAACTCGGTTTCCCCACCGCCAACCTTGCGCCCGACGCGTCGGGGTTCATCCCGGCGGACGGTGTCTACGCCGGCTGGCTCGTGGACGAGGAGGGCACCCGGTGGCCCACGGCCATCTCGGTCGGCTCCAACCCCACGTTCGACGGTGTCTCCCGCCAGGTGGAGGCCCACGTAATCGACCGCCCGGAGGAGACGGTGGAGGACTTCAACCTCTACGGCTCCACGGTGGTCGTCGAGTTCGTGGAACGTCTTCGCGGCATGGTGGCCTACCGGGGCGTCGACGCCCTCGTCGCGCAGATGCGCGAGGACGTCAGCCGCTCGCGGGAGATCCTGCGCGCAGAGGGCCGCGGAACGGACTGAGTCCCGCGGCCCCGCTCACGACCGGGTCACATCTCCTCGTGCACCGAGGGATCGAAGCCTGACCCGCTGATCCCGGTGTGCATCATGCGCAGCCGCTCCATCTGCGCGTCGGTGAGCTCCCAGTCGAACACGTCGATGTTCTCCGCCATGCGCTGCGTGTTCGAGGACTTGGGGATCGGCACGATGCCGGACTGCACGTGCCAGCGCAGCACCACCTGGGCGGGGCTGCGACCGTGCTTGCGGGCGATCTCCTCGAGCCACTCGCTCTGCAAGAGGTCCGTCTTGCGGCCCAGCGGGGACCACGCCTCGGTGAGGATCCGGTGCTCCTCGTGGAAGCGGCGCAGCGCCTCCTGCTGGTACTGGGGGTGCAGCTCCACCTGGTTCACCACGGGCATCTCACCGGACTCGCGCTCGAGGCGCTGCAGGTGCTCGGGCAGGAAGTTGGACACGCCCACGGAACGCACCAGTCCCTCCTCACGCGCCTCGAGCATGGTCTGCCACGTCTGCACGTATCGGTCCTGGACCGGGTTGGGCCAGTGGATGAGGTAGAGGTCCAGGTAGTCGGTTCCGAGCCGCTCGAGGGTGCCCTCCAGCGACCGGCGCACGGAGTCCGTGCCGTGGTCCCGGCCCGGCAGCTTGGACGTGAGGAAGAGCTCCTCCCTGGGCATGTGGCTGTAGCGGACGCCCTGGCCCACTCCGCGTTCGTTGCCGTAGTTCACGGCGGTGTCGATCAGCCGGTACCCGCGCCAGACAGCCTCCGGGATCAGCGTCTCCGCCTCGGCGTCGTCCATCGGGTAGGTGCCGAAACCCAGCTGGGGGATCCGCTTGCCGTCCCGAAGCACGTGCCAGGGGACGTCCGGGGCGGCGTCCTTGAGGTCCTTGGTCTTCTCGTCGCTCATCTCTTCCTCGTTCTCCTTGACATCACAGTGGGCCCTCACCGCAGGGTATCCCGCGGGGCTGGTCACGCTCCCATCGCACACTCCGGCGCACCTCGCGCCGTCCCAACCGACGGGACCTGCTGACGGGCCTCGCGGTCTCACGCGGTGGGCAGGCTCCGCAGCAGGTGCAGGACGGCGTCCGCGCTGGTGCGCGCCACGACGTCGAGTTCCATGTGGAACTGCTGCCCGGCGGCCGGACCGCACAGGTCCGACACGCTGCGCAGCGCCGTAAACTCACGGCCCCGCGTGTGGCACACCTGTGCGAGCGCGGTGGTTTCCATGTCCGTGCTCAGCGCCGCGGGGAACGTCTCGCGGGCGGCGCCCACGTTCTGCGCCGTCACGAAGGACCCCCCGGAGAGCATCTCGCCGCGCCACAGAACGCGTCCCTCGGGTGCGGGCAGCGCGCTCGCGGCGGCCACGAGTTCCTCAGACGCCGGGTACGACGCCGGCATGCCCGGAACCTGGCCCGGCGCGTAGCCGAAGGCGGTGGCGTCCGCGTCCGTGTAACGGAACCCGGTGCCGAGCACGAGGTCGCCCACGTTCACGTCCGAGCGCAGCCCGCCGCACGAACCGGCGGAGACCACCACGGCGGGGTCGAAGAGCTCGAGCACCGCGCTGAGGGCCGACGCCGCGTTGACCAGCCCGATCCCGGTGCGCACCAGGAGCACCGGGCGCCCGTCGAGCTCCAGCGCGTACGTCTCGGCCGTGCCGATCGGCTGGGGCGCGGTGCACCTGGCAGTCGCGGCGTCCAGGAACGGGGCGGCCTCCTCGGGCATGGCGACGAACACCGCGGGGGCGCCGACGCACGCGGCGAAGGATGCGGCGTCGTCGCTCACCGCGTGACCTCGTCCCAGTGGGCGCGCTCGGCCAGGAAGCCTCGCACAGCGTCCTGTGCCCCGCTCAGGCTGTGGTTCTGACCCCATCCGCACTGCACCTCGTTCGCGGCGGGGACTTCCGTGGCATCCATGATGTCCCGGAAGGTGAGCTCCAGCAGCCGCTCGAACTCCTCGGTCTCTACACCAAGCATCAGCGCGTAGAAACCGGTCTGGCAGCCCATGGGGGAGAAGTCGATCAGGGCGTCCGTGTGGTTGCGCATGTGCTCCGCCGTGAGGTGCTCGATGGAGTGCACGGTGGGCATCTCCAGGTGACCCCGGTTGGGCTGGGTGAAACGGACGTCGTACTTCACGAGCGTGTCACCGCCCGGCAGCTGCTTGCGGTCGGCCACCCGCACGTAGGGTGCCGCCACCGTGCGGTGGTCCAGGTTGAATGATTCGACGTTCATCTTCTGCATGCGGCCATTCTTCCAGCTCCGGCGGACACGCACAGCGAGCGCACCGGGGCGGACGCGCCGGCTTGACTCGTCCGCTAAACTAGAAAATGGTCTGACTGCGGTCCGTGGTGGTCGGGCCCCGGGGCGAGCCCCGGACCCCGGGCGGGAATCTCACGCACCGGGCGGACACGGTACTAACTCGAGGAGTTACCCATGGCACTTGATGCCGCAATCAAGAACCAGATCATCACCGAGTACGCAACGCACGAGGGTGACACCGGTTCGCCGGAGGTGCAGGTTGCCGTGCTGTCTCGCCGGATCTCCGATCTGACCGAGCACCTGAAGACGCACAAGCACGACCACCACACCCGTCGTGGCCTCATGGGCCTCGTGGGTCGCCGCCGTCGCATGCTCGATTACCTGCGTCGCACCGACATCGCCCGCTACCGTGCGCTCATTGAGCGCCTCGGCCTGCGCAAGTGATGTGACCCGGAGGTTCCCCGCGCTCCCCGAGGGCGGGGAACCACCACCCCCGGCTCTGCTCGTGACGAGCACTGCCACGGGCCACCTCACGGTGGCCCCCACTGGGGCGCACCCGGAACCCCGGGACCGCACCCGCACCACGAAAACTCCCTCGCGTCCGCGCAGCATGTCGCGGTCCTCGACAGTGGCCTTCGCAACGCACCGCGCTGCGAGCGCCTCGATCGAAGACCGGTGTGTCGCGCGGGGCGCGTACCACCTAGGAAACAGGAGGTGACCCTTGGAGGGTCCCGAGATCCAGAGTGCAGAAGCCGTGATCGACAACGGCTCCTACGGAAAGCGCGTCGTGCGCTTCGAAACCGGGCGTCTCGCCCGTCAGGCCGCCGGCTCCGCCATGGTCTACATCGACGAGGAGACCTCGATGCTCTCGGCCACGGCCGTGGGCAAGCACCCCCGGGAGGGCTTCGACTTCTTCCCGCTGACCGTGGACGTGGAGGAGCGGATGTACGCCGCCGGCCGCATCCCCGGTTCCTTCTTCCGCCGCGAGGGCCGTCCGTCCACGGACGCGATCCTCACGTGCCGTCTGATCGACCGCCCGCTGCGCCCCGCGTTCGGCAAGGGCCTGCGCAACGAGGTGCAGGTTGTCGTCACGGTCATGTCCATCGCGCCGGACGAGATCTACGACACCGTGGCGATCAACGCCGCGTCCATGTCCACCACGCTGTCCGGCATGCCCTTCCAGGGTCCGGTGGGCGGTGTGCGCATGGCACTGATGGCCGAGGAGAACGGCGGCCACCAGTGGATCGCGTTCCCCAAGCACTCCCAGCTGGAGAACGCCGTGTTCGACATGGCGGTCGCCGGCCGCGTGGTGACCACCAAGGACGGCGGTGAGGACGTCGCGATCATGATGGTCGAGGCGGAGGCCACCGACAACGCGTGGGAGCTCGTCAAGGGCCAGGGGGCCGTCGCCCCCACCGAGGAGCTCGTGGCCGAGGGTCTTGAGGCCTCCAAGCCGTTCATCAAGGCCCTGTGCGACGCGCAGGCGGACCTCGCGGCCCGCAACAAGAAGCCCGAGATGGAGCTGCCGCGCTTCGGGGGCTTCGGCGACGACGCCGCCGAGGCTGTGAAGAACTTCGTGGGCGAGCGCATGGCGCAGGTCTACTCGATCGCCGGCAAGCAGGAGCGCGAGGCCGCCACCGACGAGCTGCACCGGGACACCCTGGCGGAGCTCGCCGGCGAGGGCAAGGCCTTCGAGGGCCGCGCGGACGAGATCAACGGCGCCTACCAGGCGCTCACCAAGCAGACCGTGCGCCAGCGGATCCTGAAGGACGGCGTGCGCATCGACGGCCGCGGCCTCACGGACATCCGTGAGCTCAGCGCCGAGGTGGACGTGCTGCCGCGAGTGCACGGCTCCGCACTGTTCGAGCGCGGCGAGACCCAGATCCTGGGTGTCACCACGCTGAACATGCTCAAGCTGGAGCAGCAGATCGACTCGCTGTCCCCGGTGAAGCACAAGCGCTACATCCACCACTACAACTTCCCGCCGTACTCCACGGGCGAGACCGGTCGAGTGGGTTCGCCCAAGCGCCGCGAGATCGGCCACGGCGCCCTCGCCGAGCGCGCGATCACCCCCGTGCTGCCCACGCGCGAGGAGTTCCCGTACGCGATCCGCCAGGTCTCGGAGGCGCTGGGCTCCAACGGCTCCACCTCCATGGGCTCGGTCTGCGCCGCCACGCTGTCGCTGTTCAACGCCGGTGTGCCGCTGCGCGCCCCGGTGGCGGGCATCGCCATGGGTCTGGTCTCCGACACCGTGGACGGCGAAGTCCAGTACGCGGCCCTGACCGACATCCTGGGTGCGGAGGACGCGCTCGGCGACATGGACTTCAAGGTGGCTGGCACCTCGGAGTTCGTCACGGCCATCCAGCTGGACACCAAGCTCGACGGCATCCCCGCCTCCGTGCTCGCGTCCGCGCTGACCCAGGCCCGTGAGGCCCGGCTGTACATCCTGGACGTGCTGACGTCCGCGATCGACGCCCCGGACGAGATGAGTGAGTTCGCGCCGCGCGTGATCTCGGTGACGGTCCCCGTCTCCAAGATCGGCGAGGTCATCGGCCCCAAGGGCAAGATGATCAACCAGATCCAGGAGGACACCGGCACGGACATCTCCATCGAGGACGACGGCACGGTGTACATCGGGGCCACCGATGGTCCGTCCGCGGAGGCCGCGCGTTCCGCGATCAACGCGATCGCTAACCCGCAGGTCCCCGAGGTGGGGGAGCGCTACCTGGGCACGGTCGTGAAGACCACCACCTTCGGTGCGTTTATCTCCCTGACCCCGGGCAAGGACGGTCTGCTGCACATCTCCGAGATGCGCAAGCTCAACGACGACAAGCGCGTCAACGAGGTGGACGACGTCCTGGCCGTGGGCCAGAAGGTCCAGGTGGAGATCACCAAGGTGGACGACCGCGGCAAGCTCTCGCTCTCGCCCGTCGTCGCCGGTTCCGACGCACCGGCCGACACCGACGACGAGAACTGAGCGGGGGGCCTCCGGTACTCGATGACTGTCGTCGACCTACCCCTGAAGGCGGGCGACCCGTCGGAGCTCGACTCCGGCGCGGACGCCCGCCTTCGGGCATCCCCAACCCCGGACCCCGGCCGCGGCTTCACGCACGTGGTGCACGACGACGCCGAGGGTGACGTGATCACCCGTACGGTTCTGCCGTGCGGCACCCGTGTGCTGACGGAGCGGATGCCCGGGCAGCGCTCGGTGTCCGTGGGCTTCTGGGTGAGCCTGGGCTCGCGGGACGAGGCCCCGGGCATGCTCGGCTCCACCCACTTCCTGGAGCACCTGCTGTTCAAGGGCACGTCCCGACGCAGCGCCCTGGAGATCGCGGAGGCGTTCGACCGGGTGGGTGGGGAGTCCAACGCATTCACATCCCACGAGCACACGTGCTACCACGCACGGGTGCTGTCCGACCAGCTGCCCATGGCGGTGGACGTCCTGGCAGACATGTTCACCGGGGCGGTGCTCGACCCCGAGGAGTTCGACCGCGAGCGCGGTGTGATCCTCGAGGAGATCGCCATGGACCGCGACGACCCCATGGACTTCGCGTTCGAGCAGTTCAACGCCGAGGTGCTCCACGGCTCCGCGCTCGCGCGGCCGATCGCCGGCACGCCGGAGGAGATCCGCAGTGTCACGCGCGACGCCGTGTGGCGCCACTACCGCGGGGCCTACCGTCCTGAGAACCTCGTGGTCACGGTGGCAGGCGGGCTGGAGCACGAGAACGTGGTGCGGCTGGTGCGGGAGTCGCTGGTGCGTGCGGGCTGGGACCCGGACGAGCCCGCGGCGGCCGGTGCGCGGCGTCGCACCCTGGTGGCGCAGCCCAGGCCCCTGGTGGGCACGCACACGTTCGAACGACCGGTGGAGCAGGCGCACGTGGTCCTGGGCGGCTCCGGGCTGCCCGTGGGGGACGGGCGCCGCTTCACCATGACCGTGCTCAACGCGGCGCTGGGAGGGGGAATGTCCTCACGGCTGTTCCACACGATCCGCGAGCAGAAGGGCCTGGCGTACTCCACGTTCTCGTTCTCCGGCTCGTACTCGGACGCCGGGTTCTTCGGCATGTACGCCGGGTGCACGCGGGAGCGGGTGGAGCAGGTGAGCCGGCTCATGCGGGAAGAGCTGGACCGTCTGGCGCAGGACGGCATGGACGCCGCGGAGCTCGCGAAGGTCGAGGGCCAGGTCAGCGGGGCCACGGTGCTCGCGCTGGAGGACACAGGTTCCCGGATGTCCCGGCTGGGTTCGGCGGAGCTGAAGACCGGGTACTTCATGGACGTGGACGAGTCGCTGCGCCGGATCCGCGCTGTCACGTCCCAGGACGTGCAGCAGCTCGCGGCGCAGCTGGGGCAGGACGCCACGGTGCGCACCGTGGTCGGCCCGGGCGCGTCGGAATCGCAGGACTGAGAAAGGTGGTAGGGACATGAACGACCGGATCAAGGTTGCCGTACTGGGCCGAAACGGGCGCATGGGCTCCGAGGCGGTGCGCGCCGTCGAGGATGCACCGGACCTGGAGCTCGTGGCTGCGCTCGGCCGCGGGGACGACCTCCAGGAGATCGTGGACGCCGGGGCACAGGTGGTCGTGGACCTCACGGTTCCGAGCGCCACGCGGGAGAACGTGCGCTTCGCCGTGGCCCATGGTCTCCACGCCGTCGTGGGCACCACGGGTTGGGACGACGATGCCTTGGCGCAGCTGCGGGAGCAGCTCGCGGAGGCGTCGGGCACAGGTGTGCTGATCGCCCCGAACTTCGCCGTGGGTGCGGTGCTCGCCATGAAGTTCTCCGAGCTGGCAGCGGCGTTCTTCGAGTCCGTGGAAATCGTGGAGCTGCACCACCCGCGCAAGCTCGACGCGCCGTCGGGCACCGCAAGCCGAACGGCCGAACTCGTCGCCCGCTCCCGCGAGCGCGCGGGGCGAGGATCGTCCCCGGACGCGACGGAGTCGGATCCGTTCGGTGCGCGCGGTGCGGACGTGGCAGGCGTGCACGTCCACTCCGTGCGACTGCAGGGACTTGTGGCGCACCAGGAGACCCTGCTCGGCAACACCGGTGAGCAGCTGACGCTGCGCCACGACTCGTTCGACCGCGTCTCGTTCATGACCGGCGTGCTCCTGGGCGTGCGCTCGGTCGCGGAGCACCCCGGTCTCACCGTGGGCCTCGACGGCTACATGGACCTGGGCCTGTGAACTCCGCGGGCCGCCGGGGAGGGTTGCGCTGGTGGAGCGCCGCCGTGATTGCGCTGCTCGTGCTCACGGTGCTGCTGCTTCCCGTCTCCGCGGGGTCCAAGACGTGGCTGATCGCGATGCTCGCCCTCGCGGGAGTCTTCACAGTGCTCGAGGTCGGGTCCAGGGGCCGGATCCTCGCGGCGCTGATGGTGGCACTGCTCACCCTCTACCTGGGGCTCTCCTTTCATCGGGCCGTGCTGCTGCTCGACAGCGACGGGTGGATCGCAAAGCTGCTCGGGGTGGCCATGCTCGTGATCCCCGCGGTGGGGGCGTGGGCGATGGTGCGCGAGATCGTCTTTGGCGCCCGCACGCAGCGCCTCGGACGCGAGCTCGCGGCCAGGGGTGAGCTTCCCGCGGACGACCTGCCGCGAACACCCTCGGGGCGCTACGTGCGCGAGGCCGCGGACGAGCGGTTCGACGTCGTCCGCCGTGAGGTTGAGGCACGTCCCCAGGACTGGGGCGGCTGGTACCGACTGAGCCTGGCCTACTCGGCCAGCGGCGACGGTCGTCGCGCGCGCGGTGCGATGCGCACAGCCATCGCCCTGCACGGCGGGGCAGACCCCGAGGCGGTGCTCGTCGGCTCTGGGCGGTAACCTGTGACCATGACTGAACACAGCACCCCTGTGCCGACCGACCGCCCCGCGCCCATGTTCGGGACCCTGCTCACCGCAATGATCACCGTCTTCCACGAGGACGGCGCCGTAGACCTCGAGAGCACGGCGCGCCTGGCGGAGGAGCTCGTGGACGGCGGCTGCGACGGTCTGGTGGTCTGCGGCACCACCGGCGAGTACTCCACGATGACCGACGAGGAGAACCTCTCGGTCTTCCGGGCCGTCAAGGAAGCCGTGGGATCGCGCGTTCCCCTGCTCGGGGGCACCGGTTCCAACGACACCGAGCACTCCCGGTACCTGTGCCTGGAGGCCCAGAAGATCGGGATGGACGGGCTGCTCGTGGTCACCCCGTACTACAACAAGCCCACGCAGGCCGGGATCGAGGCCCACTTCCGCTCCCTCGCGGACTCGGTGGACACGCCGATCATGATCTACGACATCCCGGGCCGCTCCGGTGTGCCGATCGAGCCCGAGACCATGATCGCGCTCGCCTCGCACCCCAACATCGTCGCCGTCAAGGACGCCAAGGCGGACTTCATGGCCGCCGCGCGCGTAATGGCGGAGACGGACCTCGTCTTCTACTCGGGCGACGACGGTCTCACCCTGCCGTGGATCGCGCTCGGTGCCGCCGGGCTCGTCGGCGTGACCACTCACGTGGACACCCCCCGCTACCGACGCCTGGTGGACGCGGCCCTGGGATCGGACCTCGAAACCGCTCGGCAGATCAACGAAGAGCTGCTCCCGCTCGTGCGCGCCACGATGACCCGCGTGCCGGGTGCGGTGGCCGCCAAGACCATTCTTCAGTGGCAGGGTCGCCTGCCGAACAACACGGTGCGGCTTCCGCACGTGGCACCCACGCAGGCCGAGCTGGAGCAGATCCGTGCGGATCTGAGCACGTCGGTGGCTGCGAACACTTTGACCGACTGAGACGAAAGGGGTCTCATGACCCAATGGAACACCGCTGACCTTGTCAAGCCCCCCGCACTGGCGAAGGACACCCTGCGTGTCATTCCGCTGGGCGGGCTCGGCGAGGTCGGCCGGAACATGACCGTGTTCGAGATCAACGGGCAGCTGCTCGTGGTCGACTGCGGCGTGCTCTTCCCCGAGGAGACGCAGCCCGGTGTTGACCTGATCCTGCCGGACATCAACTACCTCCGGGACCGCCTGGACGACATCGTGGCGATCGTGCTCACGCACGGCCACGAGGACCACATCGGCGCCGTCCCGTACCTGCTCAAGCGGCGCCCGGACATTCCCATCCTGGGCTCGCAGCTGACTCTCGCGCTGATCGAGGCCAAGCTGCAGGAGCACCGCATCAAGCCCTTCACCATGGCCGTGCGCGAGGGGCAGGTGGAGAAGCTGGGCGAGTTCGAGTGCGAGTTCGTCGCGGTGAACCACTCCATCCCGGACGCCTTGGCCGTGTTCCTGCGCACCAAGGCCGGGACGGTGCTGCACACGGGCGACTTCAAGATGGACCAGCTGCCCCTCGACGGGCGCATCACGGACCTGCGGCACTTCGCGCGGCTCGGCGAGGAGGGTGTGGACCTGTTCCTCACCGACTCGACCAACGCTGAGGTCCCCGGATTCATCGCGTCGGAGAAGGCCATCGGCCCCGTCCTCACGGACGTGGTCTCCCGCGCCAAGCAGCGAGTGATCGTGGCTTCCTTCTCCTCGCACGTGCACCGTGTCCAGCAGGTGCTCGACGCCGCGGTGGCCAACGGTCGCAAGGTGGTCCTGATGGGCCGCTCCATGATCCGCAACATGACGATCGCAGAGAAGCTCGGCTACCTGGACGTCCCGCCGAACGTGCTCGTGGACCAGAAGAAGGTCGCGGACTACCCGGACGACAAGCTGGTCATCATGTGCACGGGTTCCCAGGGCGAGCCCATGGCCGCGCTGTCCCGCATGGCCAACGGGGACCACAAGGTACAGGTCAACGAGGGCGACACCGTCATCCTGGCCTCGTCCCTGATCCCGGGCAACGAGAACTCTGTGTTCCGCGTGATCAACGGGCTCATGCGCCTGGGGGCCCACGTGGTGCACAAGGGCAACGCGAAGGTGCACGTCTCAGGCCACGCCGGGGCGGGCGAGCTGCTGTACTGCTACAACATCGTGGAGCCCGAGTACGTCATGCCCGTTCACGGTGAGGTCCGCCACCTGATTGCCAACGGTGACCTCGCCAAGGAGACCGGTGTCCCGGAGGACCGCGTGATCCTCGCGGAGAACGGCACCGTGGTGGACATGCACAACGGGGCCTCCAAGATCACCGGTCAGGTGGAGTGCGGGTTCATCTACGTGGACGGCTCCTCGGTGGGAGAGATCACCGAGGCCGACCTCAAGGACCGCATGACGCTGGGTGAAGAGGGCTTCATCTCTGTGGTCACGGTGGTGAACCGGGACACCGGCAAGATTGTCTCCGGCCCGGACATCCACGCCCGCGGCGTCGCGGAGGAGGACAAGGTCTTCAACGAGATCCGTCCGAAGATCGCCGCCGCGCTGGAGGAGGCATTGGGGGAGAGCGGGAAGAACCACACCTCCCACCAGCTGCAGCAGATCGTGCGCCGAACGGTGGGCTCCTGGGTCTCGCGAAAGCTGCGCCGCAAGCCCATGATCGTCCCGGTGGTCGTCGAGGCCTGAGCCCACGGCCCCACCACCCAGCTCCAGCGGCCCGCCCGACATGCACTCCGGGCGGGCCGCTGTCCGTCCGGGTACCCTGGAAGCATGGCGTCACGAACTTCCCCCGCGCGCTCCGCGAAGACCGCCACCCGGTCCGCGAAGTCCTCGGGATCCCCCAAGAATGGCAGGAAGACCCCGGCCCGCGACACGGCCAAGACCTCCTCGGCAGCCCCGGGTGCCCTGCGGGGGATTGTGAACGCGTGGTCGGGCGTCGGACACGTGGTGGGTGCCGCGGTACGTCGCGTAGGCACCCTGCGCACGGACATCGCCCCCGAGCAGCGCCGTGACGGTGGGGCCCTTGTGTGGCTCGTGCTCGCAGTGCTGATCGCCGCGCTCGAATGGTGGAACCTGCGCGGCGTGGACTTCGCCGCCGTGGCTGTTCCCTCGTCCTGGGCACACGCCGTGGTGGGCGGGACTTTCGGGTTCATGGCCCTGGTGCTGCCCATCTTCTGCTTCTGCTTCGCCGTGCGGATCTTCCGCCACCCCGAGGCCACCCAGGCCAACAACCGCATCGCCATCGGACTGCTCGCGCTGACGGTCGCCGGAGCGGGAACCGCCCACATTGCGGGCGGCTCGCCCTCCCTGGGAGACGGCTTCGAGGCGGTATGGAGCGCCGGGGGCTTCGTGGGCTTCCTCGCGGCGGACCCGCTGTCATCTCTCATCACCCCGTGGGGCGCGCTCGTGGTCCTCGTGGCGCTCGCCGTGCTGGCACTGCTCGTCATGACCGCGACGCCCGTGGGGGAGATCGGGCCCCGGCTGCACCTGCTCTACCGCAGGCTCACGGGCCAGACGGAGCCGCGCAGCACGGACCTCTCCGCCCCGCAGCATGACCGCTCCTACCTGGACCCCGCGAGCACGGCGCGTTCCGCCCGCACGGCGCGCTCGCGGCGTCGTCGGGAGCGCGAGGAGCTGGACCGCTACGACGGGGACGAGGCCTTTGAACGCGCTGTGGTCGACGAGGCCAACCGCCGCGAGGCGAAGGGAGCACACGCCACGAGCGTGTTCGACCTGGGCTCGAGCGCTCCCCGCAAGGGCGGCTCTTCGAGCGCCCGCGCCGCCGCCACGAAGGCCAAGACCGCGGACGCCTCGGACCTCCAGTCCACCGACTCGGTGCCGAGCCCCGAGCCCGCGCTGCGTCCCGGTGAGAAGCGGCCCACCCGCTCCCAGCGCGCGGCCCAGAAGCTGCGCGAGGAGCAGGGCATCGCGCCGGCCGGGGACACCGCCGCGGCGTCGGACGCCCCGGCCCTCGCCGCGCTGGACGACACCACGGACGTCCACGAGCCCGGAGGCTCCCACGACGTCGCGACCCGCACCCACACGCCCAGCACTCCGATCCCCGCCCGCTCCGAGCAGCTGAAGCTGCAGGGCGACGTCGCCTACAGCCTGCCTCCGGTCGCGGACCTCGTGCAGGGGCCCCCGGCGAAGGAGCGCTCCGAGGCAAACGACCAGGTGGTCGCCGCGCTGACCAACGTGCTGCAGCAGTTCAAGGTGGACGCCGAGGTCACGGGCTTCTCCCGCGGCCCCACGGTCACCCGCTACGAGATCGAGCTGGGATCCGGCACCAAGGTGGAGCGCGTCACCGCCCTGTCCAAGAACATCGCCTACGCCGTGGCCTCGGCGGACGTCCGCATCCTCTCGCCCATCCCGGGCAAGTCCGCGATCGGTATCGAGATCCCGAACACGGACCGCGAGACCGTGGCGTTGGGCGATGTGCTGCGCTCGCAGAAGGCCCGCACGTCCGATCACCCCATGATCATGGGTGTGGGCAAGGACGTCGAGGGCGGCTTCGTGCTCGCGAACCTGGCCAAGATGCCGCACATGCTCGTGGCTGGTGCCACAGGGGCGGGCAAGTCCTCGTTCGTGAACTCGATGATCGTCTCCATCCTGATGCGCTCCACCCCGGACGAGGTGCGCCTGGTCATGGTGGATCCCAAGCGCGTTGAGCTCACCGCGTACGAGGGCGTGCCGCACCTGATCACCCCGATCATCACGAACCCCAAAAAGGCCGCCGAGGCCCTGCAGTGGGTCGTGCGGGAGATGGATGCGCGCTACGACGACCTCTCCCACTTCGGGTACAAGCACATCGACGACTTCAACAAGGCCGTGCGCAACGGCAAGGTCCAACCGGAGCCCGGCTCCAAGCGGACCATCCGGCCCTACCCGTACCTGCTGGTGATCGTGGACGAGCTCGCGGACCTCATGATGGTCGCCCCACGGGACGTCGAGGATGCCATCGTGCGCATCACCCAGCTCGCCCGTGCCGCGGGCATCCACCTGGTGCTCGCCACCCAGCGCCCCTCGGTGGACGTGGTCACGGGCCTGATCAAGGCGAACGTGCCCTCCCGCATGGCCTTCGCGACGTCATCGGTCACGGATTCGCGCGTGGTTCTGGACCAGCCCGGTGCGGAGAAGCTCATCGGCCAGGGAGACGCCCTCTTCCTGCCCATGGGCGCCTCGAAGCCCATGCGCGTGCAGGGCGCGTGGGTCTCCGAGTCCGAAATCCACAAGGTCGTGGAGCACGTGAAGTCCCAGATGTCCGCGCACTACCGGGACGACGTCGTGCAGGAGGCACCCAAGAAGGCCATTGACGAGGACATCGGGGACGATCTCGACGTCCTGCTGCAGGCCGCGGAACTGATCATCACCACGCAGTTCGGCTCCACATCCATGCTGCAGCGCAAGCTGCGCGTGGGCTTCGCCAAGGCCGGGCGGCTCATGGATTTGCTGGAGTCCCGCGGCGTCGTCGGCGCCTCCGAGGGCTCCAAGGCCCGGGACGTGCTGGTCAAGCCGGACGACCTCGCGGCCACCCTGGCACTGATCCGCGGGGAGGAGCCGCCGGCCGGTGGCGGGACAGCGCAGGAGGCCGCGGGAACCGCGGGAGCCGGTGCGGTGAATGGCTCGGTCGACTACGGTGAGGACCCGGTCGAGGCCTCGCTTGCCGATGTTGCACACGACTACCACGACGGGTCCGATGAATCCGAGGACGCATGGGAGCTGACGGGACGATGACCACAAACCACGACGTAACGCCCCAGGGTGACCCCGCCCCCAGGGCTTCGAACTGGAACCTGCCGAACGCACTGACCGCGCTGCGCATCGTGATGGTGCCGTTCTTCGTGTGGTTCCTGGTGGCCGGGGGCACACACGGCGAGGACTCCATGGCCATGCGGTGGGCCGCGGTCGTGACCTTCGGGCTGGCGATGCTCACCGACAAGCTGGACGGGGACATCGCGCGTGCCCGCAACCTCATTACGAGCTTCGGCAAGATCGCGGACCCCATCGCGGACAAGCTGCTCACGGGAGCGGCGTTCGTGGTGCTCTCGATGCTCGGGGAGCTGTGGTGGTGGGTGACCATCGTCATCCTGGTGCGCGAGTGGGGCATTACCGTCATGCGCTTTGTCGTGATTCGCTACGGGGTCATGGCGGCGTCCAAGGGTGGCAAGACCAAGACCGTGCTGCAGACCGCGGCCCTGATCGCGCTGCTGCTTCCCCTCGCCCCGTTCGTGGGCCAGTGGTGGCTGTGGCTCGCGTGGCTGCTGACGGCTCTGGCACTGCTCGCCACCGTGGTCACCGGTGTGGACTACGTCGTAAAGGCCGTGCAGCTGCGCAACCGCGCGGTCAGGGGAGAGGGCGAGTGAGCGGCTCGGTGCCGTCCGCCCCGGGCAACGACGCCGCTGCGGCTGGTGACAACACTGTCCTGTCCGGGCGGGACAGCAGTGTCTGCGGGCACGACGCCGCGGGGCTGGTCACGCTCGCCACGCGCCTCGGTATCACGGTGGGCACGGCAGAGTCCCTCACGGGAGGTGCGGTGGCGTCGGAGATCGTCACGGTCGCCGGGGCGTCGTCGTGCTTCGAGGGCGCCGTGGTGAGCTACTCGCACGCCGTCAAGGAGCATGTGCTGGGGGTGTCCCGCGAGCTGCTGGAGCGTGTGGGGGCGGTGGACGCGGACGTCGCTGCCGCCATGGCGCGCGGGGCGCGCGAGGCCCTCGGTGTGGACTGGGCGGTGTCGACCACCGGCGTCGCCGGGCCGGAACCACACGACGGCCACCCCGTGGGCACGGTGTTCGTGGGCGTCAGCGGTCCCACGGGCGACTCCTCGCACCGCCTCGCCCTCACGGGTGACCGAACGGGTATCCGGGCCGCCACCGTGGCACGTGCGATCGACATACTGACGACTCAAATTGCTTTCACAGCCAACGCATAGTGCTTTTCGGGCGGCCGCAGGGAACAATTGAACATGCAAGCACGTTATGACAGTCGGAGTATTGAGCCAGTCGGGCTCAAGTTCTCTGGAATCCACCGCAGCCGGGATGGTGCGGAGAGGCCCCGTTCGTTCGTACGAGGAGTAGGCAATTCACATGACGAAGCAACCCGTGTCTGTCAATGGTGTCGTCCGTTGGAAGGACGTGGGTGTGGCCGATGAAACTCACGCGGAGACCCACGAGATGAAGGTGGGCGTTCTGCGCCAGGAGATCGGAGAGGTGTTGCGCAACGTCCGCCAGCGCCAGGGGCGCACGCTGCGCGAGGTCTCGCACAGCGCCCGCGTCTCCCTGGGATACCTCAGCGAGGTGGAGCGCGGCCAGAAGGAAGCGTCCTCGGAGTTGCTGGCCTCGATCTGCACGGCCCTGGAGATCCCCATGTCCCAGATGCTGCGCGAGGTCGCTGACCGGCTCGCCTACGCGGAGGGCAACTTCATCCCGGACACCGTGCCGTCGGAGATGACGGAGGAGTTCACCCGGGAGATGCGCCAGCTGCGCGGCGGCAGCGCCGCGAGCGCGCGTTGAGAGAACCCCTGGCGCGGGAGGTGCACACCTCTGGCCAGGGGACTTGGAAGCACACGAACGGACCCGCCCTCGGGCGGGTCCGTTTCGTGTGCGGGTCCGGCCCGTGGAATCGTGCCGTGCGATTCGGGAGGGTCAGCCGACCGAGGGCACGTGCCCGGGTGGTTCGCGGGGAAGAGACCACGACGAGGAGGAGGTGACGAGCATGCGAGTGAGTGCGTTCTGGGAACTCATGGCCCACGAGTTCGGGGCAGCCTACTGCAGGGTGCTGGCGCGGGACCTCGTGCTGTCCGAGCTGGGGGACCGCACGGCGAGCGAGGCGCTCGAGGCGGGGGAGGACCCCAAGACCGTGTGGTTCGCGGTGTGCCGCGCGCAGGAGGTGCCGCAGTCCCGGTGGTGGGGGCCGGACCAGCCTCCGCGGCGGTGAGGGCGGGCCGACGTGCGCTGCACCGGATTCGAAGGTATATTCGAACCCGGTCGCGCGTACTCCACACCCGGCACCGGTCTCTTATGGGTGTCGGACCCCCGCTATACCGTGGACTGCGAAGACATCATCAGGGCCACACCGGCCCCCGAGAACCAGAGGTGAAACATGGCAGCCAAGTCCAAGGGTGCACCCGCACCCTCTCAGGTGGCCGGCTCTGATCGTGAGAAGGCACTGGACACCGTGCTCTCCCAGATCGACAAGAACTACGGTAAGGGCTCGGTCATGCGGCTGGGTGACCGTCCCGCTACGAAGATCGAAACCATCCCCACCGGATCCATCGCACTGGACGTCGCGCTGGGCATTGGCGGGTTCCCCCGGGGCCGCGTCGTGGAGATCTACGGCCCGGAATCCTCCGGTAAGACCACCGTGGCCCTGCACGCGGTCGCCAGCGTTCAGAAGGCTGGCGGCATCGCCGCGTTCATCGACGCCGAGCACGCCCTGGATCCCGCCTACGCGGAGAAGCTCGGCGTGGACACGGACAACCTGCTGGTCTCCCAGCCGGACACCGGCGAGCAGGCGCTCGAGATCATGGACATGCTGGTGGGCTCCGGTTCCATCGACATCATCGTGATCGACTCCGTGGCGGCCCTCGTGCCCAAGGCGGAGATCGAGGGCGAGATGGGTGACAGCCACGTCGGTCTGCAGGCCCGCCTCATGTCCCAGGCGCTGCGCAAGATCACGGGGCGGCTGTCCCACACCAACACCACGGCCATCTTCATCAACCAGCTGCGCGAGAAGATCGGCGTCTTCTTCGGCTCGCCGGAGACCACCACGGGTGGCAAGGCGCTGAAGTTCTACGCGTCCGTACGCGTGGACGTCCGCCGCATCGAGACGCTCAAGGATGGTGCCAACCCCGTGGGCAACCGCACGCGCGCCAAGATCGTCAAGAATAAGATGGCCCCGCCGTTCAAGCAGGCCGAGTTCGACATCCTCTACGGCCAGGGGATCTCCATCGAGGGCGGTCTGATCGACATGGGGGTGGAGCACGGGATCGTCAAGAAGTCCGGTGCGTGGTTCACCTACGAGGGCGACCAGCTGGGGCAGGGCAAGGAGAACTCCCGCCGATTCCTCAAGGACAACCCGGAGCTCGCCCAGGAGATCGAGCGCAAGATCCTGGTGAAGCTTGGCATCACCGAGGATCCGGACGAGGCGTCACAGGATGCGGACGCACTGGAGGACGTCGGCCAGGACCTGGACCCTGGCGCGCCCTTCGCTCCCCAAAAGGACGACACGGAGCTTCCCGCCTTCTGAGGTGAGGGACCGCACCCATGAGTGACTCGTCACGCTACGACGCCCGGCACCGCCGGGCCGCGGCATCTCGCCGTGGCCCGGCGGCGGCGTCCGCGTCGCGGTCCGCGGCCGACTCCACCCCGTCGGGGAACGCGCTGTTCGCGGTTCCTCCCGTGGCGCAGCACCACGCCGAGCCGGGGGAGGGGCCGGCGCTGGTCCCTGAGGGCGGATCAGAAACCTCCACCGGTGAAGCACACGGCGGGGAAGACCTCGGGGTGCGCGAGCGCGCCCGGTCGATCGTGCTGCGTCAGCTGACGGCATCGGCGAAGTCACGGCGCCAGCTGGAGGACAAACTGGCGGACAAGGACATCCCGGACGACGTCGCCGGGGAGGTGCTGGACCGCCTCGAAGAGGTCAACCTCGTGGACGACCGCGCTTTTGCGGCGATGTTCGTCCGTTCGCGGGCTGAGACCCGGCGCCTGTCCCGGTCAGCGCTGCGCCGTGAACTCTCGCACCGGGGGATCATCGGTGAGATCGCGGAGCAGGCCCTGGACCAGCGCTCGGACGAGGACGAGCTCCGGGACGCCCACGAACTCGTCCGCAAGAAGCTCCCCGCTACCCTGGATCCGAGCGACCGCAAAGAGTACGAGAAGCTCACCCGCAGGCTGGTGAGCATGCTCGGCCGGAAGGGGTACGCACCGGGGCTCGCGTTCGCCGTTGTGAAGGAGGAGCTGGCGGACCTCGGATCGGCGGGAGCCGGGGAAGAACGGCCGGACCTGGACGGCGCGGACGTGTGGGACACCCCCTGAGCCGCTAAGGTGCCGAGGTGCTGAGGGCACGCCCGGTGCAGTTACTGGCCCGCATCTCGCCACCGCCGGAACTGACTGACGCCACCGGGGGAGAATTTGACCCGATCCCTAAAATGAGGGGGTGACTCAGATGCCCCGGTCGGTTCAGCCGCAACCCCTCCAGCCCTCCGCCCCGTACAAAGCGTTCGACGCCCGCCAGGCTGCACCGGCCTACGAGGTGCGCACCCTGGGGTGCCAGATGAACGCCCACGACTCCGAGCGCATCACCGGTCTGCTGGAGACCGCCGGCTACGTTCCGGCCGTGGGCCGGGAGCCGGACCTGGTCGTCTTCAACACGTGCGCGGTGCGGGAGAACGCGGACAACAAGCTCTATGGCCAGCTCGGTCAGCTCGCACCGGTGAAGCGTCGCAACGACCGGCTGCAGATCGCCGTGGGCGGTTGTCTGGCCCAGAAGGACCGCGCCACGATCGTGGAGAAGGCACCGTGGGTGGACGTGGTCTTCGGCACGCACAACATCGGCTCTCTGCCGGTGCTGCTGCAACGGGCCCGTCACAACGAGCAGGCCCAGGTGGAGATCCTCGAGTCTCTGGAGACGTTCCCCTCTGCGCTTCCCACCAAGCGCGAGCAGGCCTACGCCGGATGGGTGTCGATCTCCGTGGGGTGCAACAACACGTGCACGTTCTGCATCGTCCCGCAGCTGCGCGGCAAGGAGAAGGACCGCCGTCCCGGGGACATCCTTGCCGAGGTGCAGGCCCTGGTGGACTCCGGTGCGGTGGAGGTGACGCTGCTCGGGCAGAACGTGAACTCCTACGGCGTCGAGTTCGGAGACCGCGGCGCGTTCGCCAAGCTGCTGCGCGCGTGCGGGGAGATCGACGGGCTGGAACGCGTGCGGTTCACGAGTCCGCACCCGGCGGCGTTCACGGATGACGTGATCGACGCCATGGTCGAGACTCCCAACGTGATGCCGCAGCTGCACATGCCGCTGCAGTCCGGTTCGGACCGCATCCTGAAAAACATGCGCCGCTCCTACCGCTCGAAGAAGTTCCTGGGGATCCTGGAACGTGTCCGCGCGAGCATCCCTGGCGCGGCCATCACCACGGACATCATCGTGGGCTTCCCCGGGGAGACGGAGCAGGACTTCCAGGACACGCTGGACGTGGTGGCCGCCTCCGAGTTCTCCTCGGCATTCACGTTCCAGTACTCGGTGCGCCCCGGCACCCCCGCGGCAGAGATGACCGACCAGGTGCCCGCGGCCGTTGTGCAGGAGCGCTTCGAGCGTCTCACGGCGCTGCAGGACGAGATCAGTGCCCGCCTGAACCGTGAGCTGGTCGGTTCCCGCGCGGAGGTCCTCGTGAGCGCACAGTCGGGCCGCAAGGCGCAGAGCACCCACCGGCTCTCGGGCAGGGGCCGTGACCAGCGCCTGGTCCACTTCAGTGTGCCGGAGGGCGCACCCCAGCCGAGGCCGGGGGACGTCGTGAGCGTCCCCGTGACGAGCGCAGCGGCCTACCACCTGCTCGCGGATCCCCGTGACGCCTCCGAGTACGAGCTGCGCCGCACCCGCGGTGGGGACGCCTGGGAGGCGGCGCAGGCCGAGTCCTGCGCCGCGCCTTCGTCGTCCGGGGCACCGGGGCCAGTGGGCCTCGGCATGCCGTCCCTGCGGAGACCCTGAGCCGTGCCGGCAGTGGACGGACAGGCGGGCCCCGACGTCGTGAAGCAGCCGGATGCGCCAGGACGAGGCCCGGACGGCCCGCCGCTCGTAGCCGTCGTGGGTCCCACCGGCACAGGGAAGTCGGACCTCGGCATTGCCCTGGCCCACCGGCTGGACGGGGAGGTCGTCAATGCGGACGCCCTGCAGCTCTACCGGGGAATGGACATCGGCACGGCCAAGCTCCCGCCCGAGGAACGGGGCGGGGTGCCGCACCATCTGCTGGACGTCCTGGAGATCCACGAGGAGGCCTCCGTCGCCGCGTTCCAGCGTGAGGCCCGCCGTGCCATCACGGAGATTGTCGGCCGGGGCCGCGTGCCGGTCCTCGTGGGAGGTTCCGGTCTCTACGTCCGCGCGGTGCTCGACGACATCGAGTTCCCCGGCACTGACGCCGGCATCCGTGCGCGTCTCGAGGCGGAGCTGGCCCGGCACGGGCGGGCACCCCTGCTGGAACGGCTGGCCGCCGTGGACCCGGAGTCTGCCGCTCGGGTCAAGGACGAGCGGCGGCTGGTCCGGGCGCTCGAGGTCCACGAGCTCACGGGCCGACCGTTCACGTCCTTCATGCCGCGTCGGCACTACGTGCGGCCCACCGTCCAGGTGGGCCTGGGCATGGACCGGGAGGTGCTCGCCGAGCGCCTGGCCCGCCGTGTGGACGTCATGCTCGAGCGCGGCTGGCTGGAGGAGGTGCGTGCCCTGGAGGCACGGGGGCTGCGGGAGAGCCCTACAGCGGGCAGGGCCCTGGGGTATCCGCAGCTGCTGGCCGTGCTGGACGGCACCCTCGACCTCGAGCAGGCGCGCGAGCAGACCGTGGTGGCGACGCGCCGGTTCACCAAGCGGCAGCGCACGTGGTTCGGCGCCGACTCGCGGGTCCACTGGCTCGACGCCGCCACCCCCGGCGGGGTGGACGAGCTCGCGGACCGCGCGGGCCGTGCTGCACGGTCAGTAGGATGACGGGCATGACGGAAACAAGTGAGGCAACGGGCGGCGCCGCGCACTGGCGGGAACTGGCGGGAGTGCGCGTCAGCAAGGCGCACGGCACGGGCAACGACTTCGTGGTCTTCACGGACCTGGACGGCTCGCTGGACGTCTCTGCGGACACGGTGGCCGCGGTGTGCGACCGGCACCTGGGACTCGGCGGGGACGGCCTCATCCGTGCCGTGCGTGCCGAGCACGTGCCGGAGGGCCGTCGGCTCGCCGAGCGGCCGCCGAACGTCGAGTGGTTCATGGACTACCGCAACGGGGACGGCTCGGTCGCGCAGATGTGCGGCAACGGCGTGCGCGTCTTCGTGGACCATCTGGTGCGGGAGGGCCTCGTCACCCTGCCACGCGGAGCCCGGCTTCGGATCGGCACCCGGGCGGGCGTCCGCAGCGTCGCGCGCACCGCGGACGGGTACGCGGTGGACATGGGTCCCTGGAGCTTCGAGCACGGTGACGCCGCTCGTGAGCGTGGTTCCGACTGTCTGGTCTCGGTCTCGGGCCTCACAGTCCAGCGCCCGGGGATCTCGCTGAGCATGGGCAACCCGCACACGGTCGTCGCGCTGTCCGAGGGAGAGAAGCTGGACGCCCTGGACCTGCACACTGCGCCGGTCGTGGACCCGGCGCCGGGAGACGGCACGAACGTGGAGTTCGTGGTGCCCCTGGAGCACGACGACGACGCCGTGGGCCGCATCGAGATGCGCGTGCACGAGCGCGGGGTCGGGGAGACCTATTCGTGCGGCACGGGTGCGTGCGCCGCCGCGGCCGCCACGCGCTTCTGGGGCGGGCAGGACTCACCGGACCGCTGGTTCGTGCGGGTTCCCGGGGGAGTGCTCTCGGTCACCTTCGTCCCGGCCCCGGACGGCACGGAGCACGTGGTGCTGGCCGGCCCGGTGCGAGTGGTGGCCACCGCCGAACTTGTGTGAGGCGCGGGGTGGCCGCGCGGCGTCGCCGGGCGTTCCTTGGCCGTGCGTGCCGCGGTCCGGTGGGTGGCTGTACTTGCTGCCCACCCACCCACCTGCCCGCACGGGACCACGCCAGGGCCCGGACGCACCGCGCGCCATCGCCTGCTCCTGACCGCACACGTGGGGCCAGGCCGCGCGGGGTCAGTCCCTTTCCACCGCAATGATCCGGAAGCCCTTGTCCGTGGCCGCGCGGCGCACGTGGAAATCCTCCGGCAGGGTTTCCCGCAACCAGCGCTGGAGAGTGTCCCCGCCGAGGTTCTTCTGCACCACGAGCCACGCGGTGCCGCCGGGAGCGAGCCGGGGCAGCCACTGGGAGAGGATCTGGTGCAGGGCATCCTTGCCCACCCGGATGGGCGGGTTGGACCAGATGGTGTCGAAGGTCAGCTCTGCGGGGACGTCCTCGGGAAGGAAGGTCTGCACGCCCGTGAGGCCCAGTCCCTGCGCGTTGGCCGCGGTCAGGGCGAGGCTACGCTCGTTGACGTCCACGGCCGTGACGCTCGCCTCCGGGTCGGCCTGGGCCAGCGCGATGGTCAGTGGGCCCCAGCCGCAACCGATGTCGAGGAAGGATCGCCCCTGGGGATCCGGGACGTTGCGCAGCAGCGCCGCCGTTCCCTTGTCCAGCGCCCCGGGGGAGAAGACTCCCGCGTCGGTGCCTACCTCCACGGTGCGTCCCCTCAGCTCCGCTGTGATCCGGCGCGGCTTCTGCGCCACGGCCGGGTCGGAAACGAAGTAGTGCTGCGCGGCGGGCTCGGGGGTCATGGCTCCATATGGTAGTGCCCGCCCGGGGTGTGTCGGTGCCCGGCGCTAGACTGTCAGCACTGACCACCCCTTCCGAACACAGGAATACATGACTGAATCTCACACCCACCGGGACGCCGCGCCGCAGGACTCCGCGCAGCCCGGTGACCTGACCGGCCCGCAGCTCGAGGACGTCGTCTCGAGGGTTCTGGCCCGCGCACGCAGCCGCGCCGAGGCCCCCCTGGCCGCAGCCGGCTCCCATCCGGCCGACGGTGACGTCGCCGTGACAGAGAGCGGGGCCCGCACCAGCCGCGAGCACCTGGGGCGCGCCCGAGAGCTGGCCGCGGAGAACGAGCACCACGGCGTCGGCGACGGCGAGCAGCAGGACCTCGCGGAGCGTCACGCCCTGCGCCGCGTCGCGGGGTTGTCCACGGAGCTCGAGGACGTCACCGAGGTCGAGTACCGCCAGCTGCGCCTGGAGCGCGTGGTTCTTGCCGGCGTTTTCTCGAGCGGCACCCTGGCGGACGCCGAGAACTCCCTGCGGGAACTCGCCGCCCTGGCGGAGACCGCCGGCTCCGAGGTCATGGACGGCCTGCTGCAGCGCCGCGTGAACCCTGACCCCGGCACGTACCTCGGCTCGGGCAAGGCACTCGAGCTCAAGGATGTCGTGGCCGCCACGGGAGCGGATACCGTGGTCGTGGACGCTGAGCTCGCCCCGTCCCAGCGCCGTGCTCTGGAGGACGTGGTCAAGGTCAAGGTCATCGACCGCACCGGACTCATCCTGGACATCTTCGCGCAGCACGCGAAGTCCAAGGAGGGCAAGGCGCAGGTCGAGCTCGCGCAGCTCGAGTACATGCTTCCCCGCCTGCGCGGCTGGGGCGACTCCCTCTCGCGCCAGGCCGGTGGCCGTGCCGCGTCCGGCGAGGGCATCGGCAGCCGCGGCCCCGGTGAGACCAAGATCGAGCTGGACCGCCGTCGCATCCGTCAGCGCATGGCCAAGTTGCGCCGCGAGATCGCGGGAATGAAGCCGGCCCGCGAGACCAAGCGGTTGAACCGTAAGCGCAATTCCGTTCCTTCCGTGGCCATCGCCGGCTACACCAACGCGGGGAAGTCCTCCCTCCTGAACCGGCTCACGGACGCCGGGGTACTCGTGGAGAACGCGCTGTTCGCCACGCTGGACCCCACCGTGCGCAAGGCCGAGACCCCTGACGGTATCGGCTACACCCTCGCGGACACGGTGGGCTTCGTGCGCTCGCTGCCCACGCAGCTGGTCGAGGCGTTCCGCTCCACACTGGAGGAGGTAGCGGATGCGGACGTGATCGTGCACGTGGTGGACGCCTCTCACCCGGACCCCGAGGGCCAGCTCAAGGCAGTGCGTGACGTTCTCACGGACGTGGGGGCGAACAGCATCCCCGAGATCGTGGCGCTGAACAAGGCGGACGTCGCGGATCCCGTGGTCCTCGCGCGTCTGCGCAACCACGAGAACCCCTCGGTGGCCGTCTCCGCTCGCACGGGAGAGGGGGTCGAGGAGCTGCAGCGCCTGATCGCGGCCGCCATCCCGCGCCCGGACCACGAGCTGGAGCTGATGGTGCCCTACGTTCACGGGGAGGTCGTCTCACGGCTGCACGCCCAGGACGCCGAGATCCTGCGCACCGAGCACACGGAGGACGGCACCCGGCTGCACGTGCGGGTGCGCGAGGACCTCGTGGCGGACCTCGAGCCCTACCTGGTCCCGGGCGCGGAGGATCCTGCCGGCGCATGACCTCCGTGTTCATCGACGAGACCGGGGCGGACATCTCGGACGTCCGCCCGGAGTCCCTGCCCGGGGGTGCGGACGCCCTCGAATTGCTGGACGCCGCCGTCGCCGCCCTGGGAGGCCAGCGGCGGGAAGGGCAGCGCTTCATGGCCGCGAAGGTCGCCGAGGCGCTGGAGACCCGCAGGCACCTGCTGGTGCAGGCCGGCACGGGCACGGGCAAGTCCCTCGCGTACCTCGTGCCGGCGTTGCGCCACGCCCGGAACGCGGACAAGCCCGTAGTCGTTGCCACCGCCACGCTCGCCCTCCAGTCCCAGATCACCGGCCGCGACGTCCCCCGTCTGCTGGACGCCCTCGAGCACGAGCTCGACGAACGCCCGACCGTGGCCCTGCTCAAGGGTCGTTCCAACTACGCGTGCTTGCACAAGGTGGAGGGCGGCTACCCGGAGGATGACGACGCCGCGCTGTTCTCCGTGCCCGGCACGGCCACCGGCGGTGCCGGCTCCGGGGCGGAGCGTCCCCTTGGTGGGCTCGCCCAGCAGGTGGTGCGGCTGCGGGAGTGGGTCGGGTCCACCGAGACCGGTGACCGGGACGATGTCCAGCCCGGTGTCTCGGACGCCGCGTGGCGCCAGGTCTCGGTCACCGCGAAGGAGTGCCTGGGGCGCAAGTGCCCCCTGGTGGAGGAGTGCTTTGCCGAGCGGGCGCGGGCCCAGGCGGGAGAGGCGGACGTGGTGATCACCAACCACGCGCTGCTCGCGATCAACGCCTTCGAGGGACTCGCGGTGCTGCCCGAGCACGACGTCGTGATCGTGGACGAGGCGCACGAGCTGCGCGACCGTGTCACGGGAGCCGTGACGGCGTCGTTGTCCGCGGCGGCCGTGCGCGCGGCGGGAACCGGTGTGCGCAAGCACACGGCCGCCTCCGGCGAAGCGCTTGAGCGCGCCGCCGAGGCCTTCGACCGTGCCTTCGAGGACGAGCAGTCCGGGCTGCTGCCCCGCGGTTTCACCGAGGAGCAGGTCTACGCGGTGCGGGGAGTCCAGGACGCCGCCCGCACGGGGCTGAGCGAGACCAAGGGGGAGAGCAAGGGAGAGGACGCCGGGCGGCACGCCGCGCGATCGCGGCTCTCCGAGCTGCTCGACACCGCCGAGCGGATGCTGGGCGCG
This sequence comes from Kocuria salsicia, assembly GCF_039532055.1. NCBI lineage: Bacteria > Bacillati > Actinomycetota > Actinomycetes > Micrococcales > Micrococcaceae > Kocuria > Kocuria salsicia. Next base: position 35,911 of record NZ_BAAARF010000012.1, on the reverse strand, counting down.
GACACCACCAGGGACGTCCTGTGGATCTCCAGGGTGGGCAGGTGGAGTCCCGGAGCCGGCTACGAAGGGGCCGGCCCGGGGGAGCCCGCCACCCTCAACATTGCACCCCTCAGCGTGGCCGGGCCCCTGCGGGAGGGGCTGTTCGACGGTCGCACAGTGGTCCTGACTTCCGCCACGCTGGCCGTGGGCTCCTCCTTCGCCTCCGTCGCCGGATCTCTCGGGCTGCAGGGCCCCGGGGCACCGAAGTGGCGCGGCGTGGACGTCGGCAGCCCCTTCGACTACCGCAGCCAGGGCATCCTCTACGTGGCGAAGCACCTGGCGAAACCGGGGCGCGGAGTATCGGACGAGCAGCTCGACGAGCTGCTGGAACTCCTCGAGGCGTCCGGCGGAGGGGCGCTCGGACTCTTCTCCTCCCGCCGCGCCGCTGAGGACGCTGCCGAGGCGCTGCGAGAACGCACGGAGCTGCCCATCCTGTGCCAGGGGGACGCCTCCCTGCCCTCGCTCGTCAAGGAGTTCACGGACGACCCCGCGGCAAGTCTCTTCGGCACCATGAGCTTGTGGCAGGGGGTCGACGTTCCCGGGCACTCCTGTCGGCTCGTGGTGATCGACCGGATCCCGTTTCCCCGCCCCGATGATCCGCTGGGCACCGCGCGCACGCGTGCCACGGAGCGGGCGGGAGGTAACGGGTTCATGACGGTCTCCGCGTCCCACGCCGCGGTGCGGCTCGCCCAGGGTGCCGGTCGGCTGATCCGCTCGAGCGGGGACCGCGGCGTCGTCGCCGTGCTGGACTCCCGCCTGGCCACGGCCCGGTACGGATCCTTCCTGACCCGTTCGCTGCCTCCCCTGTGGCGCACGACGGACCGGCAGATGGTGCTCGGCGCGCTGAAGCGCCTCGATGCCTCCTGACGGAGCCCCCGGGCTGGACCTGGCTGTGTGGCGGGTCGAGGCGGGTACCGGCAACGCCGACGCTGCCTCGCCCTGACGGAACCACTGGAGGGCACGCGGGTGCCACCGCGGTCTGGGTGACGACGACGCAGGGTGGCTGCGCGCCGATGCTGCTGCGATCCCACGTGTGGGTGGGTGCCCCCGTGGCGGTGACGCGGTGGGGTGGCTGGTCCCGGGCCGGACTACAGGGCGCGGAAGACGGAGACGACCTTGCCCATCACTGTGGCGTGGTCGCCGAGGATCGGCTCGTAGCGCGTGTTCTGCGGCAGCAGCCAGGTGTGCCCGTCGCGCTGGCGGAATGTCTTGACAGTGGCCTCGTCGTCGAGCAGGGCAGCCACGACGTCGCCGTTCTCCGCCGAGTTCTGCTGGCGGACGACCACCCAGTCGCCGTCGCAGATGGCGGCGTCGATCATGGAGTCGCCGGAGACCTTCAGCATGAACAGCTGGCCGTGACCCACGAACTGACGCGGGAGGGAGAAGACGTCCTCGACCGACTGCTCGGCCGTGATGGGCCCACCGGCGGCGATGCGTCCCACGAGGGGTACGGAGACCATGGCGGAGGACTCGTCCGCGGAGGGGAGGTCTCCGATCGTGTGGACGGACGGGGACGGAAGACGGCCGGCCATCTCCCCGCGGGCCTCGGGAGCATCCTGCTCGGCCCCCAGGTGGCGGTTCAGCTCCTCGGCGCTGAGCGGACGGAGCACCTCCATGGCGCGCGGGCGGCGCGGATCGCGGCGGAGGTACCCCCACTTCTCGAGCTGGCCGAGCTGGTGCGTGACGCTGGAGAGGGAGGCCAGACCCACGATGTCCCCGATCTCCCTCATGGACGGCGGGTAGCCCCGTGAGGCGATGGAGCGCTGGACGGCGGCCAGGATCCTGGCCTGCCGCGGGGTGAGCGAACGCGCGCGGGTCTCTGCCGCGCGGCGATCCGGGGAAGAAGTGCTCACGTGCGGGTCCTTTCGCCGTGTCACGCGGTGCGGTGGTGTCCCAGGGGGACGGCGCGGCGCTGGGGCGCTTATGCGTGTCGGAGATGTGGGGTCGACTGACTGCTGTGTGACCTCGAGCTTAACCCGCGAAAGGCCGCCGATTCAAATATGTGTTCGAAAACAGCCTCGACAGTGTTCGTACATCCGTGCTAGAACTGAAACCTGTCATTCGAAGGTGTGTTCTACGAACGCAGTACAGGATTCGAACACCGCCGCCGGGAGGTGGCGCCGCCCCGATCACCAGGAGGTTGTCGTGACCGCACTCATCATGCCGAGGTCCCTACGTCGCGGTGCCGCCGCACCCGTGTCCCGCCTCTCCCGCGCCGCCCGTCGCGCGGCCACGGTCGCCGCTCCGGCGGCCACCCGCGGGGCGAGCACCGTGCGCGCAGCCGGAGCGAGTGCCCGCGGGCGCCGCCCGGAGGGGGCGAGCGGGAGTGCCGGGTCCGGCGTTCACCTCACCCGCCGAGGGCGCTTCCTGCTGATGGGGCTCCCGTTCGTCACCGGTGCCGCGGCGCTTCTCGTGGTGGCTGCGGTGTTCCTCCTCCCGGCCACCGTCAAGGCCTCCACTGACAGCGTGGCGGAACCCGTCACCCGCAGCGTCACCGTGCAGGCGAACCAGACGCTGTGGGAGATCGCTGCCTCCTCGGAGCCCCAGCGCGACACCCGCGAGGTCATGAGTGACATCGCGGAGCTCAACGGGCTCTCCTCGCCCTCGCTCATGGCCGGACAGGTCCTCGAGGTGCCGGCCCGCTGATGCCCTCCGGGGCCCGGGGACCCGGATCGGAGCAGTTGCCGCCGGTTTGCCCCGGTGGCCGGCAACTCGTAACCGCATGGAGAACGTCCTCGAAGAACTTCCCCGGAGAAGTTCATAGACTGGGGCGGTGAACAATCCCGCCGCACCCCTCGACTCCCTTCCGCTGCGCGACGACCTGCGCGGAATGTCCCCGTACGGGGCTCCCCAGCTGCAGGTCGCGGTCGCGCTGAACACGAACGAGAACACGCATCCCGTGCCGGACGACGTCGTGGAGGCCATCACGAGGCGCGTGCACGAGACGGCCGTGTCCCTGAACCGGTATCCGGACCGCGACTTCACGGACCTGCGCCGCGCACTCGCAAACTACCTGGGCCACGGTCTCACCGAGGACAACCTCTGGGCGGCCAACGGCTCGAACGAGATCCTGCAGCAGATCCTCCAGGCGTTCGGGGGCCAGGGCCGCTCCGTGTTGAGCTTCGTCCCCACGTACTCCATGTACCCCCTGCTGGCCCTCGGTACCGGCACGGAGTTCACCGCGGGGAGTCGCGCCGAGGACTTCTCGCTCTCTGCAGAGTCGGCCGCGCAGCAGGTGCGGACCCACGCACCGGACGTCGTCTTCCTGTGCTCGCCGAACAACCCCACGGGTACCGCCCTGGGCCTGGACGTGGTCCGTGCCGTGTACGAGGCGGGGGAGGACGCCAACACCGTGGTGGTCGTGGACGAGGCGTACGCAGAGTTCGCACGCTTCGGCACGCCGTCCGCCCTGACCCTGCTGGAGGGCCGGCCCCGACTGATCGTGACCCGCACCATGAGCAAGGCCTTTGCGCTGGCCGGCGCCAGGCTGGGGTACTTCGCAGCGGCCCGCGAGGTCGCTGATGCCATGCGGCTCGTGCGCCTGCCCTACCACCTCTCGAGCGTCACCCAGGCGACGGCACTGGCGGCGCTGGCTCACCACGAGACGCTCCTGGCCACGGTGGAGGACGTCAAGATGCAGCGGGACCGGATCGTGGACGAGCTCAAGCGCATGGGCCTGACCCCGGCGGAGTCGGACTCCAACTTCGTCTTTTTCGCGTGCCACGGGGACGCCCACGACATGTGGCAGGCGCTCTTGGACCGGGGCGTCCTGGTGCGCGACGTCGGCATTCCCGGCCACCTGCGCGTCACGGCCGGCACGGAGGCAGAGACTACCGCGTTCCTCGAGGCCGTGGAGGACTACCTGTCCGTCCACTGACGAGGCGCCCGGGCCGGGCGGCACGAGGCCAGCAGTCACCTGGGGCTGACCTGGCGCGACTGGCCCGGTGCTGGACGAGGGGACGGTGTCCATCCGGCCCACGACGCAGTACCGTCGGCGCGGTTCAGCCGGTCGGGGGCCCGCCTAGAATGGAACGGTCCCGTGAAGGGTCGCGGGACACGAACACCAAGGAGTCAACGCAGCACATGAGCGCAGCCGAGAAGCAGCGAACCGCCAGCGTGGAGCGCGTGACGAGTGAGTCCACGGTGCGCGTGAGCGTCAACCTGGACGGCACGGGGACGTCGCGGATCGAGACGACCGTCCCGTTCTACGACCACATGCTCACCGCCCTGTCCAAGCACTCCCTGATCGACCTGGACGTCCAGGCGCACGGTGACACGGACATCGACGTCCACCACACGGTGGAGGACACGGCGATCGTGCTCGGAGAGGCGCTGCGCGAGGCTCTCGGGAACAAGCGCGGGATCCGCCGCTACGGGCAGGCCACCGTGCCGCTGGACGAGGCCCTGGCCTCCGCGGTGGTGGACGTCTCCGGGCGTCCATACACGGTGCACCTCGGGGAGCCGGAGGGGCAGCAGTACCACCTGATCGGCGGGCACTTCACCGGGTCCATGACCCGTCACGTCTTCGAGTCGCTGGCCCACCACGCACAGCTGTGCCTGCACGTGGAGCTCCTCCGCGGCCGGGACCCGCACCACATCGTCGAGGCCCAGTTCAAGGCCCTGGCGCGGGCGCTGCGCGAGGCTGTGGAGCTGGATCCGCGCATGGCAGGCTCCATCCCATCCACGAAGGGGTCACTGTGAGCGGGGTGGACACCGGGGTGCGTGACGCCCCCGACGTCGTCGTGCTGGACTACGGGGCGGGCAACGTCCGCTCCGCGGTCCGGGCGCTCGAGGCGGCCGGGGCGCGCGTGAAGCTCAGCGCGGACCCGCGCGACGTCGCGGACGCGGACGGTCTGCTCGTCCCGGGCGTGGGTGCCTTCGAGGCGGTCATGTCCGGGCTGCGCGCCGTGGACGCGCCGCGTCTGATCGACCGCCGTCTCAGCGGGGGCCGCCCGGTCCTGGGCATCTGCGTGGGGCTGCAGGTCATGTTCGAACGCGGTGTGGAGCATGGACGCGAGTCCGAGGGGCTGGGCCAGTGGCCGGGCACGGTCGAGCGGCTGGCTGCTCCCGTCGTTCCCCACATGGGCTGGAACACGGTGCAGCCCCCGGAGGGTTCCGTGCTGTTCCGCGGCCTGGAGGACGAGAGGTTCTACTTCGTGCACTCCTACGGGGTGCAGGACTGGGCGTTCGACCAGAGCATCGAGCAGATGTCCCCGCCGGCCGTCACGTGGGCCAAGCACGGAACCCCATTCGTGGCCGCGGTGGAGAACGGTCCGCTGAGCGCCACCCAGTTCCACCCCGAGAAGTCCTCTCGCGCGGGCCTCGCGCTGCTGCGCAACTGGCTCGCCACGCTCCCGCGCACCGGCCGCATGCAGGGGCGCATGCCCGCCACCGGAGCGGAGGTCACCCCGTGACACCCTCACTCCTGGTGCTCGTGGCGGGGGCGTTCTTCGTGGGAGGCGCCATCTCGTTCCACCAGCAGCGCAAACCCCTGTGGTCGGTGATCCTGATCGCGGTCATCGCCGCGGCGCTCATCGGCTACGGAGCGTACTCGTGGTCCGTGAGCGTGTGAGGCCCCACGGCCCAGACGCCCCCGGACACCCACCGACACCCTGAGCGCGCCACCCGGCGCTGACGCGAGGAGAGACATGACCGAGACCACCGAACCCCGCCTCGAGCTGCTGCCGGCGGTGGACGTCCAGGGAGGGCAGGCCGTACGCCTCGTCCAGGGCGAAGCCGGTTCCGAGACGGGATACGGAGATCCGCTGGAGGCGGCGCGCTCGTGGCAGGATGCCGGGGCCGAATGGCTTCACCTGGTGGACCTGGACGCCGCGTTCGGTCGCGGCGACAACATCGAGGTGCTACGGCGCGTCGCGGAGAACCTGCACCTGAAGATCGAGATGTCCGGCGGCATCCGGGACGACGAGTCCCTCGAGCGGGTCCTCTCCCTGCGGCCTGCGCGCATCAACCTCGGCACCGCGGCCCTGGAGAACCCGGAGTGGACCCGCCGGGTGATCGCGGAGCACGGGGACCTGATCGCCGTGGGTCTGGACGTTCGCGGCAGCACGCTCGCGGCCCGTGGCTGGACCCGTGACGGTGGGGACCTCTGGGAGGTCCTGGACCGGCTCGAGGCGGACGGCTGCGCTCGCTACGTGGTCACGGATGTCACCAAGGACGGCACCCTGCGGGGCCCGAACACCGAGCTGCTCGCGGAGGTGGCGCGGCGCACCGACAAGCCCGTGGTGGCCTCCGGCGGCATCTCCTCGCTCGAGGACATCGCGGCCCTGCGCGAGCTCGTGGCCACGGGAGTCGAGGGAGCCATCGTGGGCAAGGCCCTCTACGCGGGAAGGTTCACGCTCTCCGAGGCCCTCGCAGTCGCCGGTCGCCCCGGTGCCTGAGACCCCGGAGGCCCGCCCCCTGCCTCCGCACATCGCCGCCCAGCTGCGGTCGGCGGGCGGTGCCACGGACACCGGTGGACAGATCTGGGAGGGTCGGAACCTGGGGGAGGGGACCAGCCACACCCACCAGTTCTCCGAGGATCCCGGTACCGCGGACCTGAGGCTGGAGCGCGCACTCTCCGCCTGGCGCGAGGGGCGGCTGGGTGAGCAGGACCTCGTGGCGGCCCTCGGATCCGCGCGCGTCTTCGTACCCATCGTGGCGCGGGTCTCGCAGTCCCACATCACCGAGGGCGGGCTGGTCTCCGACAAGGAGGCGGACATGGCCCTCGTGAGCCTCACGGCCTCGGACGGCCGCGCCGCGCTGCCCGTCTTCACCTCGACGGCGGCGCTGCAGGCCTGGAACGCGCAGGCCCGTCCCGTGGCCGTGGAGATCCGCCGCGCAGCACTGTCCGCGGTGCAGGACGGTTCCTCGATGCTCGTGATCGATCCCGGAACGGATCCGGCGTTCGTCGTGCGCCGACCGGCACTGTGGGCTGTCGCACAGGGCCAGGAATGGACGCCGTCCTACCGTGACTTCGCGGTGGACGACGCCGTGGTGCGCGCCGGCCTTGGCATCGACGGTGTGCAGGCCGCCCTCGCCGGGCCGGGGCGCGGTGTCGCCGCGCTCCGCGCGGACGGCACCCCTCTCACGGGCGGGGGCGAGGGCCCGGAACTGACCGTGACCCTGCAGCTGCGTGCGGGCATGTCCCAGCACGAGGTTCGGGCCGCTGTGGAGCGCTACCAGCAGCGGCTCGCCGCGGAGCAGGTCATGGCGGACGCCGTGGACTCGGTGGAGCTTCGTCTCATCTCCTGATGTGCTGCCCGCACGGCAAGAACGGCCCACGACCGGCGTGGTCGTGGGCCGTTCGCGTGCAGGGTGTGCCCGGCGTTGCGACCGCAGCAGTTGTCAGCTGTAGACGGGGCCGGTGAACTTCTCGCCCGGGCCCGCGCCCGGCGCGTCCGGGAACGGGGAGGCCTCGCGGAAGGCCAGCTGCAGGGACTTCAGTCCGTCACGCAGGGGTCCCGCGTGCTGCGAGCCGATCTCCGGAGCGGCGGCCGTGACGAAGCCGGCCAGCGCCGTGATGAGCTTGCGCGCCTCGTCGAGGTCTTTGAGCTCCTCGGCGTGCTCGTCCGCGGCCAGGCCGCACTTCACGGCGGCGGCACTCATGAGGTGCACTGCGGCGGTGGTGATGACCTCCACCGCGGGAACCTCCGCAATGTCGCGCATCTGCCCCTGGACCGCGTCCACCGTGTCATCGGGGAGGCCGAGGGTCTCGGCGGGGGGGTGCTTGTGGTCGGCGGGAGGGGTGCCGGGGTTGTCGGTGAATTCGTAGCGCTCGGAGCGCGGTGCGTCGGACATGCGTCCCACTGTAGAACAGCGCCGCCGTGGAGACAGGGGGCGGCGACGGCGCACGGCCCGCCCGACGTCGACCACGGGCCCTCCTCCGCCTCCGCGTCCAGCCAGGCCCGCTCCCGGCACCCCTCTCGGCCCAGGCTGGCCGAGAGGGGTGCCGGTGCGCTATCATGGACGACAGTGTGCAAGCGGAGACGACTCCCACCCGTCACCGACTGCTCCACGAGAGATCGAGGAGCGACAGGTGCTCGGGTTCGTGACCGAACGAGCACTTCCCGGTAAGTCCGGGAAGAGTGCCCGACTCATCGGTCCACAGTGTGGTTTTTACCTCCGCTCGCGCGTGCCGCAGCGGAGGTTTTTTCGTTGCGGTCGAGGACCCGACAGCGGGACAACCCACAATCCTAGGAGCTTGGCATTAGCGATCCACGTATCAATGACAGAATCCGTGTCCCGGAAGTCCGTCTGGTCGGACCTGGCGGCGAGCAGGTCGGCATTGTGCGCGTCCAGGACGCCCTGCGGCTGGCCCGTGAATCGGATCTCGATCTGGTCGAGGTCGCCCCGAATGCCAAGCCCCCGGTGGCCAAGCTCATGGACTTCGGCAAGTACAAGTACGAAGCCGCGGTCAAGGCCCGTGAGTCCCGCAAGAACCAGGCCAACACGGTGCTCAAGGAAGTGCGTTTCCGTCTGAAGATCGACACGCACGACTACGAGACCAAGGTGGGCCACGCCAAGCGCTTCCTCTCCGCGGGGGACAAGGTCAAGGCCATGATCCAGTTCCGCGGCCGTGAGCAGCAGCGCCCCGAGATGGGTGTCCGCTTGCTGCAGCGTCTCGCGGACGACGTCGCGGACGTCGGCGCGGTGGAGACCACGCCCCGCGTGGACGGCCGCAACATGGTCATGGTGATCGGCCCGCTGAAGAACAAGGCGGAGGCCCGTGCCGAGGCCCGCAAGCAGCAGCAGCGTGAGAAGTCCAAGGCGGACAACGAGCGCGAGCAGCGTGTGGACACCTCCTCCGCGGAGTCGGTGACCCAGTCCATCGGGGACGCATTCCCCGAGGAACTGCGCCGGGCGGCGTCGGCCCCTGCCGAGGAGAAGCCTGCCGCGCAGACCGAGGCTCCCCAGACGGCTGCCCACGAGGCACCCGTGGAGTCCGCCCCCGTGGCGGCCGAGGACGAGGTCAAGGCCACCGTGGCGCCGGCGAGCGAGACGACGGAGACCGTCGTGGAGCCCGCGGCCGAGGAGAAGGCTGCCAAGCCGGCGGCTGAGGCCAAGACCGAGCCCGCTGCGAGCAAGCCTGCGGCGTCGGCGAAGCCTGCCGCCGCTGCAAAGCCCGCCGCGTCGGCCAAGCCGGCGGCGAGCAAGCCGAGCGCTGCTGCGAAGCCCGCGGCCCCGAAGCCGGGTGCTCCCAAGCCGGGTGCCGGCAAGCCCGGTCCGGCCAAGAAGTAGCGCCGCACAAGGATTGACAGCGTCGGGCGTGTGATCGCCCGGCATCAGCATGGCCGCGGCCCCGTGCCGCGGCCCGCCGGTGTGTGACACCGGCCGATGGAGAAGGAGACGGCCACCATGCCGAAGATGAAGACCCACAGCGGGACCAAGAAGCGTTTCAAGCTGACCGGTTCGGGCAAGGTCAAGCGCCAGCAGGCGAACCGCCGCCACTACCTGGAGCACAAGTCCTCCCGCCTGACCCGCCGTCTCGCGAGCGACCAGATCGTCTCCACCCCGGGCGAGGCCAAGGTCATCAAGCGGATGCTGGGCAAATAGGCCCTCTTTCGTCCCCTCAGCAGTTCGCCGCGGCAGCGCGGCGGGTAGACATGTTCCGGCTCGGGCCGGAACCGAACCGTTAGGAGTACACACGTGGCACGTGTGAAGCGGGCAGTCAATGCTCACAAGAAGCGTCGGGAAGTCCTCGAGAAGGCGTCGGGCTACCGCGGACAGCGTTCGCGCCTGTACCGCAAGGCCAAGGAGCAGATGCTCCACTCGTACACCTACTCGTACAACGACCGCCGGAAGAAGAAGGGTGACTTCCGCCGGCTGTGGATCCAGCGCATCAACGCCGCGTCCCGCGCCAACGGCCTGACCTACAACCGCCTCATCCAGGGCCTGAAGGCCGCTGAGGTCGAGGTGGACCGCCGCATGCTGGCCGAGCTGGCCGTCAACGACGAGACCGCCTTCGCGGCCCTGGTCCAGGTGGCCAAGGACGCCCTGCCGGAGGACACCTCCGCGCCGCGCGCCGCCGCCTGAGCACTCTCGTGACGTTCGTCGAGCGCCTGGACAACCGGCTGCTGTCCAATCCCCGAGCCGATCGGGTGAAGGACGTGGCCGCGCTGACCAGGCGCTCGACGCGTTCCAGGCGCGGCCTTTTCCGGGCTGAGGGCCCGCAGAACGTGCGTGAGGCCGTGCGTCTCGCGCTCGTGGCGAGCAATGATGCGGTTCCGGGCCACGAAGCTGCGTTCCACTCGCCGTCGGGCTCTCAGGAGACGGGCGGGTCTGGGCCTGCGCTTCCCGCCCTCGATGCTGTCTACGTGACCCTCGAGGAGCTGTCCCGGCACCCGGGGATTGCCGCAGACCTCGAGCAGCTCGACTCCCGCGGTGGCGTGTTCGTTCGCGCGGTGACGCCGGAGGTGCTCTCCGCGATGACCGACGCGGTCACGCCCCAGGGCATGCTGGCCGTGTGCCGGCTTCCGGAGGGGACGACGACGCCGTACCCCGCCTTCCCCGATCTCACGTGCGTCCTCGTGCGCGTCCAGGACCCCGGCAACGCCGGCACGGTGGTGCGGGCCGCGGATGCCGCCGGGGCGCAGATCGTGGCGTTCACCACGGGTAGCGTGGATCCGTTCAACCCCAAGGCCGTCCGCTCCAGCGCGGGCTCCCTCTTCCACGTCCCGGTGCTCACGGGACTGGACCTCGACTCCTTCACCGCCGCGGCGCACACCGCCGGAGTGACCGTTCTGGCCGCGGACGGCCGCGCGGACACGACCGTCGACGAGCTGGCGGACGCCGCGCTGCTGCGCCACGCCGGCTTCGAGACCTCGTCCGCCTCACCCGTCCAGCTGGAGCAGCCGACCGCCTGGCTCTTCGGCAACGAGGCGCAGGGCCTGGGCGCGCACGAGCGCGGCCTGGCCGACGCCGCCGTCGCCGTGCCGCTGCACGGGCGCGCGGAGTCCCTCAACGTGGGCACCGCCGCCACCGTCTGCCTCTACGCCTCGGCCCGTGCACAGCGCCGAGCCGCGGCTGGGCCCTTCCCGGGGGCCGCAGCGTGAGTGGCACCCCGGATCCAGAGGACCCGGACGCCACGGCAGTATGGCCGGCGGCGGCGGCCGGCCGTGGCACACGCGTCGTGGGCGCAGCCCTCCTCGACGCGGCCCGTCGGCCGACCCACGTGCTCGCGGCGCAACGCGCCTATCCGGCCGAGCTGCGCGGCCTGTGGGAGTTCCCCGGGGGCAAGCAGGAACCGGGTGAGTCCGCCCTCGACGCTCTCGTGAGGGAATGTCGCGAAGAGCTCGACCTGCGGATCCGCCTCCTGGACGAGGTCACGCCTCCCGCACCGGACGGCTGGCCACTCGCCGGAACGGCCGTGATGCGCGTCTTCACCGCCGTCGTGGACAACGGCGGGAGCTTGGGGTCTGCGGTTCCGGACCCCGTCGGCGCGCCCACGGACCAGGATGAGCCCACGAGTCAGGACGTGCACGCGGGCCCCGGAACCCCCGTGTTCCCGAGTGGGGACCACCTGGAGGTGCGATGGCTGCCCCTCGCGGACCCCGCGCAGATTCTCGGACTACCGTGGATCCCCGCAGACCTGCCCATCGTGGCAGCGCTGCTGGAGATGCTGCGAACGGAGTGAGCATGACAGACCCCTCGTCCGACCGTGCCGAGGACCGGGGGCACCGGCCGCGGGGCCGGCACCGCGCGGAACGGAACGGCGTCAGGCAGAACGCCACCGGTCCCGAGGCCGTTGGTGGGACCGTCGCCGCCGAGAACCGGCCCGGGGACACCGGAACCACCGGGGGTCTCGGTGCGGGCAACACGGTGGCAAGTGCGGCGTCGTCGACCCCCACGGGTGGTGGCGCGGACGGATCCGCGTCGACCTCCCCGGAGGCCGACCACCGGGCGTGGGGTGCCCTGTGGGCCATGGTGCTCGGCTTCTTCATGATCCTGGTGGACGCGACGATCGTCTCCACTGCCATACCCGCCATCACCGCCGGGCTGGGCACCGACATCTCCGGGGTCCTGTGGGTCACGAGCGGGTACCTGCTCGCCTACGCCGTGCCGCTACTGATCACCGGGCGGCTGGGGGACCGGGTGGGCCCGCGCACCGTGTACCTGTGGGGCCTCGGCATCTTCACGGCCGCGTCCCTGTGGTGCGGCCTGTCGCAGGACATCTCAGGGCTCGTGCTCGCGCGCGTGGTGCAGGGCCTCGGAGCGGCGCTGATGACGCCGCAGACCATGACGATCATCACGCGGATGTTCCCAGCGCGCAGCCGCGGTGCTGCCCTTGGGATCTGGGGTGCCACCGCGGGCGTGGCCACGCTGGTGGGGCCACTGCTCGGCGGGGTGCTCGTGGACCTCGCGGGGTGGCGCTGGATCTTCTGGGTCAACGTGCCCGTGGGGATCTTCGCCCTGTGGCGCGCGTGGACACGCCTGCCGAAGCTGCCGGTGCGCTCCCACTCGTTCGACGTCCCCGGGGTGCTGCTCTCCGGAACGGGCCTGTTCCTGGTGGTCTTCGGCATCCAGGAGGGGGAGACCTACGACTGGGGAACCGTGGTGGGTCCCATCACGGTGTGGCTGCTCATCGGCTCGGGGCTCGCCGTGCTGGGGGCGTTCGTGGTGTGGCAGCGGTTCACCCCCGCCGAGCCTCTGGTGCCGCTGGGCCTGTTCCGGGACCGCAACTTCTCGCTGGCGAACATCGCGATGGCGGCGGTGAGCCTGACCGTGAACTCCATGATCATCCCGGCGATGCTGTACCTGCAGGTGGTGCGCGGACTGAACCCCACCGTGGCGGCACTGAGCTACGCGCCCATGTCGCTGCTCTCGGCGTTCCTGGCCCCGGTCGTGGGCCGCGCCCTGACGCGGGTGGCCCCCCGCAGTCTCGCCCTGCCCGGGATGCTCGTGATGGCGGCCGGCTTGGCGGTCTACGCGTTCGCGCTGCGCCCCGGGACCCCGGTGCCGCTGCTCGCGGCGCTGACGCTCGTGATCGGGCTGGGCAGCGCCATGATCTGGTCCCCGGTGTCCCTGACCGCCACGGCGGATCTGGGCCCGGAGGTGGCAGGTGCCGGTTCAGGTGTCTTCAACGCCACCCGACAGGTGGCTGCGGCGATCGGCTCGGCCGTGGTGGCCGTGCTGATGCAGTCCCGGCTTGCGGCGAACCTCCCGGCCGGCGCGGGAGCCGGCGAGCTCGGAGCGGCCAGCACCGCGGGCGGTCTTCCGGCACCGCTGCAGGATGCGTTCTCCCTCGCCATGACGCAGTCGCTGCTGCTGCCGGTGGCCGTGCTGCTCCTGGGCGGGCTCGCCGCGGCGTTCTTCCACCCGCCGCACTGGCACACCGGGCACGTCTCCCGGAGGGGCTCCGGGGACAGCTCCCGGCAGGGCTCCGCGCACGCCACTCCGCAGGGCCCTGGACGCAGCGTCGAGCAGGGCTGAGCCCGGCGGGCGGCCCGGACGGCGACGTCGTCGGGCCCGTGGGCCTCGCGGGCGGCGGTGCCCGCATCCACTAGACTGACCGTGCCCGTCCGCCGAGGCGGCGGGCCCCACCCGTACCCCGCGGCTGCCGAGCACCCGGGAACGGGCCCACCCCGTCCGCGAGAGCAGGAACGCGAGAAGCCATGTCCGAGACCACACCGTCCGCCGCGGTGGACCCCACCGACGAGGCCGGGGTCGCCGCCGCCGTCGAGCAGGCGCTGAGCGAGATCCAGACCGCCGCCGACCTCGCAGAGCTCAAGACCGTCCGGCTGCGCCACGCGGGGGAGAAGTCCCCGCTGGCGCTCGCCAACCGTGCCATCGGCGGGCTCGACAAGTCGGCGAAGGCCGCCGCGGGCAAGCTCGTGGGCCAGGCCCGCGGCCGCGTCAACAAGGCGGTCGCCGCGCGCACCACGGAACTCGAGGAGGAGCGGGACGCCCGGATCCTCGTGGAGGAGGCGGTGGACGTCACCGCGGCCACGCGACGTCGTCGGCTTGGCGGGCGCCACCCCCTGAACACGCTCATGGAGCACATCGGGGACATCTTCGTGGGCATGGGCTGGGAGGTCGCGGAGGGCCCGGAACTCGAGCACGAGTGGTTCAACTTCGACTCCCTGAACTTCAAACCGGACCACCCCGCACGTCAGCTGCAGGACACGTTCTTCGTGGATCCGCCGTCCTCGCACCTCGTGCTGCGCACCCACACCTCGCCGGTACAGATGCGCTCCCTGCTGGAGCGCGAGCTGCCGGTGTACGTGGTGTGCCCGGGCAAGACCTACCGCACGGACGAGCTGGACGCCACGCACACCCCGGTCTTCCACCAGGTGGAGGGCATCGCGGTGGACGAGGGGCTGTCGATGGCGGACCTGAAGGGCACCCTCACCCACTTCGCGCGCACCATGTTCGGCCCGGAGGCAGCGATCCGGCTGCGCCCCAACTACTTCCCCTTCACGGAGCCCTCCGCGGAGCTGGACGTGTGGCACCCCACCGCCAAGGGCGGACCGCGGTGGATCGAGTGGGGTGGCTGCGGCATGATGCACCCCAACGTGCTGCGGGCCGCGGGGATCGACCCCGAGCGCTACTCAGGATTCGCGTTCGGCATGGGCATCGAGCGGACCCTGATGTTCCGCAACAACGTCCCGGACATGCACGACATGGTCGAGGGCGACGTCCGTTTCAGCGAACACTTCGGGATGGAGATCTAGAGCAATGCGAGTTCCTTTGTCATGGCTGCGCGAGTACGCGCCCGTTCCCGAGGACGCGACCGCGGAGGACGTCCTGGCCACCCTCGTGAAGGTGGGTCTTGAGGAGGAGGACGTCCACCGTCCCTCCGACTCCCTCTCCGGTCCGATCGTGGTGGGCCAGGTGCTCTCCATGGAGCCGGAGACCCACTCCAACGGCAAGACCGTGAACTGGTGCTCCGTGCGCGTGGTGCCGGAGGGCCATGAGCAGACGCTGACGGGCAAGGGCATCGACCCCTCGGGCGTCCAGGGAATCATCTGCGGTGCCCACAACTTCTCGGTGGGTGACAAGGTGGTCGTCGCCCTTCCTGGTGCGGTGCTGCCGGGCGACTTCCGGATCTCCGCGCGTAAGACCTACGGCCACATCTCGGCAGGCATGATCGCCTCCGTGCGCGAGCTCGGCATTGGCGACGACCACGACGGCATCCTGGTGCTCTCGCGGATCGGGCTGGACCCCGAGATCGGCTCCGACGCCCTGGAGCTGCTGGGTCTCTACGACTCGGCGGCGGAGGTCAACGTGACCCCGGACCGCGGGTACGCGTTCTCGATCCGCGGGATCGCCCGCGAGTACTGCCATGCGGTGCGCGCACCGTTCACGGATCCCGTGGCGGAGCTCGCGCCGAGCGTGCCGAAGCCCACCGCGGACGGCTTCCCCGTGACGATTGCCGACGACGCTCCCATCCACGGCCGCGCCGGCTGCAACCGTTTCGCGGTCCGGGTGGTCGAGGGCATCGACCCGACCGTCCCCACGCCGCCGTGGCTCGTCTCGCGCCTGCGGCTTGCGGGCGTCCGCTCCGTGAGCTTGCCGGTGGATGTGTCCAACTACGTGATGCTCGAGTACGGCCAGCCCATCCACACCTACGACGCGGACACGCTGCAAGGCGGGATCACCGTCCGCCGCGCCAGTGCGGGGGAGAGGCTCACCACGCTGGACGGGAAGGCGCGCGAGCTCGACGCCGGTGACCTCGTGATCACGGACGAGTCCGGGCCCGTGGGACTCGCCGGGGTCATGGGCGGCGCGAGCACTGAAGTGGGGGACTCCACCACCCGAGTGCTCGTCGAGGCTGCCCGCTTCGACGAGGTCTCGGTGGCCCGCACCGCCCGCCGCCACAAGCTGCCCTCGGAGGCGTCCAAGCGCTACGAGCGCGGCGTGGACCCGCAGCTTGCTCCGGTGGCCGCCCAGCGCGTCGTCGACCTCCTCGTGGAGCTGGCCGGCGGCACCGACACCGGGCGGGTCACGGACGTGGACCACACGGACCGCCCCGCCGCGATCGAGCTGCCCGCGGGCTACCCTGCGGCGCGCGTTGGAGTGGACTACTCTCCGGAGGTCGTCGAGCGCAGCCTCGTGGCCATCGGCGCCGAGGTCACGGAGACCGCGGACGGCTGGACCGTGGTCCCTCCGTCGTGGCGCCCGGATCTGCTCGATAAGGAGGACCTCGTCGAGGAGGTCGCGCGCCTGGACGGCTACGACCGGATCCCGGAACGCCTCCCGGTGGCTCCTCCCGGCCGCGGCTTCACGCGCTCGCAGGCCGCCCGACGACGCGTGGCCACCACGCTCGCTGCCGCTGGGCTCACCGAGGTGCTGAGCTACCCGTTCGTCTCGCAGGCGGACAACGACCTGTGGGCCAGCCCCACGGGCGAGCACGTGCCCTCCGTGAAGCTCGCGAACCCCATCAGCGAGGCCCAGCCCATGCTGCGGGCGAGCGTCCTGCCCGGGCTCGTGGAGGTCCTCAAGCGCAACCATTCCCGGGGCTTCCGTGACCTTGCGCTGTACGAGATTGGCCACGTGTTCCTGGCCGACGGCGTCGTCGCGGACACCCAGCCCGTGCCCCCGCTGGGCGTGCGTCCCGGGGACCAGGAGCTGGAACGCCTCAATGCGGCCGTGCCCGACCAGCCGCGCAAGCTCGCGGCCGTGCTGGCCGGCAACGACGCGCCCGCCGGTCCGTGGGTCACCCCCCGCGCACTGGACTGGCAGGACGCCCTGGACGTCGCCGAGCTCGCGGCGCGTGCCGTGGGCGTGGAGCTGACGGTCGCGCAGGGCTCCCACCACGCGTTCCACCCGGGGCGCACGGCGCGGCTGAGCACCTCCGACGGTGTGGACATCGGTGTGGCCGGTGAGCTGCACCCCCAGCTCGTGGCCGCCCAGGGCCTGCCTGAGCGAACGTGCGCCGTGGAGCTGGACCTCTCGGCCCTGCTCGACCACGAGTCCGCGGCCGTCACGGCGGAGACCATCTCGGGCTATCCCGCGGCCACCCAGGACGTGGCCCTCGTGGTGGACGCGGACGTCCCCGCCGCGGAGCTGCTGGCCACAGTGCGCCGCGGTGCCGGCGAGCTGCTCGAGACCGCCGAGGTCTTCGACGTGTACGCGGGCACCGGGATCCCCCAGGGGAAGAAGTCTGTGGCCGTCGCGCTGCGCTTCCGTGCCCCAGACCGTACTCTCACCGCGGACGAGGCTTCCCAGGCCCGTGAGAACGCGGTGGCTGCGGCCCGCAGGGAGCACGGAGCCGAGATCCGCAGCTGACCCCCACCCCCGCAGCAACGCCAAGGCGCAAGGAGCACCGTGTCCCCCGATTCCCCCGAACTCATCGACTTCCACGAGCAGGAGGAGGAGCGAACGCGCGGCTCGCGCGGATGGCTGATCGTGCTCATCGTCCTCGCGGGGGCGGTGCTGACCCTGGTCCTGGGGATCTGCTCCGCACTGTCGTTCGAGAAGGCTTCCCGGCTGGACGACTGGGCAGGCCGGTCCATGGTGGTCTCCGGGACGTACCAGACCCTCACGAACGACCTCGTGACCAAGGAGTACAACGGGATCTACACCGGGGTCATGCCGAAGAACGAGCTGGTGGATGAGTATCCGTTCGACAACCAGCTCAACGACCCGGTGAAGAAGTCCGAGGGTGACCAGATCACGTTCCGTGGCACCCAGACGGGTGTGCAGGACTCCGACTTTCCGCGGGAAGTGGACGCACTGCTCGCGGAGCAGAACGGTCACTTGACGGTTGTGGAGACGGGCGAGCCCGGCTCCTACGGGGACAGCGGCGTGACGGACTCGATGGTCACCGGCCAGCGGGTCCGAGCCGCGGCGCTCGGGGTGGGCGCGCTGTTCTGCGTCGGCCTCACGGTCTGGGGTGCGCGACGCGTGCACCGCGGGGTGCGGGAAGGCATCTAGATCTCTGCTCCGGCACAAACCGGTGGTGCACCGCCCCGTGGGTTCCCGGGCCCACGGGGCGGTGTCGTCTCACGGCAGCAGCAGGAGCTTCCCCTGCGTGCCGCGGGATTCGAGGTCGCGGTGCGCGGCGGCGGCGTCGTCGAGCGGGTAGGTGGCACCCACCCGGACCTCGAGGCCCCCGGAGGTCACGGCGTCCATGAGCTCGCCCCAGCGCCACGTGCGCTCGTCCCGGTCCCGCGTGTAGTAAGCCAGGGACGGGCGGGTCACGTAGAGCGCCCCGGAGCTGTTGAGCCGCTGCAGGTCCAGCGGGGGCACCTGGCCGGAGGAGCCCCCGAAGAGCACGGTGGTCCCGCGCACGCGGGTGGCCGCGAGGGATTCGTCGAAGGTCGTACGGCCCACCGAGTCGTAGACCACGTCCGCGCCCAGGCCGTCCGTGAGCTCGCGCACGTGCTCGGCGAAGCCTTCGTAGCCGAGCACGTGGTCCGCGCCGAGGCGCTTGGCCGTCTCGGCCTTATCCCGGGTGGAGGTCAGCGCGATCACGGTGGCGCCGATGCGCTTGAGCAGCTGGATCGTCAGTCCGCCCACCCCGCCGGAGGCAGCTGTGACCACCGCGGTCTGCCCGGGCTGCACGGGAAACGTGGACCGCACCAGGTAGTGCGCCGTGAGTCCCTGCAGGGGCAGGGCACCGGCGGTCTGAGGATCCATGCCGTCCGGCACGGGTAGCGCCTTGTCCTCCTCCACCGTGAAGAACTGCGCGTAGGTGCGGGTCGCCTCGGAGGTTGCCACGCGCTGACCGGTCCGCACGGTGGTGACCCCTGAGCCCACAGCCACGACCTCACCGGTGCCCTCAGAGCCTGCCGTGAACGGGAAGTCCACGGGGTACACACCGGAGCGCTGGTAGGTCTCGATGAAGTTCACACCGGTGGCCTCGGTCCGCACGAGGACCTCCCGGGGGCCGGGCTCGGGGAGGGGCACCTCGGCCGGGCGCAGCACCTCCGGGCCACCGGGCTCCTGCGCGACGATCGCCTGCATCGTGGTCTCGCTCATTATCAGTTCCTCCTCGCAGCGGGGTGCCGTGCTCGCAGAGGGGCACGACGGCGTCCCCGCCAGTCTCGCGCTGCGGCACCTCCCGGCACAAGGCAGTCCACGTCGGGGCGGGCGGCGGGGAGGACGGTCACCCGCGCAGAGACTTGGAACGCGTTATGCATAAATATTGAGTGGAGTGCATAGGAATACGGTATGGTGGAGCCCATGACCTACACCGTTGCAGTCTCAGGCGCCACCGGCTACGCGGGGGGAGAGGTGCTCCGTCTGCTGTGCGGGCACCCGGACATTGAGATCGCCACCGTGGCGGCCCACTCCTCCGCGGGGCAGAAGCTCGGGGCGCTCCAGCCGCACCTGCACGCGCTCGCGGACAGGGACGTCGTCGAGACCACCGCGCACAACCTCACGGGCCACGACGCCGTGTTCCTGGCTCTGCCCCACGGCCAGTCCGCGGCGCTGGCCGAGCAGCTGCCCGCAGGCACGGTCGTGATCGACGCCGGGGCGGACCACCGGCTCGAGTCCGCCGAGGCGTGGGGAACGTTCTACGGCTCGGAGCACGCCGGCACGTGGCCCTACGGGCTGCCCGAGTTGCTCGTGGACCCCAACGGCCGCAAGCAGCGAGAGAACCTGCCCGGCGCCACCCGGATCGCCGTCCCTGGCTGCTACCCCACGGGATCGCTGCTCGCGCTGGCACCCGCGCTGGCGGCGGGACTGGTGTCTCCCCAGGACATCGTGATCGTGTCCGCGTCCGGGACCTCGGGCGCGGGCAAGGCCCTGAAACCTCACCTGCTCGGTGCCGAGACGATGGGGGGGATGTCCCCGTACGGCGTCGGCGGCGGGCACCGGCACACCCCGGAGATCGAACAGGGGCTGGGATGGGCTGCCGGCGAGGGCGTGCGGATCTCGTTCACCCCCACCCTGGCCCCCATGCCCCGCGGCATCCTCACCACGGCCACCGCCGCGCTGCGCCCGGGCACGACCGAGGAAGCTGTGCGCGAGGCCTACCGCGCCGCGTACGACGGCGAGCCGTTCGTCCACCTGTTGCCCGAGGGGCAGTGGCCCACCACCAAGTCGGTGCAGGCCTCGAACCACGTGGCGCTGCAGCTGGCCGTGGACCCGCACGCCGGGCGGCTCGTGGTGAGCGCGGCCATCGACAACCTGACCAAGGGGACGGCGGGAGCCGCCGTGCAGTCCCTGAACCTGGCCCTCGGCCTCCCCGAGACCTCGGGCCTCGCCGCGCAGGGCGTGGCACCGTGAGTCCCGGGTCCGCGCCCGACCGCCCGTCCGAACCAGGAGCTGCCATGTCCTCGCACAACCCCGTTCCCGACGTCCCCGTGAGCACCGACTCCGGCGTGTGCGCCGCGGCCGGTTTCAGCGCCGCTGGCGTGGTGGCCGGCTTCAAGAAGTCGGGTGGCCGTGACCTCGCCCTGGTGTTCAACACCGGGCCCGACGACGCCGCGGCCGCCCAATTCACCAGCAATCGCGTGGCCGCCGCCCCCGTCCACTGGTCCCGCGAGGTGATCCGGCAGGGCCGTGCGCGCGCGGTGGTGCTCAACTCGGGCGGGGCGAACGCGTGCACCGGCCCGCAGGGCTTCCAGAACACGCACGAGACCGCCGAGCTGGTGGGTGAGCAGCTGGGCATCGGCGCAGGGGACGTTGTGGTGTGCTCCACCGGGCTGATCGGGGAGCAGCTGCCGATGGACGTCGTGCGCGGCGGGGTCCCGGCCGTGGCGGCCGCGCTCGCACCCGGGCAGCGTGCCGCGGCGGAGGCCGCGGAGGCCATCATGACCACGGACACCGTCCCCAAGCAGGCCTGCGTGAGCGGCGCAGGGTGGAGCTTGGGCGGCATGGCGAAGGGCGCGGGGATGCTCGCCCCGGGGCTGGCCACCATGCTCGTGGTGCTCACCACGGACGCCGTCCTGGGCGCGGAGGAGCTCTCGCTCGCCCTGAAGGAGGCGTGCCGTGTCACGTTCAACCGCACGGACTCTGACGGCTGCATGTCCACCAACGACACCGTGGTCCTGATGTCCTCCGGCGCGTCGGCGCAGCGCCCGGACCAGGTGGAGTTCACCCGCGCGCTCACGGCCGTGTGCCACAGCCTCGCGCAGCAGCTGATCACGGACGCGGAGGGCGCCTCCCATGACATCGCGGTGACTACCGTGGGTGCCGCCACCGAGACCGAGGCGGAGGATGTCTCCCGCACGGTGTGCCGCTCGAACCTGCTCAAGACCGCGGTCTTCGGCAACGACCCCAACTGGGGGCGCGTGCTCTCCGCCGTGGGCACCACGCAGGCCCAGTTCGACCCGGACCGCATCGACGTCTCCATCAACGGCGTGACCGTGTGCCGCAACGGCGGCATCGGCGAGCCGCGCGAGGGTGTGGACCTCGCGGCCGCGCGCGCCGTGGATATCGTGGTCGACCTCAAGAGCGGGGACCAGCAGGCCACGGTGTGGACCAACGACCTCACCCACGACTACGTCGAGGAGAACAGCGCCTACTCGAGCTAGTGCGCCCCACCATGTCACGTCTCAGCGATAACACCAGGTATGAAACGGCCCGCTCCAAGGCGGAGACCCTCATGGAGGCTCTGCCGTGGATCCAGCGCTACGCGGGCTCCACCATGGTCTTCAAGTACGGCGGCAACGCCATGGTCAACGATGAACTGCGCCGCGCGTTCGCGGAGGACATCGTCTTCCTGCGCCACGTGGGGATCCGCCCGGTCGTGGTCCACGGCGGCGGCCCCCAGATCAGCGCGATGCTCGACTCGTTGAACATCGCCTCGGAGTTCCGGGACGGGCTGCGCGTCACCTCCGAGGAGGCCATGAACGTGATCCGCATGGTCCTCACGGGCCAGGTGGGCCGGGAGCTCGTGGGCCTCGTCAACGCCCACGGTCCCTACGCGGTGGGGATGTCCGGGGAGGACGCCGGGCTGCTGCAGGCCCGCAGGGTGCGCACCGGCTCGGACGGCGCACCGCTGGACCTGGGTCTGGTGGGCACGGTCACGCGCGTGAACACCGCCGCCGTGGAGCAGCTGCTGGACATCGGCAAGATCCCGGTGATCGCCTCGATCGCCCCGGAGCTCGCGGACTCCGACGACGACGCCGCGGGCCTCGGCTCCCTGACGGGCCAGGTCCTCAACGTGAACGCGGACACGGCTGCCGCGGAGGTCGCGGTGGCGCTGGGCGCGGAGAAGTTCGTGGCCCTCACGGACGTGGAGGGGCTGTACGCGGACTGGCCGGACAGGTCCTCGCTGATCTCCTCGCTCACGGCCTCGGAGCTGCGGGAGATGCTGCCCACGCTGGAGTCGGGGATGATCCCGAAGATGCGTGCGGCGCTGCGCGCCGTGGAGGGCGGGGTGCCGCGGGCGAGCATCGTGGACGGGCGCTCGGAGCACTCGTCGCTGCTGGAGATCTTCACGGACACGGGCATCGGCACCGAGGTCACACCGGACGGGACGGAGAACGCATGAGCGCGCGGCAGGACGAGCTGCTGGAGCAGTACAGGGACAACCTCCTGGGGGTGTTCGGGGATCCCTCCCTCGTGCTCGTCTCGGGCGAGGGGGTTCACGTCACGGACGCGAACGGCAAGCGCTACATGGACCTGCTGGCCGGGATCGCCGTGAACGCGCTGGGACACGCGCACCCGGCGTGGGTGCGGGCCGTCAGCGAGCAGGCGGGCACGCTCGCCCACATCTCCAACCTCTTCACCTCCCCGGGCAGCATTGCGCTGGCGCACAAGCTGCTGGAGGTCACCGGGGCGCCGGAGGGCTCGCACGTGTTCTTCGCCAACTCCGGCTCCGAGGCGAACGAGGCGGCGTTCAAGCTGGCCCGCCGCCACGGCGCGGTCCACCCCGATGCGCAGGGGCGGCCCCGGCAGCGGGTGATCGCCCTGGAGCACTCGTTCCACGGCCGCACCATGGGCGCGCTCGCACTGACCGCCAAGGAGGCCTACCGCGCTCCCTTCGAGCCGCTGCCCGCCGGGGTGGAGCACGTTCCGGCCACGGTCGAGGCGCTCGAGTCCGCGCTGGACGACACCGTGTCCGCCGTGATCGTGGAGCCCGTGCAGGGCGAGGCCGGGGTGCTCGGCCTGCCCGAGGGCTTCCTGGCGCGAGCCCGGGAGCTGACCCGCGAGCACGGTGCGCTGCTCGTGGTGGACGAGGTGCAGTCCGGGATCGGTCGCACCGGTGCGTGGCTCGCCTCCAGCGCGCAGCTGCCCGCGGGAGAGTTCCCGGACGCCGTGACGTTCGCCAAGGGTCTCGGCGGGGGCTTCCCCGTGGGGGCGCTACTCACCGCGGGCCCGGAGGTCTCCGGGCTGCTGGGCGCCGGGCAGCACGGCACCACGTTCGGCGGCAACCCGCTGGCCATGGCCGCGGGTCTCGCGACCCTCACCGTGATCGAGGACGAGGACCTGCTCGCCAACGCCCGCCGGGTGGGGGAGCACCTCGCCCGGGGCCTGCGCGCCGTCGACGGCGTGGTGGGCGTCCGCCAGTACGGTCTCCTGCTCGGCGTGGACCTCGTGCAGGAGGGCCCCGAGGACCCGGTGGCGCAGCGCGTCGTCGCCGCGGCCCGGGACGCCGGGTTCATCCTCAACGCCACGGGCCCGGCCACCCTGCGCCTGGCCCCGCCCCTGATCATCACCGAGCGGGACGTGGACGAGTTCGTGGCCGCCCTGCCGCGGCTGCTCGCCGCCCGCGAGCACTGAACCGCCCCCCCCGCCCCTCACCCGCTCCCCAAGGAGGATGCCCCGTGCTCCGTCACTTCCTGATCGACACCGACCTCACGCCCGAGGAGCAGACCCGGGTCCTGGACCTCGCGCTCGCGCTGAAGGCGGACCGCTTCTCGCGCCGCCCGCTTGCGGGCCCGCAGACCGTGGGGGTGGTCTTCGACAAGACCTCCACCCGCACGCGGGTCTCCTTCGCCACGGGCGTCAGCGACCTCGGCGGCAGCCCCCTGATCATCAACCCCGGGGAGTCGCAGCTGGGGCACAAGGAGAGCGTGGCGGACAGCGCGCGCGTGTTCTCGCGGATGCTCGCCGCGGTCGTCTGGCGGACCTACGCGCAGTCCGGGCTCGAGGAGATGGCCGAGCACAGCACCGTCCCGGTGGTCAACGCCCTGTCCGACGACTACCACCCGTGCCAGATCCTCGCGGACCTGCTGACCCTGCGTGAGCACCTCGGGGACCTGCCGGGCCGCACCCTGGCCTACGTGGGGGATGCCGCGAACAACATGGCCAACTCGTACCTGCTCGGCTGCGCCACCGCCGGGATGCACGTGCGGGTGGCCGGACCCCAGCAGCACCTGCCGCGCCAGGTCGTCGTCGACGCCGCACGGGAGCGGGCCGAGCAGACCGGTGGCTCCGTGCTCGTGACCACGGACCCGGCCGAGGCGCTGCGGGGCGCGGACGCCGTCGTCACCGACACCTGGGTCTCCATGGGCCAGGAGGACGAGAAGGCGGAGCGCACGCGGATCTTCCAGCCGTACGCCGTGACGCGCGAGGCCATGGCGCTCGCCGGCGAGGAGGCCGTCTTCCTGCACTGCCTGCCCGCGTACCGCGGCTTCGAGGTCGAGGCGGAGGTCATCGACGGGCCCGCGTCGCTCGTGTGGGACGAGGCGGAGAACCGGCTCCACGCGCAGAAGGCGCTGCTGACCTTCCTGCTCGACTCCTCGGGACTCTCGGCGGACCTGCCGGCAGCCCTGCGACGGGAGGAGATCCGGTGAGCATGCCCACCACCAAGACGGCGCGACAGGCCCGGATCCTGGAGCTCGTCACCGGAGGGGAGATCCACTCCCAGGCGGAGCTCGCGGAGCTGCTCGCCGCGGACGGCATCCAGGTCACGCAGGCCACCCTGTCCCGCGACCTCGTGGAGCTCGAGGCGGTGCGGGTGCGTTCCGCCAACGGGGGCATGGTCTACGCGATGCCCCGCGCGGGCGCGGACCGCTCCCCGGCCACCGGGATCACCCGTGAGAGTGCCGAGGCGAAGCTTGCCTCGCTGTGCCGGGAGCTGCTCGTCACCGCGGAGGGCAGCGCGAACCTCGCGATGCTGCGCACCCCGCCCGGAGCCGCCCAGTACTTCGCCTCGGCCATCGACCACTCGGTGATGCCCGAAATCCTGGGGACCATCGCCGGGGACGACACCATCATGGTCGTGGCGCGGGACCCCGCGGGCGGCGCGGACCTCGCACGCACCTTCCTCGACCTCGCCCGCTGAGCGACGACGCCGCGGTGCCGCCCTCCTGCGCCCGGCAACCACGGCGCTCGTGGCACCAGGGACGCGGAGTCCACGGCGCTCAGGCCTCGGGGGTCTCGTACTGCGTGAGCAGCGGCAGCAGCTGCTCCTGGCCGAAGACCCTGGCGACGTCCTGCGCGTGCTGGTGCCCGGTGGCCTGCCCGGCTCCGGCTTCCAGGAGCATGCGGGTGATGGCTTCGTTCCCGCGGAACACGGCGCACACCAGCGCGGTGAAGCCCATGTCGCTCACGCGCTCGGTGTCCGCGCCCTTCTCCAGGAGCATGGCCACGGTGTCCTCGCGCTCGAGGTAGGCGGCGAGGTTCAGCAGGGTGTCACCCTTGCCGTTGGTGAGGTTGACCGGCACGCCCGCGTCCAGGGCGGCATGCAGGGTGTCCGTGTCGCCGTTGCGGGCGGCGTCGAAGAGCGAGGTGGCGTACGCCAGCTCGGCCTCGGTGAGCTGCGGGGGCTGGGGTGCGGATTCCGGCTGGGTCACGGGAGGTCCTCCTGCGGACGGGTGCTCCGACTCGGCGGGGCACGGGTGGGGATCGCGGGGGCGATCCGGGCTTGCTCCCAGTCTCGCACGCGCTCCCGGACCCGTGGCGTGGGCGTTTGACTCAGGTACCCGATACTGGCAGTCTCACGTGTTAGATCTCACACACGTTCCCTGGAGGACCCATGACCAACCTGGCCACGCTGCTCACCACCTCGGCCGCGAAGTACACGTCCGATCCCGCCGTGATCCTGGATGACCTGCACCTGAGCTACGGGCAGCTGGACGACCTCTCCGCCCGCGGCGCCGCCCTGCTCACCGCCAACGGCATCCGCCCCGGGGACCGCGTGGCGCTCGTGCTGCCCAACGTGCCCCACATGGCGGTGCTGTACTACGCGATCCTGCGCGCCGGCGGCATCGTGGTCCCGCTGAACCCGCTGCTCACCCCTCGCGAGCTGACCTACCACTTCCAGGACGCGGGCGTGAGCTTCGTGCTCGCGTGGGAGGACATGGCCCAGGCCAGCCAGAAGGCGGTCGAGGAGCTCGACGGCGTGGCCGTGCTGCCGATCAGCGCCCAGGGCACCGTGGGGCACCTGATGTCGGTTGAGCCGGCGGCCGAGGTCGTCGAGCGCGAGGACGAGGACACGGCGGTGCTGCTGTACACGTCCGGCACCACCGGGCGCCCCAAGGGTGCGGAGCTGACCCACCACAACCTGCACTCGAACGCCGAGATTGCCGGGGAGCTGTTCGACCTGCGCAACGGGGACGTGATGTTCGGAGGGCTGCCCTTCTTCCACGTCTTCGGCCAGACGGTTGCCCTCAACGGGGTGGTGGCCCGCGGCGCCGCGGTCTCCCTGCTGCCGCGCTTCCACCCGGTCAAGGCCCTGGAGATCCTGCGCCGGGACCACGTCAACATCTTCGTGGGCGTGCCCACCATGTACGTGGCGCTGCTGCACGAGCTGGGCAAGGGCGAGCTCACCACGGAGGGGATCGACCTGCGCGCCGGCGTCTCCGGCGGCTCCGCCATGCCCGTGGAGGTCATGGCCAAGTTCGAGAAGGTCTTCGACACCAGCGTGTACGAGGGCTACGGCCTCTCGGAGACCTCCCCGATCGTGTGCTTCAACCAGCCGGGCAACGTCCGCAAGCCCGGGTCCATCGGCACGGTCGTGCGCGGGGCGGAGATCCGGATCGTGGACGGGGACGACAACGAGGTCCCCACCAACGAGGTCGGGGAGATCGCGGTGCGCGGGCAGTACGTGATGAAGCGCTACTGGAACAAGCCCGAGGCCACCGAGGAGGCCATGCGCAACGGCTGGTTCCACACCGGGGACATGGGCCGCAAGGACGAGGACGGCGCCATCTTCATCGTGGACCGCAAGAAGGACATGATCCTGCGCGGCGGCTACAACGTGTACCCCCGCGAGATCGAAGAGGTCGTCTACCAGTTCCCGGGTGTCGTGGAGGCCGCGGTCGTGGGCGTGCCCAGCGAGAAGCACGGCGAGGAGGTCGGCGCCGTCGTCGTCTTCGAGTCCGGTGTGCTCGAGTCCAAGGGCCGGGAGGCGCTGAGCCAGGAGCTGGACGCGTTCGTGCAGGAGCGGGTGGCCAAGTACAAGTACCCCCGCATGTACCGCATCACGGACGAGCTGCCCAAGGGCCCCACGGGTAAGATCCTCAAGCGCGAGCTCTCGCTCGATGCATAAATAACGACAGTTGTGTATAGTCATGCACGGAGCGCGGGTCGTCCCGCGCAGTCAGTGTCGTCGTTGAGCAGTGTGTGAGGAGAACGCCGTGAGTGATCGCGTGGTATTGGCCTACTCGGGTGGACTGGACACGTCCGTGGCCATCGGGTGGATCGGTGAGGCGACCGGTGCCGAGGTGATCGCCGTGGCCGTGGACGTCGGACAGGGCGGCGAGGACCTCGAGACCATCCGGCAGCGCGCCCTGGACTGCGGTGCCGTGGAGGCCTACGTCGCGGACGCCCGGGACGAGTTCGCGAGCGAGTACTGCATGCCGGCGCTGAAGGCCAACGGCCTCTACATGGACTCCTACCCGCTGGTCTCGGCGGTCTCCCGCCCGGTGATCGTCAAGCACCTGGTGGCCGCGGCCAAGCAGTTCGGGGCCACCACCGTGGCCCACGGCTGCACGGGCAAGGGCAACGACCAGGTCCGCTTCGAGGTGGGCATCCAGACGCTCGGCCCCGAGCTCAAGTGCATCGCCCCGGTGCGGGACCTCGCGCTGACCCGTGAGAAGGCCATCGCCTACGCGGAGAAGAACGAGCTCCCCATCGTGACCACCAAGAAGAACCCGTTCTCCATCGACCAGAACGTGTGGGGTCGAGCCGTGGAGACGGGCTTCCTGGAGAACATCTGGAACGGTCCCACCAAGGACGTCTACGAGTACACCGACGATCCCACGTTCCCGCCCGCTGCTGACGAGGTCGTGATCTCGTTCGAGCGCGGTGTGCCGGTCGCCCTGGACGGCAAGCCCGTGACCCCGCTGCAGGCCATCCAGGAGATGAACCGTCGGGCGGGCGCACAGGGCGTGGGCCGGATCGACATCGTCGAGGACCGCCTGGTGGGCATCAAGTCCCGCGAGATCTACGAGGCCCCGGGTGCCATGGCGCTGATCACCGCGCACAAGGAGCTCGAGAACGTCACGGTCGAGCGCGAGCAGGCCCGCTTCAAGAAGACCGTGGGCCAGCGCTGGACCGAGCTGGTCTACGACGGCCAGTGGTTCTCCCCGCTGAAGAAGTCCCTGGACGTGTTCATCGACGACACGCAGAAGTACGTCAACGGCGACATCCGCATGGAGCTGCACGCTGGCCGGGCCACCGTGACCGGGCGGCGCTCGGACACGGGTCTCTACGACTTCAACCTCGCCACCTACGACGAGGGCGACTCATTCGACCAGTCCAACGCCCGCGGCTTCATCGAGCTGTTCGGGATGTCCTCCAAGGTCGCGTCCCGGCGCGAGCAGAACCTGGACGAGGACTGACCCCACCCGCCGCGCGCACGGCGTGCCCGCGGCGGACCCCGCTGACGCGGTGCCGGACGGCCGGGCTCCTAGACTGGAGCCCGGCCGTTCGACGCGCCCGGGACTCCGCCGCGCGTCGTCGCGTCCGCACCGCCGTCCCCACCGCGTCACGTCGTCACGGCAGAATGCCCCGTCGTGCCGCCCCCGCGCCACTGGCGCACACCGCCGGGGGCGCACCGATCCACCACCGTCCACGAGGAGCACCATGGCCCAGCACGAGCAGCACGGAACCAACGAGGGCGCCCTGTGGGGCGGCCGTTTCGCCGGGGGACCGGCGGACGCGCTGGCCGCGCTGAGCAAGTCCACCCAGTTCGACTGGCGTCTCGCGCCCTACGACATCGCGGGTTCGCGCGCCCACGCCCGGGTGCTGCACACCGCGGGTCTGCTCAGCGCCGAGGAGCTGACCGGGATGATCGACGCGCTGGACCGACTCGAGGCGGACGTGCGCAGCGGCGCGTACGTCCCGGCGGAGTCGGACGAGGACGTCCACGGCTGCCTGGAGCGCGGACTGATCGAGCGCGCCGGCCCCGCGCTGGGCGGCAAGCTGCGGGCGGGGCGCTCGCGCAACGACCAGATCGCCACGCTGGGACGCATGTACCTGCGGGACCACGCCTCGATCATCGCGGGCAACCTGCTGGACGTGGTGCGCGCCCTCGTGGAGCAGGCGCGGCGTCACCCCTACGCGCCCATGCCCGGACGCACCCACCTGCAGCACGCCCAGCCGGTGCTGCTCTCGCACCACCTGCTGGCCCACGCGTGGGCGGTGCTGCGCGACGTCGAGCGGCTGGTGGACTGGGACGCCCGCGCGGCGGTCTCCCCGTACGGCTCCGGTGCGCTCGCGGGCTCCTCGCTGGGCCTGGACCCCAACGCCGTCGCCGCGGAGCTCGGCTTCGACTCCGCTGTCTTCAACTCGATCGACGGCACCGCGTCCCGGGACGTCTACGCCGAGTTCGCGTGGGTCTGCGCCATGGCCGCGGTGGACGTCTCCCGCATGAGCGAGGAGGTGACCACCTGGGCCACCAAGGAGTTCTCGTTCGTCACGCTGGACGACGCCTACTCCACCGGCTCCTCGATCATGCCGCAGAAGAAGAACCCGGACGTCGCGGAGCTCGCGCGCGGCAAGGCCGGGCGGCTGATCGGTGACCTCGCCGGGCTGCTCGCCACGCTGAAGGGCCTGCCGCTCGCCTACAACCGTGACCTGCAGGAGGACAAGGAGCCGGTCTTCGACGCGATCGACCAGCTCGAGGTGCTGCTGCCCGCCGTGGCGGGGATGATGGGCACCCTCTCGTTCCACACCGAGCGCCTGGCCGAGCTCGCGCCGCAGGGCTTCGCACTCGCCACGGACGTGGCAGAGTGGCTCGTGCGCCAGGGGGTCCCCTTCCGCGAGGCGCACGAGATCTCCGGCGACGCCGTACGCGTGTGCGAGGAGCACGGCATCGAGCTGTGGGACCTCACCGACGAGCAGTTCGCTCAGATCTCCGAGCACCTCACCCCGGGCGTGCGCGAGGTGCTCACGGTCGAGGGCTCGCTCGCCTCCCGCAGCTCCCAGGGCGGCACCGCCCCGGACGCGGTGGCGCAGCAGCTCGCCGAGCTCGAATGGCGGATGGCCGCGCTCGCGGACTTCGAGGCGCGCGAGCCCGTGGTCTCGTGACGCAGGGACTGCACGAGCTGCTGCTGGGCCGCGCGCCCGACGTCGCCCCGAGACTTCTCGGCTCGGTCTTCGTCTGCGCGCTGCCCGGCGGCACGGTGGCGCTCCGGCTGACCGAGCTCGAGGCCTACGGCGGACCCCACGACTCGGACCTGCCGGACCCGGGTGCGCACACCTACCGCGGGCGCACCGCGCGCAACGCCTCCATGTTCGAGGCGCCGGGGCGGATCTACGTGTACTTCACGTACGGGCTGCACCACGCCGTGAACTTCGTGTGCCGGGACGAGGGCACCGGCGGCGGGATCCTCGTGCGCTCCGGGGAGGTGGTGCTGGGTCAGGACGTCGCCGCGCGTCGCCGGCTCGCCAACCGCAGCTCCGAGCCGCCGTTCGTGGCACTCGCGCGCGGTCCGGGCAACGTGGCGCAGGCACTCAGCCTCTCGCGGGAGGACGACGGCGCCGCGCTGGTGGATCTCGGCCGTTCCGACGACCCCGCGGCGCTCGCGGAGGAGGCCGTGCTCCGCACGCCCGAACCGTCGTGGACGGGACTCGCGCTGCGGCAGGAACCGGTGGGCGACGTCGTCGTGACACCCCGGACGGGGGTCTCCGGCGAGGGCGGCATGGACACCTACCCGTGGCGCTTCGCGATCGCGGGGGACCCGACCGTGTCCCCCTACCGCAAGGCCGCGGTCAAGCGTCGGCGCACCCGGTGAGCCGCGCGGCGGCGAGTGGGGGCGTGCCCGGCGGATACCATGGGCGGGTGACTGAATCCGTTGAACAGATGATCGACCGGCTGTGCGAGAAGATCCCGGACCACCCCGAACCGGGGGTGCTCTTCCGCGACCTCACGCCGCTGTTCGCGGACGGGGAGGGCTTCCACCGCACGGTGGACGCGCTCGTGGACGCCTTCCGGGGACAGTACGACTGCGTGGCGGGTGTCGAGGCGCGGGGGTTCATGATCGCCGCCGCCGTCGCCTACGCCTCCGGGGCCGGCATCATCCCAGTGCGCAAGGCGGGCAAGCTGCCCCGCGAGACCCTGTCCCAGTCCTACGACCTCGAGTACGGCACGGGAACGCTGGAGATCCACACCGACGACGCCCCACGGGGCTCGCGCGTGCTCGTGCTCGACGACGTCCTCGCGACCGGCGGCACTCTCGGCGCGGCGTCCGCGCTGCTGACCCGCGGCGGCTACAACGTGGCGGGCTTCGGCGTGATCATGGAGCTCACGGCACTGCGCGGACGCACCCAGCTGGGCGGGCACCGGGTCCGGGCGCTGCTGCGCGTCTGACCCGCGGAGGCGCACCCGGTGGGCGGTAGGATGGTCGATCGCCGGTTGAGCGACCGGTTCCGTCGGCAGGGTGCGTGAGGTGAAGTTCGTGGAGGATTCCGCAGCGGTGGATGTGTCCCGGCAGCTCGAGGACGAGCGCCGGTACGTGGCAGGGGCCTATGCCCGGCTGGACGAGCTGCGGGAGCTCAGCGACCGCGAGCTGCGCAGGGTCCGGACGACCCACTTCGGCGGTGGCCACCAGGCCCGCTCCGAGCGGGACGCCTTTGCCACCTACTACGAGGACCGTCTCGCTCAGCTGAACTCCGTGGACGAGCGCCTGGTCTTCGGGCGCCTCGACACCACGGGCGGCGAACGCCACTACGTGGGCCGCCTGGGGCTGGCGACGGAGGACCACCAGCGGCTCGTGCTGGACTGGCGCGCCCGGGAGGCCGGGGCGTTCTACCAGGCCACGGCCGCGAACCCCATGGACCTCGTGCGCCGTCGCCACCTCATCATGGACGGCCGGGAGGTCACCGCACTGGAGGACGACGTCTTCGATCCCGAGGCCGTCTCCGGAGACGACGTGGTCCACGGCGAGGGCGCGCTCATCGCCGCCCTCAATTCCGAGCGCACCGGGCGCATGACGGACATCGTCGCCACCATCCAGGCAGAGCAGGACCGCATCATCCGCGCACCGCTGTCCGGGGTGCGGGTGGTGCAGGGCGGGCCGGGCACCGGCAAGACGGCTGTGGCCCTGCACCGCGCGGCGTACCTGCTCTACGAGCACCGTGAGCGCCTCGCGAAGTCCGGCGTGCTGATCGTGGGGCCGTCCTCCTCCTTCCTCTGGTACATCGAGCGGGTGCTGCCGGCGCTGGGGGAGACGGGCGTGGTGATGTCCTCGCTGGCGGACCTCTACCCGGGGGTGCACGGCACGGTCGAGGAGGACCCCTGGGTGGCGCGCTGGAAGTCCGGGCTGCACATGGTGGACGTCGTCAGGCGCGCCGTCGCGGACCGGCAGAAGCTTCCCGAGAGGACGCAGTGGCTCTCGGTGGACGGCCACACCGTCAAGCTCGACCGCGCACTCGTGCGCCGTGCCCGGGAGCGGGCCCGCGCCACCGGCAAGCCGCACAACGAGGCTCGCGAGACCTTCGTGAAGGTGGTCGTCAAGGAGCTCGCAGACACGCTGGGGGCGGAGCTCAACGAGAAGTCCGGCTCCACGATGGACCGCTCCTACCTGCGGGAGGACCTGAGGCAGAGCCGGGAGGTGCGCATCGCGCTCAACCTCCTGTGGTTGCCCCTGACTCCCCAGCAGCTCGTCTCCCAGCTCTTCGGGAAGGAGCGCTACCTGCGCTCCGCGGCCCCCGAGCTGACCGACGAGCAGGTGGCTCGGCTGCTGCGTCCCGTGGACGCGCCCCTCACCGTGGCGGACGTCGCGCTGCTCGACGAGGCGGCGGAGCTGCTCGGGGACTTCGACACGGCCGGGATCAAGGTGCGCGGGGACCGCGCCGTCGAGGAGCGCAAGGCCCAAGAGTCCGCGCAGAAGGCGCTGGAGACCATGGCGGAGGGCTTCGAGGACATCGGGGCGCAGGGCGTGGTGACCGTGGAGCAGCTCACGGCGTTCAACGCGGAGGCGCCGCACCGCGTCACGGCGGCCGAGGCGGCGTCGTCGGACCGCACCTGGGCCTACGGCCACGTGGTCGTGGACGAGGCCCAGGAGCTCTCGCCCATGCAGTGGCGCGTGCTCATGCGGCGCTGCCCGCTGAAGTCGTTCACCGTGGTGGGGGACATCGCCCAGGCGGGCAACGCGGCCGCGGCGACCACCTGGCAGGGTGCACTGGAGCCGTTCGTGGGGGAGCGCTTCACGCTCGAGGAGCTCACGGTGAACTACCGCACGCCCCAGCCGATCGCAGACGCCGCGGTCCGGGTGGCCCGCGCCGCGGGGCTCACGGTGTCGCACCCCACGGCCGTGCGGGACGGGGACCCTCCCGTGCTGGTGCCCGCCGCCTCGGACGACGCCGTGACCGAGGAGGTCGTGGCGTCCGTGGGCCGGGAGCTGGAGCTGCTCTCCGGAGGGCTGGTGGGGGTGGTGTGTCCCGGTCGACGGATCGCGGCGGTCGGCTCTGCCCTCGAGCGTGCGTTCCCGGGACTCGTGGCCGCCGGGATGCGCAGTCTCGACCGGCGCATCATGGTCCTCACGCCCTGGGACGCCAAGGGTCTGGAGTTTGACTCCGTGGTGGTCGTGGAACCCGCCGAGATCGAGGCGGACCCGTCCGGCGGACCGGGCAACCTGTACGTGGCGATGACCCGGCCCACCCAGCGGCTCTACCTCGTGGCCGCCCACGGCATGCCCGACGGGGTGGCGCCGGTGGAGCCCGGCGCGGTGGCGGACGGAGGCGCGCGCGCCGCTTCCCGCGAAGCCACGGTGGGGGCCCAGGGCGCAGCACCGGGCGGGGACGACGGCGCTGCGAGGGCCTGATAACTTAGTCCCCGTGTCGACCACCGATCTCACCTCGCAGCACAACGACCCCTCCTTCACGTCCCTGTGGGACGAGCTGAACTGGCGCGGGCTCATCCAGGTCTCCACCGATCCGGAGGCGTTGCGCGAAGTGGTGGACGGCGCTCCGATCACGTACTACTGCGGCTTCGACCCCACCGCCTCGTCGCTGCACCTGGGCCACCTCGTCCAGCTGCTCCTGCTGCGCCGGCTGCAGCTCGCCGGCCACCACCCCCTGGGGCTGGTGGGAGGTTCCACCGGTCTGATCGGTGATCCGCGGCTGACCTCGGAGCGGATCCTCAACTCCCGTGAGACGGTGGCGGAGTGGGTGGACCTGCTGCGTGAGCAGGTGCAGCGCTTCCTCTCGTTCGAGGGGGAGAACCCGGCGAGGATGGTCAACAACCTGGACTGGACCGCGCCGCTGTCCGCCATCGACTTCCTGCGGGACATTGGCAAGTACTTCCGCGTGGGCACCATGATCAAGAAGGACATCGTGGCCAAGCGCCTGAACTCGGAGGAAGGGATCTCCTACACCGAGTTCAGCTACCAGATCCTGCAGGGCCTGGACTTCCTGAACCTCTACCGCCAGTACGACTGCGTGCTTCAGACCGGCGGTTCCGACCAGTGGGGCAACCTCACCTCCGGAACGGAGCTGGTGCGCAAGACGGAGGGCGCCACGGTCCACGCCATCGGCACGCCGCTGATCACCAACTCGGACGGCACCAAGTTCGGCAAGTCCGAGGGCAACGCGATCTGGCTCAACCCTGAGCTCACCTCTCCGTACGCCTTCTACCAGTTCTGGCTCAACACCGCTGACACGGACGTCGTGGACCGCCTCAAGGTCTTCACCTTCCGCACCAGGCAGGAAATTGAAGAGCTCGGCCGGTTGACCGGGGAGGAGCCGCACCGTCGGGAGGCGCAGCGCGTGCTCGCCGCGGACGTCAGCACACTCGTCCACGGGGAGGACGCCACGCGCAAGGCGATCGAGGCGTCCGCCGCCGTGTTCGGCCGTGGCTCCTTCGAGGACCTGGACAAGGAAACCCTCGCCTCGGTGGCCGCAGCACTTCCCCACGCGGAAGTCGGGGCAGGAGAGCACCTGGTCTCGGACCTGCTCGTTGCCACCGGCCTCTCGGACTCCAAATCGGCAGCGCGGCGGGTCCTGAAGGAGGGCGGCGCCTCGGTGAACAACCACAAGGTCACGGGGGAGGACGCCGTGATCGGAGAGTCGGACCTGCTGCACGGCCGATTCGCCCTGCTGCGGCGCGGGAAGAAAAACCTTGCGGCGGTGACGTTCAGCGCCTGAGCGGGGCGCTACCGACACCCCCACCGACCAGGACTTCTGCACGGGACCGGCGTTTTGCGCCGGTCCCGTGTCGTGTGTAATGTATTCCGAGTCGTCGCGACGAGGACCCGGAAGGGACCGAGCAGCGGCGGGTGGCCAGCAAAGATCAGCCCGAAAAATTCGGACCTTGTTCATGCTATGGTTACGGAGCTTCGGAACGAGCGGAGCGGATCGTCTTGAGCAGTCAAGTTGACACGCCGAGCAAGCCGAACTAAGCTGTACAAGCCGCTTCAAGGAGGGCCTTCCGGCCTGGCGAAGCGGAGAACAAATTTGATCGGCTGCGAGCCGGTCGTCAACCGAACGTTGTGAACCTGCAAAGAGCAGTCGATCTCGTTGTGGTGTGTTGTTTGTCAACTCAATAGTGTGTCTAGTTTGTTGATACCAAATTTTTTGTTTTTGGTTGATGGCCTGATGTCCTCTGGGTGTTTTCCCGTTTCCTGGGGGTGTTGGGTGTCAG